>JBGPCF010000058.1:0-36526 GCA_041481635.1 Terriglobia bacterium | reverse complement strand
CGTTCGTCGAACTGCCGAGTAAGCATCCGAAGTACATCCAAAGACCGGCGAACATGCGACTGGAGGAACCGCCAAAAGCAGCAGCGGCGGCAGCGGGCGCGAATGGGATGCCGGAACAGAAACTCACGCAGGACGAAATAAGGCAGAACCGCGACCATCAATTGACACGATCCGGGCCGAGACAGGAGCACTTTTTCGAATAGGCCAAGATGCTGACCATCTCCAAGCCGCTAAGCGCAGGCCAGGCACAGACGTATCACGCGAAAGAGTTTGCCAACGCCCGCGAGAACTACTACACAGAAGCGGACCAGATACGCGGCGAGTGGCACGGAAGACTCGCCGAGCAGTGGGGGCTGCGCGGCGAGGTCCGCGAGGAATACTTTGTGCGGCTGTCAGAAGGCCAGCAGCCGATCACTGGCGAGCAACTCATCCGCCACCAAACGGCGCGTGAATACATAAGCGCACGCGGCGAGAAAGTAAGCCCGATGGAGCACCGTGCAGGATGGGATGCAACGTTCTCGGCTCCAAAGAGCGTATCGTTGACGGCGCTCGTAGGCGGGGATGATCGAGTGCGGGACGCACATCGGGAGAGCGTCGCCGTCGCACTCGATGAATTGGAGACCTATGTCCAGGCTCGCATCGGCGGCAATCTTCCCGCAGAAACGACCGGCAAATGGATAGCAGCAAAATTCGAGCATGACAGCGCACGACCTGTAAACGGCTATGCCGCGCCGCAACTGCATACGCACGTCGTCTTCTTTAATCTTACTGAGACAGCGGACGGCGAATCTCACGCGCTGCAACCTCGGGAACTGTACAAGACGCAGCAATATGCCACGGCGGCATATCGCTCTGAACTCGCCACGCGCTTGAAGGGTTTGGGCTATGAGATCGAGCGCGGGAAGAGCGGGCAACCGGAAATTAAAGGCTACAGCGAGGAATATCTGGCAGCGTCGAGTCCACGCCGCCAGCAGATCGAGGAACATCTCGCAAAGGAGAACCAGCGAGGAGCTGGCGCGGCGCAGATCGCTGCGCACCAGACGCGCGAAGCGAAGACCTACTTTTCACACGAAGAGATGCAGCAGCGGCATCGACAGATCGCGGAGGCCTTCAGTAGTCAGCCCGAGCGAGTCGTGGAGACAGCCAGGGACAGAACGCACCACACCGAGCGAGACGTGCCTCCCAAGATGGCGCAATCTGCGGTGACATTTTCGAAGGAGAGGAACTTGGAGCGTGAGGCGGTTGTCGAAGAGCGGGATCTTCTGCGGGATGCTCTGAGGCGTTCGATGGGGGACGCGGCACTCACCGAGGTTCGGTCTGAGTTCGAGAAGCGCGTCAATGCCGGTGAGTTTATTGGAGTGGAGAAGAAAACAGGCGCACCAGGCCGCGCGTTCACTACGCGCGAAATGATCGGATACGAGCAAGACACGATCCAAGTCATGCGCGATGGGCGAAACAAATACGGAGCGCTTGTTAGCTTCGATACGCGCAGGGAAATCGAGAAAGACCATCCACACTTGAGCCAGAGCCAGCGTGCGGCGGTCGAACAAATCCTCGCAAGCCGGGATCAGGTTACGGCAATGGAAGGCGTTGCCGGCTCTGGGAAAACGACCTCGTTGGCAGTAGTGCGCGAAGCTGCTGAGCGAGAGGGCTACAAGGTCGAAGGGTTCGCTCCGACATCACGTGCGGCGCAAAAGCTGGGCGAGGCTGGAATCGAATCAAGCACGTTGCAGCGGCATCTCACGCGGAACGATGAACGGCACGGCAGTCAAAAGCGGCTCTATGTTCTGGACGAATCGAGTCTGGCAAGCACGAAGCAGATGAACGAGTTCCTGCATCGACTAAAAGACAATGACCGAATGTTATTGGTGGGCGACGTGCGGCAGCACCAGGCAGTCGAAGCGGGGACACCGTATCAGCAGCTACAGGAAGCTGGAATCCAAACGGCACGGCTTGACGAAATCGTGCGGCAGAAAGACCCGGGACTCAAAGAAGTAGTGGAGCAGCTTTCACGCGGTGACGTGAAAGGGGCAATAGAAAAACTCGACGCGCAGGGACGGGTGCATGAAATTGCGGACCACGGCGAGCGGTTGAAGGAAATCGCCCGTGAGTATGCGAAGCAGCCAGAGGGCACGTTAATCGTCTCCCCTGACAATCAATCGCGCGTGGCGATCAATCAGATCATCCACCGGGAAATGCAGACGCGAGGGCAGGTGGACCACAGCGAGCACCCAATGAGAGTGCTGATAGCACGGCAGGAGATCACCGGGGCAGACCGGCAGTGGGCCGAGCAATACGATCCGGGCGACGCGGTGCGTTACACGAAGGGCAGCAAGACGCACGGCATCGAAGCAGGCGAGTACACACGCGTGGAACGTATCAATGCGAAAGAGAATCTACTCACGGTCAAACGCGAGAGCGGTGAGAAGGTCAGCTACGATCCACGCCGCCTGCAAGGCGTGACGCTGTACCGCGAAACGGAGCGCGCGTTTTCGCAAGGCGACCGCGTGCAATTCACTGCGCCGAACCGCGAGCAACACGTTGCGAATCGTGAGATGGGAACCATCGAGAAGATCAATGATTCAGGCAACCTGCAACTGCGCCTCGATTCGGGCCGGACAGTCGCATTTAACATCAAAGAGAATCCGCATCTCGACTACGGCTATGCCATGACTAGCCATAGCAGCCAGGGACAGACCGGCGACCGCGTGCTAGTCCACGTAGACACGGAGCAGGCGGGAGAAAAACTCGTCAACCGACGCTTGGCATATGTGGCCGTGTCACGTGGCCGCTACGACGCGCAACTCTACACCAACGATAAAACCCATCTTAGCGAACATCTGAGCCGCAACGTATCGCATCAATCCGCAACGGAGCCGACGCGCGCGCCGGACTCGGCCACTCAGAGAATGGAGCCGTCCTCGCCTGTTCGACAAGCGACGCAGCAGACTATCGAGCAAGGGCTCACACTTTCTCGCTAGGAACGCTATGCGCTCCTGCTATCATATTTTTTTGGAGTCTCCTCCTCTGGCCCTATAGCTTCAACGCGCATCCATGAGCTTTTCGATCTTCCTCCCATAGGGGGATTTGCCGTTGCCAGCGTTGATGCGTGCCAGAAGTTCTACGCTTCGAGCCATGTTGTTCTCCATTGTTACAATACCGATTTCGTGGAAATTTCAGCCGAGCTATTTCACGGGATCGGCAACAGTGGTGGTAACAGTTTTTGGATTTTGGCTCTAAGTCTTTTGGTTTCTTAAAATGGCGGAGAGGGTGGGATTCAATACCGGGCCTCCGACAGCCTCATTTTTACTGGCTTTTTTGCCTATCCCCTTTCTTTCAGCTAAAGCGGTGCGCTTTAATACGCCTTTAGACACCTATGTGCGCCTACTTTAGCCAGGAAAATAGTAACGCCAGTAACGGAAGAAACCTAATAGTACGACGGTGGCGTTTTTAGATAATCGGATCTTCTTCAACGACGTTGATGCGGGCTGATCCAACTCTGGTCAAGTCGGCAGCCGGAGTCTTTCGGGTAAACCCTGTCGGGAAAATTATCATTTCTCCGAGCGAAGGAGAGTCGTCCCTCTGGATATTTCCGATCTGAAGGAGCTTAACGACATTAGATTCGCCGAGGTTGATGATTATGTAGCGTTCTGGCCCACTTTGGACCGTTACCACATGACCGATCTTAACCGCAGTACCATCTTCATATTGCATGGGACTACCCTCACTTGCGGTGAATTCTACCACGCTAGGATTTCTTGATCATCCTTTTAACAAGAAGATACACTCCGACGACAAGCAAGTAATCCACGAGGGCTTGAGCTAAAGGTTTCGAGAGATTTCTATCGAGGGAAATCCCGAGAATACAAATTGCGAGGGGTATGCCAATTAGTAGGTATGCCGTTTTTGTTTTCACTTGTTGTATCAGCCCATGATTCCGCGCTCGGGCACAAAACTGGCTTCTTCGTTATCGGTGTGCGGGCACTTAATCAGAAGAAGTTCCTCTTCTTTGAGGAAGTATTTCAGCAGCGGGTCCCCACCATCCGAAAACAACACGCGCCACCGAAGCACATCGGTTTTTATTCGGGGTGCCTCGTCAAGCCTGCCCTGTCGCTTTGTTGTTTTCTCTTCGACTATATCGTCCGTGTGAAGCATTTTCCCTCCAGTTTCCGGCGTACCGCAGGCTAACCTTTCGGGGGACCGCCCGCCTTGCTTCTTTGGATTGCCTCGCGTACTTCCGTAGCGATTGCTTCGGGAGCTTCCTTAAGTGGTTTCCCTTTTTCGTCCAAAACATACAAATAGACTTTGGACATTATTGTCCTCCTTTAGGGAACCGCATCGACTCGCACCACCTGATAGAAGTGCGTCAAGTTCTTGTCGGGTTCATTGAGGGCAACCACGTGGCCGTCACCGTGGAAAGACACATTGGATTCTCCAAATCCTTCTCCAACCTGGAGAGCGTGTGCACAGTCGGCAGCGGCGGTTTGCTGAGTGCAGGTGTTGTCATAGTTGACGGTATAAAGTTGTTTTCCGTGAGCGAGCGTCCACACAGGCTTCCCATTTTCGTCAAAGTGTTCTGTGCTTACGATGTACGAGGTTGCGCCCGCGTTGCTGGATTGATGCCCAACCGAAAAGACCCAAAGAGTCAGGCCCAACGAAAGCACTCCTGTGGCGATCAATACCACCTTCATATTGAGCCGAGAGCGAGCAAATGCAAGACCCAGAACCGCTACCGCCGCCACAGCATCAAGGGATGCCTTCGTGAGTTGGTATGTAGCCTCAGCGGGAAGACTGAGAATCTCCGATAGCAACCAGTCAACGAGAAGGACGCCCCCAATCAAAATCGCCAGATAAAGCAATATCTTGGAGATCGTGGGCTTGTTTGGTTGCGTCATTCGGATCCCTCCGTGGGCGGATTCTACCGCGGTTTCAACTTCTTATGACGGTCATGTTTTTATGTTGATGGTCGTTTAGGCAATGACGTGCTCGCGGAATTAAACGGGGAATGGCATGATGCTTTCAGCCGATGTCATCACAGAAGCGTCAAAATGCGACAACTCCGTAATGCAGTGGTCGGGATTGCGCTACTTGCTCAGGTGTTCCTACCCATGAATCTGGGATCTGCGACAGCCGCGCAGAAACCGACAGTGACCCAAGACATGCCCACGGGAAATGAATTGCTTGAAGACTGCAAACAGGCCATGCGGGTCATCGATGGCGATACAACACTGACCGACAAAGAATGGGTGGACGGTTGCCATTGTACTGGCTACATCCTCGGTGTCGTTGATGGATACGCCGAAACGGAAGCTGCGGAGAAAGCCCGACTCCATTTTTCGTCGTCATTGATTTGTTTTCCAAAAGAAGGTTTCATGCCGACGCCGCAGGTGGTTACTCTTGTGGTGAAATATCTACGTGAGAATCCGAAGAGCTTACATGACCACGCGGCGTTGTTGATTTTGCTGGCGCTTCAGGAGGCTTTCCCTTGCAAACCATGAAAGAGTTCGCTTCCGATATTTATGCCGCAGTTCGTTCCGGAAAGCTCGCACAGCCTTTCAACGCCGCAATGGTTAAGCGAGCTTGTCCAGGATGGGCAGAACGAACGTATCATACATTTCTCGGGAAGCATTCCGTCGGAAACGGGAACACAGCGGAGCTATTTGTTCGCGTTGGACGTGGGCAATATCGCCTAAATCGATAGGAATTGGAGGTTTCCAAATGACCGACCAGACCAAAGCGGGTATAGGAGGTTGGTTGCTTCTGCTCATCATCAAGCTATCTATTGGCGCGGTCGGGCGAGGCCTCAGTGCTGTCGGCTCTACCAGTGTGCTACTAATTCTTGCGAACGTTGCGTTTGCTGCCGTTGGTGGCACTGCCGCGATAATGCTCGGCTATAAGAATCCCAAGGGTGTGCTGTTCGCCAAGATATATCTGGCAGCAGACGCCGCCTACTATCTCCTTGCAATTGTAAATTCAGCTCTCGGGGACCAGGCCGATATGTTTAGGTTAAGCGGATTCTTCGCTGCTTCGCTTCTCTACTTCCTGTATCTGTTCAAGTCAGAGCGTGTGAAAAATACCTATTTCCCACAACGAGTTCTCGCAGAGGGGCCGGGCCAAGAGGACACTGCCTCGTGAACGCATACTGCCATCTAAAGTGGGTCTGGACGGAATTCGTGAGTAAGGATGTTCTTACACTTCTGTTCGCTGGCCTGGCGGTGTTCTTCGGTGCCCTGGCCTGGCGGATTGGGAAAATAACGCTCACGTATATGCGTGGCCGTGACTTGGAATTGGACACCCGAAACGGTTGGATCGAAATTCACAAAGCGATGGTCAATCTGCGAGTGCAGAGGATGTTGGTCATGCTGCCAGGCGTAATGGCTACTCTCGGTGTTCCTGCGCCAATCAAATCTGCGGACAGCATAAAGGACTACACATTGGGAGCTGCTCAACTTCGCGGTCAACTGGACCGTTTGAACGATGATCCTTTGATTGTTGCGATTGCGAAGTTTTTAGACGAAAACAAGGCGACGCCTGATTGGCAAACCGCCAAGTACGAGACAGACTTTGATGCATTTGCCCGCGACGTAGCGATGAAATCTCGCTCGAAGTAATTCAGACCCGGTCCGAGAATTGCTTTAGGCGTAGAAAACGTGGTGGCCGATTGTGCAGACCACAGGGTGTACGAGAGGCTCACCAGCGATATCGTTCGCAAACCAGCCTGACGTAGCGGTCTTAGGATTCCGTCGCAATCTGCCGTCATCCGCCAGTCATGGGTTCAGTTCCCTCGCTGAGGATTTCTAGATAGCGCGGATAGGCAAACAGACGATCTCTTCGTTTGCCGGTAATTTCTTTCGCGATTTTGAGTTTTGCAAGGCTTTCAAGGGCACCCGTGACGGTGGGAACGGACAGTTTGAGGGCCTGTGCTGTCGGGCCAATCTTGATTAGCGGGTGTCCTTGCATGTACTCGTGAACGCGCAGGGCCGATGCAGTCTTACGGCCCAACGATTGGATCTTCTTCCGGTCGGTTTCGAAGAGATGAAGAATTTGAACCGCTGCGCTTGCTGCTTGGCGAGCCGTGATCTCCGTCCCCTCAAGAAAAAAGCTGAGCCATTCTTCCCAGACGCCTTCGGTGCGAACGCGCTGAAGCAGCTCATAGTAGCGCTCGCGATGAGCCTTAAAAAAAAGACTCAGGTAGAGGAGCGGCTCGCTCAAAGTACCTTTGGCGCAGAGGAGCAACGTAATCAGCAAACGACCTAGCCTTCCATTGCCATCGAGAAAGGGATGGATCGTTTCGAACTGTACGTGGATGAGTCCAGCCTCGACCAGGACTGGCAGTTTGTGTTTTTCGTCGTGAAGAAAGTGCTCGAAGTGGTCCAAGCACTCCGTCAGGCGTTCTGGCGGCGGGGGAACAAATGCAGCATTTCCCGGACGGCTACCGCCAATCCAATTTTGTGAGCGGCGGAATTCGCCGGGTGTCTTGTTCGCCCCACGTCCGCCTCTCAGCAGAATTCCGTGAATCTCGCGAATGAGTCGCAGCGAAAGCGGAAAACCGCCCTTGATGCGGCGAAGTCCGTGTTGCATTGCAGCGACGTAATTGGAAACTTCCTCGACATCATCGATGGGAACGCCGGGCACCGCTTCATTTTCGAATAGGAGCAAATCGGAGAAGGAAGACTTGGTGCCTTCGATCTGTGAAGAAAGCAGGGCTTCTTTGCGGACATACAGATAAAGGAAGAGCTGAGTGTCTGGCAGGAGCGTTGTCAGGCCGTCTAAGCGTCCAAGAGCCTGATTTGCCCGGTCAAGCTGCTGGTATAGTCCACTTAGATCGACAGGCGGGTCTGGAGGCAAGGGTTGAGGTACAAAAGCTTTGACCGTCTCGCCCGCCGTGGTTGTTGAGACATAGGTGCCGAGCCTTGAGTGTTTTTCATCCGCCATTGGTTGCTATGCAAGCTCGCTTTAATAAGCCAAGCTCATATTAAAGCATAGGCGTGTTAGCTTTAATAGCTAAATTACGGTAATCGCTGGGATGTCTGCACCGACACAGTTCATCTCCTCCCTCCACTGCATTACTCGGCGCAAGATAGGCCGTAGTTCGCTCCCACTGTAAAGCCCGCTTGTGCAGCTCCGCTCGGTATACCCCAACCGTGCTCGCTTCCGTGCCCCTCCGGGCGACACTGAAATGCGCTTCGGGGCTTGACAGCCGCGAACCACGGCCAGAACTCGCCTCCAGTAAAGCATGTTGTTTTTTATGCCCTCAAAGGGCCTGAAACACTAACTCACACCGGAGCGAATACCCGATATTGCTGACAATCCAAGAAAGCAGCGGTATATAATCACTCTATGGCAAAGGATGTGATTCACATCTCCGAGGCGGAAGCGGCGAACGACTTTGCTGCGCTGATGGCACGAGTGCGGGCGGGCGCGGAGGTCATCATCGAAAATGGCGAGCGGCCCGTGGCGGTCCTTCATGCCGCCGAGCCGGAGCGCCGCAGCATCTCGGAGTGCATAGCGCTGGCCAAAGCGCACGAAGAAGAAACCGGCAAGGCCCCGGTCCTTGATCAAGACTTCGCCGAAGACGTACAAGAAATTCTCAGCCACCGCAAGCCGTGGAACCCGCCAGTGTGGGAATAGTCCTCGACTCAAGCGTCATTATCGATGCCGAACGCAGAGGCCGTACCGTTCGGGAAATCCTGGAACAGTTGAAGGCGGTTCAGGGCGAAATCGAAATCGGGGTGTCGGTGGTGACTATCGCCGAACTGGTGCATGGAGCCTATCGCACCAAAACCCAAGCGCAGCAGCAACGACGGCTTGAGTTTCTGCCTATATGTTCTTGGCCGCGAAAAACATCAGCAGACCAATGCCAACTGGAAACGTAAGCCGCGCAATCCACCCAAACCCAGTCCACAAAACGCTGGAAATGGTTTCTCGTCTCTTTGCCCACTTTCTGCTGGTTTTTTTGTCTTTGGTTTCTGCCATGAGTCGATTTTTTTCACTTTCCTTTTCTTCAGGCGTGTTCACGTTAACGAGAAACAGGTTATCCATCGCGCCCGCCGCTGTTTCCTTCTGTTCAACTAAACTGTTGATGTAGATTCGGAGCCTCGCAAAATGCACATAGTACGAATTGAATAGCGGGCAGAAAATGGAAGTCACGGCACAAATCAGTAGGCAAATCCATGCACCAATCAGCACTCTGGGATAGAGAATTTCCCTGCCCTGTGTGCTCTTCAGATACCCCAAATACGTAATGCTCAATGCAATTGTGCCGCCAGAGAAAAGAGCAAGGTTGCTGTAGAATTTGTCACTACTTTCACGGACCCGTATGGACTCGTCCTCGTACTTTTGCAGCGCAGCCTTCGTGCGTGCTTGTGCTTCTAGCACGTCCTGCTGAGCAAAGCGGGCTGAGATAAAGTCATTACCCATGCAAATCCTCGCGAATGGCAATCTGCCTAAGGCTGGCTAAATCATCGTGGACTGTCTCTCACATTTTCTGAGTATGCTCTGCCCTGGTCGTTCCTAAATCTGACGCTCTTACACCTGGTGTTTTTAATGCGCGTAGTGGTGAACTTAATTTATCGCAGTCGCTCATGCTATCGAACCTCCCTCAACATTTGGCGAGAAGCAAGCACCGCTTTTGCTCTAGGTATAGCAAACACGGGGGCGTCGTTGGGGAATATTGTGGAAAGGACGTACCGACAGAGTTAACCGCAACCGTCGGCGTGACTGACGCTGCGAAGATACGCAATGCGGTGTCCGACGCGGCAGAACCAGTACACCACGAGTCAAAGTTCAGAATTCTGCATTTTTTCCAACTCCAGTTTTAGTGCCTCTTCACCTTTATTGAGCAGCCTCCCGAAGCGGCTATTCTCTGGATTGTGTTTCGGAACCCACGTATCGGCTAGATCGCTCGCAGCTTTCTCATCCGCTGCAACCTCCGCTTGATTTCGCAGTCGGTAATGACCGTGCCCCAAGACCACATGTGCGAGTTCGTGGGCGACAGCCCATGTCGCATTGATGCAGCGTTCTTCCTCCAGCGTCGGCGACAGGTAAATGAACGCATAGCTGAGAGGTATCTCTCTTCGCAGCGTTACGCCGCCTACGGCAAGACCCGGCGAGAAGATGATGAGTGGCGGCAATGCTGCCTGCATCGCTTTCGGCATCTTCTTGCGAACTTCGTCAAGCCCGTTCAACCGATTCTTAGACCCCGGACGGTCAATCCATCCCCGCTCGATGCCATAAGTTATCGCTTGTTCATACCAGTCGCTCATGATGACACCTTCGTTGTGGGCACGGGCATCTCAACGCCTTGAGTAGTAGAGGCCGCCGATGACGCCACCCAAAAGCGCCCCACACGTCTCAGTCGAGAGGATTTTGAGATATCCGAATACTCCGATGGCAACGATAACGACAGTAGTGATGGCATGACCGAAATAAATCATGTGACGCTGAGCCTTATTGCGGTTGAGCACATCTTCTGCGAACTTTTCAATTAGCTTGGCGATGGCTTCGAACTACCGGGAGTCACCATGCGTTAATCGCACTGAACCCAAAAATTATGGGCAGCCTCTGATTGCATTCCCGGACAATGGTATTCCGCCCATGAGTGCTGTCCGCCGTCCGTGCGCTTAGTTTGTCCTGTTGCACGGGCGCTGATGCTGTGCATCGGACAGGTGGCCTGAAAGTCACAGTTCGCGTAAACAGCCGACACAGCCACAAGAACCAGCACGGCCAGAACTACTGCCATTCGTACTTTCATTGTTGGCCTCCACACGCAAGTGTATTTATTCCTGCTTGATGCTTCACAGTTGACGATTTTGCTTTTCGCGGACGGCTCGAAATATGAATCGAAATCATGTGAAAAATAGCCTTCTTCCTAAAGCCAAGAGCGACAAGCTTGTCTACAGCAGAGATCATTCCAGCATTGGCAGCATCGCAGTCTTTACGGCGCTTCTTGCCTTCTGGTGACTGTGGGTCCGGGTGTTCTGCAATCTTTGCCATGCGCTGTCTCCTGGCGCAGCTTACCTGTCCCAATCTGCCACGCCAGTGAAAACTTGAACATCTGTACCAAAGGGCAGGTTGGACGTAGAGGTACACAGATATTACTTGCCTGGTCGTTCAAAACTCCCTTTCGGATAGTCGAGAGCCGCGTCGTAGACATTCGCGGTCATGCAGGTCTGCGGCATCGTCAGCTTCGGGGGCTTTCGCATTCGCCAATTCTATCACCCGAATTACCGGGTGGCACCTCACCGCCATTAACTCATACGGAAAGTACCATCGCTTAAATTTACAGTCATGAGTAATGCTTGCATGTAGAGGAAACTCTTCGTGCCGGACAGACCGCCGCGATTGTAGCTGGCATCTACAATTAAGGGAGACCGGGATGAGTTGGCGTTTCACGATGAAACTTCTTTCTCTGATTGTTCTCGTTGCTGGTGTCGTTGCTGCGCAGTTGGCACCGCCCGTGCCTGCGCAGACGACGCCCCGCCCCGTCCAATCCATACCGGCGATAGCTAAATCTGCGAATGGAGCAATCGTAACCATCATCACGGCGGCAGGTGATAAGCCTCTAGCTCAGGGCACTGGTTTCCTTGTCAGCGCGGACGGCGTAATTGTGACGAACTACCACGTCATCAAAGAAGGCAACAGCGCCATCGTTAAGTTCCCTGACGGCACGGTCTTGCCCATTGATGGTGTGCTGGCAGCCGATAAAGTCCGCGATCTCGCTGTCATTAAAATACACGGCAAAACATTCCGAACGCTCACGCTCGGCAATTCAGACCATGTTCAAGTCGGCGAGGAAGTCGTTGCGATTGGTAATCCGCTATCTCTCGAATCGACGGTTTCAAATGGCATCGTCAGCGGAATGCGAACATCCAAAGAACAAGGCGGTAAATTCTTGCAAACCACTGCACCGATTTCTCCCGGCAGTAGCGGCGGCCCTTTGTTCAACATGCTCGGTGAGGTTGTCGGGGTCAATACCATGTATCTCGAAGGCGGCGAAAATCTGAATTTTGCAATTCCGATCAACGATGCGAAACGCTTGATTCAGATTAAGTCGTCGAAGATTCAGACCTTGCCAAACGAGCCTGAGCCGGTGAACGCCAACGTGGAACAAATCGAGAATCTGATGCAGAGCAAGAAATTTGACGAAGCAAGGGTTGCGCTCCAAACACTGAAAGCGAAGGAACCTGACAGCGCCGCCGCGCATCGCCTTACAGGCGAACTCGATGAAAACACGGGGGACATCGATGGGGCCCTCAGAGAACTCGGCCTTTCCCTAGAGAAAGACCCCTCAGATGCTGTAGCTCATTTCTATTATGCGATTGCCCTGTATGAAGCACGGCATTTTGAGGACGCATTGGCGCACGAAATGACGTCGAATGAATTGGCACCGACAGCCGCTGACCTACCATTGATCGCCCTGTTGTACTACTCAGTACGAAACTATAAGCAGGCCGAAAACATGGCAAGGAAGGCTCTAAGTTCTGACGCCAAGAATGAAACGGCCCTCACCGTACTGGCGGGAGTAGCCTTCCATGGCGCTTCAACCCAGCAAGATGGTTGGTCGAAATATGCTCAGCAGCTATTGATTATTAACTCTGACAACTTCTGGGTGCACCTTTCTCAAGGTTAAGATGCTTTAAAACAATTGCAGGTCGAAAAAGCGAAAACTGCTTTTAATACTGTGGAAAGAGACGACTTTCCTGATTCTGCTCCCTATCTTGCCTTGACGTACCTGTATATTGGCCAGTCCGATTTTGGACAAGCGAACGATCAAGTGAGAGCGGGCTTGGTAGCTGTACCCGGCGATCCTCAACTACTAGCCACAGGCGTATTTGTGTCTCTCGATATGCGTGACAATGCGGAGGCAGGTCGCAGGTTTGAAGCTCTGGACCAACTTTATCCGGGAACAAGAGACGCTCTCGGTGCGGGATGCCTCTACTATTACGGCATAGGACAAGCTGCGAGCGCTTTACCATTTTGTGCACACCAAACGGAACAATCCCCGAACGACCACGCAGCCCATTCCAATTATGGATGGGCTGCCCTGGATGCGAATCAATTCCAGCTTGCTTTTCAGGAGTTTTCTCAGGCTTACAAGCTTTCTTCTACAAAAGGGAACCTGTTGAACTTGACTGAGACTCAAGCCGTCGATCTGGAATGGGGAATAACGATGGCATATTATTACTCCGGGGACAAAACTCAGGCGCAGAAATTCCTTCAATTTATCAGACAGAACTATCCTGCGTCGGCAACCGTGACAGGCTTAAACCGCCTGCCGCTACTGTGGTCAAAGACAACTATGAGTCGTATAGAAACCATCCTGCGGGAATTTCCGCCATCGAGCGAGACCGCGTCTGTAGGTATCGTTAATCACCCTGTGCCTCAGACCCCTCCCACTCCCGGCGAGTGCGCTGTATCGAAGAAATGCTCAAGCACTGAGGTAACAGCGATATTCGCAAACTTGGTTGCAACGTATAAAGCCAACCCGGCGGCTGTTTCCGCCGATGACCAGAAAACGTACTATAATCTCCGAAAGCAAACCTGTAGGCGTTACCCTGAAATGAAGCTGCCCCTTCTTGACGGTACAGAAAAGCCTTGCCGCTGAGGTTGCCATAACATCAATACAGCAGCACGAATTAGCGGTAGAAGCTCTGGCGGCCTATTCTCACCGTGAAGGGATGATTGATGGGATCGTTCACGATGACCCGTTGAAACCAGCCGCTTGTCGCGGTCTTCGAATTGTCATAGTAGTGAGCACCCTGCGCGATGTCCGAATCAGCTTCTCTCTAGTCAACGCCATTCTGATGAAGGATGATTCTGTATGCTGCGACTACCGGTCGCAGAATGACTTTGGTGGGATGGACGAAGAGCAAGCGGCGATGACTCCGAAGGGAATGCTTCGGCATCGTGAGTGGCGTCTGGTGCCGGATGGGCGAATCAAGTGCGCGATTCTTTCCGGTCCGTGTACCCGCCGTATACCTCACTTCGGCGTATTCGCTGTTTTTGGCGTTTTTCACGTTTAATAGAATCAATAACTTACGCGTCTTCAACGTCGCTTTTAGTTCGATTCCCACCGCCTATTTTTAATTGTTGTTGAACGTTGTCAGGAAGCAGTCAGAATTGGGCGCTGCAAATGTTCGCGTGTCGCAGGTTGGTATCTTTCAATCCATTGCTCTTCAATTAAGAATTTCTTGATGCGGAAGTCGTAATAGAATTTGCAAAACGTCACCCATTCGTAACTAGCTTCTTGGTTTGTGTACCGCAGCGCAGCGAGCATCGTTTCCGAAACATCAGTTCCATTTTTTCTGTTGTGGGCACACGCTATCGCTATACAATTTCTGGACTCGCCGTCCTTATCGGGGCAATACACCTGAATGTTCGGGCTGAAGCCAGAAGACACTAGCGTTGGAAGATCAAGCCGCAACGCTTGTCTGCCACATTGAATATCATCAGCACGTAAGTTGACGGCTGGTGAGTCTGTATAGTTCATCAGGCAGAAAAAGAGTGTGCCCCATTCATCGTTTTTTAATTCCATCGTCACCTGTGGTCTGCCCTGTTTCGCTAATTCGTTTTCCAGCTCGATTTCTATAAGCAGCGCGTTTCCTCGCTCTTTTGACCACACCTGATAGACTGTGACTATTATCCCTGTGACCGCAAGCAACCCGTAGATAGGCCGCGTGCGAGCGCTGCTGGTAAAGGCAGCAAGGAAAGCGAACGGAACAGACAGGGAACCGCTAAGGCGGGCACCCAAGTCTTTCCAGAAGACGTGGAAAAACTCCTTGACCGTGGGTTTGGGCAAGTCGCTGCGCATGATGGGAAGACTATCGCATATTTAGCTCCAACGTTTGGCAACGAGCTCAGGTTGCAGTCGCGGCATCAACTCCGCAAAACCTCGACAACCGTATAGCCGAGCGCAGAGTATCCTGCCAAGCGCTTCTTGTACATGCGAGCCAACATAGGCACCATCACATCCGCATAGTCGTAGACGTGGACTTCGCTCTTGTTGTCGTGGAGGCGATGCAGGCGGCCTACGTACTGTTGCAACGTACCTTTCCACGAAATCGGCATTGCAAGAAGAAGCGTATCAAGACGCGAGTCGTCAAATCCCTCGCCGAGGTAACTTCCGGTTGCCAGGATCACGCGCGGTTCATCGCCAGGAACGGCTGCTAGAGATTCAGCCAGTTTCTTTCTTTGCTTCGCGCCCATCCCACCCTTCAAAATGAAAATATGCGGACAAACTCCACGCAAGCGTTCAGCCAAATAATCGAGATGTCCCGTCCGACTTGTCAAAACAAGGGGTGAACGCCCGCTGGACAAAGCCTGCTGAAGGTCTCGGACGATCAGGTCGTTCCTCTCTTGGCTAACGATGAGAGCAGCATAAATATCTTGAATCGCCGTCTCATTTTCAGCCCGATCCCAACCGAAATCAGTAATCCTTGGGAAAACCTTATGTTGGAGTGGTGAAGACTCGGCAGCCTTCTTCGCGCTGAGATGAAAACGAATCGGGCCGCATTGCATGTAGATGATGGGTTGATGCCCATCTTTGCGATTCGGCGTTGCCGTCAATCCCAGAACGTATTTTGCTTTGACTTCGCGAAGGATTCGTTCAAACGTCACTGCAGAGAGATGATGACATTCATCCACTATCACGTGTCCATAGTCCGCGACGAAATCTTCGACTGCCCCTTTACGTTGCAAGCTTTGGATTACAGCGACATCGATCAAACCGGTTCTCTTAGCTTTTCCTCCTCCGAATTGTCCGATTTGCTCAATCGGCAAGGCTAGAAACGCCGCTAATCGCTCACGCCATTGGTCCATCAATTGACGCCGATGAACGAGGATCAGGGCGTTAACCGCTCGTTTGGCGATAAGGTAAGCCCCCACCACTGTTTTTCCGAACGCCGTTGGCGCACAGAGTATGCCTTGGTCAAAAGCAAGCACTCGCTCGATGGCGTCTCGTTGTTCAGGCCGCAATTCGCCGTGGAAAGAAACATCGATTTGCCGCCCCGCGTTTCGTTCATCATGAACTTCCACATTGATGTGATGTGACTTGAAAACATGGACTACCTCTTCCATGCACCCTCGTGGAAGGCCGATGTGCTCGGGGAAGACTTCACTGCAGGATATGACGCGCGGCTTACCGTAGGTCGAGAGCCGCATCGCTTGAGCTTTGTAAAATTCAGGGTTTTGAAAAGCAGCGATGCGAATCAGGCGATCTAGCATCTCAGACGGGAGGCCGTCTTTCTCAATATAGATAAAATTGCTCACCACCACACGAACACTCGGCGGCAGCGGACCGGTGATTTGTTTTTCCTTCCGTTTCCGAGAAGGGCGCAAGAGCCATGGCGCTTCGCCCTCGTCTTCATCGGGCAAATGAAGGTGCACTCCGATGGGATTCCCCTCGGGAGCTATCGCGTAAGTTATTCGAGCGAGCTGATCGATTGGCATTCTCTGAACGGACTCTAAAAACCTCCACTGATCAGGATTAGGCTGAAACAGTTCATCCAAGAACACGCTGTTGCCTTGTTCTCTGGGACGCTTTTGCAATGGCAACGCAATCAAATTTCCGAAACCACCTTTGGGCATGGTGTCCTGATTGGGGAAAAGACGGTCGTATGAATCAAGGCCGATTTCATGCCTATTTTCCATAGTGCGTGTCAACAAAGCACATCCCAGCCTTCTCGCATCGGCAGCGGATACCGGACGGTCAAAGAATATCCATACATGCGCGCCATTCCCTGACCGCGAGCGCTCGACAGCCACGGGAACCTGAAATCGCCTGCATGTTGCGGCAAACGCTGCTGCATCAACTACCCAGGACTTCTTGTCGAAATCCGCTGCAAGAAACCAGCACGTGTCGTCCGGTAGAAGTGGATAAACCCCGATAGTATGCTTTCCTGTGAGATGATTTCGAATCGCATCATCAGTCAGTGGCCGGAGCATCCGGGTTTTGCGGGCGACCTTCTTTCGCTCTTCTGGTCTCGATGCATGAATGGCACGCCAGTCCATGACGCCAGATGGCGAATAGCCAGATTTGCCACTTTTCCCTTCCCACCGAATTGCGAAAACGTCTTCGCGCCCACGAAACAGATTTCGAAAGAGCGCGATCTTTTTTTCTGGCGTGGAAACCTCGCTTGTGCCTGTGGACGAAAGCTTTGGGACGAGAACCGCTTGGGAAACGGGTTCGTTGGTGGCCGAACGATCAATCCCGAGCATCGCACGGAGACGAGCATTCTCTTCACGAAGCCGTTGGCATTCTTCTTGCGCTGTTTTTAGGCGCTCTTGAATATTGTCCTGACTAGGCATGTGGCTGTCCATCGCCATAAGTTCCACGGAAGATCATATCCGAGGAACAAAGCGATCAAACAACCGATCTTGCGACACAGCAATGGGAACAATATGGGAACAACTACTGCCGAATACCATCTAAAACCGTCATGCAAGACATAGGTAAAGGCTAGACGATACAACCACATAGCGTTCTGTAATTTACTTTGCAAGCAGGGGGTCGCCGGTTCGATCCCGGTCACGTCCACCAACCATCTGTCCGGCAATTTAGTCACTTACTTGATTTGGCCTTTGCGCGACTTCGCCAACTTGGGTCCATTTGGGTCCGAGAAGAAGCTTCTCGACACCTTCGACCGCTTTGCGCTGCTCTTCTGGGATCGCGTGCAAATAGACTTGCCTCGTACCCTAGAACTTCCACCCCGAGGACTTGTTGGGAATGCCTGTTGCGTTTGCCTCAAGCAATTTCTTGGTTATGCCCAAATTTTGAAGGTCGGGCTCGGAAACTACAGGTTCATTCAGGGTGGCGACAAGTGCGTCTACCTGGGACGTATCAAGTCGATGGTTCTTCAATCGTTATGTTCCGCGTACCTTTCGGATGACCAACTCTGTCTTGGCCGGTTTGCCGAGTCCTCCCCAGTTAGACTTTATCGAGACCTGTTCGACACTCTGCTGTCCCGCAAACTTTCGCGCGGGGTAAGACAGACACAATACGATAAGAACAGTCGTACAGAGCCATTTCATAACTGCGGACTATCATCTAACGCGCGTTGGCCAAGTCAAAAATCCTGGCGCGTCAGGCATTCTTACCTCCGGCTACTATTTATCCGGCAGCGTGAAGACGTATAGCGCGTTGCCGTTCTGCGGGTGGTGGATATCGGGCAAGATTGTTCGAGGGACATTCCTCGGGCTTCCGCCGCCGAGGCCTGTGGAGACGGCGACATATTGCTTGCCGCCGATGCTGAACGTCACCGGGAATCCCTGCACGGATGTCCCGAGCCGTATCTGCCAAAGTACCTTGCCGGTGTTCACGTCGACTGCCCGGAAGTAGCGATCGAGATCGCCCACGAAAGCGAGGCCGCTGTCGGTCGAAAGCACGGCGGTCAGAAACGAGGGCCGCTGCTGCCAGTTCCAGACTTCTTTCATGGTCTTGACGTCAAAGGCGGCGAGCTTGCCAACATTGCCATCGGTGCCGGGCATCTCGAAAAAGCGCCGGTCGCCCGCAGTGCCACCCGATCCCTCCGTGAAGTCGACTTTCCGCCCGGACATCTCCATGCAGCTTTGACTGAGCGGGATGATTAACCGCGCGGTTCCGGGATCGTAACTCATCGCTTGCCAGTTATGGCCGCCTTCGGTGCTGGGGCAAGATGAAACCCATCTGCCTGTTTCCTGTTCCATGATGTCGGGCCGGTAGGTGAGTTTGCCGGTCTTCGGATCGATGCTGCTATAGACGTTCTGAAATAGAGTTTCCTTGGCGTCGATGAATTCGCCGGTTTTGCGATCGATTTTCCAGAGGATGCCGATCTTGCCGATTGTGAACGCCACCTTGCGCTCGCCGATGTCCACCAGAACACGTTCGTACACCTCGTCGAGATCGAGTGTTTCGCCGGGCACATGCTGGAAGTACCACGCAAGAGTGCCATCGTTCGGATGGAGAGCCAGCGTCGAACTCGAGTAGAGCGCCGTGCCCTTCGTGCCGCGGCTGGCTTGCATCCAGGGTTTGGCCTGGGCCACGCCCCAGTAGGTCAGGTTCAACTCGGGATCGTAGCTGCCGGTGATCCATGTTTCACCGCCTGCGCGCAGCATGTTCGGGAGGCTGCCCCAGGTGTCGCCTCCCGGCTCTCCGGACCGCGCAATCGTGTTGAACCTCCAGAGGAGCTTGCCGGTTGCCGGGTCGAATGCGCTGATGGAACAGCCTTGTTCCTTGACGTCTTCCTGAGCCTTGTAGCGGTCGCACCCGCTGAGCCCCTGCAGAACTTTGCCGCCAATTACGACCGGGCCGCTCGTATTGTGGAAGCCCTTGGTGCTGTCGGCGATGATGGTTTCCCAGACCGTCTTGCCGGTGCGCGCGTCGAGCGCGGCCAGGTGCGCATCGGTCGTCGCAAGGAACACCTTGTCCTGATAGATGGCGATGTTGCGCGTGGCGCCGGTTCCGCCGACCTGTAATCCTGCGGGCCTGACGCGATTTTCCCAGATAAGATCCCCCGTGCGGCCGTCGAGCGCCTGCACGAGGTTATCGGTATTGGCCAGATAGATGATGCCGTTGTGCACCAAAGGCGAGGGCTCATTCGCTAAGCCCTCGTTCATCGCCCAGACCCAGGCAAGTTTCAGGTCATGCACGTTGTCCCGCGTGATCTGCGTGAGCGCGCTGTGATTCCACGCTTGATAGTTGCCACGGACCATCAGCCAGTCGTTCGGGTCGGCGCGGCGCAACATTTCGTCGCTGACCGGCACATAATTCTTCACTTCGCCCGCGACGGTGAGGCCGGCAGGCGCGCCTGATGTCCGAGTTGGCGCAGCGGCCTGCGCCGCAGGAACTGCTGCCGCGGCTTGCGTCGCCCCCGGCGCCCCTTCGCCTCTAACCACTGCCCCGATCGGCACCAACGTCGCCGGTGTGAGCCCCTGAGTGCCCGCCGGAGCGCCATTGGCCTGGAGGATGTACGCGACGATATTGGCGGACTCCTGCTCCCCGAGCGAGCCTGGATTGATAACGGGCATCGTATCCCGGATGCGATTGAATAGATCGCTGGTCGTGCGGTTGCGCCAGGTGTTTACGAAATTGCTGCCTGCCAGGGGAGGTGCTTCGTTGCTGCCTTTAAGATCGGGCAAGTGGCAGCTTGCGCAGTTGGCCTGATACGCTGCCCGGCCAGCATTCGCTTGCTCGGCGGTGTAGGGCCCAATTCTTGTAGGCTGCTGGCCGGCGGCGATCGCGATGCCAAACACGACCATCGCACCGCATGCCGCAAAACAATACGCTTTTGGTCCGAGCATCGTCAGCTCCAGTTAACGCAAGAGCCAGCCCCACAGGTTGCCGTCGGGGGCGTGCTCGGATTGAATTTGCACGTACAATCGGCCGTTCCTGAGGTCCGCAACCTGTTCGGGCGTCAGCTCGACCGAGCCGCTGATAGCGCCCTTCGCCGCCTTCGAGACGGTCAGATCAAAGATCGCGGGCCCGCGAATGGCTTTTGGCCCTCGATGAATCTGCGCGGTCGTCGCGGGCGAACGCAGCCCTTCGAACGTTCCCGTGATGGTGAGCTGCTTGCCTGCCAGCGTGGCAGTGAGCGATCCCGATCCCGCTACGGTGGACATCATCGTCGCATCGATGGGCACCGGGGACAGTCGCGCCTTGAACGTTTCGCCGGTCTGAGCATTCTGGGCGCCAGCCGTATGCCCGGCCCACGTATGTCCGAACCATAGGACCGCGGCGCAGATCAAGACCGCCTTGAATTCCCGCCGTTTTGCCGTCGTCTTCTTCAATGCGCGAGCCCTGTCCTCGGAAATCGCCGGTGTCGACTTCAAGTTTGCGCAGATCATACGCGGGCTGTCTCACGAGTTCAAGCTCTCCATTTCACTCCGGCAGGCATCACGGGGTCGTTTACGAAAGGATGGAAGATCTTCTGGACTCCGGTATCAGAAATCGGAAGTTAGAATCCTTTCGGGCGCGGTGTTTGCGTCCCGAACTCTTCTGCGGATCGCGCCACTCTTTCTTCCAACGAATACTATTCTTTCAAAGAATACGAAGACCCTGCCCTTTGCTCCGCGAGAGGCAATCCATCCAGAATCGCTAGTCCAAAATCACCGGTTACGCGCAGCCATATCCGCAGTAAGATCCAACCAGCAACGCAAACGCGCCAGCTCAGTAGTACAGAACATGGGGTCAAAGCCATTCATGCAACAAGATATTGTTGAAATGCTGGAGCAGCGCCTCGGCCGAGTACACGCGAGACAGCGCCTCGGAATCGAGAAGGACCACGAGGACATATTCGGCCACGGTATCAACTTCTTTCACCCTGAAAACTGGTACTCCATCCATTCCGTTATTCGAATTATGCTAAAACTGACAGGCATCTACTGGCGTGGCCACAAGAACACAGAACGCATACAGGTGCGCCACCACGAAATTAAACTGCCGGCCCTTCCAACTCTGTTTAACGGTTTCACCATACTTCACATCAGCGACATGCACGTGGACATGAATCCGGGACCTATGCAGCGCTTGATAGAGCTTCTCGGCGAAGTGAAGTACGACATCTGTGTCCTGACCGGTGACTTCCGAGGCAGGACGTTTGGTCCATTTGACGCATCCCTCGAGGGCCTGGAGGAGGTGCGCTCACATCTCAAGGAATTGGTTTATGGCGTGCTGGGCAATCACGATACGATCCGTATGGTTCCTGGAATCGAAGAAATGGGAATACGTATGTTGCTCAATGAGTCCCAGACAATTGTGCGCGGCGGTCAACGGATCCATTTGGCTGGCATCGATGATGCCCACTACTACAGGGCCGACAATATTGAAAAGGCGGCGTCCCAAATCCCGCATGACGAAATTTCCATCCTGCTGTCACATACGCCGGAGATCTACCGTCAAGCCGCCCATGCCGGCTTTAATGTGCTCCTCAGTGGGCACACGCACGGGGGCCAGTTCTGCCTGCCCGGTTCGATCCCGATCACGCTCGATTCGGTTCTGCCGAGGCGCATGGGATCTGGCCCCTGGAAGTACCATACGATGGAGGGCTACACTTCGGTTGGAGCCGGATCGAGCATCGTTGCCGTACGCTTTAACTGTCCTCCGGAAATTACACTGCATCACTTGCAGTGCGCCTGATCGCCAGCATTGCACTAGTGCCGTTCCAACTTTTCGCGCCTAACGATTTGCTTCGGAACCTTCCTTCCGGCATCAGCTGAAACTATCTGAACTTAGTCAAGATTAGTTGGAACGGCCCCTAGTAGGGGCGATCGCGAATGTGTAGCTTATAGAGCACGCGAGAAAGAAGCACTTCACCCACAAAAAAGATCACCACGCACACGGCAATATCCATGACCGTCAAGGAGAGCGCGTTACGGCAGGCGAGAAGCGGAAACAGGGACTCAGGAACCTGATCGAGGCCCGTCGCCCTGCCGCCTGCGGGCAGATGGATACGGCGTTTCAAGAAGCTAGAGAAAAGGTCGCCTGCCATGGCTACGCTTCCTATCAGAACGCCAATTTTCCACTCCAGGCCGACAATTGGTGCACACGCCGATGTCACGAGGACCGAGAACAAAATCCCGCGTATCGTTTTCGATGAACCAAACAACGGCCGCCCGTCTACAAATCTGAGATCCCCGTCAATCGGATACGAAAAACGTTTGCCCAGGAGCTTCTTCACTGCCACGGGCGTGCCGTTCGCCAGCGCCAACAGAATCAGTAGCTGCAGGACCACCAAGGGCTGCATGCGCGCACTCTATCTCAATTTCCATTGCTCGTCATTGATCGGACCGAGTTTTTGTACCACGGCGAATGAAAGAATCTGCATTAGAAATCTTAGAGGAGAGCGCTTCACGCCGCAGGCAAGATAACACGCCCATCCATCCATTTTCGAGCGGTGCGTCCGACGATCACTTCCAGCAGGCGCAACTTTTCACTCTCGCCGGCCGTGGTGATTCCTACTGACGTGATTCCGGAAGGGAGAGCGATCCCCGCGGTCGAGAAGGACCGGCGGCACACCGAGTGGACGACCGATCCTGGAGCTGTGCCCGTCTTTCAGAAAACTCAAGGTAAACAAAAAAATTGCCAGTTCCGTCCGGTTGTCATATATATCCCGATACAGCTACATGTCGTCCCAGCACGAGAACCCGAGGCGTAACGAACGAGGAGGACTGAGATGCGAGCCATAGGGGCGCCCAATGTTATGGGCCTTGCTGGCGGTACTTTGCGTGATTTCACGACCGGCCACCGGCAGCCAACAGAACGGAGCTGCGCGCAACGCGGGTGCTTCCGGGGTTCAAGTCGACAAGAACAGTGTCGGCGGCGTCGTGGTGAACAGCAACGGCGGGAAGCCCGAAGCCGGCGTCTGGGTGATCGCGGAAACGAAGCTGCAGGTTCCTTTCCGCAAGATCGTCGTCACCGATGATCAGGGACGCTTTCTCGTGCCCGATTTGCCGGACGCGCCCTATGAGTTGTGGGTGCGCGGCTACGGTCTGAGGCATTCGGAGCGTGTGAAGGCTTCGCGCGGTGAGCAGGTCAAGATTCACGTCGCCAACGTCGTAAGCCCGCAGGAGGCGGCGAAGATTTATCCTGCCAGCTATTGGACGTCGCTCGTCACGCTGCCATCGAAGGACGAAATCCCAAAGAACTACGAGGGCATGGACCACTGGGATGCGGCATTCAGGGGTGGGTGCAATCAGTGCCATCAGCTCGGCATGGTTGCGACCCGTCGCCATACCGACATTGATGATTGGGATGGCATTTTTCAGCGCAATATCGCCATGAATCGAGCGGCCAACCGGCTTGGCAGACCATTGCTTGAGAGGACTCTTGCTGATTGGGCTACCCGCATCAATGCTGGGGAAGTACCTCAGGCGCCGCCTCGTCCGACAGGCCTGGAGCGTAACTTCGTTGTGTCTCAGTGGGATTGGGGCGCACCCGAATCATTTATTCACGATGTGGTTTCCACCGACAAGCGCAATCCGACGCTGTACCCCTACGGAAGGGTCTACGGCGCCGATCGAACGGGTGGAGGGAGATTGTGGATTCTGGACCCGACGGAAAACAGCGTCAGTGTGCTCCAAGTCCAGCCGCGGACCATGAAAGGTTACAACGCGAAATTGGACTATTATCACGATCGTGGCACGTCTGGCGAGTGGATGGCCAGTCCACACAATCCAATGCTGGATGAGCAAGGCAGGGTGTGGATGACAGAACCGATCCATGGCGATAGACCGGAAGACTACCCAAAATGGGCGAAGAGCGCTATCGGCACGGAGACAAATTCGCCGACTGAGATCGATCTCGGATACAAGCTCCTCCTTTCGAAGCGTCATTCCATGCAACTTGGATATTTCGATACAAAAACGCAGAAATTTGTTTCAGTCGACACCGTCTATACGAACCATCACTTACAATTCGATAAGGAAGGGCGGCTATGGAGCAACAACCCGGGAGATGTGGTCGCGCTCGGGATGCTCGACACGAAAAAGATCAATCCGAATGATCCCCAACGGACAGAAGCGGCTGCCCAGAAAGCCTGGATGCGTATCAATGTTGATACCGGAAGAAATGTTCCGGGTACGGGCTACGCTGTGGCTGTGAGCCCGGTCGATGGCACGATCTGGCAATCTGACCCGGAAACAGGCGGGCCACAAAACAAGCTTTATATGTTTAATCCCAAGACGCAAAAATTTAAGGATTACCCACTGGCTGCTCCGGGACGCCTCCCGCACGGCATTGACTTCAGCACGGATGGGCAAGTCTGGTTCTCGGCGGGAAGCGGACATCTCGGACGCTTTGATCCCAAGTCCGAAAAATTCACGTACTGGGAATTGCCGGGACCAAAATTCAAG
The DNA here is from genome assembly GCA_041481635.1 of Terriglobia bacterium. Taxonomy (GTDB): domain Bacteria; phylum Acidobacteriota; class Terriglobia; order UBA7540; family UBA7540; genus DASYXZ01. Next base: position 11,701 of record JBGPCF010000058.1, on the reverse strand, counting down.
GGCGCTGGCAAAGAGACCGGCAGCACCGAGTATCCGTATTTTCTGTGGGTAGATCAATTCGACGCTCTGGGGTTTGGCAAAGATACGGTGATCGTCACGGGAACGACTTCGGATTCGATGCTCATATTTGATCCGAAGAAAGAAACGTTCTCTGTGGTTCGGATACCGTACCCAATGCCCTTCTATACTCGTGGTTTGGATGGCCGAATTGATGACCCGAAGGCGGGATGGAAGGGCCGTGGCATTTGGGCGACCTATAGCTCTTACATGCCCAAATTCGCAGAAACCCGAATAGGCTCGGTCGATCACATCCAAATGAGGCCAAACCCTCTGGCGAATTAGGAGAGTGCGGAACAATTCACTTTGCGCGTCATTTCCAGAAGCGAAGCGACGAGGAATCTCTCTTCTTGTTGGCATTCTCCAAAGAGAGATTCTTCGCGGAGTTTATCCCGGCCCCTGCCGGGCACGGAATGACGGCGCCAGGAGCCTTTTTCTGCAGCCTGCTCGAGTGGATACAAAAGCTGAATCCTGCAATTCTTTGCGCGTCTTCTGACCGCAGTCCATGCTATCCGCTTTCTGCCATAGGCAAGAACACGCGCCCCTCCATCAATTTGCGAGCGGTGCGTCCGACGACCACTTCCAGCAGGCGAAAAGTTTCTTTTTCGCCGCTCGTGGTGATTCCTACCGACATGATTCCGGAGGGGTGAGCGATCCGCACGGTTGAGGAGGACTGGCGGCACAGCGCGTGGACGACGGATCCCGGAACCCTGGAGGCCGCCGCTGTGGGGATTGCGGCCGTGATCGCAAAAGCCTTGTGCAGGCGGCCCATGGCCATCACCCGGGCCATGAGGTCGCTGTTGTCAGCCGGTATTTGCTCTCCCTGCAGAGTCCGGAACGTGGTTGGCGCCGACACAAATGCGATTTTGGGGTTCGTTCTGTAACGCTGGTATGCCTCCCGCCAGGTGCCGCACATGCCGAGGCGCTCGCTAATCTTGGCGCGCATTTCTTCCAGGATGGCAAGAATGTCCGCGCGCGATTCGATCTCCGCCGGCAATTCGTCTCCCCGAAGACCGATCTGCTCGGCGCGAACGAACCCGGCCAGGTTGCCCGCGTCAACGATCGATACATCGACGCTTCGCCCGCTCTCCATCGTGATCTTGTCGACAGCATTTCCGGTCGGGAGCAATTTTCCTGTGATGGCTCCTCCGGGATCGAGGAAATGCAGTCTGATTTCCGCCCCGGTGCCGGGGACGCCATGGACCGCGTACGTTCCTTGCGTGACCACTCTCCCTTCACGCACCGGAACCTCGGCAACAATCATCTTTTTTGTATTCGTGTTGAAAATTCGGACCGTAGTCACCGGTTCGACGGCTTGTACAAGACCCTTGGCGATGGCGTAGGGTCCCACGGCGGAAGAAATGTTCCCGCAATTCCCGGCCATATCGACGAACGGCTCCGTAATGCTGACCTGGCCGAACGTATATTCCACATCCACGCCGGGCTTGTTCGAAGCACGAATAATGGCGGTCTTGCTCGTGAGAGGATCGGCCCCGCCCATGCCATCCACTTGCCGCACATCAGGACTTCCAAACGCTCGAAGCAAACACTCCGTTCTCTGCTGAGTGTCTGCGGGAAGGTCCGAATCCAGAAAGAAGAGGGCTTTGCTGGTTCCTCCTCTCATGATCGTGCAGGGGATGGAGGGTTCCTTCACTCCGGGCATGCTCATCGGCCTCCTCGATGTCCGCAGGCGCAATAAATAATTATATTCTATCGAGGACCGGAAACAGACGGCCCCTAATGCCCAACGTGTTGCCGTGGCTGGCGCTGCTCGATTTCGTACCGGATCAACGCGAGCGAGCGATATACGAAGTGGACGAATTTTCCGTACGGCGCCGTAAGGAACAAAGCAGCGATGAGCGCCAAGTGCAGGATGAGCATGCTTCCCATTGCGGCCGTGGCGCGAAAAATGAGAGTCAGCATACCGGTCAGGGCCGTCAGGCCAAGAGTGACAAGAAACACGTAGTCCATGCCCGACGCACCGGTTCCTTCCGGCTGAGGATCACTCCGCCATTTGAACCAGATCAATCCGCCGGTCCCGATGATCAACGCCACACCGCCCACGCTGCCGAAAATTACGGGCGCGCTTGTGAGCGAGTAAGGGGGAAGCCGGTGAAAAAAATCCTGGTAGATGAAAGCCAGCGTTGTCGAAGCGAAGTCAGAGAGAAGCCCCCAGAATGTCAACGAATGATAGACACGGCGGACGGCGGAGGGTCGCTCACTTGGGTAGAAACATCCCGGGCCTCCACCCTTCAGATATCGCAGGCCAAGCGCCGCTCCCACGGCTGAACTCAATGCCTTGAAGCCACCCGGCCGGTGCAGCACACCGCGAGTTTCCGACCAGAAACGACCGCTGCCGCGCAACCACACGGCGATCACATAAAAGGACAAGACCAACCCGCCAATCACCATCACGATGTAAGACACTACTTCATAAAACGCCCCTGGGCCAAGATGGGCCGCGAACAAACGTCCGGAAGGAATCAGCAGGAGCGAAAAGGCCGCCACAAGTGCGGTCACGGCGACCGCCAAGAAAACCGTGATGCGGCGATCCTTGAAAGAGCGCGCTAGAAACTCCGGCCAACTCCAGCGCCGGTACGTCTCGATGCGTGCCTCCGCCAGGATTTTCGGGATATTGATGGCAAACTCGTGGGGCGGTGTGAACATGCAGGCGTAGTAGCAAGCGCGGCAGTCGTGGCAGAGATTGGAGAGATAAAACACGTCGCCCTGACTGAAATCCCGCCGGGTCTCAATCGCACGAAAAACAGGGCAGTACCCTTCGCAATAGCGGCACGCGTTGCAAACGACCAACTGGCGGCCGGCCTCCTGAAACACGTCAAGCCCTGACATTCGACGCTGCCTCTCTGCCCGCGAGTTCGCCGAACACGGAGCCGATCGTCAATCCGAAACCGCCGAGGTAGCCCTTCGTGAGGATATTCCCGGACATGATTTCTCCCGCCGCGTACACGTTCGCAAACGGCCGGCCACTTTGATCGAGCACGCGCGCCCTTTCATCCACGGTCACTCCCATATAGGTGAACGTAATGCCGGGCCGCAGCGGAAACCCGTAAAACGGAGGACGATCAATTGGAATTGCCCAATTACTTTTTGGCGGGGTGATCCCGCGCGTGCAGGCGCCGTCCAGTACCTCGATGCGAATTTCGGTGTTCCCGGCCGTCGCACGATTATATTCCGCGACTGTTGCTGCGAATACTTTGGGATCGAGTCCGAGGGCCGCGCCCAGTGCCTCGTGCGAATCTGCTTGAAACGGTTTGAACATGGGTGGGAGGAAGCGGTCGATGGTCTTGGAATCGACAATGCAGAATGCCATCTGTCCCGGTTGCGCGGCGATCAAACCTCCCCAGCTTGCGTATCGCTTCGGCCAGATGTTTTCTCCTTCGTCATAAAAGCGGCGGCCCTGTTGATTAACGACAATGCCAAAGGGGATCGCGTCGAGCCGCGTCACGATGCCGCCGTCAAATCTCGGTGCGCGAGCGTCAACAGCGATGGCGTGAAATCCTTTGGGATCGCCTATCGCTTTCGCTCCTTTCTTCAGGAGAGTGGCAAGCAACATTCCGTCATTGTAGGGCGATCCTCGAATGATGAAATTGTCTGCCGCGTCCCCCCAGTACTTCTTGAGCCACTCGATGTTGGCTTCGTAGCCCCCGGCGGCCACGACAACCGCGCGGCCCCGGAACAGTTCTTCTGTCTCTCCGTTCTTGAGCCTCACGGCCTCGAATCGGTCATTTTCGATGACGAGGTCTTCAACCATGGCGTTGTAGCGAATGCTGATTCCCATGCGGCACGCTGTTTGATAGTAAGCGTTCAGGAGCGCTTTCCCTCCTCCCAGGAACCAGCGGTTGGTTCGCCCCAGATGGAGAGTGCCGGCAAGAGGCTGCTGCCAGCTCACGCCGTGCGCGCTAATCCATTCGGGAAGCTTGCTTGATTCGCGCACCGCCAGCTTGGCGAGGTCGAGATTGGCCGGTTCGCCGGTTACGCCAATGAGGTCCTGGAGATGTTCTTCTTCTGAGTAGGGTCCCGAGAAATATTGATCGGCGGCGGCGTGAGTGCAACGTATGTTTCGAGTGTGGCGTGTATTCCCGCCGCGCATGTGCTCGGGAGCGCGTTCGAGCACCAGGACGCGCGAGACGACGTGACGCGCAGCCAGCGCCGCACACAAAGCGGCGTTGCCTCCTCCGACCACAATCACGTCATATAACTCCATCTATTCCTCTCCCCAAGGCAGATTCATGCGGATGAAATTGCCGCGTGCAATAAGGCAGTATACCTCAATGCCTTTGTTCATCTGCCTATTCGTTGCACCGCTCCACGGACCATAGATCCTGACAATGCGCGCTCGTCAAACTATCGGTGGTGAACTATAATGCGCGAACGGCCGGCTGGTTTCATCTCGCACGAACTGAAACGAGAGCTTTTGCACGCTGAAGTAAAGAAACGCCCGCGATTGCTTACTTATTGTTACGGAGACCTCTGATGCTCGAAGAGCGTTGGCTTCGCATCCTTCCATTCGCCACAGTGACGTACGCCATTTCTTTCATCAACCGGGCCAACGTGTCGCAAGCGCTGCCTTCCATGAGCCGGGAACTCCACATGAATTCCGTGCAAGCGGGGATGATTGCCGGCATTTTCTTTTGGGGCTACCTGGTCCTGCAGGTTCCGGGTGGATATTTGGCGAGCCGTTGGAGCACCAAATGGTTCGTCAGTATTTTGCTCGTCATATGGGGAGGCGCCGCCGTAGGCTGCGCTTTTGTCCATAGCTGGCAGCAGATGTGGGTGATGCGGTTGCTGCTTGGCGTTGCCGAAGGCGGCATGTATCCGGCGACGCTGGTTATGATTTCGCATTGGTTTCCGCGCAAGGAGCGGGCACGGGCGAATTCCTTATTTTCGATCGCTGTCCCTATTTCGTTGATTATCGCAGCGCCGCTTTCCGGATGGCTGTTGGACCGCTGGAATTGGCGCGTGATGCTGGCTGCGGAAGGGGCGCTGCCCTTGTTGTGGCTGGTCTTCTGGATTTCATTCATCTACGATTACCCGCGCCAGGCCCCGTGGATTTCAGAACGTGAACGGGATCACCTCGAACGCGAGTTCAAGAAGGACGTAGCGTCGCGAGAGCCGGACGGCCGGGAATTCTTTTTCCGTTCCCTCTTCGCCCCGCAGGCGCTTTTGCTGACTTTGATCAAGCTTTTGATGCTCAGCGGTCAGCTGGGGTACTTGTTCTGGCTTCCGAGCGCCATCGAAAAGGCGAAGAGTACAAGCCACTTTATCGCGGGACTGCTTTACATGATTCCGTTCGTTGTGGGTGCGATATCCATGGTGCTCATTTCGCACAGCTCAGACAAAAAGCATGAAAGGCGCGGCCATGTAGCCTTCGCGATGGCCGTTGGCGGCCTCGCTCTTTTTGGAGGTGTTCTCACCAGCGAGGTCTCGCCGCTACTTTCGTACACTCTGGTGTGCCTGGCTGCCGTGGGGGCCTTCGCACCGTTGGGGCCGTTCTGGGCGATCCCGACCGAGGTGTTCTCCCGAAAAATGGCAGGATCCGTCGTGGGATTCATCAACGGCGTCGGAAACCTGGGGGGCTTTTTAGGCCCTCTCCTGGTGGGCTATCTGAACAAGCGCACAGGAAGCTTCGCTTCCGGTTTTGCTCTTCTCGGGGCATTCATGTTGATTGGCGCTGCCTTGTCCTTTGGAATTGCGCACCGGCCGCAGGTCACGAGGGAACCGGCCCTCACAGAACAAATCTAATTTCATCCACACAACAATGGGAAAGGAAAGCGTTGGGCGCTCGTCCTCCCCCGCCACTGCAAATGCGATTGCTTCAGCCGTCGCGAACTACTTCAGATCCGGCTGGCTGGGCGTGGCGGTCATCACGGGGGAAGCCAGAATGTAGTTGTGATAGCTCTCCATCATCTGCCAGAGGCCGGAGTCGTTCGGGGCGAGCACGCGGCTGGACCAATACGCTTTGTCACCGTAGGTCGGCTGGCACGAGACCATCACAACTGCGTCGCCAAAATCCCACGTGCGAATCCACAGCGCCGGCGCCGCACCCACCTTGGGAGCATTGGGATTCGCCGCCTTGCGCTTGTTCATCCCCACGATTCGGTCCGCCTTGGAAGGCGAAGCCCCGCCGTATGTACTGACGACCCGTTGGTCCATGTTGTCGGCAACGTGTTTTTCCCAGTTTGCCTGGCTCGATTCCTGCTCCTGCCACTCGTCAAGAGACGCCTTCTCACCCGCTGATAGGGGCTTGTAAGGCACCGCTTTGCAAGGGTTATTGCAGGGGATGTCGTAAGTAGGCTCGACGGTTTGGAAATCCCGCTTCGCCATCGCGGCAATCTCGGTCGTGTGCAGCAGCTTCCAACCCGATGCGCGTTTCACCCAGAAGCGCGCAGAGTACTTGTTGCCCCGGTTCCATTGGATCCAGACAACGCTCTTCCCGTACTTGTGTTCGATAACTTTGGTGTCCGCACCAGCAGGAACCAACGGCTTGAGCCCGGCGCGGAAAGCATCCGTCTTGGCCCACATGATGCCTTCGGAATCGATCCAACTAAAATCCGAGTCGAGCCACTTATTGGCGGTGACTTTGTCGCCCTTGGCGAGCGCCGCCACCACGGCCTTATCCGCCGTGATCACTGCATCCTCGGCAGCGGCTGCCGGCCGGCTCGCTAGCGTGACCATCAAACCAATGCACGCCATTCCTGTGGCGAGTACGTTCCTGACCAGACGATTCATACAGCCTCCTCGAATTTCGAATCCGTCAACGCCGATTCTAGAACGGCGAGCGCGTTGAAGCAACGTCGCAATCGAACACATCTGCTCGTAAGAATCGAGGTGCGTGGGCGGGAGAAAATCCGCAGTTGTGATTCAGGCGCGAGTGGTGCCGGCGGTGAGACTCGAACTCACGACCTAGGGATTATGAGACCCTCGCTCTACCCCTGAGCTACGCCGGCGCATAGAAACCCACACATGTTAAGGAGCCGGTCCGAGGACTGTCAAGCAAGGAAAGACAGGAAACCTGGTGTTCCGGCTGGAGCGCCGAATTGTCTGACGAAGGTGCCGGAATTTACAGACGAGCGGGCCATGCCGCGTTCGGCGGCATTCACCCATGGTTTCGATCTGATTGAACGGATAGGCCTTTAGTTCCAAGTACTAGTAGTACTAGAGTACCGTTGACCCTGCCCTCCCCACATCCTACCCTGGGCATGGACAATTTGAAAGGATCTGGTCCGCATTGGCCGGGGAAACCCGTCCACCGGGCCATTGTCCAGAGGTGTTTACCGTTTAGACACAACGCATCAATTTTGTTCCATTAAGGAACACGACTACATATAATCCCCCCGGGTTAGTTTCCCAGCTCGGAGGGTTCATGTCCAAATGGATTGCCGTAGTCGTGCTGGTGATGCTTGTGTTGACGGGAGCAATGGGTCTACGGAATATCGTCTCGGCGAATGCTGGGACGATCACTGTGTCCAACGGCGGCGCACCGCTTCCACCGAACGTATGGTCAAACGGTGGCGCACCGCTTCCACCCAATGTATGGTCAAACGGTGGCGCACCGCTTCCACCGAATGTAAGAGCTAGAGTCCGCTAGTTAGAAGACACACAAGCTAGCTGGACTCGGGCCGAGAAAAAACAGAATGCCGAGTCCAGCTGACTACCTTTTTTGGTTCTCGGTTTCACTGACGGAAATCGCCGCCCTGGTGAGCCTCGTTCGGAGTCGGAGCGTCACCCGGTATTTCCCTTTATTTCTTTATCTCGGCGTCGCGCTTTCAGTCGACATTGCCAGGTTCGCTATCTTGGAAACTACCGGGCTCAGCTCTCCGCAATATCGGTATTTCTATTATTACTCAGACGCTTTGTTAACTATCACGCTGTTTTTCGTCCTGATGAACCTGTACGCGCGTGTCTTTGACGATATGGGCGTGGGTAAGTACCTGCGCGGCGGCGCGTTGCTGCTTCTGGCGGGGACGGCGTGCATTTCATATTATATGGTGAATGCCTCGAGTGAGAGGCTTTTTACCCTCTTCGCGCTTGAGATTTCGCAAAACCTCTATTTTGTGGGCGTCCTGCTGACCTACCTGCTTTGGGGCTCGATGGTGAAGATGCGCGAGAATCGCAGCCGAGTGACCCAGCTCGTGCTTTCGCTCGGCGTTTACTTCAGCGCTTCTGCTGCCAATTTTGCCGTGCTCAATTTGCACCCGCAGCTTGCCATCTCCAAATACATAGTACCGTCGATGGCTCTTTGGCTGCCGGTTTCGTGGGCTTACACGTTCACGAAAGTCTCTGAGGATGCGCGGATGGCCACAGCGAGGGTGCTCGCTCCAAATCGATGATCGCGATATTGATTTTCGGCATCTCGGTTTTGACGCTGCTCCAGTTTTTTGTCTCGTATTGTCACTCGCTCATCGCTGAGTCGCGAGGCTACGAACTTTCCGAGCAGGCGCGAGAGATTTCCGGCATCACAACGCGTTCAGCGCGTGGCGATGAATTCGAACGGCTCCTGCAACTGATTGCGCTCTGTCCTGAACCCGGTGGCGACAAGAATCAGGTCCGTGCTGTTTCTTTATACTTTGGATTGTTGGGTCTGGTTCGGATGCTGTTTGGGTGGATCGAGCCCGCAGTATCTCGATGGATCGATTCGGAACGCGGAGGTTGCGCCTATGTCGCGGCGGTGATGCTGGATCGCCGGATTGCCTACAATCGCGTTCTTGTGGCGCAGCAGATGGACACCCAACTCTAGCCCGGGTTAGTTCGTTCCCTCCTCTATCCTCCATTGGTCTTGTATTGATTGTGCCCCTGACGCCGCTGCTGCTACCATGCAAGAGAAGCAACCCGCGCAGGAATTTGTACCCGATGCAACGTACTCTTCAAACACGCGTTCTAGACACCATCGGGCGGCATTCGATGATCCGCCCGGGAGATCGCATCGGCATCGGGGTCTCGGGCGGCGCGGACTCAGTGGCACTGCTGTGCCTGCTAGCCGAATTGCGGGCGCGCCTAGGAGTTCAACTTCTCGTTTTACATTTTCACCATCAGCTTCGCGGTGCTGAGGCGGATGAAGATGAACTTTTCGTTGTCGGTCTTGCGCGGGAATTTGGGTTCGCATTTGTAGCGGACCGGGCCGATGTGGCCGGCGAGGCGCGCCGCAACGGCTGGAATCTCGAAGATGCTGCACGACGCTTGCGTTACCAATTCTTTGCTTCCGTTGCACCTTCGCACGGCCTGAGCCGCGTGGCCGTTGCGCACACGGCGAATGACCAGGCCGAAACGGTTTTGGCTCATCTATTCCGCGGGACCGGCCCTGCGGGACTTGCAGGAATCTATCCCGTCGCTGGCATGATCATTCGCCCGTTGCTGGATATTGGGCGCGATGAACTCCGCGATTACCTCTTGCGCTTGAACCAGCCCTGGCGTGAGGACGCCACCAATCAGGACACGTCTCGCATGCGTGCACGCATCCGCCACAACCTTCTTCCGCTTCTCCAACAGGATTTCGACCCTGCGACGGTCCCGCATCTGGCAGGCCTGGCCGGGCTTGCGCGCGAGGAAGAAATGTTCTGGCGCGCGCTGGAGGACGAACGATTCGCGGCGCTGGTTTCGCGCGAACCTTCGGGTGCGGTCTCGCTCCGTATCGCAGACTTATTGTCCCCGCTTCCGTTGCTCGGGTCCGACAGCCGCGATCTGAAACCCCGCGGGGGATTTCCTCTCACACCCGTGCTCGCGCTGACCCGGCGCTTGGTGCGGCGGATCTTTTTTGAGTTGCGTGGCAGCCGTCAACAACTGACGTCCCGGCACGTCGAGGGCGTCCTTCGTCTGGCCACGAAGTCCCAGAGCGGGTCACGGATCGAGCTTCCCGGGGTGCTTGTGGAGCGCCGATTCGACCGGCTCATGTTTTCGCCTGTTTCTCCGCACGCACGGCCTGAAAAAATTGGCAGGAAACATCTGCCTGGCCTCCAATTCGAATACACGATCGCTCTCCCGGGCTCATCGGAAGCCTTGTGTATTGTCGTCCCGGAAATTCGCCGCCGGTTTAACTTGAAAGTCGTTGACTGGCCTTCGGGGTCGCGCGAAACTACTGTGGGGCGGGATACACTCGACTTCGACAGGCTCCGCTGGCCGCTGATTCTCCGGAACTGGCGTCCGGGTGACTCCTATCGCCCTCACCGGCGCCGCCGCGTTCGCAAGCTGAAACGAATGTTGTTGGAATCTCGTGTTCCTCAAAGCGACCGCACAAGCTGGCCGGTATTAACCAGTGCAGGAGCGCTGGTCTGGGCCTTAGGGTTCTCTGTGGCAGATGAATTTGCTCCGGGGACCGGAACACGCGCCGGTGTAGTGATTGCCGAGGAGGAGTTCTGAAGGCCGAACTCAAGATGGTGTATTCCGCCTCGCAGCTGGCAAGTCGTGTCGCGGAATTGGGCCGTGCCATCTCCCGGGATTTCGCCGGGCGTACTGTGGATTTAGTGGTTGTCCTGGAAAGTTCGTTTATTTTTGCGGCGGATCTAATGCGGCGCATTTCTCAACCTGTGGTTTGCCATTTCGTTCGCTCAAACATCCGCGATATGAAGCAATCCGGATTCGACCGGCGCGAGGTTTTTTTCTCGCAGGCGCCGCAGCTTGAGGGGCGTGATGTTCTTCTGGTGGATGCAGTATTGAATACAGGAATCACGCAGGACTTCCTGTATAGGCATCTGCTGGAATCCGGGCCGCGGTCGCTCCGCCTGGCCGTTTTGGTGGATAAGCCCCGCTACCGCCGCGTGGATTTGAAGCCAGATTACTTTGGCTTCTCAGTTGCATCTAAGTATTTAGCAGGGTATGGCCTGGCCGGAAGCCGCGGCTGGTTCCGTAATTTACCCTATATTGCTGCGCGACCTGTGCAAGGCCGCCGCCGCGTTGCTCGTGCCGGAAAGATCCGGCAGGTGAGGTAAGCCGTGAACCCGAGTTCGACGTTAAAGACGATCATGTTTTGGCTGTTTATCATCATGCTGGGCGTGCTGCTCTGGACGCTGGTCTCGAAGAGCAACCCGTCGACCCGGGAAGAAGAGCCCAGCTATAGCGAGTTCATGGCGCAGGTGGACCGCGGCAACGTCAAGGAAGTCACGTTGTACCTCTCCCCGACGAGCTACGAAGTGGAAGGCGAATGGCGCGAGCCCTCCAAGAAATTCCGCACGACAGTGTTCAAGGAATCCGCTCCGGATCTGGCCAAGACTTTGCGTGACAAGCAGGTCCTGATCAACGTCAAGGAAGTGAATCGCGCGGATTGGGTCACCTTCTTGTTGAATGCCGCGCCGCTGTTCTTACTCGTGGCGTTCTGGATCTTCATGATGCGCCAGATGCAGGCCGGCGGAAACAAGGCGCTGAGCTTCGGCAAGTCGCGCGCCCGGCTGCTCACGGCGCAGCAGAAAAAGGCCACTTTCAAAGACGTCGCCGGCACCGACGAAGCAAAAGAAGAGCTCCAGGAAATCATCGAATTCTTGAAAGACCCGCAGAAATTCCAGAAGCTGGGCGGACGCATACCGAAGGGGGTTCTGCTGGTCGGCCCTCCCGGCACGGGGAAGACTCTGCTGGCGCGCGCCATTGCGGGCGAGGCTAACGTTCCTTTCTTTTCCATCTCCGGCTCGGACTTCGT
>JBGPCF010000057.1:0-37414 GCA_041481635.1 Terriglobia bacterium | reverse complement strand
TCTTGATTGTTGGAGGGGAGGAAAAGCTGGCCGTGAATCCGCATGCCGTCCGCAGCGGAGAAAATCACCTGCTGCGGCTCGACTAGCGAGGCGGCGGGGAAATCAGCAGGGATTGCTTCAGGCGCGAGGTCTTTCAAGCCCCCTGAAGCGGGTACAATCGCCGGACGAGCGGGTAGGCGGGTGTCCGAGCGCAGCACGGCAACTGTTTTGCCGTCGCTGGCCATCACCGGAGCCCACTCGAGACCGGTGCCGCTGGTGACAGGGCTGGGTTGGCCGCCGCTGACCGAAACTTTCCAAATGTGTCGGCGATCGATGTCGTTTTGATTCGAGGCAAATAATACTTCCTTCCGGTTGGGACTGAGGGAGGTGTGTTCCACTTCAAATTCGCCGAGCGTCAGGAGCTCAGCCTTGCCACCCTGTGTCGAAACCGAATAGAGGTGTACCCACCCATCGCGCTCCCACGGGAAGACGAGGCGATCGCCCGCGCCCCAAAATAATTCGTTGTCCGCAGGAACTGCATGAAACGCACTTCCCTTCCCCTCGTCGGCTTTCCAGACTTCTCGGCCAACGCCCGTGGCCACGTCGGCAACGCGAATCGACCACGGTTGCGCAGTCCGTTTTGGACCAAACATAAAGGCTTCTCGGCTGGCAGGGATGCGGATGAACGCTATTTGTTTGCTGTCGGGCGACCAGACCGGGTCGGCGTCCCTGTCCACACTGGGGTCGAGATATCGCAGAGTCTTGTTCTGGAAATCGTAGACGCCAACAAAGCTGTGGTCGCCTCGCGGGCTGACAAAGGCGAGCTGCGCGCTGTCGGGAGACCAGCGCAGCGAATCCACTTTGCCTTTGGAGTGAATCAACTGCTCCGGCTTATCGCGGCCCAATAGCTTGACCAACCAGATTTGATCTTTGTAGATGTACGCCACGCTGTCGCCCTTGGGCGAGACGACAGGCGAGTGGCCTTCCGCGAGCTGCCGCGGCTCGCCACCGGCCAGAGTCGCTACCAAGATCTTCTGCTCGACCCCCCCGGGGAAACTGTGGGGATTCGGATATTCGCCACCATTCTCAAAATCGCCGCCTCGGGCGAAAACGATGGAGTTCGCATCGGGTATCCACGACAACTCCGCAATCTCAATCCCGTCATCATTCGAGTAACTCGTCAGGGGCCGCGCCTTGTAGCCGGCGGAAGCTCCTGAGGGCTCGGCAATCCACACGTTACGTGCTCCGGCCGTGTTAAAGACCCAGGCTACTTTTCTGCCCGCGGGCGCGGCCGTCAAGCCGTCCGGAAACGGCGAACTCATCACCTGCTCGAGGGTGAAGGACTTTTGCTGGGCCACGCCACTCATGGCGCTGAGCAGGGCGGCAACTATTGCGGCTCCGAACAGGTTTCCACATCCCTTAAGATTCAACATAGTAAAACGTTCCTCCGTTTCCGATTTGATGCTGGACAAGTCTTAGAATTGGATTTCAAACACGGCTGACCATCCTATGCAAGGTGGCGCGGTGGGTCAACCAAAGAAAAAAAGCAGTTCCCCCATACCTTGACAGAGCGCGCGCGTGTCGAATAACATCTTTCCCCGTCGGGGGTTTTGAGTGATTCAAAACCTTTTTCTGCCTTTTCTACAAGATTCAATTGGCAGTCATTCGATCTGAAGATCAAAGTTTCCTTTTACGGAGGAATCTATGAAGGCACGCAAGAATTGCCACGAGCGCTCGTCTCGCAGGTCGATGGTGAATACTCTTTCGCGGTCCGTGATAGCTGCCGCGATCATCCTGTCCGTTTTTGTGACGGCACGCGCCCAATCGTTTCGCGGCTCGATCGTGGGGACCGTAACGGACCAAACCCAGGCCCCAATACCTGACGCCAAAGTCACCGTGAAGAATCAAGCCACTGGGCTTACGCGCACGACGGTGAGCGGTGATGCGGGCCAGTTCAGCATTTCGGAGCTCCCCATTGGCCCCTACACAGTGACGGTGGAAAAAGAAGGGTTCGGCGTGGTTTCACAGCCCGAGGTGGCCGTAAACGTAGCCGCAGAACGTCGCGTGGACGTGCAACTGGTGCCCGCCAAGTTGGAGCAGACCGTTGAAGTGACCGCCGCAATTCTCCAGTTGACCACCACGGAAGACACGCTGGGTGGCACACTGGTTGCCAGGCAAGTGGAGAACTTGCCGGTGAATGGCCGCGACTACACCAAGCTGATCTTCCTCAATCCCGGAGTGAGCGGCTCGCCCGACCAGATTACGGATTCGCCCGGCTCGTTAGGGGTGTTCTCCATGAATGGCGCGCGCGGGCGCTCCGTGAATTTCCTCCTCGATGGCACGGACATGAACGATGGCTACCGCAACGACCCAGCCATCAACCAAGCCGGTGTATTCGGCACCCCGTCCACCATCCTGCCGGTGGATGCGGTGGCTGAGCTCGCGGTGCTCTCCAACTTTGCCGCCGAGTATGGACGCGCCGCCGGGGCGGTGGTCAATATCGTCACCAAGTCGGGCACGAATCAGATCCACGGCACGGCGGCGGAATATTTTCGCAACAGCGCGCTCGATGCGCGCAATTTCTTCAATGACGTCCAGTCGAGTTCGGGCATTCTTCCTCCCAAGGCGCCGTTTCATAACAATCAGTACGGCGGCTCGTTGGGCGGACCCATTGTGAAGGACAAAACATTTTTCTACGCCGACTATGAAGGGCAGCAGGAGGTGGTGGGCGTGGTAACTTTGGGTTGCGTGCCTTCGGCCGGAGACATCGCGACCGCCACGGCGAACATCGGCGGCGCCAGCTTTGTCAATCCTGTGATCGCCAAGCTGTTGCAGCGCAATCTCTGGCCCACCTCCACCGTTTCATCCGCGAACTGCCCCAATGCCACCGTGATCTCTCCCTCTTTCAACCGGCTGACCAGCGTCATCGGCAAAATCGATCACACCATCAACACGGATAATATGATTACCGGACGGTACTTCTTCGGCGACAGCGTTCAGGCATTCCCCCTGGCGTTGACGGCCTCCGGCGGCCAACTTCCGGGGTTCAATACTTACACCCCCACGCGGGTTCAACTGGTATCGGTGTCTCATGTCCACACAATTGGGGCGACCAAGGTGAATGAGTTGCGGTTTGGCTGGAACCGGTTTGCCGAAGGATTCTTCCCGCAGGACCTGAACTTCCGTCCCAGTTCGATCGGCCTCTGCGCCGCCAGCACTACGGCGAATTGCTCCGGGTCTGGATTCTCGGATTCCGGCATGCCCATCATTCTGGTGAGTGGTCTTTCGCAGGTCGGTGCAACCAGCAGCGTCCCGCGACACCGCGTCGACAGCAATACCCAGGTGATTGACGATTTCTCCTGGAAGCTCAACAAACACGCGTTGAAGTTCGGGGCGGAATTTCACCGCACCACCATTGATCAATACTTTGCCAAGTACTTCCGTGGGCGTTTAAAGTTCAGCAGCCTCGAAGATTTCCTCTCCGGCACTGTGGACGGAGGCTTCCAATACTCGGGTGATTCCAATCGGAATACTTTTGAAAATAGCTTTGGCATTTACGCTCAGGACAGCTTCCGCGTAACCCAGCGGTTGACGGTGAATTACGGCCTGCGCTGGGACTATTTTGGCGTGGTGGGAGAGAAGCACAACCTGCTGAGCAACATCACCGCCCTGGATCCGGTTGCGCAGACCTTCACCCTGACCCGCGTCGGCCAATCGGGATTAGGCAGCCTTTACAATCCTGACAAGAAAAACTTTGCTCCCCGCGTGAACGTTGCGTGGGACGTTACGGGAAAAGGGAAAACGGTGGTTCGAACTGGTTTTGGCATCTTTTTCGACGCATTTTCGCAGGACATGGTGATCGGACATCTGCCGTATGCCCCCTACTTTGATCCTGGCCCCGCTTACAACCCGCTCCCTGGCTCGAAGCCTATCTATTCTGCGGGAGTCATAGGCACCATCACGTCCGGAGTTCCGGTGTTCGGAGACGAAACAGCGTGCAATTACGAATGCGATGCCTTTGGCTTTGACCGGAATATTAAGACGCCCTACATGGAGAATTACAATTTCAACATCCAGCAGCAGATTACAGACAAAGTGGTGTTACAAGTGGGCTATGTTGGCTCACAGGGCCATCGATTGTGGAGGTTTTTCGACATCAACCAGCCCAACCAGGCGGCAATTAACGCGGCGGATCAAGCCTGTAATTGTATTACCGGATACGATGGGGTTCCGGATGTCTACGGGAACGGACCGTCGGGGGCAACGTATTACATCCTGCAGGAAAACTCCTCCGGCAGATCAAATTACAACTCATTGCAGACCAGTCTGCGTGTGACAGGGTGGCACGGAATTAACTCGATGTTGAACTACGTATGGTCACGCTCGATGGACAACTCGAGTGACGGTGAAGATTTTGAGCCCAATGCCGCCCAGCCCAATGACAGCACTCGACCTTTTCTCGAATACGGTCCTTCGAACTTTAACTTGCCCCACCGGCTCACTTGGATCTTTGGCTACGATATTCCGAAGATGGGGGGCAACTGGAAGCGCCTGAAAAATGGCTGGGGATTCAACAACACCGTAACGCTGCAAAGCGGCCAGCCGTTCCAGTTCAACTACAATTTCCAGGACGATTTCAGCGGGGGTGGCGGGGGATTCGATCGCCCGGACTCCATTGGGCCCACGGTCTACAACACCAGCGATCCACTGCAATACGTTAACTTGAGTACTTTCGCAATTCCATGCACGGTGACCGCGGCCTCGGGCGCGGCGTCTGACTGTGTGATTGGCAGCCGCCACTTCGGCAATTTGGGCCGCAATGCGTTGCACGGCCCAAGCTTCAAGCAATGGGACTTTGCGATCTACAAGGACACGCCCATCACGGAGCGGGTGAATGTGCAATTCCGCGCCGACTTCTTTAACATCATCAACCACCCCAACTTTGCCAACCCGTTCTTGCCGGCGTTCCTCGCCGACCCTGGGATCAATGGCTTCGTGCAGAGCGGGAATTACGAGGTGGGCAGGGGATTTTCTCCTATCACGGCCACCGCCGACGTAGGCGTGGGCAATCCATTCCTGGGCGGCGGCGGGCCACGGGGAATCCAACTGGCCGTCAAGTTTTCGTTCTGAAGACCGCGGTAAACTGGGCGGACCGGCGAGCCAGCTCAACGCGTGAGTGGCAAAGCGGTTCGCCCGCCTGTCAGATTGTCGAAAAACTCGCCTCCACCCTGGCGGGTCATTCCGAGGAACTCTTGGAGACGAGGAATCTCGCATTGCTTATCTTTTCAGAGCGAGATTCCTCGCTATGCTCGGAATGACACCCGGGGAGAATCTCTCTTAAACGAACTGCTCAGTCTCCGTCAAGCCGCGTGGGCCGAAGCTTCGGAGGAAACCACCAGAACCGACTCGATGCAATTCCCGCCTGCCTTTCTGGCCTTCCTCACTGCTTCTTCAGCTGCGTGGAGCAGCGTCTCTGCCTGGCTTCCCCCTTGCACTGCGGCCACCCCAAAGCTAAGCGGCAACCAAATGGCGTTGTCCTGGGCCAAGGGCTTGATCCCTCCGCTGGCCGATTCTTCCGCCGCCCCGACAAGCGAGGATCGGACGCGCGCCGCCTGCTTCACACCTTTCGCCTCGTCACAACCGGGCGCGACCACCATGAAAACCTCACCGCCATACCGGCCCACCGAGTCGTAAGGTCGAACGATGGAAGTCAATCGCAGGGCGAAGGCGCGGATCGCCTCATCACCCACGACATAGTTGTGGCTGCGGTTCAGTTTACTCAACCCGTTCAGCGCCACCATCAGGACAGCCACCGGGGTCTGTTCCCGGCCCGACCGAGCCAATTCCCGCCGGAGAACATCCACGATGGCCACGCGGTTCCAAGTTCCGGTCAGCGAGTCATGGTTGGATTGATAGCTGATAATCTGTTCAGAATTCCTGAGGCGTTCCCGGCATTGGATGGCCCGCTTGCCTCCGCGGACGCGAACCTCCAGTTCCAGCGGATCTACCGGCTTGGTCAGGAAATCGTCTGCGCCGTATTCGATCCCTTCCATGATCTCTTGCCGTTGATCTGCCCTTCCCATCAGAATCGTGTAGATAAATGGAGCATCTCCGCGCGCTCTGAGCTGGCTGCAGATTTGGATTCCGCCAATCCCCTTCTTGGTTGAATCGAGGATAGCGAGGTGCGGAGCGTCTTCATTTTGGAGCACCTCCCAAGCCGCATTTGCGTCTGCGGCTTCCACTACCGCGTACCCTCGCTCAGCCAGCAAGTTCTTAAGCCGCAACCGCTCGGCGGCGTCAGTGTCCGCAAGGAGAATCTTCATCATCATTTTGGTCATGAGGCACACCTCCTCCTTTGCATGCACCAATGGGGTTTGCCGATTGAACTATAGCCAGGTCACCGACAATCCCTCGGAGCCAATCCGCTTCGCTGACCGTCCCAATAATTCATCGACCATGTGGGGCGCGAACTTGAATGGAGATCGGCGCTCGGTTCGAATAATTCGGGTGAGAGTCTGCCGGTCAATCCGGGATTGGAGCAGAGGAATCCACTAACATGTTATGAGGAATTTATTTCGGCTGCGTTGCGACCCGCCATTTGGATTTACAATGCTGGGTAACCCGCTGCCCAAAGGAGACCGAACTCATATGGCATCCAATGAGAAACGGGAAACCATGTTGCCGGAAAAATCGCTCGCCGGCCGGGTGGCCATCATTACGGGCGGCGGCACGGGAATCGGACGCGCCATTGCCACGGCTTACGCGCGCCTGGGCGCCAGCGTTGTTTTGGCCAGCCGCTCGCCGGAACACCTGGAGCCCGCCGCGGCCGAGCTGCGCCCCCTGGCGGAGAAATGTGGCGCGAAAGTCCTGGCCATCCCGGTGGACGTGCGCGTCCCCGAGCAAGTGGACCACATGTGCAACGAGACGGTGCGGCAGTTGGGCGCTATCGACATCATGGTGAACAACGCCGCCGGGAATTTTATCTGCCCGGCGGAAAAACTCTCTCCCAACGGATGGAATGCCGTGGTGAATATTGTCCTGAACGGGACGTTCTATTGTTCGCGCGCCGCCGGCCTGCGCATGATCGAGAGTGGCCGCGGCGGCAACATCCTGAATATTGTGGCTGCCTATGCGTGGACGGGCGGCCCGGGAACCATCCATTCGGCGTGTGCCAAGGCGGGCGTGGTCACCATGACGCAGACCCTGGCAGTGGAGTGGGCGCGCTATAAGATTCGCGTGAATGCCCTCTCGCCCGGCCCCGTGGAGACTTCCGGCGCAGGAGGCAAGTTGTGGGCGAGCGAGGAAGTGCGAACCGCGATGCTCAAAACCATTCCGCGAGGACGCATCGGCGAGCCCGAAGAAATCGCCCACGCCGCCGCCTACCTGGTGTCCGACTACGCCGACTTTATTACCGGCGAAGTGATGGTGATGGACGGTGGACAGTGGCTGGGCAAAGGGATGTTTGGGTAGCGGGCCATTGAGTGATTTGCGATTGGTGATTGAGGGATTGTCCGTTGTCCGTGGTCAGTTGTCCTTGGTCAGATGTTCGTTGTTTGTCTTAACTGCGACGAGATCATTTCTCCGTCCCATAGGCACTCTGGCCATTTCCTCCAAGCCCTGGCATTTAATTGCACGTCATGCTACAATATGGCTAGATTAGCTAGATTAGGAGGGCTCTATGGCATGGCGTCTTGCAGATGCGAAGAATCGGTTTAGCGAACTTGTTACACGAGCCCTCACCGAAGGCCCGCAGTTGGTCCGGCGGCGGAATGACGCTGTTGTTGTGGTTTCGTGTCGCGACTATGAAAAGCTGACCGGCAAGAAGCCGAGCTTCAAACAATTCCTACTGGGCAATGGCCCCAGCTTGCAGGGAGTTGACCTTACTCGCGACCGGTCCCCCATGCGTAAGGTGAAACTTTGAAAGTTCTGCTGGACACCTGCGTGCTGTCCGAACTGCGCCGGCCCAAGTGTAATAAGGTCGTCCGCCAAGCTGTCGAGTCCCTCGATGATGAAAGCCTTTTTGTAAGCGTTATATCCATCGGTGAAATTGCCAAAGGGATTGCACTTCTCAGGGACGGCGACAATAAGCGCGCGCTTCAAACTTGGCTCCAAGGTATCGAACGAAACTACGCAGACCGCATCCTCCCCATCGATCTTGAAACAACCCGCATTTGGGGGCAAATCACAGCCACGGCCCAGAAAGCAGGCCGGCAGATACCCGCCAGTGATGGACTCATCGCCGCTACGGCACGCCGCCACGGTTTGCATGTGATGACCAGGAACACCGCCGATTTTGAATCCACCGGAGTTCTGGTCCTAAACCCGTGGACCAGTCCAGGGTCAGAATGATCCAACATCTCGCCGCTGGCGCATAGGTTCCGCCCTGAGGCAGTGAAAAAAACAACATCCTCTCGCAAAGGCGCTAAGGCGGAAATAAAAGCAACTTGAACCCCTTTGATTCTTTGCGGCCCTTTGCGCCTTTGCGAGATATCTTTGGGTTGGACCATCTACACCAAATCGAGCGGCTGGAGCAGGTCTTCCACGTTAGTTTCGTCGACGATGAGGCTCAAGTGATGCCGATTCAAATGCTCCAACTCATCAAAGGCCCGAAACAGGCGCATTTTGGCGGCAGCATACTGCTCGTTGGCGGTGAGTGGGGTCTGGTGAGCGTCGCGCCACGCTGAGACGGCGCGCTCGGAAACAAAGACGCGGAGGGTAAACGGAGGGTGCTGGTCCGCGGTAATCACGAAGGCGAAATCGGTTCCCGGCCCCTGCCCTTCCGGGCGATTTACGGGCCTTTGTGAATCGAAAAAATATTGGTAGGAGACCCCGGTTTCCGCCGGGTAGCTTTTGTAGCGCCGCCCCATCTTGATGTCGGGGTCATTGATTTTTGCAGGAAGCTTCATCGCCGCCCTCGGAACATTGCAGATCGGAACGTGCCCTTCCTCTCATCGTGTCGCCCTCATTCTAACCGAGTGTAAGACAGAGAGCCAACAGGCGGTCGTGCCACTTGGTATTCCTCTGTTAAATTGGTTCCGAATATTCACTGCAAATTCAGGACCGGCGCCGATGTAAGGCCCGAAGGGCCGAAAGAAGGTAGCCCAGGGCGTGAGCCCTGGGTCACACGTGCACCCTCACCCCGTCCGTCGGCCGACGGACACCCCTCCCCCGCTCGAGCGGGAGAGGGGCTGGGGGTGTGGGGGATGATTTACCCACGGCTTGCGCCGTGGGCTACCATCTATCGCCGCTCCGCGGCTTCACCAAGTGCAGGGCAGAAGTTCGAATCTAACAGAGTAATTCTAGGGAGAATTCTTGGCTCTATGGTTTTACCTGAGATTCCGCAATCTGAGGCGTAACGGCCAATCGGCTGAAGCGGCCGGCCAAGTGAATTTCGGCAGTGCGCGCACTGGGCTTGCCCGCATCAACGATATTGGACCAGCGCCGAGTAATGTGGCTGAAATCCGAGCGCACATCGAGTTCGAGCGCGCCGTCAAAGTTGCAGGCCCCGGTCAATTTCAATTTAGCCCCTGCCATGTCGAGTGGAAGGTTTCCAAGCATTACGCGGCGATCGTGCACCTCAAGCGTTGCCGTCGCGGCGCGAATGCTGGCTTCCCCGCGCGCCGGGGTGATCGTCCCCCATCCGGACTGGCGCGCGACAGCCTGCAGAGGGTCAAAGTCGCCCAGGAAAATATTTTTCAAGTGCACGGTGGCGCTGCCCTGCAAATTGTCGAGGGTTTCCTCGTGACTCAAGCCACGCGTTTCAAAGTGCCCATCACCGGAGAATGTCCCGCGCACGTCTCGAAGTTGAGCCGGCAAGCGGGACGCGAGCGACTGCAAATTTCCGTCCGCCATCGAGACATCGAGGGTCACTCGCGCCGGAGCGCTCCTCAAATCCAAATCAAGTTTTCCCCGGCCATACCCGCCACCCGCGCGGAAAGTGGAATCACTCAACTTGATCACTCGCCCCGTAATCTCCACCGAGGTCTGAAAGTCCGTCAGGGTCAAACTCCGGTAGGTGACGGTGGGCGAAGTGAACTGCCCGCGAGCGTTCAACGCGCCGAAGAAATTTGAGGCGGCTGCCCTCAGCTCGCCGGACGAACTCAAGCCGGGAAGGCGCTCGAGCAATGGCACACCCTGGCGGCGGCCCAAAGCGTCAAACCAAAGCGAGCCCTGCTCCAGGCTGAGGGTATTGGCGCGAACGTCGAATTGCCAGGGCAGGGCGCGATCGCCCTGGTGCTCAAAGCGGCTGGTAAAAACGCTCGTTCCCAGAATGGCCACCACGGGATCCGCGACAACGTGGCTGCGTGTCACCTGAAAATGCGCACGCGGGATGTTGATGAGCTCCGTAATTCCCGGCACCAGAAGGCTCGCGGCGCGCACGTCGCCCGACCCATCGAGCACCGGCCGCTCCACAGGCCACGCCTGGCCGGAAAGGGTGAATGTGGCGGTGGCCAATCCGTGAGCGTCCAACCCCTGAACGGATATGAAACCGAGGGCGCGTCCAAAGTTCACCAAATCGTGCAGGGGCGCGCTTTTCGCAGCCAGGGAAATTTCGTAGCGCTTGGGACCCGCCACGGTTTCAGGTGTCTTCATTCTCGAAACACGCCGTGGAGTGGCGATGGGCACGCTGGGCGCAATCGCGCCCTCGACGGTCAGTTCCACGTGCGGCGCCATCAGAATCCGCACGGGCGCGAGGTGAGCTTGATCCTTTTCAATCCGAACGTCCACGTCTGAAACGGGAAAGTTGCCCGCCGACGTGGTGATCAAGATTCCTCGAGCCCCTACAAACCCGGAGTAATGCCGATCCTTCCACGGGCCTTGAATGGCGACCAGCCCATCCATGCGGCCTGAAACTGAAGTTGAAGACACCCGGGAGGAAAAGCGGTGGGCCATAGTCACAAAATCCTCCAAGCGCGAGCGTTCCACAGCCACTACCAAATCCAACTCCGGCGACCAGGGAATTTGGTCAATCGAGCCGGTGAGATGGATGTGCGAGTCGGCGAAGGTAGCGTCCAAGCTTTCAATTTCCGCGCGACCACGGGTGCGATCAAACTGTCCGCGGAAAAACAGCGTGGAGGGCATGGGATCAGAGGGCGGCGCGTCTCCCCATCGATGGAGCTGGCTGATGGTGGCATTCCCCTCAAGCCTGGGGTGATGCAGGGAGCCGGTCAGGTGCACCTGCGTATCGAAGATTCCATAGACCTCCGGATTGTGCCCGGTCAACAGCGGAATCCAATCATATAGAGACGCCTCTTGAGACCGAAGCGACGCGTCCAACGGGCCTTCAAGGTTCGCGCCCGGAGTCCATTGGCCCTCAAGCCGCACCAGGCCGGGCGAAGGAAGCGAGAGGTCGGTGCGGATGGGGCTGCCTTCCAAGCGAAAGGCCAACAACCCGGTGTGGCGATCGAAATTCAGGCTTGCATCTAATCCTGTTATGGCGAAAGGCTTCTTGTGGGAGCCCATGGAGAAGTCAATGCGCGCGTCGTCAACGTGGAGGTCAAGATTTTCCAGGGACACGTTGGTCCCGCCTCCGGATCGTCCCGGAGCGGCCAAACCATTTTTCTGCATGAAGCTTTCCACGTTCCACTCGCCGCGCGTGTTCCGAACCAGGTTGAAACTTGGGCGTTCAAGAAAAAGGCGGGCACAATCCAAGCGGGAGTGCAAAAGGCTGCGCCAGCGAAGATCACAATCGATTCGATCGACCCGGGCGAAGGGCTCGAAACCAAAAGCGGGATCCTCGCGCACCACCGCGTTTTCAATGGAGAAGCCGGGGCGAGGAAGAAGGCGGTAAGTAACAGCCCCAAAAGTAGCAGTACGGTTGAGCGCTCGCTCCAGGCCCGCTTCAAGGCGATGGCGGTAGCGCTCCGCGCTGAAGAAAGACGGCACGATCCAACACGCCAAAAGGAAAAGCCCGAAGGCGATCAGGCCATCGCGAGCGTATCGCCGGGTTCGAAGTTTCATCAGCGTACAAATTTGAACATCCGCCGCCAGCGCGTCCTCGTGGGAAAGTGGACAATCAAGTCAACCATCTGCGAGACGCGATCAACCATAGACGTCTGCAAGTACTCGTCTCGCGAAGTTTCATACGACCAGTAGACCAGCAAGGGGCGGCCGGAAACCAAACTGCGCGGGACGAATCCCCAAAAACGGCTGTCCCAACTTTCTTCGCGGTTGTCGCCCATGGCGAAAAAGCTGTCCGGAGGCACGACAATCTCCCCATCCTTCACATAATTCTGGATATCCTCACTCCACCGCGAGGTCGTACCCTGAAGAACTTCGGAGGGGGACGGCGGGAAATCATCTCCCGGACGCATCTCGTCAAAGTGGCTGTGATGGACGAACGGCTCCTGCACCGGTTGTCCATTTAGAAAGACCTGCCGGTTGGCCACACGGATCCGGTCCCCGGGCAATCCGATAACGCGCTTCACAAAGTGCTCGCCCGGTTCAGATTGATCTTGAGGCGGACCCGGGAATTTAAACACCAGAACGTCGCCCCGATGGATGTCGCGGTAGGGCAGAAGGTGCGAGAGCCATCCCGAATGGGATGCGAAGGCGAACTTGTTCACCAGCAGGTGGTCCCCAATCAGCAGAGTTTCCTCCATGGATCCCGTGGGAATCTTAAAAGCCTGAAGGACAAAAGTGGTACCGAAAACCGCCAGGATTACCGTGACCACCAGGGATTCGAAAGTTTCCCGTGTCGAATTCTTTTTGTAGGGTTCAACCATCGATTTGTTGCTCCCCTTCCATTTCTCTTAGGAGTGCCTGTGCGGCTTGTTGTTCGGCGGCCTTCTTACTGCCCCCGCGGCCGCGCGCCATCCTCTTGCCGCCCGCGATGACCTCCACGGTAAAAACCTTTTTATGCTCCGGCCCCTCTTCATCCACAACACGATATTCAGCGGGGGCCATTCGTTCCGACTGCATGTGTTCCTGGAGGGCGGACTTGTAATCAATCGAGACCAAGTCGCCCGCACTCCCCTTGAGGTCGGGAGGCAAAATGAATTTTTCCACAAACTGGCTCGCCACGTCCAACCCCCCATCCCGATAGAGAGCCGCAATCAAAGCTTCAAGCGCATTGACCCGCAGCGCAGTCTTGGATCGACCGCCCGTCTTTTCCTCGCCCCGGCCGAGCCGCAGATACTTGCCCAGATCGAGGCCCGCTGCGACTCCGGAGAGATGCGGCGCCGCCACCAGCCTGGCCCGCGCCCGGGAAAGGTCCCCCTCCTCATACTGGGGAAAAGCCTCGGTGAGGCGCACGCTGACCACAAAATTCAGTATCGCGTCCCCCAGGAACTCCATCTGTTCGTTGTCACGAGACCCTTGGGATGTTTCCGATACATGAGAGGAATGCGTGAGGGCTTCGATGAGAAGCTGGGGCTCCCGAAAACGGTAGCCAATCAGGTCCTGAAGATTCTCCAGGGAAGGTCCCGCCATGCTAGGAGTTCGCCGCCTTCGCCTTGATTCAGTTGGGCGGACCGTCGCGACTGCCGGATTCCCGCTCAGCCTGAAGCGCCGGCTCAGGTCCCCCGTTTCCGTCACGATTTACTTAGGGGAGGACGGTTTGGATTGTGCCTGCTTCTTTTTCAAATCCTCGATCTGCTTGTCCGCGTAAACTTGCAATGCCGACCCTTGGCTGAGTTCGGAAGCTTTGGAAAAGGCCGCGATGGCGTCATCGATCTTATTCTCGTGCTCGTAGACCTCACCCAACCGGTAATAATTCGCAGGAGCGGGGTGATCGGTGATTTCGACGGATGTCTTGTACTCCTGCACCGCCTTCGCAAGCTCATCTTGATCCGGGCCGGTCAGTCCCATCATGGCGCGTTGCAGGTGAATCATCCCCAGCGCACTGTGGGGCTCGCTCGCTATGCCGTCCTTTCGCTTCTTATAGGCATCATCCGCCTCATTGAGCATTTTGGGGAGCTTGTCGATGAGCTGAATCGCCTGGTTGGCATCCGTCTCGGCCTCGGTCAGCTTTTTCTGCTTGTCGATTTCACTTCCGGTCATGAGCTGCGGCTGAGGCAGAATCGACGACATTATGATCAGCGCCAGAAGGTTGTCCCCTTTGAGCTTCAGGCTCTTTTCACCTGCATCGACCGTCTTTTCAGCATCGCCCTTTTGTTGGTAGGCCGACGCTTCAAAGGTGTATATGTAACTCAATAACGTGCTATTGGGATATTTTTGGACGAATGCTTCAGATAAAGAGATTACTTTGTCCGGATCCAAGCCGGCAGCCATTTCAGAGTTGACGGCCTGATAGGCTTGGTTCTCCTCAGCCGAAGGGCCTGAGGGAAGCTGAGTGGTGCTCTGGCCTGGCTTTCCTGTCTGCCCCCCCTTCTGGGCGGCGCTGCCTTGCTGTCCCTGGTTGGATTGGCCTGCTTTTGTATCCTGCGCAAATGGAACGATGGGCCGGGCATAACTCAACGCGCCCGCAAACAGTCCGAGACTTAGGGCAAGCAATGATCGCACTTTAGTTCTCATGATGCCTGTACTCCCCCCGAACAAGATCTGAAGCTTTGATACTTTCAGCCTACAAGAAACGTATCTGGCTGTCAACGAATGGAGGCAGGACTCTGGCGTTGCTCCGTGTCGCGGGCCAATGCGGCCTGTGACTTAGAGGCCGGCGGTGCAGGCAAGAGGAGATTAGCCCGCCTGATCACGTTTGGGTTGAGCTTTTGCAGACAACACGAAAACTGGGACCTACTTTGATGTCTAGGGCGGAGCGCGTGCAAAGAGACATCCAAATGACGCAAACGCCCACTATCAAGACTTGAATTGTGACTAGCAGCCATCCTGCAAGCCAAAGATAGGCCATCGGAACTGTCTCCTGCATATTCATCGGCCCAATGCACACTAACTTGAGCTTTTGTTGAGGAAAAAATGGTGGGTGATTTTTGCGGATTTTGACTCCGCCGGAGGATGGGTCGTCAGGGCCTGAACTAGAGGGACGCGCGAAAATGAGGGATTAAGGTTTGGTCTTCCTGGATCCGTAAGCTTCCACGAGGCCGGCTTGGACGGCGCGCAGCGCTTCCGGATAGGCGGTGGCCGTCACAGAAGCGGCCCGATACTGAGCCAGGGCGTCATCCCGTTTTCCTTTGAGGTCATAAATCCGCCCCAGGTAGATGTGAGACCACGTGGCAATGCGCAGGTCGTGAGCCGTGTCGAGGGCTTTCTTAAAATACTCTTCCGCCAAGTCCGGCTTGCGGGTGTAGGTGTACACGGCAGCCAGACCGTAGAGGGCGCGCTCGCTCTTCGGATTTATCTTTTCCAGGATTTCAAGGTACGCGGTTTTCGCCTCGTCGTAATGCGCCAGGTAAACGGAGTTATCGGCTCCGTTCAGCAAGCTCTCTTCTTCAGTTCGCGCAGGAAGTTTCTTGCTCTCCGCGGCGACGGGAGGAGGCGTGAATTTTATTTTAGCGGCCTTGGCCGTTTCATCCTGAACATCGATCCCTGCAATCATCGACTTGTAGTAGACACTGATGGAAGTGTCCTGTTGCTCGTAGTCCGCCAGGGCCGAGTAAAAATAAGGGGTGAGAAGAAGCCCGGAGGCTGTCAGGTCCTGCACGGACTTTTCGGCTTCAGCTTTGGGCTGTTTGTCCATACGCAATTCCGCCGCGTGAATCAAGCACTCGGTGAGGAGGAGCGGAAAGTCCTCCTTGAAGTCGGCCGCAAGCATGGGCGCTTGCCTCACCGCCAATCGCAGATCAGCTTTCTGGTTGAGCTCGGGTGCGTATTTCACCGCCAGAGGGTCCAATAGGAAGTGGAGATACTGGTAGCGGATCTCCCTCAATTTCGTTTGTTTGGAGGGCGTGATCACGAGGAAGTAATTCATCCCATAGATTCGTGCCTGCACCTGGTTGGGAGCGCCCAGGAGGTCCAGAAAGATCGAGTATGTACGGCCCAGGTAGGCCCCGCTCGGAAACCGAAGGTAGGCGTCGGAAACCTGGATGCTCGAGCGCACGGGATCATCGTAGCGGAGAATCTCAGCCTGATACCGCGTTTGCAGGCGCGACCAAAGGTCCAGCAGGTCCGCTTGCTGGTAGAAGGTCTTGAGGAGTGGAATGAGATCCGCCACATCCTTGGCGTCGGGCGGAAGATCGGACTTGGCCACGGTGGTTTTAAAGTCAGGCGCCGGGCCGAGCAGCAGGGCAAGCGAAACGTACTGCCCCAGGTCGGCCCCGGGATCGTCAGGAATTTTGTGTCCCAGGTAGAACCTTCGAATATCCCCCAACACAGGAATCTTCTTTTTCGCCAGGAATTCCCGAACCACTTCGCGCGTATTATTCCCGGTGTCGATGGTCATTCCAGTGTCGTACCCGGAAGCGTTCAAGGCGGCCAGGACACAAAAAAGCTGCTCGTTTCCGTCCAGGATTACATTGCCCTGTTGTTGCGCCCCGCTGCTTGCCGGGAGGGCGAGGACCACGATGAGAAGCGCAGCGAAGCTCAGCCATTTCGAGGGATTTCTCAAGCTCCGGAAGGCTTGCAGAGCACCTGCTAGGCGTTGCCTTGTCGAGCCGAAGGTGCACACCAAGGCGTCACGCCCAGTATCGATGGTAAAGGGAAATGTCGAGGGAATTTTCAAGATCAAACGAGCTAACCTCGGACCGTGATTCGCCGCAGAGACAAAACCACTTGTCCATCGGTTGGCTTGCCATACATCGTGGCCGGTTTGAAATAGCTGGCGTACATCATCCGATCCAGGCGTTGCATCAACGCGGGAGACTGCTCGCCCGACAGAACCTGGTAATAGGTCACGCGCCCCACGTCATCGACGTGAGTCATCAAAACTATCGTCTGTTCATCCGATGTCAGGTAGATGGGCGCCAGGGCGCGCACCTGGGGCGGAGTGGAAATCTCCGGCGGAACCTCCGGTATATTTGCGGGGATAACCTGGGAACCCATAATCAAGCCGAAGCAAATGATGGCGGTCAGGATGCCCGCGGAGGCCGGAAACATCAAAGGCCGGATGGCGTTTTCCAAGTAGACCATCATTCGACCCAGAAGATTCCGGTGGAGGTGTTGCGACAAGGTCACCCGCAACTGCAGGGAAACTTGCGCGGGGACCTGTTGCCCGGGCAGCGCGCGCAAGTCCGATTGAATGGTGCGGGCGAGTTCGAGCTCCCGGGTGCATCGCGCGCAGTGCATGAGGTGAAACCGGATGGACCTCAAGGTTTCCCGATCGCACAGACCGTCAACGTAGTCTGAAAAATGGCTTCGAATTTGTACGCAATTTTCAAACATATCATTTCTCATCGCGTGGACCAGCCGTCCAACTTCCGCCTGAGTAGTTCGCGTCCCCGAATCAGGCGGGATTTGACTGTCCCTTCGGCTATCCCCAAAATGTGCCCGACTTCTTCATAGGAGAGACCTTCGATCTCCCGCAGTACAACCACTGTCTTGTAAGGCTCGGCCAGGGTCGCGAGGGCGCGCCGGACCACATCCTGCCTTTCCGCTAGTTCCAAGGCCTGGTATGGCGTCGCCACCGCTCGCCGCCGTTCATCCCTGGTCGTGACTGGCGCAATGGATTCTTCATCCAGAGAAACAGGTTCATGCCAGTGCCGCCGCAGCCAGCCGCGCCTCTGGTTCGACGCCTCGTGGACCGCAATCTTATAGATCCACGTTTTCAGGCTGCTCTCGCCGTTAAATTGGGGAATACCTTTAAACACTTTGACGAAAACTTCCTGCAGAACATCGGCGGCGTCGGCGGTGTTTTCCAGGATGTGCAGGATGACGTTAAAGACAGGTCGCTGGTAAACGCTCAGCAGGTAGTTGAATGCCTCTTCAGAACCGGCCTGCAGTTCTGCGACCAAGCTCCGGTCTTCGCTGACTGCCGGAACGGCACGATCAAACGCCATCCCTGCGGTTCGCGCTACACTCATGATGCACCCAAGATAGCAGGTCCCGTTGCCGACTGCAAGCCAGGGTCTGTCCCGGCGACGACGCATTTTGGTTTTGTAGCGCCGGGCTTTAGCCCGGAATTTGCCGCCCTTAAGGGCGGCTCTACATCAAAATGAATCACTGCCCTAATCCCAGGGCCCACCCCTCTATTAGATTGACACCGCAGCCCACGGGTTTGTTCCAAAAAAAATAATTCGGAGGCGGCACTGGGGCCCACCCGATGTCATTCTTGAGGACGCCGCCGCGGCGACAGACGAAGAATCTCGGAAGTGCTTGATTCCAGAACTGCAAAGGTTCTTCCCCGTCGGCTGACGGATCAGAATGACAAGCGACACTTCTTAAGTTGTATCGCCTCTATTCATCGGGGCGGCACTTTAGTTTCAATCACTTCCCCGCTCATGGAGCAAGGTGGTTCCAGACGTGTGGTTGAATTGACCGAAAAGGAGAGGACATCCATAAGGTCGAGCGCAGCGCGGGGGCGGGCCATTCAAAGCTGAGCATCTGCTTAGCCAGGCACTAAGGAGTAATGGCGTACTCAACGGACCGGGGGTTTTCCATCCGTTTCGAAGCGTCCAGTATCTCTAATCCGACCACGTTACCGTCCTTGTCGTAGTCGAGGATGACGCCGGGCTTATCCTCGTCACTCTCTTCGATGGGCCGGTCGCTCAATAGGATGCGGAGTATGTCCACCTCGGAATCGTAGGTCACCTTCACGGCGTCCTCCAATACTTCTCAATCTTGGTAGTGCGATAGACCGTCACCACTACGGCAGGGTCTACCGTATCATCCACAATCACGCGCACCAGAAACATCTTACCACCGATACTCTGTTTTGACTGATAAGCCCTTTTCCCTGCTCTTTCGGGAATAACTTGCTGCGGCCTTTCCAGAACCTCTTCCACGAGGGGCATGGGGATCTTACGCCGCTCCAATTCCTGCTGCGCATGATCCGACAGTCGGAATTTCATTCGCTTTCCTCGGCACCCCGGCGGCAAGCCCCGGTCTTCCTCCTCCCTGCCCGCCGCCTACAGCCTACGGCCTACTGTTTCTCGGCCCGGCTGCGCCGTCTCAACAATGCGGCGAACGATATCGCGAATCATTTCGTCATTTTGGGCATTCATGCGTCAAAACCTTCATGCGCAGTATATCAGTCCAGGGCGGGCGTTT
Source organism: Terriglobia bacterium (assembly GCA_041481635.1). Lineage (GTDB taxonomy): Bacteria > Acidobacteriota > Terriglobia > UBA7540 > UBA7540 > DASYXZ01. The sequence goes on along the minus strand of JBGPCF010000057.1, from coordinate 18,376 downwards.
CTTGCGAAAAGCACCCGCCGCCCATCGAGATATTCCTGCCTACTGTCTACAGCCTACTGCCTACTCTTTCTCTCCCCAAGTCCCTGCGTTGGTCACTTTCTCTTCTGACTCCTGACTCCTGCCTCCTGACTCCTACTTGCCAGCGCCTCGCAAATCCTTCGCAGCAGCCGTTTCTCGTTTCTGCGTCCAAGCTCGTGCTGCCATATCCGAAGAACGTCCCGAACTTGATTGCTCTATTGTCCCTTATATGATACATAAACATGCGCGATACTTTCCTGGATGCTAAAAATGCCCTCCCGTGCTTATTGGCTTGATCTGTTTAGCGGGACAACATGGAGGGAATTCCTAGACGCTGGTGGGAAAGTCTCGGGCTTCCGCGAGAGTCGTTGGAAGACGGTCCAAAAGATGAAGCAAGGCGATTACCTGCTTTGCTATCTGACAGGCGTCTCGCGCTTCATCGGGATTCTGGAAGTCACGTCAGCCGCCTTTAAAGAACAAACTCCCATCTGGAAAGATGAAGACTTCTCAAGTCGTGTGAAGGTCAAGCAAGTTGTCAGCCTCACGCCTGCGACAGCCGTCCCCGTGTCCGAGTTGCGCGACCGCTTGAGTATCTTCAAGGACATGAAGAGCCCAATCGCATGGACTGGCCGTTTTCGAGGGTCCCCTGCGAAATGGTCAAATTCCGACGGAGAGGCCGTTGTAAAGGCTTTGACAGAAGCCAGCAAGAATCCCATTTCCCGACCTGTGGACGCTGCGAAACTCGCCAGGAGGCCCAAACCGCTAAGGGCCAAAATTGGGTCTGTCACTGTCCCGGACAGCGAAGAAATAGCTGCGAAACCTACGGAGGTCGAACAGGAGCCCTCTGCCCATGCCGAAATTCAGTGGCTCTTGCTGAAACTTGGCTCCGACATGGGGTTCGATGTTTGGGTGGCCCGCAATGACAGGAATCGAAAAGTGGAAGGCAACAAATTTGCCGATCTGCCAAAATTAATAACAGAACTGCCTGTCCAATTTGATGAGGCAACTACCCGGACTATTGAACTAATTGATGTGCTGTGGCTTCAGGGCAAATATATCGTCGCGGCGTTTGAAGTTGAAAGCACCACTTCAATTTATTCAGGGCTGCTGCGTATGGCCGACCTCTTAGCGATGCAGCCTAACCTAAACATCCCACTTTATCTCGTCGCCCCTGACGAACGTCGCGATAAAGTAATCTCGGAAGTGAATCGGCCGACATTCTCTCGCCTATCACCTCCAATGTCTGAGGTCTGTCGTTTTATCTCATTCACATCCCTACGTGACCGATTAAAACAAGCCGAGCCATTCATTCGTTATATGAAAGCGGATTTTCTAGAAGAACTATCGGAGTCTTGCGAGATTGAAGAAGCATGAAGCTGCACTAGGCCGAGCTGCGCTTGTCCGCGCGGCATTTTGAAGATCGGCAAGCCGCCCAGTCACTTCTGACCGAGCACAAGACAGAATGGCGACTTTTTCCAGGACGTTCCATATTCCTAAAACGCAAGCTGAACTAGATTTTGTAGATGTCTCCTTAACCAACGATAACAAACTTTTTATCGATCCCTTTGCGTTATCCCAGAGGCGCGACCGCTGGTCATCAGAATGTCATTCGACCCTCGTTGCCTTCTTCCAACAAGTAATCGACCGCATTCGGTCGCATCGTGAAGCAGATGCCAGGGAATTGCTAATGCACTTTAGAGAGCCAAACGAAACAAGGCTTGGTTTTTCCGCCCACAGACCTCAGGGTGCGGGAATAGGCAGCTTCCAAGCCGGGCAGCTATTCGATGCCCTAAGCGATTCCGTAGCGGTGCAAACTGGATTCCTTTCGTCATTGGAAGAATGTGAATTAATGATTGATGGAATAAGTCGCGATAAGATATCTGATCTTACCACAAACGTAATTCGAGGCCAACTCGTAGAATATACAAAGGATCAATGCGATCTACTTGGAGTAGCAACTCAGCCTGTTGCTCTTGCCCCGTGGTTCGAGCTGGGAGAGATGGCTTGGGTTAATGACTACGTCGATCTTCCTGTTTGGCGCGGGTGCCCGATTCTGCTAGTTCCCAAGTCAATTGTCAGGTACGACCCGGCGTACGAACATCAGCGATATTATCGCCAGTTCGTACTGCCATTCCTCCAGGCTGAAAATATCGATGCAGGAACAGCATTGGTACGAACCCTAAAGAAGGGTCAAAAGCGAGTTTACAAGAAAGACTTGGCTGCTATATATCCACTTACAAAAGAGTTCCTTTACAGTTTTTCGCGTCAGCATCCCCAGGTTCTTACAAGTTATCGCGAGACACTTGAACGCCTCGAACAAACGGACCGCAATAGTGAAGTCGATTCAGCAGACGAGCCAATAATAGCCGAGGCTTTGGCCCAAGCTTTAAGGGGAATCATGCCAGGGACCGCAGCAGCGAGTGAGTACCACTCTCTCATAATCGGGGTCGTAGAATTTGTGTTCTTTCCAAAGCTTATTTATCCAAGAAAGGAGCAAGAGATACACGACGGAAGAAAACGTATCGACATAATGATGCAAAATGCAGCGCACAGGGGGATCTTTTATGATATTCCCAACATTCAAAGGCTCACGTGCGCCTACGTACCCTTTGAGTGTAAGAATTACGTTACGGAGGTGGCGAATCCCGAACTTGACCAACTAGCTGGACGATTTTCGGCAAACCGCGGCTGGTTGGGTTTTCTATGTTGTCGGCACTTTGAGGACCGTGCCTTATTCATTCAACGGTGCAGAGACACTTTTCGAGATAATCGAGGGCTCATCCTGCCAATCGACGACGATACAGTGCTCCGGTTTCTCGATCTAATCGGGCGCGGTCGGCGAAATGAACTTGATCGCCAATTAGCTGATCTGGTTGCTGAGGTCTGGCTCAACTGAAGGCTACTTTGAGAGCCATTTAAAGGCTTCCCGAGGCTTCGGGCGTATGCGCCGATAGTATTCCGTATAGAAGAACTGCTCACCCAGAAGCCCACATCGATCCCCGTTGAAATCAGCGAAAGGTGCTATCCTTCGGCTCATGGAAATCATAGAAGCGATCAATGGCGCGACTCAGATTCTTGACGAGGAGCGCCAGCGTCCGACGATTAGCTATCAGGACATTGGAAATGACTGGACACTCAGAATTAACGAGATGACCCCTGAGGAGATTACTGCCTGGAAAAAGATCGCATCCGTACCGAGAAAAAACCTCTGGGCGCAGCGGCAAGAATATCCGAGGCTCGTCACCGAAACCCCTCAAATCTATTCCTTCAGTGGTACTAATTTTGACCTGCTGGTGGCGATTTACAGCCAAATTAATGCAGGTGATCGCCCTTATCTGGTCAAACACGTTTTAAAGCGCGTCGAGTTTAACAACCCGTTCCTCACTAAGAATCGGACCTATATTTTCCCCACCATGGACGGGCACGTGTCGGAGCTTCCGCTTGTCGCTGAGTTCTGCATCCGCACCCACAATACGGAAGCCTTGTTCGAAGCAACAACTAAGCCAAAGATGCCTTCCTTAGGTTTAGCGATTATGATGATGCACCTTGAAGAGATTCTCGGACTGAATTTCAATCTCTTCAGTAATGAGCAACTTGCAAGAATGCAGAAATGGCTGGCTGCCTTACGCGAAACGGCGGACCGCCAGACTTATAGTGCGCGGGGACCTCGTGGCGGTCCGATGATCGAGAATCCGCATTACAAGCATGGAAACGAACGGATTGCCAATCAGATTGTCAAATCCATCGACGGTATATTCATCGAGTGCAAGCAAGCACGGTACTGGTATTTGAAAGGGGCTCTGCAACAAACGATCAATCTAGAGGTCGAAAGCGATAAGACTAAAGTCGAAAGCTTTCTCGTAAAGCTTGGCTTCAGTGAACAAATGGTGAAAGCATTGAACGCTGCGGAGAACGACTACAGGTCAACAGACGATCCATTTGAACTGAAAAGTAGCCTTGGCCATTTGCGCAGCTTCTTGGAACATTTGCATAGGGAAACCGCCAGTTCCGTCGCCGCTGCCGTTGGAGATGGTGTCCCTGATCGGTGGGGAAACGCGACAACTTATCTGCACAAAATGGAACTCTTGACTAAGCAGGAAGAGGAATTCTCAACGGCACTATATACCTTAATGAGCGACGGAAGCGTTCATCCCCTTGCAGCGAAGCGAGAGCATGCGCGCCTACTCCGAAACGTAGTGATCGAATACGGCGTGATGTTCCTTTCAGTGCTCGATAAGAAGGGCATCAAACTTCATTCGAAACCCCAACCGTAAGGGGGATGTCAAGCATATGCGCTGAGTCGAAACCGATAACGGTACCTTATTCTTGGCAGAGCGATCTTCCGGACGTTACCAATCGAGGTGCAATCCGGAAATCGCTCCGTGTCGCGTCATCAAAATTGGAAGAAAAATATTCGACACGGGGATTGCACGTGACCGTGGAGGAGGCCACGCGGCGTGAAGCGTCAATCATTTGCACACATTTTGGTGCACCGCACATCACCTCGCCACAACTCGCGAACTCACTGACCTACAAGGCGTTGCAGGGAATTCTACCTTCATTCTAACAGGTTAGCAATTTGGGTTAAAAACTCTTCGTAAACCGTAGGTCGGGGGTTCGATTCCCTTCGCCGACTCCAGGCTCTTGATCATCCAAACCAATAATGCGCAATCCCCACTGGCTGGGCGGAAGCTCCGATTACTGGAGTCCGGTGGACTCCATCGGAGTCCCGCCATCGGACCGTCCGCCCCTACAAAATGGCGATCTAAAATCGCCTCTACAAAGCGTCTCGCGAACAGGCCGCAATAGGATGGCGATATCCCGATCGAATCGGGACAGGTGCCATCGCCGCTGCAAGATGGCGATGTGAAATCGCCGCTACGCAAGATGTGCCACCTGGGCCCGCCGCCGGCCGATCTTGACATTGGGCCAAGTGTTCTCTACATTCGGAGACAGGATGAGCGAGACCGTTAAAGATCGGATTATTGAGCAGGTTGACCGGCTGGACGACCCCCGGCGGCGCCTGGTGCTGGACTTCGCGACGCGCCTGGCATCGCCTGCCGGGTCCCCGGGCAGCGACCTCTTGCGCTTCGCAGGATCCATCGACTCGGCGGACCTTGCGGCCATGTCGCAAGCGATCCTACTGGGCTGCGAAAAGGTCGACCCGAATGCCTGGTAAGACGCTCCTTGGCACCAACGTCGTCATCGCATTTTTCGCTTCTTACAAGGTGGTGGTCGAGCACGTTGCCCAACCTGAGGTCCTTGTTTCGAGCACCGTGTTGGGAGAGCTATATTATGGCGCCCAATAATCCGCCCGCCCCGCTGGCAATCTCTCCCGACTCGACGAATTTGCGGCATCGGTTGCCGTCGTCGCCTGCGACGGCCAGACGGCCCGTTACTACGGCCAAATCAAGAATGGCCTGAGACTGAAAGGCCGGCCGATACCCGAAAACGATATCTGGGTTGCCGCCGTCGCAATACAGTACGGCTTGCCACTGGCCACCCGTGATGAGCATTTCAGCGAGATTGACGGATTGCATACCGAGAATTGGTGACCCTACCCAGCACAAGTGCCCCCTACCGGTGTTTGACGATTGCGTGGGGGCAACCCAAGATGGCGATATCCCGTTCGAATCGGGACAGGTTCCATCGCCGCCAGTTGCGAAGTAGTTTCCCGCTGGAGTTTACCCCGTGGATTCGCTTTCGCGGGAATGACAACGGGGGCGGGAATGACGGCGTGTGGTAGCGCCCACCTTCAGATGGTGTACCACGTGGGCCTCGCCGCCGGGCGCAAGATCGGCAATCGGGAGAATCAGTAGACAGTAAACAGTAGACTGTAGACAGGCGGCGGCGCGGTTTGCCATACTACGGCCAGGGGGGCGCCATGACCGATGAAATGAAAGGATTGGTTGACAAGGCGGCAACCGCGCTCAAGGCTGTCGGAGCGAAAGAGGTATACGTTTTCGGTTCGGCAAGCAAGGGGAAATTGCACCCCAACTCCGATGTCGATATGGCGGTCTCAGGGTTGCCCCCGGAAGTCTTTTTCCGCGCCATGGCCAAAGCCAGCCGAGCCCTGGGCCGTCCGATCGATCTCATCGACTTGGATGACGATAACGACTTCACACGCTACCTCAAAAAAGAGGGGGAGTTGCAGCGTGTGGGATAGGCTGCGAAAGCAAGTTACCCTCGAACGGCAACACCTTCACCGTTTGCTTGACAGCTATCGCACGCTGATCCAGAAGTGCGCGGTGAGCCCTCCTGACGAAATTGAGCTTGCCGCTCTCGCCGCAATGCTCCATTCCTTTTATAACGGCCTCGAGAATATCTTTAAACGTGTTGCCACAGAACTGGACGGCGGTCTGCCCAGTGGTGAATTCTGGCACCGGGAACTATTGGACTCCATGACAATGCCAGGAAGGGCGCGCTCGGCTGTCATATCCGCGAGCTTGATTGAGAACCTGGACGACTACCTGGAGTTTCGGCACTTCTTCCGCCACGCCTACATCTTTAACTTGCGTTGGGACAGAATCAGGAATCTGGCTTTAGGCTGCGAAGAGACCCTCAAACTGGTGGAAGCCGAACTAGACCGGTTTTCCGACGCGCCGGCTCCCAGAGGCCAGTAACCCACCAAGACGTGGCGCCCACGTTCAGAGCCTGCCCGAGTCGATTCGCTCAGAGCAAGATCTGAGTGCAGCGAATGGGTGGGCACCTCCCGACCTCCCGCCGCGGCGGGACAGGTTCCGGTCGGCTCTAGTTGCGAAGTAGTTTCCCGCTGGAGTTTACCCCGTGGATTCCCGCTTTCGCGGGAATGACAACGGGGGCGGGAATGACGGCGTGTGGTAGCGCCCACCTTCAGACCCTGCCCCATTCGCTCCGCTCAGGGCAAGCTCCGAGAGTAGCGAATGGGTGGGCACCTGCCGACCTGAAGGTCGGCTCTACATAGAGTCACGCGAACAAGGCGCATAAGAATGGCGCTGTCCCGATCGTATCGGGACAGGTACCATCACCCCCACAAAATGGCGATATCCCGATTCGATCGGGACAGGTACCATCGCCGCTACGGATGGTGCACCGCGTGGTTCTGCCGCCGGGCGCAAGATCGCTCCGGAGTTACGAGAATTTCGCCAGCCAGTATTCGGGTCTGCTCGTGATGCAGGGCCAGAGCGGGATTCTCCTCGTGTCGGTCAGAGCGAGATTCCCCGCGAAGTTTACCCTGAGAACCAGAGCGAGATTTCTCGCTTTGCTCGGAATGACAGCGAAGGGATTGGAATGACAGCGAGGGGCAGCGGCGCGGACAGCTAGGGGTGTCATTTGCGAGAAACGGGCGCTCCTCCGCGCAGTCATTCCCGCGTAAGTCGCGGGGACTCCGTTTCAGCGAGCGGGAATCTGCCTCGCAGGTCTTTGGAAGTGCACTACAGGCTGACTGGATTCCCGCCGGAGTTTACCCCGTGGGTTCCCGCTTTCGCGGGAACGACAACGGGGCGGGAATGACCCTTGTTGCGAATGGGATCTGATTCAAGGTGACACCATCACTCGCGGCCCATGCCGGCGGGCAGCGTCCATGGCAATCTTGTCGCGACCGCGGCGCCAGGGTAGCGGCAAATTCTATTTATAGTATTATATATAACGTTAACTTTCGAAAGCTTCCAGAAAAGTGACACCAACGTTACCAATGAAACCAATGAAACAACGCTTTCCATCCCCACCATTGTTAGCAACTTACAGCCAACTCAAAATGCAAGAAGTCCAGCCTTAGGCTTCTTCATCCCGAGGCTCCTGGCGCTTAGACAAAGATGAACAGGTATAACCACAGATACCTACGCGCCTCACGCCGGCAAAGGTGGCATTCCACTTTGGGGAATTATTCCCTCCCTTCGGATTCATCGTGACTAACCTGACCCTGCCTGACCCATTCCGTGGTTCGTGGAAGCAACCAGCACGGAGAGTTGGACTTCACCTTGAATTTAAAAGCGGCCCGGTGTACATTACCCGGCAGCCGAAATCTGAAAACGGAAATTCTTACTCAATTCCGATTTAAAAGGAGGATGGCTGTGCTGACCATCCAGAAGAAGCAGATTGAGCCTGACGTCACGATTCTCGAGATTTCCGGGCGCCTGGCCATAGGGCGCGACTGCCAGGAAGTGGAATGGCAGATGGAAGACCTTTTGAAGAATCAGAAAACCAAGGTCGTTTTCGATCTTACCGATCTGCAATATATCGATAGTACGGGCATCGGCATCATCGTCATGTGCCATGGGAAGTTGAAGAAATCCGGAGGAGACCTGCGGGTGGCATGCCCCCAGGGCGTGGTGGATGACACCATCAAATTGACGCGCGTGAACCAGATTATTCAATTGTTCCCCACGTGCACCGCAGCGACTGCGAGTTTCCTCGCGCCCCCCCAAACGGATTTGCCCAGCTAGCTTCCCAGCGCTCCTCCTTGGCGGGAATCGCCGAGGGTTTTTCGATTATCCCGGCGAGGAGGGCGTAATTTAATATTCGACTCTCAGTTGATCTGACACATTGATCCCGCTTAAAAGGATTACCATCGATGCAAAGGCAAAGCTGTGCGCGCTCCTCGAAATAATGGCCGCGAATGAGTCGGCACCGGTTAGCACGATTGGAAGGAAGCCGTCCAACTCGTTCGAGCCACCAGGATTCGAGAACGCCAGGTCCACTGAACCTGCAATCGACTTCCTGATGTACAGTATTGAAGATGAAATTTTGAGATCCGAGGAGACCGTATGAAAGCTGTCCGTTTTCACGCCATCGGTGGGCCTGAGGTTCTGCGCGTCGATGAAGTGGACAAACCCAAGCCCGAGCCGGGACAGGCGCTGGTGAAGGTCCACGTGGTTGGAGTGAATTTCGCAGACACGTTATTGCGGCGCGGTCAGTACATCAGTCAGCCCCATCTGCCGGAGACTCCGGGCTACGAGGCGGCGGGTATTGTGGAGGAAGTGGGGCAAGGTGTGGATTCCAAGCTTGTCGGACAACGCGTTGTCGCGCTCGGCGAGCACTGCTACGCGGAGTACGTGGCGGCCCCTGCCGCGGCTCTAGTGCCCTTGCCAGACGCGGTTTCCTTTGAAGCAGGCGCCGCCTTCCCCGTCCAGGCGCTCACTGCCTACCATATGTTGTTCACCGTGGACAAGGTGGGCCCCGGCAAGACGGTGCTGATCCACGCTGCCGCTGGCGGCGTAGGACTCGTAACAATCCAAATGGCCAAGCTCGCGGGAGCGCGTGTGATAGGAACCACCTCAACCCAGGACAAGGCCCAACTGGCGAAGCAAATGGGCGCTGACGAGGTCATCCTCTATAACCAAACCAGTTTTGCCGAAGAGGTTCGACGCCTGACGAATGGTCGTGGCGTGGATCTCGTTCTTGATTCGGTGGGCAAGGCCACACAACAAGGCAGCATGAAATCGCTGGCGCCTTTCGGCCACCTGGTGAGTTACGGCATCGCAGGGGGAGTTCCCGATCCCGTCGTGATTCCGCCACTCTACGAGAAATCGCTAAAGGTGAGCGCCTTCTGGCTGTTCACTGCCATGCAGGTGCCGGAAGTGGCGCGCGCCGGCTTGAAACAAGTAATGTCCTGGATCGCCGCCGGGCAGTTGCGCCTCCATATCGGACTCAAGCTGCCTCTGGCCCAGGCTGCGGAGGCGCATCGGCGCATGCAAAATCGCGAAACCGTGGGCAAGATTCTCCTGGTTACGGAATTCCAAAATTGAGTGGGGCTAATCATTAATCCATCGTTTCCTTATTGAGCAGTTTTTTGAGAAACCCTAGAACCTGTCATCCTGAGGAGGGCGCAGCGGCGGCCGACGAAGGATCTCTGTAGTTACTTTGTTTCACAACTGCCGGGATGCTTCGCTTCGCTCAGCATGACATGCTTGAACTTTTTTTCAACAAGCTGCCAGGCTTCGACATGTGGCGAGCGGCTCATTCAAGCGCTAGTCTGCCTCCGTCGTTAACGCAGCTTTTTCCGCGCCGTCGCCCGCGTCCGCCCAACTGGTCCCCAGCCACGGCGTTCACGCTTCACACACAAAGTTATGGTGCAGGGCTCAAAAGCCCGCTTTACCTGAGAAGGTACAATGGGGTAGTATTGAATTGAATTTATTTACGCAAGACGTGGGCCTGTGGCGCAGTTGGGAGCGCGCATGACTGGCAGTCATGAGGTCGAGGGTTCGAACCCCTCCAGGTCCACCAATTATTTCAACAAGTTAACCTCACAACCTACCGGGCGGTAGGCCACATTGGGCCTCAACTGAATCAAAGATTTTCTTTCTCTTGCTTTTTTCTTGCGTGGAAAGAAGATCAGTTTTTCAATCTTCTCAATTGCCTCTCGTTTTGGCCCTGCGAGCTCGTGCATGTATTTGTCCGTAGTGCTCAACCTCGAATGCCCGAGTATTTGCTTCATTACCAGCTTCGGAATGCTACCCTCGTTTCCACCGAGCGTGGAGAAAGTGTGCCTCAGCGAGTGCCAGGAGAAATGAGGGATGTCCAAGCGCAGGGCGACAGGTGTGGTGCGCAAGAACCTCATCGGGATCATGCCGCAACCCTGTGAAGTCGATATTCGTGATGTAGCCCACTCAAGATCGACTTCTTCTTAATTACGAAACCCTCCGGAACCTCGTGTCTGTGAATCTGTCGTTTGACCGGCAGGCCGGGCCGGGGGTCGGGGATGCCAGGCCCCAAACTTTTGTGTGATCGTCCCTGATTGTAGTGAACGGCCCATTCTCTGGCCAATGTGCGCAGATGTCTCTCATTCAATGGAATGAACCAATCCAGACACTCCCGCCGAAGGCTGCCGATCAACCTTTCGCAATAGGCATTGGCCTTTGGCGCCCGAATGGGTGCTTTCAGAACCTCAATTCCCAGGGTTTCGACGGAGTGATTCAGGTCTTCTGAGAAAATGCCGGATCGATCGTGGATCATCCAGCGATACCCGTGGTCACTGGGAATCGCTTCTCGGGGTTGCTGCAAGGTCCACAATGAAGTGGGGTGGGGCGTCGCATTCACATGTATGAGCTTGCGACTCCCGACCTCCATCACTACGAAGACATAGATGATACGGAAGCGAAGAGTCACCGCCACCACGAAATCACAAGCTACGATGGCTTGGGCATGGTTTCGCACAAAAGTCATCCAGCGCTGTGAGGACGGACCCCGATTCGGATTTCGATCTTCGGGCCAGTAGGCGCGCACGCTTCGTGGCGATACGAAGATGCCGAGTTTGAAAGCCAGTTCCGAGGATACACGCGCCTCACCCCAGGTCGGATTCTCAAGAACCATCTCTGCAATAAGAGCACTCAAGCCTTTTGGAAGCTGAGGCCTGCCGCCTCGGGACTTCCAACGCCAGAATCGCTGAAAAGCCCACCGATGCCATCCGATGAACGTTTCTGGCTGTACCACCACCAGGGCGTTTCGCCAATTAAACCATCGAGCCCAGAAAAGCAGAGTAAGTCTGGCGGAATCAGTCAGGCGTTGGGGCGTGATGTTCCGTTCCCGGTAGAACGCTAGCTGTTTCCTTAGGAACAGGTTCTCAGCAATCAGGGAGGCTCGCGAGTGGAAGGTGACTTGTACACATCGAAGCGTCTCAGCGAGGAGGCCGTGGGTCGTGGAGAGAATGTGGAAAAGGAATGAGGATATTCGCTGGGTCATGGGAGGGCGATTCTACAATCGAAAAAGCCAAAAGCCACCTCCAATTATTGTGGAAAACATGGAAGCGCCAAAACCATACAAGAGACCATTTCTAGGACGCATACGAGGCCGATGAGCTTTTTGCGCACCACAGCCTCGCAAGAACGAGCCCGGCCTAGTATGGGCCAAAAGTTCAGTTTCGTTCCGGAATCTTCCGCTGGGGCAATGGCGGGACTTCATCCCGTTGATAAACACTGTTCCAATACGTCCACGAGCTAGCGTCGAAGATGCCTGCGGGAGGGTCTTCCAACACTGCTTCGAAATCTTGGTCGACGAAGTATTTTTTTGCCGTGAGAACCTCTTCCAGCGTTCCGTAAGTCATAAGATAAGCCAGGAATCTCCTGGGGTTAGATAGGGCTTCTTCCGGCTGCTCAAACCAGAGAACCCGCCTGGCTACGGCACGCATTTCGGTCGGGTAATTCATAGCGTCGATGGTGGTCTGGTGATTCCAGGCCTGGCCGCAACCAGCGGCAATTCGTCCAATTTTATCACCGATACAGCCCTTAGGAGCCGCTCCCGTATCTCGCCTGAAAGGCTCGGGAGGTTCCCATCATTGAAGTAGGTGAGGGCCTTCAGTGTAGCTAAGGGGTTGAATGTTTTTCCGTAAATGGCAACTGCGGCAGCCAGTCCTTCTGCCAAGTTGATGCCTGAGCCGATTGCCGCGTCAATGTCCCGGTAGTCCTTAGCCTCCGCACGCTGCTGGATGGTCCTCAGTTTGGTGGCTGCGAGATCGAGCAGCGAGGCGACTTGCAGGCCATTATCCGGAGCAAGTTCGGGTTCGTACACATGGCTCATATGCAGATCCCCAAAAAAAGAGAGTCGCACCGGCCCGCCTCGCTCGGCGACCACAGTCAGTGTATTGTCACCGCGTTGGTCAACGCGGGCTTGCTTAAGATATCCAACTCCGCGGATCAGTGCACTCGGTTCAAAACTCTCGTTCGAGAAGAAATCGAAATCTTCCGACTGGCGATGTCCCAACCTGAGGGCTAGTGCCGTTCCTCCGTATAGGACGAAGTGACCGGGAGTTTCCCCTAGTTCGACCCAGAGTTTTCGCTGAGACAACGGCAAGATTTCGATTTTGGGATCAAACAAACCGACCTCCTTGCTGGCGCGCGTCGTCCTCTCCCCCGCAACAGAATCAATGTCTGGCGCGACGCCGTTGCTTGAGTATCGCACACTTCATACGCCCCCCCTAGCTGATGTGCGCTCCCTCGTCGTTTTGAGGGGCGTTTCTGATTGCCTGGTGGTTGCGCTCGCGATGATAATGTTCGACAAACTTATAGATCGCCTTCCGTAAAGACCCTTCACCACACGCGTGCTACGTTCACACCGTATCCATCAAGAGAGCCCCCTTGGACAGACCGCCAGTGTAATTGAGCCAGGATTTGGCAGGATTGTGGCAGGCCCATAGCGGCTTCAAGTCGGAATGTACGTCGGGCGATCACTCGCTTTGCTCCAGTAGAATCGATAGCTCTTATCCGCAACCGCGTCTGTCGAATCAAGATAGCCCTCGCGCATTGTTGAACTGCCCGAGGAGGGTATGGCGAACAAATTGTCGACGCGCTGAGTAGACAATTGAGTGAAGAGTACGGGCGGGGATTTAGTCGCCCCAATCTCTTCCATAAGATCCGTTTTGCCGAGACTTTGCCCCGAACCATTTCCGTGCATTTGATAATGTCGAGGAGAAAGTTCGGCGACAGATTCAGAAAGTGAAGTCGCACCCATGGATTCCCAAGACCTTGCCCGTACGGGAATTTGTCTACAATGTGAAGACCGGTCGGCTGAACGAAGTAGCAGACTGAAGGGAAATTGCGGTGCGAGAATTATGACCACTGCGCCACTCGTTACGGCGCACAGGACGGCGTTGCGCCTTCCCTTCTTGCCGTCCACCGAAGCGTGCACAGGCGGGTGTAGCAACGCACGAGCATGCGATCAGGCGAGCGAATACTCGGGCCACATCTGGGCCACAAACCAGCGAGAATAAGGGGTAAAATCGGCCATCAGCAGCCAGCTAAGGGCCTTAGAAATCAACGCAGAGTACTACTCTGACATGACTGGCAGTCATGAGGTCGAGGGTTCGAACCCCTCCAGGTCCACCACTACTCATTTGATTCTAAAAATATTAGATCAACAAAATCGGGCCGTATTTATGGGTCATGACCTCATGCATGGCCGGCATGAGATCATGGGTTCAAACATGTCCGGGTCTCCCCATGTTTCAGCAAGTTAACCACACTGCCTACTAATGGGTAGGCCACATCGGCCACAAATGATTCACAGTTTTAGTTTTCCACTCACATTTTTGCATTGGAAGAGAATCAGTTTCTCGATCTTCCCTCGTGCGTAACATCCCAAAGTGGACTGTAACATGCGGCAAATCTTTGCTGAACAGCTTCCCTAACTCCCTGAATTCTCAATTGTGTCGAGTTTTTGGACACTACGCGCTAGGCATTCCAGATCCGAAGTAGGACACCAGCCGCGCTTTTCTTACGCGTAATTCACGCGCAGTTTGGCGGCCTGTCCGTACCAAAAACCCTGTCTGCAATGGATCCGCTGAGGTTACCGGCTATAACTACCGATGAAACAAGGAATCCGGAATGCGTCCGAATAGTTGAGATGTAACCTTTACATCTTGGTCCGTGCCGAGTTTTTGCGGACCACAGGGCGTTGCATCCTCTTGCATGTAGCCATGCAGATCCTGTGCAACTTGATGGACCGGTAACTGTGGCCAGCAACCCGGACGAGGGAGTGCGTTGAGCCTTCACGCTATTTCCTTCATCAACCACCGTTGCTAACTAAAGGAGACCTCAAGAGTCCGAACCTCAAACGGTGCCAAATCCAAAGCTTGGGGGCTGCCTGCATGAAAGATGATGGAAGGTGTCCCGGCATCCCTCTGCCAGGGACTGTGGGCGATGCCTTGCTGGGGCGCCCCGGCAGGTAATTCGAAGACCGTTCCGACGTCGAGCTGGAAGGTTTGCGCTTGCGCGGCGGGATTACGCAAAGTGATGATGCCCTTCAGCGACGACCAGGCTGCCCAGCCATACACCTGAAGCTGACCGGGGTCGCCGCCCACCCAGTGAGTATCTACCAGCGTCAGCGCGTTCTGCCTTGACCAAATCGCCGCTTCCGCCAAAGAATCCCAGTTTTGTGCTGACAGCAGAGTAGGGGTGAGGTACATCTCCTGCGTCTGCGTCCCCGTCCCGAAATAAGAGCGCACCTCCGCATCAAAATCGCCGGATGGGTCGATGCTCAACTTGTCAGCTTGATTTGCATAGATCAAGCCGTGAAGCATAAGCGAGTTCAGAGGATAAAGAGGTGCGCGCTGAACGACTTTTTGGAACGTCGCGGCGTCCCGGTAAGTGATCCATTGCTGGCGGTCCGTACCCACGCCAGCGAAATTGTGGTCGTCGCCTCCGCGCCACGTGGAGTCAACCCACCGGAGCCAAAAAGGCGAAGGATACGTCCCGGTGGTCAGGTTCACAAAGAGGTCCGGCTTTAGCGTGCGCAGGTCATTGGCGAGGCCGAGTGCAGCGTCGTAGTCAGTGTCGTACTGAGCGTCAGGTACGGTTGTGAATGAGCCGCCCACGCCGTCGAATTTGAAATAATTGACGCCGTAGAGGCGAATCATGTCTGTGCAGACTTGCTCGAAGCGCTGAAAATATGAAGGGCCAGAGAGTGCGAAGCCATCCGTATTGGTCTCATATCCCTGTGAGATGCCGGCGGCCAACCGCTCCTGTTTAGCGACCCCGTAACCTCCCCATGGAGAGAGCCAAACACCCGGCGCTGCCTGGGATAGTGCCGCGGCATCTTTCAAGGGCGCAAATCCATTCGGGAACCCGGAATTGAAGTCCCAAACTGAGTTGTGGTTGTCCCACCCATCGTCGAAAGCGAAGGAATCGAGGACCACTTTCCGTTGAACGTTTAGCTGGTTTGAAAACGCCGCAATTTCGGTGAATGCGCCACTTTGATCGTAGAAATCTGCCGGAAGGTCATAATAACTGTCATAGAGGAGGAAAGTGCGGTAGGGATGAGCCCGCTCGCGTTCGAGGTAGCGCAGGAAATCGCGCCGAAGCTGGCCCTGCGCACTCAGGCCAACAACTGAGGAATAACTCAAAGCATTCGCTGGCCTCAACGCAAGGCGACGCGCAAGGCTGCATTGCACACTGCTGCCGATGACTTCACTTTTCGATAGGGGGTGCTCGAATCCCAAAAACCATTCACCAAATGTAATCGGTGAGCCGTCCACGTCCCCGGCAACTTGTGCGGCCGGCATGTCGAATTCCAACAGACGAATCTGTTGAATGGCCTGTGGAGTCCCAATCGCCTCCAGAGTGACTTCCTGCCGAACATAATGCGAACCATCGCGCAGGATTCCCCGCCAAGTGACACGAACTCGACCGTTGGCGTCCTCAAAGACAACGGTGATCTGTTGGCCCGCCAGTCGTTCCGACAACCGAGAGGCTTGCAGATTAGGCGCTAACTCCTCCTGCAGTGGGGCGCCCATCGCGGGCATGTTGACGGAATCGAGCGCACTTCCGTCCGTCATGATCAATGTGAACGCGGGCTGCGGTCCCGTGATGCTCTGTCCACTATGAAGGTCCTGGATGCTCACGATCCAGAAGCCGGGGGACTCCAGGTTCCAGTCCGCGCGAATCAGGTCATTGGCTAAAGTGAGTGTCTGCCGTGGTTGATTGATGCGATTCGCGCTCCCGGCGCCCCCACAGGCGACGTCGATCAGCGGCGCTGCGCCCAGAATTCCCAGCCTCGCGGCCAGCTTTCCAAACTTCCGGCGGTTCATTTTTCGTAGCATCGAAGTCCGCTTGCGCGATTGTGCCCGAAATTTCTATTATGACTTCCCGATCTAGTGGGAACGGCAAGTTTCCAAGTCGTTTGCGATGAACCAAGACTCAAAGCATTAAATGCTTGCCAACTCCAAATGCCTTTATACACGCGTCGTTCGAGCACGGGCTAAAGACATTTAGATGCCGGCTCAAAGAAGGGGTTGTTTCAGGAACCCCGACACTATCAAGCCTAACTTTTTCAGATCCCTTGGTAGTACAACGAATCTCACCAAAAACACCAGTGCAGCATTTTCTCCACCTCAACTCGTTCCGTTTGATCGCCTGATTTGGCTCTGTTATGAAATGGTAACGCCCTTGTTCCTTGCTTGGACGACACGCCCTGGTGGACGATTTCAGAACTCTTGATTCAACCTTTTTCCATCTCGCAACTGGTAGGACGTGAGTTCATTCATAGCCCGCTTCAAAAGCTTGGTTGGGAATTCCTTCCTTTCCCGAAGTTCACGACTGACAAAAAGCGACGAAGTGCGAATCTTGGGTTTGGCGAGCAAGGAGAGGTGCCGCTTCTAATTAGGCATTCTTACACTCGACGACAAATTGTTCGCTTGTGTTGATGATACTTGTTCGACGGTTTCATAGCTGCGTGCTTGCTAAGCCAGAGACGCACAAACTTGTTCACCCGCTACATCACTCCTTCTCGCTCTGCTCCTCATCTTTGGCCCTCAACCGGTGACCCTCGATGGGGATGACATCTTCACCCTTTTTTCCATTAATACCCGTGAATGCTTCAGCGACGCTCTCGACGAACTGGAGCATTGCATTCTTGTCCATCTTGTTGAAGGCATTTGAGTCGAGTAGGCGGGAACATCCGACCCGATGCCATAATCTAGCAATGTCAGTAGATTTAATGAAAGATCTAGATAAGCTCCGGACCACCCCCGGACTTCCATTACATTCCTACGCTTTGTTGCGCCAGTAACATTGTTAGGGAACAACAGCAATAGCCAGAGCAACTCCGCGGCCAGCTGTTTGGCAGATGCCGGGGCGGGCTCTGACTGCCGTTTTAACTTTTCTAAGAATTTGTCGCCGCCCAGTTGGGGATTTTGAACGAAGTGCTGATCCAGTTCTGCGAGGTTTAATGCCGTCCAAAGCTGTGCGTTGGAAAACATCGAGCCGTTTCCCAATAAACATTTACGTTTCCACTGGTCGACCGCCTCCAAGATCGATGGCAATTGCACAATCGTCGAAAGTCACGCCACTGGTTACCTCTAAGGTGCCGCACTTAAAATAACTCAGTCAGCGTCGCCGGGTTGTTGGCAAGTCTTGGTATACCACGAGGATATAATTCCTGACAAGGATGGGGGCAATATCTCCTCTTCTTGCGTACGAATGAATACCCCACTGAGGTGCGCCCCTCCAAAACTGGACACACAATTTGGGTTTGATCGGGGCCCCTTCAAAGGGTGTTGAATTGCGTCGGAGACCTTTGGGAATGGTCAGTTGGAAACTGGCCGCCCGGTTGCTCGGTGGGTACTCGATGCTGATTCTCGCCGAGTAGATTTCCCCCAATGGAACCTGCCCAATGCGGTGCGTCGGGGAATTTCACCTGGGCCCGCAGACGCAGCCGTTTCGGAATATCAGCCGGCAGTAATGCCTTGCCCTCCTGAAAACGCCCTGTTTGGGAGCCTGGGGTGCATTTCGGGGAATGCGGTCCTATTTTCGCATTCAGAAACAGTACTGGCGTTGGGCATTATCTTATAGTATTATCCCTATAAGATGAAGGATGAAGCCCGAGGTCTTCAAGCTTCCCGTCTGCGGCAGCGCAAGTTCGAACTGGTTCGCCGCTGCCCAGCAGCGCTTTC
>JBGPCF010000056.1:0-37821 GCA_041481635.1 Terriglobia bacterium | reverse complement strand
GCCGGACGAAGGGGAGCTGTGGAGACAGTCTCAGAAACCTGGATCGTTCCGCGCAGGCGCGCTTCCAGAGCGGGGTGATGGGCAACATTTCTCAGCCACAAGAAAAAATTTCCGAGCCCGCCAGCTGTCCCTTCCCTGGCCAAGTCCCGATGGACCAGGCAACAGACGTTGTACATCCCGTTTTCGATGGGCGCCAGGCCGCAGTAGCCACCGGGAAAAAAGTACATTTCCACCGCGTCGCTGTACGCCACATCTTGAAAGTGGGCCTTCGCTCCCATCCAATGCCCTGCCGAGCCATTATTCCGCTGCCGCGCCGGCGAGGGAAGCCCCTCGATCATCCACCAGCGTCCGCACGCCACCAGCATGGCATTAGTTCGTGTGGTGGTTCCGCTCGACGATTCGATTTCCCAACCCTCACCATGGTTTCTCGAAGGCTGGAACTTGTGCAGGCGCTTGACTACTTCGCCTTCGTGGGTCAAGGCACCCGCTTTGTTTACCGCTTGCCACAGAGCTTCATCCATCAACCGGCGGGAGAGCCCGCGGCCGGGATTGGGCAGGTCAAAAGAATAGACCTGGCCCGAGGGGGCGATAAATTCGGAGCGCCGGATGGTGGAGGCGCAAGTAAGAACCGCGGGGATCTCTTCCGTCAAGAGGGGAAGCGCTTCCGCCGAAAGGAACTCGCCACAAACCTTGTCGCGGGGAAAACTGTCGCGCTCCCAAACAGCCACGCGCATCCCGTGGCGGCGGGCCTCGAGCGCCGCGGCGGTGCCCGCGGGCCCGCCTCCAACGATTGCAAGATCCACTGAACCTTTGTTGTTGTCTGCTATTTCCATAGGGTCAGGCCGAGGCGAAAAAGTGGGACACGCTCCGCCTCAAAATTCATGAAGCCTGCTTCCGCAGCCAGCTGTGCCAACTCGTCGCGAGTGTAGGCTTGGCGTACGCTCGCCGGCCCGTCGTGCCGCGTCAGGCGGCTGCGCGCAAAAGGATATCCAAACCGGATAAATAGATAGGGCAAAATGTGCCGCTCCAGATCATTTATCAGGACAGCCCGGCTCGCCACGCCCGCCAGACAGCGAAGAAGTTCGCGCGCTTTTTCCCCGGAAAAATGGTGCAGAAACAGATTACACATTACCACATCAAAGCTCTGTTCAGGAAAGGGGAGGGCGAAAACGTCGGCCACTACGGGAAGCAAACTAGCAGCCGCCGGGCGGCCGCTGGCCAAGTGGGTCAGGCGACGGTCAAGAACAACAGTCTCGGCGCGAATCCCGCGCTGAAGAAGTTTCTGCCGGATGTGCCCCGCCATTCGCGAGTCACCCGCTCCGACATCCAGGATGCGCGCGGATCGGATTCCGGTGCGGGCAAGAAAATGCTCCAACATCCGCAGGGTGCTGGACACTCCTCCCAAACAGCGATTGATGCGCCAAAGGTCATCGAGGCTGACTCTGATTTCCTCAGGCGTCCCCAGGTCATCGTCCAACAATTCCGCGGAAGTAATTCGGCGCATTACGTCCTAGTTCGCACCCACCGCCGAAAGGATGAGGGCTGAGTTTTTGGAACCGAACGCGATGCAGTTGCAGATTGCGTGCTCAATTTCGCCGGCACGGCTGTGGTGGGGAATATAGTCCAGGTCGCATTCCGGATCAGGGACATCGACATTGAGTGTGGGGGGCAGGCGTTTGTCGCGCATCGCCAGCAGGGTTGCCGCAACTCCAGCCGCTCCGCAGGCGCCCTGAGGATGTCCGATGATGGACTTGAGCGCCGAAGAGGGCACCTTGTACGCGCGATCACCCAGGGTGAGTTTGAGGGCGCGCGTTTCAATGCGGTCATTGAGGACGGTAGAGGTGCCGTGCAGATTCACGTAGTCCACCTGAGCCGGGCCGATGCCGGCCTGGTTCATGGCCATGGTCATGGCGCGAGCGGGCTCCTCACCGTTATCATCCAGGCGCACGCGATGGAAGGCCTCGCAAGTGGAAGCGTAACCGGAAACTTCTCCATAGATGTGCACACCGCGCGCGCGGGCGTGCTCATATTCTTCCAGCACAAACATCCACGCCCCTTCGCCCAGCACAAAACCATCACGGTCGGCGGAAAACGGGCGCGAGCCCCGCTCGGGCTCATGGTTCCACGTGCAGGTCATGATGCGCAACATGGTAAAGCCCTTCATGATGAGCGGGGAGAGCGGCGCATCCGCGCCACCCACCACCACCGTGTCCGCCATGCCGCACCGGATATTCTGCGCCGCGTAACCCAGGGCGTCCGTGGAAGACGTGCAGCCGGTGGAAATCACGTGGCTGAATCCACGAAAGCCGAAGTGCATGGAAATCTCGCTGGCCAGCGTGCCGATGGTGGCGGAAGGGATCACGTAGATGCTGCAGTTCCTGAATTGGCCGGAAAAATAAAGTGAGAGTTGCCGCTCGATGAATTCCAAACCGCCGCCGCCCGAGCCCATCAGCACGGCCACGCGCCGGCGCTCGTCAAGGGGCATGGCCTTGGTGTCCATACCCGCGTCCTCCACTGCCTCCTTGGCGGCCGCCACGGCCAGCGGGACGACCCGGCTGACGTGGCTCGCGTCTTTTTCGCTGATGTAGTGGAGGGGATCGAAGTCGAGGACTTCGCCCGCTATTTGAACCGGTAGAGGGGAAGGGTCAAAAGATTTTATTCGTCGAATACCGCTCTTGCCCTGCCAAGTGGCATTCCAAAATGCTTCCCGCCCAACACCATTCGGACTTACGGCACCAATGCCGGTTACCACCGCTCGACGATTCACGATATCCTCCGTATCCCGGCGCGGATAGTTGCGTGCGCTTGATTCCGCAGCTCGAGGTAGACCCCGATCCCGACAATGGATACACACAATTAGTGATCATTGAGATGGTTCCTGATCTGTACTTGTCACCCCTGATTGGACGCTTAAGCATAAGCCAGAGGCCATCCTGAAACAAGCGGGCTGCACAAAAAAATGCACCCGCTGGCAAATCACCTGTTGATCGGCAAGAACCCAATTCAACCTGGTTGACTGATCCAAAACCAATTTGACGCTTTACTGGGACGATGAACCAAACACCAAAGCTCCTTTCAGCCCCGCGAATCGAATCTCCAAAATGGAGCGGGACCCGTCATCATTCGTGTCGTAAACCACAGCGTTGGATTCGTATTTGATGTTGCGCGCCTCCCAACGTCCATTGGTCGAAACCACCACGCGCTTGTCATCGGCGATCGTCACCGTCGCTTCAGGACTGTGTGTCTGCCAACTCACTTCGTAACTGCCAGAGGGAATCATGGTTCCGTTCAGCTTCGCATCGTGGCCGATGCTCACGGTTCGCGTGTTCTTCGCCAATGCGGACCCGCTGACCACCACCATCACCACCAGCACCAACATCCCTATTCGGAATCTCACCTGATGCGCCATGCCATCTTCTCCTCGATGCTAGAATTTGTCCGGCCCGCAAGAGCCGACTTTGGATCGCCCAAACCCCTGGAGGGCTTAAGTGGGCAAGCCCGAACTTACGGTCGGGTAACCTTGAGGTCGAGCTTGCCCTGCCCCTTTCGGGGATCGCCGCCAAACCGTTAGCGATGGCGCCACTTTGAAATATAAGCGCGGTTGGCTCAATGGACAGACTCTCCTCATTTAGTGGAAACCACGTCCCCAGTTATCAAATTGTTTCCACTAGGCTTGACCGGACATATCCCCTGACCCGCGCGAGCAATTTATGCAAGCAACCACTCGCTCACATCCACCATCCACATACGTCAACTAGCCATGGCCGAAACTGCGAACCTGCCTCGAATCGTTCGGTTTGGAGTTTTCGAGGTCGATCTCCGTGCGGGGGAATTACGGAAGCATGGCCTGAGGATCAAATTGCAAGAACAACCCTTCCAAGTGCTCGCCATGTTGCTGGAGCGCGCGGGCGAAATCGTCACTCGGGAGGAGATGCAAAAGAAGCTCTGGCCCTCCGACACATTTGTTGATTTTGATCACGGCCTCAACAAAGCCATCAACAAGATCCGTGAGGCGTTGGGTGACTCAGCGGATAGCCCGCGCTACATCGAAACCCTGGCTCGTCGCGGCTACCGGTTCATTGCCGGCGGCGGGCCTGTGGTCAGTCCATCTGCGAATGAGCTTCCGCCGGTCAATACAATCCGGTCGCTTGCCGTCATGCCTTTCGTGAACGCCGGCAATGATCCGGAATTGGAATACCTGTGCGACGGCATCACCGAGGGCATTATCAACAGCCTTGCGCAATTGCCGGAAGTTCGCGTGATGGCGCGCTGCACTGTTTTCTCCTACAAGGGCCGGGAGATTGATCCGCGAGCCGTGGGCCGGGAGCTGAATGTTCAAGCGGTCCTGGTGGGCAGGATTGTGGTGCGCGGCGACGTGCTGACCATCGGCACTGAACTGGTCGACGTCAAGGACGGTTGGCTGCTGTGGGGCGAGCAATCCCAGCGCGGGCTTTCCGACCTCCTCGAAATCCAGGAAGAAATTGCGGAAACCATTTCAGAGAAACTCCGGTTGCGCGTAACCGGGGAATCAAAAAAACGCCTCTCCAAACGCTATACCAGCGACAGCGGAGCGTATCAGGATTACCTGAAGGGCCGCTACCATTGCAACAAAATGGCCCAAAAGGACGTGATCGCGGGCATTGGCTTTTTTGAGGCGGCAATTCGAAAAGACCCGAACTATGCACTGGCGTATGTTGGCTTGGCGGACGCCTATGGCCTGCTCGGATATTTTGGCGCTCACCCTCCGCGGACCGTCATTCCACGCACCAAGGAACTGGCGGCCATCGCACTGAGCATTGACGAAGACCTGGCGGAAGGGCACGCCACTCTTGGCAACATTTTGAAGGACTACGATTGGAACTGGCAAGCCGCCGAGGAGGAATACAAGCGCGCCCTGGAGCTGAACCCCAATTACGCCGCCGCGCATCGATTATACGCGGGCTTCCTCGCCGCCCTGGGCCGGAAGGAAGAATCCACGAAGGAGTTCCGGCAAGCTCAGGAGCTTGACCCTCTCT
This sequence comes from Terriglobia bacterium, assembly GCA_041481635.1. Taxonomy (GTDB): domain Bacteria; phylum Acidobacteriota; class Terriglobia; order UBA7540; family UBA7540; genus DASYXZ01. The sequence goes on along the minus strand of JBGPCF010000056.1, from coordinate 32,806 downwards.
CGGTTGTTATCAACAATGAAGGCGCCTGGAATTCATATATGGCGCGCGAATTCGAACAATCAATCGAACAGTCCATAAAAACTCTGGAGATTGAACCCCATTTTGCTCCTGCGCAGTTCACTTTCGGGCTGGCCTGTGAGCAACTGGGCCGTTACGATGAAGCCATTCAAGCCCTGAAGAAAGCAAGGGACGGCTCGCAGGGTAATCCCGCCACTCTCGCCGGACTGGGTCACGCCTTTGCTGCGGCTCGCAAACCCAAAGAAGCACTGAAAATCCTGAGCGAATTAACGGAAATGTCGAAAGGCTCTTACGTCTCGGCTTACGGATTGGGGATTGTTTACGCCGGACTGGGCAATCAAGACAAAGGGACCGAGTCCCTCGATAAAGCTTTTCGGGAACGCGACGTCTGGCTGGTCTGGCTCAAGACTGAACCCCGGTTCGATGGCCTGCGCTCCGATGCCCGGTTCCAGGAGATACTGAAGCGAATCGGATTTCCAGGATAGCCCGGGTGCCTGCCCTCCCGCCCCTCTACCAGTTGGGATACTTGGCGCGGATTTTCTCGTAAAGTGGAGAAGTGGTCTTGTACTTCTTGTGATAGCCAAGCACCTGGCGTTCGCGCGGCGTGGGCAAAGCCTGACCGGGCGCGACGCGCTGCGGAAAAGAGTCTTCCACCTGGTTCAGGTTCTGGATGCGGTCGCGCGAAAGAGCAATGCGCACCCCTTTCGGCTGGACTTTCACGCTCCAGTGGTTTTTCCTTCGTATTGCCGACTCGGGATCGGCGTCGAATGTCTTCACTTCCCCTTTAGAATTTCGATAGCTGATGGAGACGGACCGGCCCGAGCGAAATTCCACGGTCGTGCCTCCTGGCGTCATGACGTGGCGCGCGGGACCTGCCGGGTTGAGAGCGGAGTCATACCACTGGCAATGGGGGTTCGGGCACTTATATCCCTCACCGGATTTCTTTGCGCCTTCGGCGCCGCAATTGGGACAGTTTACTTTGCCGGACAGGAAATCTAAGAAAGCCATGATGTCACTCCTCTTCGCAGGCTGTGGAACACTCAGGGGGACGGTTGGCGCAAACGAACCTCCGCTTTAGCGGGAGGTTATTCCATAACACCCATCTACAGGCAGCCGCCCTCTCTCACGGGCACTGAGTGGCTGCTGCTTCTGGGACAAGAGAGAAGGCCGGCGCCGCGCTGCTGGCGCGAGCAGGCCTGACAACCGTCCCCCTGAATGCTCTTGAGGCCTTCTGGTTCTGCCAAATAAAAAACGGACTCTCCACCCGCCCGTTGCGAATCAGCCGCCGCCGATGCACAAGCGAGGGCAGTCCCATGCTTCTAAGCTGCTCAAAACTGATTCGGCGGAAGTGACCCTTCTTGTGCCCGCCAAAGACGACGCTCAGCACTTCCTCCGCCAGCCATCGGTCGAGGCGGACGAGTTGCGCTTCGTCGTCCACGTGCCGCAGGTAGTAATCCAGGATGGCAACGTTGCGCACCCCCTTTTCCGCCGTCTCCACGGCGATGGCCACCACCGCCGCCACCTTTTCACTCGGCTGCTCAATCTTCGCTACCCGGCGGCGCCCGCGGCGGAAGGCAAAGCGAAACAAGTTTTGAATCTTGCGGCATTTGTCACGCGAGAGGGCCACGCGCCCGCCGGCCCGGAACAGGAGTCCCAGATGACGAAACTCCTGCACGGGCGCAAACACGTCGTCCGTGATGGGGCTCGAGGCCACCACCAAGTCCGCCTGATGGCTGGTCTTGAGCCGCAGACGGAGTTGCGCCAAGCCAGTGTCGAGGCAATTTCTTGCTTCAAGTGCCGCGCTGCGCTCGTGCGACAAAATCAGGATGTCATCGGCATAGCGGAAATACTCAATCCGCTTTACACCTTCAAGATCGCGATCCAGGCTCGTCAAATAAATATTGGCCAGCAGGCAGGCGACCGCGGAGCCGAATGGGATGCCCACCGTCGCTTGACATTCATCTGTCCCGTCCCGATAAGCGAAGCGCACCCGTTGATCGAGCAGCGTGAAGAGGTAATCCTCGCGATTCACCAGCCGTGCCAGCTTGCCGAGCAATAATTCGTGATCGACGGAGGCAAAGTAGTCTGCGATGTCCCGTTTCACCAGATACAAAGGTGCGTTGGCCGTTCGCAATGCGCGCGCAACACGGGACTGGCAGCGGTCCAGGCCATAGGTACGGTCGCGATAGGCATAGGAATTGGGCGAGAACCACGCGTGGAGCCTTCGATTCAATGTCCGAAAGAGAACCAAGTCCACAATGCGTTCTTCCCAGGGGGAGATGTAAAGGGTCCGGTGCTTGCCATTGAAGTTGTAGTGCAGCGCCACGGCAGGGCGAAATTGAAAATCACGCCGTTGGAGCGAACGGTGGATGGCGTCTAAGCCGCGCAAGCCGGGGCCCGCCAGGTCGTAAAGCGTCCTCCCGTCCGTCGAGGTGGATAGCGCTTTGCGCCATTGGAACAGCGGTTTGGTATAAACGCGAACGACGGCCTTGTAGAGTTCCGCCTCACCGTAGACATCTCTCCACTGTAATGGCCTGTCCCACCCGGAATCTAACTCACGTTTCATCGTCATGGCGGAAACAGAGTTGTACTACCGAATGTCGCACAATTGCAAATGCAATCAGCGAAACCTTCGAGCGGTGGCTACGGGGTGCATGGGCCGTAGTCCTGCACCAGGGTATCGACGTCCACGTTCAGCTTCCCGTAGCGGTCTTTATACTTCCTCCCTGAGAGTTCCACGCGCTCCCCGTTCTTCAAATGCACGGTATCGGCGACAATTCCATAAGTCAGATGGTCTTTCTCATTTTTTAAGAAGGTGCCCTCATCGTTCTTTTCCACGCAGCCCACTACAGAACCTTGAGCAAGCTTCTGGTCTTTCTGCGGGTGGTGACGCAGGGCATAAATGAGTGCCGCGGTCGCCGCCAACCCCGTCACAATCAGGATCACAGCTCCTGTACTGCTGCCGACGCATGGGGTCACCTGGCCTTGTGGGCCCCTGCAGGATTGCCCCGATGCCGGGCGTGTTATGGCGAGACAGAGGACTATGATGAGCGCGGTCCTAAGCCAGTAACGTGAAGACATGGCGTCCTCCTTGGATGGGAAAATATTTAACATTCTCAGCACTAAACGTTGGCGAGCGAAACTCATTCTTGCCTCTTTACATGACAACCTTCCCCCATGTGCAAAGACCTGGAAATCAACGATCAAGACCTCTCACTGAACTCGCGTGGAGGATGTCCCCCCGACTGCCGGCTGCTCACCTTCCTTTTTCAACATGCCGAACTGTTGCACAAGGGCCATGGTTCGCTTGGCCGAATCACGAAACAGCAATTGGCAATTCTCAAAACGTGTGTTGACCCAGTCGAAATCGCCCCCCGAATAAAAAAGCGAACATTCCCGTACAACACAGTTGACGAAGAAAATCTCTTCCAAAACCAATGTTTCTTTCACCAGTGTTTGATTTTCGATTTTTTTCATTCGTTCTCCTCCACCGCGTAGCTTGACCGCCTTACCATCGTCGCCATGGCAATTATAGACTGGCGCAAGTTTGCAGTTCACATTCGCGGCGAAGGTCCCGCGCGGCAGGGTGCGATTGTAACATGCGCGGGCATCGTTTCGTTACCTGAAGGAGAAGGAGAAGCAGGGGCAACCTTCATATGGGGTGCGCTGCTCCTGTTCTCAGGAAGGGAGAAAATGGTATGCTCCCATCCACGCCTCGGGAGCGCCTCTGCATACGCCAGGGCGGAAGAGGGCCGGCCCCAAGAGGGAGAGAATCCTGCGAAGGAGCAAGATGTCATGAGTGGAATCCTTGTCCCCAATATCGAAGCATACCTGAATCACCTGTTGCCCAAACGTGATCCGGTCCTGAATGAAATGGAAAAGTATGCGGCCAAGCACAACGTCCCGATCATCGGCCCGGCGTGCGGCCGCCTGCTTTACCAGTTGGCCCGATCAATCCAGGCGAAACGTGTTTTCGAGCTGGGTTCGGCCATTGGCTACTCGACGATATGGCTGGCGCGGGCCGTGGGGCCCAAAGGGACGGTCTATTACACGGACAGCGACCCGGAGAACGCGCGGCGCGCCGAGGTCAATCTGCGCCGCGCTGGGGTTCGCAACCGAGTGTTGATCCTGGTGGGCGATGCGCTCGAATTGTTTCTTTCGACCCAAGGCCAGTACGATCTGATTTTCAATGATGTGTGGAAGACTCAATATCCCGAAGTTTTCCGTCGCGCTGTGCCGCGTCTCCGGGCCGGAGGGCTATTCGTCACAGACAATGTTCTGTGGTCCGGGCGCGTGGCCAAGCCTCCAGCCAAGGGCGATAAGGACACACGTGCCATTCTTGAATTCAACCGCCTGATCTACCACTCGCCGAAGTTGTTTACAACCATTGTGCCGCTGAGGGATGGAGTGGCAGTGTGTGAAAAGGTCGCGTGACCAGCGCCCGACCCTCCGTGGGCGCCTCTACGCGCGGAGAAGGTTGCGCATCAGGAAGAGAAGATTGGCGGGGCGCTCGGCCAGGCGGCGCATGAAGTACGGGTACCACTGGTGCCCGTAGGGAACGTAAACACGGACTCGGTAGCCCTGGCGCAACAAATCGCGCTGGACCTGGCGGCCGATGCCATAGAGCATTTGAAATTCATACTGGCTGGAAGCCAGGCCGTGCTGCTTCGCAAAGGTTTGGGTGGCGGCAATCATGCGCGGGTCGTGAGTGGCAATGGCGTGGAACTCGCCGCTCGCCAGCAGCTTCTCCATCAGCTTCACAAAACTGGCATCCACGTCGGCCTTGCGGGGAAACGCAAGTTCGGGCGGCTCCTGATACGCGCCTTTCACCAAACGCACCCGGGCGCCGGCCTTCACCAGGTCATCCACATCCTTTTCGCTGCGGCGAAGATAGGATTGGATCACCACGCCCATCACATCGCGCGGCGCATTCACCCTCTGAAAAACGCGCAAGGTGCTTTCCGTGTGGGCAGACCCTTCCATATCAATACGCACGAAGTTGTGATGCAGGGCGGCGCGTTGCGCGAGCTCGCTGAGCAAGCGGCAGGCCAGGTCTTCGTCCAGGGCCAGGCCGAGCTGCGTCGGCTTGATCGAAATGTGCGAGCGCAACCCTTCCCAGGCAAGCCGGTCGAGCATGCCCAGATACACTTTGCACGCCTCCTCGGCCTCGGCCGCGGCGTGAACGCTCTCTCCCAGAAAATCGAGCGTCGCGTCAAAACCGTCCGCGTTCAACAGGCGCACCGCTCGGACCGCGCCTTCCAAGTCCTCGCCGGCAATGAACCGGGCCGCCATACGACGGCCGATGGAACTTTTAATGAGAAGACGTTTTAGATTTTCGCGCCTGGAGAGATACAGTAGGAAAGAACGCAGCATATGAATTGTCGATTTTCGATTGTCGATTGAAAAACGATGGCGGGCATTCAATCGTCAATCATCAATCGACAATCGGCAATCTCAGCCTTCCGCTTCCAGGAATCGCTCAGCATCGATCGCCGCCATGCAACCGGATCCCGCGGCCGTCACAGCCTGCCGGTAGACGCTGTCTTGAACATCACCCGCCGCAAATACGCCGGGGACGTTGGTTTTGGCGCCACCCTTCGTTTTCAAGTATCCCACTTCGTCCATCTCCAGTTGGCCACGGAAAATGGCGGTGTTGGGCGTGTGGCCGATACCGATGAAAACTCCGTGGGTGGGCTTAACGCTTTCCTCACCGGTGACCGTGTCTTTCAGCTTCACGCCGGTCACGTGCCCTTGTTGCACGTCGAGGACTTCGGCTACCACGGCATTCCAGACAGGTTTGATTTTGTCATGCTTGAGAATGCGGTCCTGCATGATTTTAGAGGCGCGTAGTTGGTCGCGGCGATGGATCAGAACAACCTCCGAGGCGTAGCGAGTGAGGAAGAGAGCCTCCTCCGCCGCCGTGTCGCCACCGCCCACAACCACCACGGGCTTCTCCCTGTAGAAATATCCGTCGCAAGTAGCGCATGTGGAGACGCCGTGGCCGAGGAGTTTGCGTTCCGATTCCAGGCCCAGCATCTTGGCTGAAGCACCACTGGCGATGATCAGGGTCCGCGACTGGATTTGTTTACCGTCCACCTCCAGGGTGAATGGGCGGTGCGAGAGGTCCACGCGCGTCACGTTGCCTTCCATGAAATCCGTTCCAAACTCCCCCGCTTGTTTCTGCATCATCTCGATGAGTTCCGGCCCCTGCACCCCTTTGGGGAATCCCGGATAATTTTCCACCAATGTGGTCAGGGTCAGTTGCCCGCCCGCCTCGTGGCCCCGGATCACCAGGGGATTCAATTTGGCGCGCGCCGAATAAATGGCCGCGGTCAGTCCGGCGCATCCGGACCCGATAATCACCACATCACGCATGCTCTTCACCTTTCCCGTGAACGCTCGTCTGGCGAGCGGTCGGTTATCTTACTCGAAGGGCAAAACTTCCTTCAACTTCTTTCGAACACTCTGTAGGGCTTCTGGGGCAGCTCGCCCGCAGGGTTCCCCGCCACTCCAGCAGTTCGCTGTTGCCCTATCCATCCATTTGATGCTACAAAGGGCCGTCTGATGCAATCGATTGTTCCTTCGATCAATCAAGGTTGGCCTCGACCCGCAACAGATACATAGTCATGCATCGCGCGACACTCCCGGCCGGAAGGATAGCGAGATAACGTATGGACGCAGTTGTTCTCGAACACGTCACCAAGAGTTACGAGTCGCTCACCGCCGTCAACGACCTGAGCTTCGCGATCCGTCAAGGCGCAGTGTTCGGATTACTGGGCCCCAATGGCGCAGGAAAAACCACCACCCTGCGTATGGTGATGCGCATTCTGATGCCTGACACCGGCTCGATCCGAATTTTGAATCAGCCCTTGACCGAAAAATCTCAAGATCTCATCGGATATCTTCCGGAAGAGCGCGGCCTCTACCCGCGCATGGAAGTGCGCAAGGTCTTGGTGTTTCTGGCCGCTCTCAAAGGCATACCGGAAGTGGAGGCCGACCGGCGTGCGGGGCAGTGGCTGGAACGCTTCGAACTCAGCGCCTGGGCGAAGAAAAAAGTCATCGACCTTTCCAAGGGCATGCAACAGAAAGTTCAGTTCATTGCCACGGTGATTCACCGCCCGCCTGTCCTCATCCTGGACGAGCCCTTCACTGGCCTCGACCCAGTCAATGCGATCCTGGTGAAAGACATCATGCTGGAATTGCGCGCCCAGGGCAGCACCATCATCCTGTCCACCCATCGCATGGAACAGGTGGAAATGATGTGCGATTCCATCTGCCTCATCCACAAAGGCCGCAACGTGCTGCACGGCGAGCTGCGGGAAATAAAAAAATCCTACGGCAAAAACACTCTGCGCATTGAATGTTCCGGCGACGGCGATTTTCTGCAGCGGTCCGGGCTGGTGGAGAAGGTCAACCACTATGGTGAAGTGATGGAGGCGAAGCTGCTCCCCGGCACCGATCCCCAGGAAATTTTGAAGGGTGCACTCCAGCAGGGAGTGCGCATCAACAGGTTCGAGCTGGTCGAGCCTCCTTTGAACGACATCTTCATTGAAAAGGTCGGAGGCGCCAGTGTATAAATGGTGGCTGATCTTCAAGCGCGAATACATCACCCGGGTCCGAACCAAAGGCTTTGTGATCGCCACCATCGCCATCCCCCTTTTGACCTCCGGCATAATGGGGGCCTCCATTTACCTGGCGATTCGTCAAAACACCCGCAGCATGAAAATCACGATTTTGGACAACGCGGGCGGCTTTGCCGACTCAATCGCCACGGGGCTGACCAAAACTCTGCCCAATGGCAAGCCCGCCTTTCAAGTGGTCAAGAAAATCGAGCGCCCTGCCTCGGAAGAGGGCGTTCGGAAGGAATTGCTCGACGAAGTCAACTCCGGCGCCCTTGACGCGTACCTGGTCCTGCCCAAAGAGGGCGCCGCGGCAAAATCGGCGGAGTTCCACACCAAGAATACCGGCGATTTTACGCTGGAAGGTTTAGTGGCTCGCGCGGTCAGCAATAGTTTCGTCGAGAGGCGCTTGGGCGACCATGGGGTCAAAGTCGATAATCTGGATGACTTGCTGCGCGGCGTCGACGTCAAAATGGTGAAGGTGACCAAGGAAGGAGAAACAGAGGAAAAAGGACAGACTTTTGTCGTCGGCCTCATCCTCATGATGCTTCTTTACACCATGCTGGTCATGTACGGGATTGTCACCATGCGCTCAGTCCTGGAAGAAAAGACCACGCGCATCGTCGAGATACTAATTTCAGCCGTGACGCCGTTCCAGCTTTTGGCGGGCAAAATCATCGGCGTAGCGGCTGTGGCGTTCACTCAATACTTCATTTGGATCAGCACCGCCGTACTGATCGGAGCTTACGGTGGCGCGATAGCCTCGGCATACAGCCCCGGTACGTCCATCACCAGTTTTCACATTCCGGGCTTTGTTCTGATTGCCTCCGTAATCTACTTCCTTTTGGGCTATTTTCTTTACGCGTCCCTCTACGCTGCCATTGGCGCCGCGTCCTCCAACGAGCAGGACGCGCAGCAACTGCAATTGCCCGCAACTCTGCCGCTCGTCGTAAGCGTCGTGATGTGGAATGTGATTCTGCGCGACGCGAGCTCCACTACCTCCATCGTGCTTTCGGAGATTCCTTTCTTCTCGCCCATCCTGATGCTGCTCAGGATTTCCATACAAACCCCTCCCCTATGGCAGATCGGGCTCTCCGTGGTCCTAATGATCCTCACCACCTTCGGCGTGGTTTATTTTTCCAGCCGAATTTATCGCGTCGGCATTCTGATGTACGGCAAGCGCCCGTCTCTGGTTGAGATCCTCCGCTGGTTGAAATATTCATGAATTGACGGGAGGCTGCCTTAACGCGAGTCACCTTCGCGAATCGGCTCCAGGTTCATTACCGCGCCTTGGGAGCCCGAGGCCAACCGCACAGTGACCACATCGCGCGGGCCGAGTTGCACGTGTAGTTCCTGCATCCGTTCCAGGACGAACATTTTCAAAGCATTTTCCAGCACCGGCGGATGCCAGGTATAAAGGCCCACCAGTTCCGGTGAGACGCCAAGCCAGCGCCCCGCCGCGGCGCGCAATTCGGCAAGCGCGGGCACGCGCTCCCCGCCGCGAATCTGCCACAGCGGACGTTCCGGCCGCTCCAAATCAAAGGAGTGAGAGCTTGGCACGTAGGCGAGAACCTCGCCATTCGCCTGCGGAGGGTTAATGGAAAAGTAGAGCCGTTCTTGAGTCTGCGGCAGCGCGGCAAACCATTCCGCGTTTACGCGAATCGAAACACGTGGCAAATTCAGCCGTTGTGTGGATGGCAATGCGGACAAACCCGCCGCCAGTCCCGCCTCATCATCAAGCAGCTCGGCAAGCGGCACAGCGCCTAGTGATCCCGGTGCAGGCTTGTGGGTATCCTCCCCCGCAGTTTGAAGAGTCGCTGTGGAATCCGAAGCGGGTTTGTGATTGGGCGCAGCAACATTCGTTAGGACGGGTGGAGTCACAACGGCGGAAACCTTCGGCGTCTCGGTTTGTGGAGGCACAACGGGTTGTGTAGTTTTGGCAACCTCGCGGTCCTTCGCTGTGGGAATTATGGGCGGGGGGAATTCCATCAACTCGCGCGGCAAGGGCTCATTGGAAACCGGGTCACTCGATGTTGGGTCAGCCTGCAAAGGCGTGGGCCGCAAGGGCTCAGGCCGGGAAGGCTGGACCGGAGCTGACGAGGGACGATTTTCCGCCAGCTCCGGCGTCGGTGGATCGGCCGAGACCGGTTCGGCCGTTTGGGGAAAAGACTCTGTGCTCTCTTTTGACTTCTGCGGCTCCTCACCTTTAGGCAAAGCCGGCGCATCAGGCGCCATCACAACAGCGGAGACAGTTTCTGTCCGCTCTGCGTAAGTCACTCTGTGAAATCCTGCCAGAACAATGGACAGAGTCACGAGCGCACTCAAGAAAACGACGGATAAAACGAGTGCCACGGGATCGGGCCCGCCGATTTCGAGGAGGGCGAATTGGGGCACGCCCACTCCATCCGGCGCGTGGCCCGCCGCAGGTGCAAGCCGGATGCCGTCCGCCCAATTCTCAGGTTTGGTAGCGTGAAAAATAACTGGCATAGCTGTTCACAGTGCTCGCGTACCAATTGATGTAGGCCCAGACGTCCTTGGAATATTTCTTGTCGAAAACTCCAGGCCCCGCCACATACTTCGCGGCGGCGCGCGCCACGCTCCCCTCCTCCTGGTAATACCGTGCCAGCAGCATCGTTCCCATCCAGGCGTTGAATTCCGGCTCCTTCAAGCGCCGAGCGGGCCAGCCTTCCAGGGTGCAGCGCTCGGGCATAATCTGAAACATCCCCGCTTCGCCCGCCGCCCCGCGCGCCGGGTGGGGATTCAAGTGCGACTCCATCCAAGCAACGCCGAGCGCCAGCGACACGGGGGTTCCATTCGCTTTTGCCCAGCGCACCACCATGAGGTAGGCAGCGCGGTCAATCTCACCACCACTTGAGTTCAACAAAGCTTGCGGCTCGTCCGGATCCTTTGAGGGGGATTCACGCGGATCGTCGGTTGGCGGGAAATCGGAAGATCCTGTGCGCACCTCAGTCGACGAAGTTGCACCCGGCCATGACGATGAATCGTTCTGGTTCGGCGAGTTCTCGCCCCGCTCCGCTGCGTCCTCACTCCGGACACCTGCGCGAACTTGCTGCACGGTGCGGCGAAGGTCCTCATAAAAGACGCGCCGTGCCTCGGCGTCGTTGTGCAAGCGCGTCAGCTCGTCACGAATCCGCAGCGCTTCAGGATCAGGCGGGCCGGATTCCGTGCCCGCCTCGCCTTTCACCGCACGTGCAGGCTGCCGGACAAACGTAGAGTTTCGGTTCACAACGACGGGGGTTGGAGTGGCGCGACTGCTTACCAAAGTAACCTCTCCGCCGCGTTGCTCACCCTTGGTAGTCGAATTCGAGCGCCTTCTCCGCCCATTCTGGTCACCCAGTATCGGCCCCTGGGTGGATGTAGGATTTGGTGGAGCAGGAGGCACTACGGTTTCATCAGCCGAAGTCGCCGAGGTCGGACTGCCCAAAGCCTTTGCCGAGTACCCAGGCCTGCGGCTCATGGGGGGCGGCGGTCCCTCTTGAGGCGCGCCGCGCAAAGAAGCCCCCGGCAGGCAATACAGCCCGGCGCACGCCGCGACAATCCAAAAAGATGTTTTGACGGGCTTCACGCGAGTCTCCCCCTCCATCAATGGGATGGTGGTAAATCTATCATCGGGATGCGGTGGCGTTCTGCGCTTCCCAATTATGCCGGTCGATTTTCGCCTGCCGCGCTCCAGGGTGCGCCCCAACCGGGCGCCTGACGTAATAGGCGTAGAGGTCATCAAGCTTGTTTGACTCAAGTGGTTTGTCGGGCAGGCCACACGCCTGGGCACCGTACTCGGCCCGGCAGGTTTCTGATAGCATCGCGAGGTGATTCACGTCGCTCTCCAGGTCCGCGACAGGCGTGTGGATAGCTTTCAGGCAAATATCCTTGCGCTCTTTGGTCAGAGCCGCGGGTTCAAAGTCGACGCTTGCCGCGCGGGCCATCAGGCCGGGCAAAAGCATGAGCCCGGCAATCGCCGCCCAGGAAAGCGCATTTCGAATAACGGTGAAGCAAGGATAAAATTTGGCACGCATGAGCTACTCCTGGGAAATGGATTGGCGGCACGCTTTCACGTCGCCCGATTCCCGAATGCAATCCCTCAATTTCTGTAAATCAGAATCCGAGCGGGTGCTCGATCCCGGTCCCTTAAGCAAGTTCTCGATGTCAGAACTGGGGGGCAGATGCTCCACGGTCTCCAGTGCTTTGCGGCCCTGCTCCAGCGAATCCTCCGCCTGCGCGCGGACCACGAAGTACTCGAGCTTGCTTGCCAGCCGCAATCGGTTCTGCCGAGCGGAGAGCGCGTCTGCCGTGAATGTTTTGGCCTCTTTCACATAAGCTTGTTGCAGCGTTTGGAGCTTGGCCAGCTCTTTCTGTGCGTCGGCGGCCTCCTGCTGATTTTGGGAAAGTTGCGAAGGCAGATCCTTGTCAGTGCGCTCGGCCTCCGAGAGCCTTCGGTCGATCTCGCGAATTTCCGCAAGCGTTTCGGGCGACTCGGGCTGGCGCGCCAGATTGGCGAGCGCCACTTCCAGATCCTGCCGGTGCGTCGCGCCATTGTGCTTGTTCAACTCATCCAGCGACTGCCGCCGCTTGGAAATAAATTCCTGGAGCGCCTGCTCCTTGCTTTGCACGTCGTGGGCCTGTTCCATGTAGTCCGCGGAAAGCTCTTCGCTGGTCTGCTCGCGATCCAGCTCGTCGCTCAATTCCACCTGAACTTTGCGCGGGTCGGCGAATCGCTCCAATCCCGGATCGCCCACGCTCGCTTTTTCGTAGGCCGACCTGCGCCGGGTGCGATCTTGATGGCGCTGGTGGTACTCCACCACACGGCGATGCACGCGCACGTCAAAGGCCTCGGAATCGAGCGGCAATTCGCGCGCTCCTTGGGTATCGGCCTCAACTGCAGGCGTCTTGCCCAGCGTAGAGGGCGCGGTGGTGTCAGAGTTGACCACCGGGACTTCTTCGGTGGCTTCCGCAGGCATCTTTTCCACCTTGCTGGTCGGTGGGATGTCCACCGTGCCGGACGCTGCCGTCTCATCAGGAGGGGGAGTAGTGCCCGGCACCCGGGTGGACGCGGTCTGCTGCGCGAGCACCAGTGTTTCAATCGCGCAACAGAAAAGGGTGATTAACAATGCGCGCTTCATCGCATATCCTCCACCAGCGCCGCCTGCACCGTCGGGTCGTTCAGGAGCGGGTCGCGTTCCCAATCCGGCTCGGTAGCGCGGATCATTACCACCAGGTTGCGCGCCATCTCGGTGCGCGCCTGCGCGGTCATCGGCGAAGTCTGAGATTCGCGGTAGGCCTCTCGCATCAGCTTGAGCGTTTCCTTGCTGTGGTCGCCTTTCTGATAGCGCGCCACCGCCTCCAGATATTTCGCGAACGTGCGGTCGACGGCGGGACGCTCTTTGAATCGAATGTCTTTCAGTTGCTCGATCACGCCTTCGGGATCGGTGTCCATCTGGTCGGCCATCGCCAGGAGGTCGTCAGAGGGCGGAATCACTTCTCCGCGGCCCCATCGTGTGGACTGAAGCTTGGCACCGTCTTCCACCACATCGCCGGTGGGAACAAATGAGACCGGCCGGCCCAGCACGAATTCCACTACCGTACCCGCGGGAATCACGATGTCCGGCCCACGCCGCACCACCGTCCACATCGCGGCCACCAGCAGGCCTCCGCCACCGCCCACTGCCGCGCCAATCGGCCCGGCCACCGCAAAGCCCGCGCCGGCGCCGACCGTCACTGAGGTCATATCAACGGCCGCATCTTTCACCAGGCCGCGATGCCCATGCGCAGTGCCTTCACGGTCCACATTGCGATGGTTGAGTTTGGTGGGATAACCGTCCACAGGAACCACTTCCCCATTCGGCGTGGTCACGGAATAAAGGCCCAAGCGCAGTTTCGACCGGCCGGTCAGGTGGCCGGCGCGTTTGCTTTCCAGCACTGCCAGGCTGATTTTAGTGCCGGAGGGCAGCGCAATTTGGCCGTCCGGCGATACGATGTCCTGCACCAGCGTGCCGGAAACAGTGCGCACCGGGCCGAACGAGCGCCAGCGGTAAAATTCCTTGGTACCAACTGTCCGCTCGAGCCGCACGGGAATTTTAGTCCCCGCCTGCACTCGAACGCGCCCCATCGCCGGCATGGATGAAGCCAGGAATGCCAAGCTAAAGGTGATATAGGTCAACTTATTGAGGGTGTTTTTCATATTTAAATTGTCCTCGCGGAAGTTGAAAGCAATGTGTAATGCAATTGGATTGCCAGCGCAGTGGGAGAGAAAGGATTGCCCCTATGGGCACCCACCAAAGTGAAATGCTTTGCACAATTCCGGGTGCCGGCGGCTAAAATCGGGCGGGAATTACTCGGGGCGAAAGACGCCAATGGTGAGAATTCTCGACGAACCCCAAAACGTTGTGTTGAATTCCCTTGCCCTTTGATTCGATTCGCCTTGCCACTGCGCAAGCGGAGCGCGTGACGGCACCATCCAAGGGCTGCTGGAGACTTACTTGCCCCTTACATTTAGGTTTATTCCCCTGCGCCGAACTCGCCTTTCATCAGACCCAGCATCTGTCCGATTTGGCCGACACTGCCTGGCGGAAACTCCAGACAGCCGGCGGACGCTGATCACCAGTGGCCGAATTTGGCCACCGCAGGTGGTTGTTTTGGGCCAGCAGTACCCACTGGTAATTTCAAGCCTGGACCAATTCCGCGTCGGTTGCTAATATCCAGTGCCCGACATACTATGTACCAATCAGTATAGGATTTAGGAAGGGTGAGCCATGCTCAATGCGACGATTTGGAATCTTCGTTTGAAGATTAATAAGACACCCCTCTTACGGGGGGGACTCTTTCTGGTGGCCGCGGGCGTTCTCCTGCACGGCGCGCCGAATGGCAATTCGCAACAAAAGAAAAGTGTCTGGAGCGATATGGAGAAACTCATTTGCAGGAGGTGCGAGGGCTGCGCGGTTTGCCCGATGACGTGCGAGTGCAGACCAACAAGCGCCTGGCGCTGCAAATTCGCGCGCTGCCGGTCGTACCAAATAAGTTGCGCCTCGCGAATGCCCTCGCCAACCTGTCCACTGAAGGAGACTTCGGCCACGACACTCTGCAGGATGTCGCTACGACTATGGCCGACGCGTTGCGCGAGCAGTCGCCTCCCTAAGAAAAAGGTCAGCCGACCGGGGAGTACGTCGAGCTTGCGACATTGGTGCGTAACAAACATATTCGCGCTTCTTCAGACTCACCGCAATTTGCCGCCGCCAGCAAGCTGATTTCACGCTCACCGATTTGCAGGGAACGAAATGGACATTGCGAGGCTTGCGCGGCAAGGTGGTGCTGGTGAATTTCTGGGCCACGTGGTGCACGCCCTGCCGCAAGGAAATGCCCGACCTCGAAACGCTTTACAAACAATTCAAAGATCATGGCCTGGTGATCCTTGCCATCTCGGACAAAGAGGACAGCAAGGTCCGGCCCTTCATCGCGGAGCACCACGCGACCTATCCCATCCTGCTCGATCCCGGACGCAGGGTGAACGAACTTTTCCAAGTGGAAGGAATCCCCAAGAGTTTTGTTTACGATCGCGACGGTAAAATGGCCGCGCAGGCCATCGACATGCGGACCCAGAAACAATTTCTGGAAATGCTCGCGCAAGCCGGGTCGAAAAAAGCGAAGTATGGCACCGCGGGGCGAACCCTTGGTCCAAGCGGGACCTTCGCCCGTTAGAAATCTCTTACTGAAAACTGATCACTGAAAACTGGTGTTTCACCTGACGCAGCATTCGCCCCGCGGGATGGGGGAACCGTGCGGGCAAGTGAGCGGGTGGCGGAGGAAGGTGCAGATTTTTTCGGTGACTTCGGGGGTCAAGCTATGCTCGATTTTGTGTGCGCTTTCGTGGAGTTGGTCTTCGTTCATTCCAAAAGTATCGAAAAACAATCGCTCGGCCAGGCGATGGCGCCGGATGGCCGCCTTGGCGCGCTTCTCCCCGCGGCCGGTCAGCACCAGGTGGCCGTCCGAAAGCGATATCCAATTTTCCTGTGCCAGCAGCAGGAAGGTGGCGCGATTCTGGCTGAATTCCTCCAGGCGGTCGGTCGCGACTTCCGTTTGGCCGGTATCCTCGCGCGCATGCCAAACGGCCTGCAGCAGGCCGTCGATCAAATCTTCTTCCTGAGTGGGGAGGTCGGAAACTTCCGCCAGCCGTCCGTGGTGGAGTTCCACCCGCCGTTCCGCCATTCGCCCGATTTCCGAATCGTGAGTGACCATCAGGATGGTATGCCCCTCGCGATGCAGGTCGGCCACCAGGCCCATCACAATCGCCTCATTCACTTCATCCAGATTGCCCGTGGGCTCGTCCGCCAGAATCAGGTTGGGCTGATTGATCAGGGCGCGCGCCACACAGACCCTCTGCTGCTCGCCGCCCGACAATTGCGAGGGCAAATGGTGAAGCCGATCCGCCAGGCCCACGCGCCGCAGGGCTTCCGCCGCCTCCTTCTCTTCCGCGAGGCTGTGGAAATACTGCGCGAGCATCACGTTTTCCACCGCGGTGAGGTAAGGGACCAGGTGGTACTGCTGAAAAACGAATCCCACTTTCTCGGCGCGAAACCGCGCCAGATCCCAGGCGGAAAATTTCGCGAGGTCCTGTCCGCCCACCAACACTTGCCCTTCGCTGGGCGAATCGAGGCAGCCCAGAATGTTCAGCATGGTGCTCTTGCCCGAGCCGGACGGCCCCATCACGGCCACCCACTCGCCCTTCTCCATGGCAAACGAAACGCGGCTGAGCGCGGGCACCTCACTGCTGTAGTTCTTGGACAAATTCCGAAGTTCTATATACGGCACAATCCTAATCTCCTCGCAGCACTCGAGCCGGCTGAATCCCGCGCACAATTTCAACTGGGAAAAGGGTGGCAACGCCCGCCAGCATCATACTCGCAAAACACACCAAAGGGAAAGTCCACCAAGTGGGAGTAAGGCTCACATTAAAAAGCTGTCGCGCCATCGCGTGGGCCAGCACGAGGCCCAGCGCAAATCCCCCGAAACCACCGATCAGGCCCATGGTGACGCCCTCGGTTAAGAAAAGGCGCATTACCAGCCGGTCGTTCGCGCCCAGCGACTTCATCACCGCAATGTCTTTGCGGCGCTCGAGCACGATGGCTGTCATGGTGGCGGTCACGCACAGCGCGATGATAATCAGAATCAAGGCGGTTAGCGACAGCATGACCCAGCGAATAGTGTCCAGAACTCGGCCCGCGGAATAAACGATTTGCCGGATGGGCCGCAATTCGATGCCCGGAATTCCGCTTAGGGACTGATTCAGCTCCCCTATCCCGCGCTCAATTTCGGCGGTTTCCCCAGGCACGCTCATCTCCACCACACTGACCTTTCCCGCCAATCCGCTCATCGATTGCAGCGAGGCGAGGGGTACAAACACCTGGTCGTCCTCGGCCGTCCCGGTGGACAGGATATTGGCAATCCGGAAGGTTGTGCTCTGCGACGAGCCACTCGCGATGGTGTCAAGTTGAACCGAGTCACCCAGGCGCAATCTTATCTGCGCGGCAATGTGCGATCCGATGCCGCAAGTCGGCGCGGCACCACCACTCGCGCCCCTCTGGATGCGCCACGAAGGGTAGAGGTGGCTGAGCGCGCGAAAATCCGTTCCGACGGCCACCACATTTTCCGGGTCTGGCAAAGGCGTGTGGTCGTCAGGCGCCGTGGCTTTGGAGAGGCGCATCACAACGTAGAGCGATGGTACGGCAGCGAATCCTTTGCCGCGTTGTACCACGGGCGCCAGGCGGTCCATCACGCGCTCGTTCATCACACCGGAAGCCGCTTGGCCGGGAGCACCCATCGAATCACCCGGCACCAGAACGACGTTGGGCCCATAGGCTCGAAACTCCTGTGTCATCTTGCGCCGCGCGTCCCCGTAGAGGTTCAGGAGCATGGACGCCACAGTCGCCCCCACCAACACGGAGCAGATGGCCAGCGCGGCCTGGGGGCGCTTCACGGTGAGCGAACGCCGCAACAGCCGCCAGAACAGCGACCGCCCCACCCTCGACCTTACCCGTCCTGCCTTATTCATTCCTTAATACCATCGCCGGAGACATTTTCAAATCGTGGCCCAATGGAACCGCGCTCCCGACAAGCGTAACGACCAGAGCCAAGGCAAGCGCCGTGGGGAGAAAGATCCAATGGACGCTGGCTGGCAATCCAAAAATATCGACGGACAGCCGCTGGGCGAGCAAGCTGCCGCCCAAGTAGCCAATGGCCCCACCCGCGAGACCGATACTCGAGGCCTCCAGCATAAAGAGCGTGGCCACGTGCGAGTCTGTTGCGCCCAGCGATTTGAAGAGGCCGATTTCCGCGCGGCGTTCCAGTACCGTGGCCAGCATCATGGAAGTGACAGCCAACGCGGCCGTGATCAATGCGGCTGCGGCCAGCACCCACATGAGGATGCCAACGCGATCGAGAATTTTGCCTTCCGTTTCTGCCACTTGATACATCGGCTTGGCGGCCGCGCCCGGCATCGCTTGCTCTATCTGGTAAGCGATCGACCGCACGTAGGGCGTGCAAGTCCAGCGCTCGAATTCTTCCGCACTCATCTTGCTCACGTCGGAGCGCCCAAAAGCGTCTTCGGGTTTGGTCAGCGCGCTCACTTCCACACGGCGGATTTTTCCATCGAGATTCGCGGCGTGCTGGACAGTGGCCAGTGGCGCGAATAACTGGTCGTCCTCCGGCCCGCCCGTATCCAGGATGCCATGCACCACAAGTTGCACGGTTAAGGCGGCATGTGGGCCGCCGCCACCCTGCCCGGAAGGGTCTTGCGACCCTCCGGACACTTGGATGTAAATCGTCTGGCCAGGCTGCACGCCCAATCGCGCCGCCAGGCGCGGTCCGATCAAACACTGTGCGTTGCCGGACGATGCCTCGTCACTCAGCCAGCCACCCTGCGCCTTCCACGCCGGATGCAGGTCTTTCAGGCCAGTCCGGAAGACCTGTCCCTTATCCACCTGCACGGGCTTATCGAACCAACTCCCCACCAGCACCGTATTGTGCCCGTTGATTGTTGCGGGGACATAAAGGAACGGGGCAAACGCCATGATGTTGTTGCGCCAGAAAATCCTCTTCAGATTCGCCAGGTCAGATTCGTTCAGGTAGGCGCCGCTGCCCGCAGGACGGTAATCCACACCGCCGACAGTGATGGATAGACTGTCCGCAGCCGGGGTGACAGCGATGTTCGCGCCAAACGAGCGCAGTTCGCGGTTCACCTTGTCGCCGACGTCGAGGGCAATGGTGCCCACCGCCGTGGCTACGGCTATACCCAACGATACGGCCACCACGCTCAGAACCTTTCTCCGGCGGCGGCGCATCAACGATCGGCTAAGAATTCGGGTGAGCATATTCTACTGAAAGAACTTGACGGCGCCGCCCAGCGCGCTCTCGGAGAGCGTCAGTGAGCCGCCTTCCACCAAGTAGGCAACGTGGACGGGGTTGCATCCGCCGGCCGTGCCGATGGTAGGCACATAAATCGCGGCGGCGCAATTCTTGCAAATCACATTCTTGCCGTCCTGATAATACCCTTTGTTCCCGCAAATCTCGCACGCATCCAGGCCCACGCGCATGGTGTCCGTATCGTCGAGGATGGCAATCAGGCGCACTTCAACGCCGCTCACCTTCACTGCGTACCGGTGCAGTTTGCGGTCCGCCAGGGGCGCCGTCGGGATGCGTAACACACCATTGACCAGGCTTACCGGCTCGGGAGGTGCCATGGCCTGCGCGGCGCGCGAATAAACGAATTCAGTGCTGATCAGGAGAATGATGAGCAGGCTCACGGCGCTCGCGGATATTTTCCAGAATCGTTCGCGCTGCCACTCCGCCAACGCCTTGCGCCGCTCCGGGCCTGAAAGTTGGGAACGGTCGACGGCGGCGCCCGCCTTCTGAATCCGCTGGGCAATCACAAGGAAAGAGCAGAGCGCGACAATCACCAGGAAAAAGAAGACATCGTTGTTGACGATGGGCCCCACCAGGGCCATCTCACGCTGGCTGGAAGGCAAAACCTGCGCCTCTGAAAGTTCGTGAACGCCGGTAATCAGTAGTTGCACGGACACCAGCACGAGCACCAGGCTGGTGACGGTGAAAAACTTTCGCAGGTCAACCTTGATGCTGCCCTTGAAAAACGCCACGCCCAATCCGATGGCCAGGCCCAGGCCAATCACGCCGCCGATAAAATTGAGCAGGTCGCTGGAGCGGAAAGAAACCGCCGCGAGGAGGAGCACGGTTTCAATCCCCTCACGAAACACCATCAAGAGCACAAAAAGAAACAGCCCCAGGGCGGCGGCGCGGGAAGGTTTCTCGGCAAGGCTCGACAGCTTGCTCTCAATTTCCTGCTTCATGCGCTTGCCGGTCTTCCACATCCAGTACACCATGGATGCCACGAACGCCGATCCGGCGAGCATCAGCCAGCCTTCGTAGGCGTCTTCCCCCATTTCCCAGCGATGAACGAAGTACGCGGCCACCAGGCTGGCCACCACGGCTGCCGCCACGCCGCCCCAAACAAGGCGGCTCCACGACCTGCGCCCCGTCTTGGCGAGGTAGGCGAGAACGATTCCGACGATTAACGTGCACTCTACGCCCTCGCGCAGAGTAATTACCAGTGACTGAAACATATCAAATTGCCGCGAGTCGAAAAGTTGGTTAGATGCGCTCGGCTCGCTGTAGTTATACAGTCTAGAGGAGGTTATTTTATTCCGTCAAATGGCGAGTTGATATCAAAGGACTTACCGGACATCCGCATGTTCTAGTTGCAACTCAGTAGCAACTAGTTGCAACCTCCCCGCCTGAGAAGCAAATTGCAGATGCCAACTCCTAGTCTATCATTTCTGGATTTAATTGGTGATGGACTTATGAGCGCCCGTTACAGGACCGCCTGAGTTTGTGGAAATGAAGTGAAATGATTTCACAATCTTGTTGAACACCGCTTCCTGAAACTGGTAGCCCTCGGCGGACGTCATTTCAATGATCCCGAAAACGGTGGAGCCTTGGGCCACTCGCACCACTGTGCCGTGCCACTCCGCACCATCCATGATTCCCGTGAAGCTGCGCCGAATGGCGGGGCGGCCGTCCACCTGCGTGTCCGCTTCGGAAAGTTTCTTGTAGTCTTCGTAAATCTGCCGCAGGTTGTTTTCCACCGCATCGTCTTTTAAGTTCGGCTCTCCGCTCCATACCTGGCGGTCCACAAAGAGTAGCGTCTGTTCGTCCTCACTCCCCAGGGCTACGATGGCGGAGACTTTGCCGCGCGGCAGCTCCTCAAACATTTTCCAGCCTGGCGGCTTGAACATGCTGAAGCGAAAAGTGTCGTTGATATAGTTAGTGCCGTCCTCATGCTGTTCAATGTGCGCGGGTAGCGGCTCCTCCACCAAATGGCTGACGGGAGGCGGCGGAGGTGGGGTTGGCTTGGTGATGGGTGGCGTGGGTGGGATCGAGATTGGCGTGGACGGCTCAGCGGTCGCTGAGGCGTTTGCCCCGCTGCGCTCGGTGGACGTGGGTTCGCTTTTCTTGTTCGCATCGGCCTTCGGCGAAACTTCTTTCTCCTTAACTTCGGTCATCTTGATAGAAACAACCTTATCTTTGCGGACCAGCTCGAATCCGTAATCCGTCTGCAGGCGAAACATCCCATTCTCAAAGCCCACAATAGTCCCTGAAATCTTGTGGCCGTCCTTGAGGGTCAACTCATCAGCCAGCGCGTTGGGGACCAGCAGAGCAATCACGATGGCTGCGGTCAAAAGACAGTAACGAATGAAAAGTGACGAGTGACGAGCAGGACCGCGCCAATGGTTGGGCTTGCTCGCAGCCGAGAGAAGAGACGAATATTTTCCGGGGCCCGATTCCGAATTCATAATTCAGAGTTCATCACTCAAAACTCATAACTGCCTTACGAGTATTTCCTCAGCACGCCTATAACCTTGCCCTGAATTTTCACATGACGTCCGGGCAGGATGATGGGATCCATCTGGGCGTTGGCGGGCTGCAATCGCACTTTGCCGTCGCCCTCGAGGAAAAAGCGTTTGAGAGTGGCGTCGGTACCTTCGGTCAGCGCCACCACAATTTCGCCGTTCTTGGCGGAGTCGGCGCCCTCCACCAGGATATAGTCGCCATCGCAGATATGGTCGTCGACCATGGAATCGCCCTTCACCTTGAGGACGAAAATGTTGCCCTTGCCGGAGGCAAAATCGCCCAGCGAGAAGGTCTCGGGGTTGGTGATGGCTTCCACCGGCTGGCCCGCGGCGATTCGGCCAAGCAAGGGGAACTCCAACTTCCCCAGCGCTGCGCCCGGAATCACTTCCATTCCGCGTACAGTGCGCTCGTCGGTACGCTGCGCAACACGCCGCGATTTCCTTCCGATCGAACGCATGGCCGTCCTGGCAAACGGCACCGAGCCCGGAACCGCCACCACTTCCACCGACCGGCTCTGATTATAGCCCCGCCGGATGAATCCCTTCTTCTCCAGGGTCTCCAAATGCTTGTGCACGGTGGCGAGGGAGGAGAGCCCCATCGAGCCGCCAATTTCCTCGAAGCTCGGTGAATAGCCCTTCCGGTTGATGAACCCCACGAGAAAATCCAAGACTTCTTTTTGTCGTCGCGTCAATGCCATGGATCGCTCCTTATTCTGAGTGGTCAGTAATCAGTTTTCAGTCGCCGGTCTCGTGACCAAGGACAGTCCTCACATCCTTGTACACATGGAACTCTCTGCCCTGCTTCCTGACAATTTCCATCCAATTTTAGGCGAATAAAAAGCGAAAAAGCAAGTGGAAAATAGGGCTGTGGTTTCGGCCAGGATTACCCAAGTATGCGGAGCGTTGCTTGCGGTGGTGTTCAGATGTAAATTGGCCGACGGCGCACAAACAAAGAAAAGGAATTCAGGCCAAGATGGAAGATTTCAATAAGCAAGCCGCAGACCTCATTCAAAAGCAGGCCTTCGACGCGGCGGCGACGTTGCTCGAGGAATCTCTGCGCGCCATGCCCGCCACTTGGCGGCCCATCCAGGATCTTCCTGACGAGCACATTATCGCGTGCTGGGATACGGTGGAGTTCTTGTGCTACGTCGGGCACTTTGAAAAAACGAGTTCTAAGAAACGCGTGGTCTGGGTCGCGCCTTCCTACACTCAGGGATACTACTTGTTGGCAAACGCTCGGATGGATCTAGGGCAGGTGCGCGAAGCGTTCCAAGCTGTGGACCGGGGACTCCAACTGGAACCTGACCACCCTCAGTTGCTCAACGAAAAAACATTCATCTTTGGGAAACTGAAGCGGCCCACGGACGCGTTTGCACTTTACCAGAGAGCGGCCTCGGCGCGGCCAACATGGACGCCCAGTCCTGTGCGTGGCAGAACCCTCCGAGGCTTGGGAGTGACCATGGTGGATTTCGGCAAGGTGGACGAAGCCGAGGCGTACCTTAAGGAGTCGCTCACCGGCGAGCCAAACAACATTATCATCGAGGCACAACACCAAGCGTGTGTAGAGAGCCCCCGAGCGTCTTGGGCACAATAATGGGGGACGTTATATGCGATTGGGTATTACGGTCCCCTTCAGAAATCAAGAGCATGGGTGGCGATATAAAATCGCCCCGACACTCAATGGCAACACGAAATGGCTACCACTGATAAAGATGACCTATGCCGGCCGAGTTTTTCGTGGGTGGAGACTCAATCCGATGAGGAGATGGCAGTGCTGAGTAAAGTCTCTCCGGCCAACGCGACCCCGGATGATCCAGGCCAGGTTTCGCTTGTCAGGCTTTGAAAGAGAATCGTGGCGCCAGTTTCATCAGCTTCAGCACTTTATAAACAGCGATATTGACGCCGCGCAGAACAACCTTGGACGAGTTACCGTTCAAAGTGGTAGCGAAGTTATCGATCGCCCTGAGCGCACCCGCATCGATACGGTGTACGGATGAAAAATCCAGAACCACCTCGCCCCCGGCGCCGTTCATCTTCTCCAGGGCCTCTTGCAAGGCGCGGGCCACGAACTCTCCATCAATCTTAAGCCACACGGGTTTTGCTGGCATACACACCACCTTCCACCGCTGTTTGTTTTTCAGATGCGCCGGCCACCTTGGCCAGGCCTCTCCCCTGGTAAGCACACCAATACAGATCAGCCAGTTCGCTGATGAGGGGCATGCGAGGGTTCGTCCGCCACGAAGGATCGTCAAAGGCAATCTTGGCCAGCTCGGGCACCGCCCGCTCGAATTCTTCTTTCGAGATCCCCAAGTCGGCGATCGAACGCGGAATCGCCAATCGGTCTAGCAGCTCTTCCGTCGCTGCCACAAGGTGTGCCACCTTTTCCGCAATCGAGTTGCCGCCCAGGCCCAGCAAGTCGGCAATCATCGCGTATTTCTCGGGAGCGGTATACGCTCGTTGGTGCGGCGACGGCATGAACTTGGTGGGCACCGCCGCGTTATACGAAATAACGTGTGGCAGCATGAGCGCGTTGGCTCGACCGTGCGCGACGCCGAACCTTGCCCCGAAGGCATGAGCCAAGGCATGACTCACGCCCACCGAGGCATTGGAAAACGCCAGCGCCGCAATGCAGGCAGCGTTATGCATCATGGTGCGGGCCTCTTCATCGTGCGGGTGCTCATAAGCGACAGGCAGGTACTTGAACGCCATTTGAATCGCTTGCAAAGCGTTGGCGTCGGTGTAGGGAGAAGCGTAGACCGAGACTGCAGCTTCCAGTCCGTGGGTCAAACAGTCGATGCCGGTGTCAGCGGTGAGGCCCTTGGGCATTGACATCACGAACTGCGGATCGACGATAGCCACATCCGGACTGAGCGAGTAGTCGGTGAGTGTCACCTTGCGCCCGCGCTCTTTGTCGATCAGGACGGCAAACGGCGTGACTTCGCTCCCCGTTCCGCTGGTGGTGGGGATGGCAATCAAGCGCACCCGGTTTGTTTTTTCGGTCGGGTACTCGGCCACGCGCTTGCGGATATCCAGAAACGCAGCGCCCAGCTCCTCCAGGTCAGCTTGCGGCGATTCGTACTTGAGTTTCATGATCTTCGCCACGTCGATCACGGACCCGCCGCCCAGCGCGATGATTTGGTCAGCCCGGTAGGATTTGAGCGCTTCCAGTCCTTGCATGACCACCTTGACTTCCGGCTCCCCGTCGGGAATAGCCGCGACGTGGACGGAGGTCTGCGGTGGAAGGTTCCGCCGGACAATGTCGACGTGGCCCATTTGCTCCAAGGCCGGATTGGTCACGATGATGGTGGAGCGCGATGGAAATTGGCGCAGGTTCTCCACGGCGTTCAGGTTGAAGTAAATTTGATTGGGAATACGGAACCACATAGGGGCTTGTGTCCTCCGGGCCACACGCTTGATGTTCAGGTAGTGATACACGTTCACGTTATCCGTCGTGCTGTTGCCGCCGCCAGTCCCACATCCGAACGACAAAGTGGGCACCATATCGTTGTAAACGCCGCCGAGCGCGCCGATGGATCCCGGTGAGTTCACAATGATGCGCCCCGCGTTGATCACCTCACTGAACTTTCGGATCACCTCATCATTGCGCGAGAAAACAACCGCGGTGTGCCCGAGCCCCCCGGCATGATTCACGTCGACGCACACCTTGAGCGCCTCGTCGACGGACTTCGCTCGATAGACAGTGAGCAGCGGGAACAGTTTCTCGACCGACAGAGGGTATTCGCGGCCCACACCCTGGATGGGCGCCACCAGGAGTTTGGTGTTGGGCTTGACCGTAAGACCCACCACTTTGGCGATATCGGTGGCTTTCTGGCCGACTGCCATGGGCCGCGCGAATCCGGTTTCGGGATCGATCACCGTGCGGCCCAGCAGCGCTGCTTCTTTTTCGTTGCAGATGTGTGAACCGAGGTCGGCAAATTTCTGCAGCACAAGGTCATAAATCTCATCATCGATCACCACCGTCTGCTCGGAGGCGCAAATGGTCCCATTGTCGAACGTCTTGGAGGTAATGATGTCTACCACGGCAGTGTCCAAGTCAGCCGTTTTTTCCAGATAGACCGGCGTGTTGCCCGGCCCCACACCCAAGGCGGGCTTGCCGGAGCTATAGGCGGCTTTCACCACTCCAGGCCCACCCGTGGCATCAATCAGGCCGACGGCTTTGTGGTGCATGAGGTAGTCATTGTCCAGGAGGGTGGATGCTTCTACGCACGTGAAAACGCCTTCGGGCGCGCCGTGCTTCAGTGCCGTCTCATACATAATCTTTACGGCCGTGGAGCAACACTGCGAGGCTCTCGGGTGGGGACTGAAAATAACTGCATTCCGGGTCTTGATGGCCATGATGCATTTGAAGATGACGGTCGCCACGGGGTTCGTAATCGGAGTGAGCGAGAAGATGACCCCGATCGGTTCCGCCACCTCCACCAGACCGCGCTCCGGGAACTCGCGAATTTGTCCAACCGTACGTTTGTCCTTGACGTAGTTGTAGACGAACTCCGCGGCCACCATGTTCTTAAGAGCCTTGTCTTCCAGAACCCCGAGCCTGGTTTCCTCAATGGCCAGGCGGGCCAGATGTTGAGCTTGTTCCATCGCCGCCGAGACCATCGGCTTGACGATGCGATCGACGTCCTTTTGGGTAAATTGCGTAAAGACCGCGGCGGCAGCCCTGGCTTGGCTGACTAGCCCTTCCAGGTAGGCAATCCGGTCTTCACTGAGGTTTGAAACTTTCTCTGCCATAATTCTACCGTCCTCTCAAACTCCCGCGCTATTCAATTCTCGCAGTAAGAAACTTTGTGTCGTCATGGACTCTTTCTTTCATGCCAGGTCACGATCAAGCGGCTGCTTTTACGAAGACCATCGTTGTCGGCCCGGGACTTGTTGCGGGGGACGGCTCCGTTTCTTGTGAAGGCGCTTCCGGGGCTCCCCGGTCTCCGTCAGAGGAAACCGTGGCCGCCAAAGGGGGTTCGCTGGTCTCGGCGCGAACGGGCTCCACGGGCTTCGATAGCCTTGATTTTGAGCGCGGACCAGCCTCCCCTCGCCGTGCTTTCTTAATTCCCACCGCCCGGTAAAGCTCGCCAAATGCCGTGTAAAGGTAATCGCGCAGCCGATTGACGTCCGCGCCGGCGCGAGCGTCCGCAATCAGCCCAAAACAAAGCTTTCCATCATAACTCTGCACGGCGCAACCAATTCCCAGGTCGTAGCCGGTGGGCACCTGCGGATAAGACGCGAGCATTCGCCGCCCCGCCGCGTAAAGTGGCACGGGCGACCCGGGCACGTTCGTGCAGATCATGTTGAGAAGCGGAAAAGGCAGAATGACCTGGGGGAGGGCCCACCAAAAGAGCGCCTGCATGGGAGGTGGCGCGGCGGCGATGCAACTGGCCGCCAGCGCCACCAGGCCCGCCGCTCCCGCGTGCTTCATGGTTTCCGTGCGGGCGGCCACGGCTTTCAGCATTCGCACGGGATCCGGCACGTCCATAGGCAGCGCCACGGGCAGAAACGAAATCTGATTACCCAACTCGCCACTCTGGTCCCCGTTTCTCAAACTGACTGGGCACACGATGCGCACAAACCGTTTGGCAATGGTTTGCCGGTGCAGCTTCACGTAGCGCGCCAACGCGCGGGTGAGCACCGTCAGAACCACATCGTTGATTGTGACGCCCACCGCCTTGTGGATGGCGTGCACTTCGGCAAAATCGAGCTCCGCCCAGCAGAATTTGCGCTGGCTGCCGCAGGGCTTGTTAAACGGAAGCCTTTCGACAGAGACCGCCAGTTCGGGCAACAGACCCATCAGGCCGCGCATTCCGGTCTGCATTTTTTCGCTGAGCAGTGTTTGCCCAAAACCAAACAACCCCGCCTCAGTGGCAATCAAACTTCCCAGGGTGCTGTGTACGGCGTCTTCGATGCCGTCGGCGAGGGAGCGCTCGGAAGGCCGCCTCTTTTTCCGCCGGGGCATTTTGTGGATGACCCGCGAGCCCTCCGGCGTTGGATCCAGAATCTCCCTCATCAGCGTTACACCGGAAATGCCGTCGGCCAGCGCGTGGTGCACGCGGAAAATCAGCGCCCCTCGCCCGCCTTCCAGACCGTCGATCAAAGTGAGGTCCCACAGCGGCTTGCTGCGGTCCATCAGTTGGCTGAACACGCGGCCCGCCAGGGCTTCCAGCTCCGCCTCGCCGCCCGGCGGACCGAGCGTGACGCTGATGACGTGCTGGTGAATGTCAAAGTGCGGGTCATCTTCCCAGGTTGGCAAGCCGACATTCATAGGCTGGGGCACAACAATTTGACGATAACGTGGGATCAAAGGCAGCTTGGAAGCGACGCGCGCAATATATTCTCTTAAAGGGATTGGACCGTCAAAAATACAGAGGCTCGCGATGGCCAGGGGGATTTCCGGGCGCTCGAGAAAGAGAAAAGCCGCGTCGGTCGCCGTCAGGTGGTGGTTGGGAAGCGATTCGCCCGAGCCAGCAGGGTGATGACCTCCGCCACCGTTGGACGAAACTCCACGCTCGCCTCGCTTGGCCTTGCCATTCAAGCCTGTTCCCAAATTCGTTGACAACTGGCGTGGCATAGCAGTGATTCTTTGTCGCCTGACTCGTCTAGGATAGCGTAATCCACATCCACCGCCGTGATGGGGCTCACAGTCAAGTGTGACCTGCGTCGCAGGGGTGCGTTGCTACCCGGTTAGCCGTTGGATCAGGGGGAGGTCGCGAGTAGGTTGCCGGGCGGGTCTCGAGAGTGGTATCTCCGGCTGATATGGCATTCGCGTCCCGTGTGATTGCCCATTACAGGCTACTGGGGCCGGGAGCGGTCGTTCGCGTGTTGAGTGATAGACAAGCTGGTCTCGAGAAGGATATTTTGGCTCGGATGTCCAAATCGAGGGGGGGCGAGCGTCATTGTAGTGACCGAGCAAGATGCTCGATCGCAACCCATGAGGGAGGATCCAAATGAAATACATTCTGATGGACTATGTCGGGGAAGCGGGTTGGCCCCAGTTGACAAAGGCCGAGCAAGAACAATGGTTGGGAGCCTATCGAGCGTATATGGAGGCTATGACAAAGGCGGGCGTCCTGCAGAGCAGCAACGGCCTGAAGCCCACCTCGTCGGCGACCACCGTGCGGGTCCGGAATGACAAGACCCAGGTGCTCGACGGCCCCTATGCCGACACGAAAGAGCAACTGGGTGGCTTTCATATCATCGAAGTGACCGACCTCGATGCCGCGATCTCGTGGGCAGCCCGCAGCCCAACTGCACTTCACGGTGTCGTCGAGGTGCGGCCACTCTGGGAGGGCACCCTGCTGACCAATGACCTGGCAGATTACATCACGAAGGAGTGAGCTGCCCCATAGGCACGAATTTGGGAACTGCTCACCAAACATCGATAAAGGAGAAGAATCATGCGGAAATTAATCGTTTTCAATCATGTGACGCTGGATGGTTACTTTGTGTCCGCGAACGGCGAAATGCAATGGGCTCACAGCGGTAACGGCGATGCGGAGTACTCGGCATTCGTCGCGGAGAATGCAAGCGGCGGAGGCCATTTATTGTTCGGCAGGATTACCTATGACCTCATGGCGGGCTACTGGCCCACGCCAATTGCGGACCAACATGATCCCGTTGTCGCCAAGGGAATGAATAGCATGCGGAAAGTCGTATTTTCGAGAACACTCGACAAAGCGACTTGGAACAATACGAAGCTGGTGAAGGGCGACATCGTGGCGGAAGTTCGAAAGATGAAGGATGACCCCGGACCGGGCATGGCAATTTTGGGCAGCGGCAGCATTGTCGCGCAATTGGCGCCCGAGGGCCTGATCGATGAATATCAGGTCGTGGTGAATCCCGTCGTCCTGGGCAAGGGGCGGACGATGTTTGACGGCATCAAAGAAAAGCTGAACCTTAAGCTGACAAAGACGCGAACCTTCAGCAATGGGAAGGTCTACCTGTGCTACATGCCGGCGTGAAGCAGGAACCTATCGACGAACCCTTCCGTTGGTAGCCACGGTCAATCGCGTTGAAATTGACCGTGGGGTTTGCCACCGGAGAAAAGCCCACGCTCAGAAAAACGCTGGGCGTGGCTGCCTGGGGTGTGATGAAATAAAACTATGACTCCAAAAAAAGTGCGACCTCAAAGCATCACCGAATACATCAATGCCGCCCCCAAAGAGGCTCAGAAGAAACTGCGCGAAATGCGTGAGTGTATTCGCGAATCTGCGCCCGGGGCCAAGGAAAGCTTGAAGTGGGGAATGCCTGCTTTCTCGTATGGGAGGATCCTAGTCACGTTCGCCGCGCACAAACATCACATTGGCTTCTATCCCACTCCGTCGGCAGTCAAGGCCTTCGCGAGTGATCTTACGAAATTTGTTACGGCGAGTGGGTCGATCCAGTTTCCGCTGGAGAAGCCGCTGCCCCTGCCTCTGATCCGCAAAATCACTGCGTTCCGCGTTAAAGAGAGGGTCGAGGAAGATGCGAAATGGAGAACGTGACGGAAGACAAGACCGCAAACCATTCCCTAGGCCTGGGTGAGGTCATGGATTCCCGCGACAGCGAGGCGCAGGCGCGCAGCACACTAGACGCGGTGGCGCGTCGCAGCTACGGCAAGCTGGTCGCCTATCTCGCGGCCCCTATGCGGGATGTGGCTGCAGCCGAGGATGCCCTGTCGGAGGCCTTTACTTCGGCGCTGGCGGATTGGCCAAAGAAGGGCTGTCCTGCGAACCCGGAAGCGTGGTTGCTGACCGTCGCCCGCCGAAAGATGATCGATGTCGCGCGCCGGCGCAATACCAGCGAGGCTGCCACCGGAAGGTTGCAGCTCATGGCGGAAGAGTTGGAAGCCACAGCAGCGGACGCGGAAATCCCGGACCGTCGCCTGGCGCTGATGTTCGCCTGCGCGCACCCAGCCCTCGAAGCCGGCATCCGTGCGCCCTTGATCCTGCAAGTGGTGCTTGGCCTCGATGCAAAGTCAATCGCTTCGGCGTTCCTCACTTCTCCGGCAGCCATGAGCAAGCGCCTGGTCCGCGCCAAGGACAAGATCCGGCAGGCCGGCATCCCCTTCAGCGTTCCGGAGCGCGAGGAGCTTGCCGGTCGGCTCGACACCGTACTGGAAACCATCTATGCCGCCTACACGGAAGGTTGGACTGACCCCGGCGGGACCGATGCCGCGGGCTGCGAACTCACCGGGGAAGCCCTCTTTCTGGCCAGGCTCGTCAGCGAGTTGCTGCCTGACCAGCCGGAGGCGCTGGGCCTGCTTGCACTCATGCTTCACGCAGAAGCCCGGCGTCGCGCGCGACGTAATATGGGCGGCGAATACGTTCCGCTTGCCGAGCAGGATCAGGCACTGTGGGACTGGGAGATGATTGCTGAGGCCGAGGCGCTCCTGCGGCGAGCGAGCGCTCTGGGCTCCATTGGCCGCTATCAGATCGAGGGCGCGTTGCAGTCGGCGCACGTTTATCGCTGTCGCACCGGTCACGACAATTGGGCGGAGGTGGTGCAGCTCTACGACGCACTGCTTGCAATCGGCGGCTCGCCGGTGGTGGCCATTAATCGCGCCCTGGCTGTCGCGGAGCTGTACGGAGCCAGTTCCGCTCTCCAGGCGCTTCAAGAGGTCGCCGCCGATGTGCGCCTCAACGACTACCAACCCTACTGGGCCGCGCGCGCCGAACTACTGGCCAGGACCGGCGCCCATGGCGAAGCCCGCCGCGCCTACGAATTTGCCATCGGCCTCGAGCGCGACCCCGCCGTCCGCCGCTTCCTGCAGGGGCGCCAGTCGGCCTTGCCCGGATCTTACTAGGAAAGATAGAATAGAGTTACATCCGACATTGTAGCGGCGGTCTGCGACCAGGCTTGTCCAAATTAGGTTTTTGAAAAAGAGGCGGAAGCTCCTATAAATTGAGGTTGGTGTTTTGCCAAACGATCAATCTCAACGAAGGGAGATTCCGCCATGCCACGAGTATGCAGCATCTTTTCTCAGTTACTCCAGTTGTTTCCGCGTCTCGAGTTCGAACAGTTGGTGCGCCGACATCGAGCCGAGCGGCACGCACGAGGCTTCACTTGCTGGGGCCAGTTCATCGCCATGGTGTTCTGCCAACTCGGGCAAGCGCATTCGCTGCGCGAGATTTGCGGCGGCTTGGCCTGCTGCGAGGGCAAGCTGCGCCATCTGGGGCTGCCCGATGCCCCCAAGCGTTCCACTCTGGCCTACGCCAATGCGCATCGCCCTTGGGAACTGTTCCAGAGCGTCTTTCAGCAGCTCTATCAGCGCTGCCAGGGCCTGGTGGGCACGCAACGCCGTTTCCGCTTTCGCTACCGTCTACTGACCCTCGACAGCACCATGATCGATCTGTGCGCCTCGCTCTACGACTGGGCGGCCTACAAGCGGACCAAGGGCGCGGTGAAGCTGCATCTGTTGCTCGACCATCAGGGCTATCTGCCCCAGTTGGTGGTCATCACGCCCGGCAAGGTGCAGGAGATCGAAGTGGCGCGCCGCCTGCGTTTCCAGCCTGGAACCATCCTGATTTTCGACCGCGGCTATGTGGACTACGAATGGTTCGAGCAACTGACGCGTCAGGGAGTCTTCTTCGTCACCCGCCTGCGCTCGGATGCGCACTATCGGGTTCGGGAGGAGCGACCGGTCCCGCAACGGGGGAACATTCGGTGCGACCAGATCATCCAACTGGGCAGCCACTGGTATCTCCAGCCGAGCCTCCTGCGGCGCATCGAAGTCTACGTCCCGGAGTGGGACAAGCCCCTGGTGCTGCTCACCAACCACGTGGGTCTGGGCCCCACCACCGTGGCGCGCCTCTACCGCGAGCGCTGGCAGGTGGAAGTTTTCTTCCGCGCCCTCAAACAGAACCTGCGCGTGAAGAGCTTTGTGGGCACCAGCGCCAACGCCCTGAAAATTCAAATTTGGACGGCGCTCATCGCCTTGCTGCTGCTCAAGTACCTGCAACTGCGCGCCTCCTATGGCTGGTCCTTGTCCAATCTGGTCGCCCTCTTACGACAGCAACTGTTCGCCTATCGCGATCTTTTCGCTTGGCTCAACCAACCCTTCGAACCACCGCCCGATCCATTCCCGGCAGCCATCCAGCTCTCGCTGCTGCCGGGAGTCGAGGCCTGAACTTGGACAGCACCCAGCCAAGTCCGAACCCAACCTGTTCGACAAAACCTTTGGTCGAGCCTTCTAAACCTAATCCGTGCAGCACGCCCGGCCCCGGCCCTCCGCTAATTTGGACAGCCGTG
>JBGPCF010000055.1:0-38456 GCA_041481635.1 Terriglobia bacterium | reverse complement strand
GAACTCCTCCGGATAGCCTTCGACCCGGATGCGGTAGTTGCCATCATAGATGTCATGAATTACAAATGTCCCATCCGAATTCAATGCTGCGCCTCCACCACGCACCATCTGATTATCCGAGGGCTGAAGCCATATACTCAAGTGGGCGAAGTCCAAAGGGGCGCCCGACTCGGTGCGCGCGCGGCCTCGCAGGTCGAACGGAGGCTTGAGGGTGACCACCAGGTTATCCACGTCACCGTTCGTGACATCCACGGGCGCGCTGCCCATCAAGTTGCGCTGGCCGTCATTGATGTAGCCATATGCAAAGTAGGAACCTTGAGGGACACTCTGGATTACAAAATCACCCTTCTCGTCATCCACCTGCGCGCCATAGCTGCGGCCGGGCGCTGCACTCTCGCTGTCTCGAACAATGAGCAAAACGTGAGCGTCGCTGAGCCGGGCCGAACCCGCGATGATCAACCGTCCGCGCACTTTTTGGCAAGGCACCCTGGTCACGATGAGATTCATGGTGGACATCTCGTCGCCGGGGTGCACTTCCAATCGAGAGGCTTGGGAAGGATCGGTGGTACCAGGATAGTACGTAGGCATATATTCGCCATTGGCACCCACGTTTTGGTTGGGAGCATTCACCATTAGGAAGTATTTTCCGGCCTCAAGACCGAAGATTCGGTATTCCCCGCGATCGTTGGATTGGGCGCCGCCTGCGAGCCCCCGGCCCCGGGAAGCACCGCCCGCTTGGAGCGCCTGCACATTGGCCCCTAAGACGGGGTCGCCGTCCTCATCGGATACAGTGCCCGTGATCACGGCGCCGGGCGCCAGCTTAAAGACGATATCCTTCTCGTGTTGGCCGGGTTCGAGTGCGATGGTCTTAAAGTGCGGGCCGCGAGCTTCCTGCCCGTACATCTGGAACGGGTAGCCGTTGCCTCCCGCTTGCATCGTGTATTTTCCCGGCGCAACCTCTTGAAAGATGAAATGGCCGTTCGTGTCCGCAATCGCCGTTTGCTGCGCAGTTTGCCCACCACTACCGAAATGAGAGAGCGTGACCGTCACTTTTTTGGCGGGCTCACCTGTTGTGGTCTTCAGTATTACGCCTTCCACCGCGCAAAGCGAGCCAGGCTTGGATTGAGGCTGGGGGGAATCGGGAGTGCCCTCGCGGCCCTCATTCTGACCAGGCGCGGCGGAGGCAAGAAGGATGATGGTGAAGATCACTCCGGCGAAACGCATCCAAACCCCTTGGACTTTACGATGCTCTATGATGCGACTAGAAGGGCATTGGGTGGCCCGCACTTATTGTAAGGGTGAAAAGACTGCAATAGATAGGGCATACCGCGCCACCCTTCGGCCGGCAAGTAGGGTGAAAGCGAAGATGGGACCCTGAGGCCGGGCTACTTCTCCACCGAAACAGCCTGGCTTGTCATTTCCACTGTGGGTTCGCCGCTCGATATTCCTTGAGCCACAATCAACTGGTGTGCCTCGCCGCGCATGCTGGGCCAGCGCGACCCAAACACTAGCGAGCCGGTCAGACAAGTGAGCCCGCCCAGCGCCACGGTGATGGGCGCGCCAATATGGTTGGCCACCGCTCCGGCAACGAGCGCGCCGAACGGCGCCATGCCCATAAACATCATCGAGTAGACAGCCATCACGCGGCCGCGCAGCTCGTCAGGCACCATAGTTTGGATCAGCGTGTTGGAGGAGGACATTTGCAGCATCATGCAAAATCCGACGGGGACCAGCAGAACCACGGAGAGCGGGTAAGAGCGCGAAGACGCGAAAAGAATCATGCTGGCGCCAAACCCGAAAGAGGCGAAAGTAATCCACCGCCCCAGCCCGCGAACTTCGCGCTTGGCGGCGAGCGTCAACGTCCCCGCCAGCGCTCCCACTCCCGAAGCGCCCATCAGCATGCCCAACCCGCGGGCGCCGCCGTTCAGGACTTTGTCAGCGAAGATCGGCATCAGCACGGCGTAAGGCATCCCGGTCACGCTCACCAAGCCGAGCAAAAGCAGCAGGGCGCGAATGGGCGCGGTGTGGGCCACCCAACGGAAACCCTCCGCAATGCGCTCGATGCCGGAGGCGGAATCGGGCCGTCCCTCGTGCGTCGGAACGACCATGAGCAGCAGTCCGGCGATCACCGCGACGTAGCTCGCTCCGTTGGCGAGGAAGCACCAACCCTCGCCGACCGCCGCCACGGTGATGCCGGCAATCGCCGGGCCGAGAACGCGCGCGCCGTTCACCATGGAGGAGTTGAGCGCGATGGCGTTGATGAGATCGCCGGAATGAACCATGTCCACGATGAACGCCTGGCGCGCCGGAATGTCGAACGCATTGACGACCCCAAGCAGCGAAGCCACCAACATGATCTCCCACACGCGAATGTGCCCCAGCAAGGTGAGCGCGGAAAGGATGAAGGCGAGCACCATCGCGGACAATTGGGTGGCGATCACGATGCGGTGGCGACTGTAGCGGTCGGCCACTACCCCGCCAATGGGTGCGAGCAGGAAAACGGGGATCTGCCCGGCGAAGCCAACCAGTCCCAAGAGGAGCGAAGAGCCGGTGAGGCGGTACACCAGCCAGGATTGAGCCACCGACTGCATCCAGGTGCCGACCAGCGAGATAATCTGTCCGCTGAAGAACAGCCGGTAGTTGCGGTGGCGCAGAGCGCGGAACATCACCGGCAACCGCGATGAGGGCTGCGGGGATTCTTGATTAGTTGTCGGCTGTGTGGCCACGGTAGGATTCTACCGCAGGCCGCCATCACGGACCGGAAAAGACGGCACCGTCCGGGTCGAATTGCAGGCCCTCAAACTGAGCCACCTGGCATTTGTTCGAAGGGCAAGAACCCACAGGCCGCGGCTGAAATCGCGCAATTGTAAGGCGAATAAAAAGCGAAAATAACACTTGACTGCCCGTCCCTTGCGTGTTCCAATATCGCCGTTTGTACAATGCTAAACATGCGCAGGGCTGGCCTGCCGGGAGGCGTTCATGACTCTGAGTGAGATGCTGTTGCCGGAATTTGATGAAGAGATGATCCCAACCAGAAAGACTTTGGAGCGGGTGCCTGAAGATAAGTTTGGCTGGAAGCCGCACGAGAAGTCCATGACCATGGTCCGCCTTGCCACTCACGTGGCGGAGCTACCAAGCTGGGCGATTTTTACCATCGGGCAGGACTCCCTGGATATCGCGCCGCCGGGCGCGCCGCCGTATCAGCCACCAAAAATAAATTCGCGGCAGGATCTTCTCGACATCTTCGACAAAAACATCGTCGCGGCGCGCGCGGCCATCGCGGGTGCCAAAGACGACCACCTTATGAAGCCATGGTCGTTACTGGCCGGTGGAAAGGTGATCTTCACCCTGCCGCGCTACACCGTTCTCCGTCGTACGGTGATTAATCACTTGGTTCACCATCGCGCCCAACTGGGTGTATTCTTGCGGCTGAATAACGCCCCACTCCCCGCCATTTACGGCCCGTCAGCGGATGAGGGAGGCATGTAGGGAGGGCTAAATGGCAAAGGCGAAGACTCCCGTCGAATGGACCTACGATGTCCATCCCAGCCTGGCGATGTACCAATCCGTCCTCGCGAGCATGAAACAAAAAACAGGGCGGTCCATCGAGGAATGGACCAAGTTAATAGCGAAGGAGGGGCCACCGACCGAAAAGGAACGCCGCGAGTGGCTGAAGCGAGAACACGGCTTGGGCACCAGCTACGCCTGGTGGATCGCGGAGCGCTCGGTGGGCAAAGGTGACGACGGCACTCCCGAAACATATTTGAAATCGGCCGCGGAATATGTGGAGAAAATGTTTTCGGGGCCCAAGGCAGACCTGCGCGCCATATACGATGGTCTGCTAACGATAGGAAAGAAGCTGGGCAACGACGTCAAAGTGTGTCCCTGCCTGACCATGGTGCCGCTCTATCGCAATCACGTATTCGCGCAGGTCAAACCCACCACGCGCACTCGCATTGACCTGGGTCTAGCTCTGAAAGACACCAAAGTCCCTAAGAGGCTGATCGACACGGGCGGTTTCGCCAAGAAGGACCGCATTACCCACCGCATTGAAATTGCCTCACTGGTGGACATCGACGACGAAGTGAAACGCTGGATGAAAGTTGCCTACGACACGGACGCATAAAAGACGTTCCACCTGCCTCCTTTATTTCCGAATCAGCCATCACCACGTTTGTCTCCTCCCCATCGTAAATCTTTACAGAGGTTACCTTCCCAACCTGTTCCGAGTTGAAGTAATATTTTGCGCTCGAAGGAATTCGCATGCCTGATGAAAAACGCAAGGTAACTGTACAGGAAGGGCTGGAAAATTTGCCGGGCCCCAAAGGCGAGCGGTTCGCTGCCATGCTTGAGCACGTCAGCCTGAGGGTGGAAATCTACGCTCCGCGCGGCTCTGACCCGCAATCACCCCACTCGCGTGATGAGGTCTATGTGGTGGTTCAGGGGAGCGGGGAGTTCATCAACGGCCCGGCTCGGGAGCCCTTTGGCCCCGGCGATTTGCTTTTCGTGCCCGCGGGGGTCGAGCACCGCTTCATAAATTTCACCGAAGACTTGGTCGTTTGGGTTATCTTTTACGGGCCGGAAGGCGGCGAAGGCCATCATCCCAAAGGAGGACTTTAATTTTGGACTTGAAATCGATTCAGGCGCTGTACGATTACAATCGCTGGGCGAACGCGAAGGTGCTCGAAGCGGTATCCAAGCTCAGCGAGGAGCAGTTCACCAAAGATATCGAGAACAGCTTCCGCTCGGTGCGCGACACGCTGGTCCACATTCTCTCCGCCGAATGGATCTGGCTGGAACGCTGGAAAGACACCTCACCCAAGAGCATGCTGAACGCGGCGGGCTACAAAACCGCGGTGTCCGTCGGCAAGCGCTGGGAGCCAGTGGAAAGCGAGCGCGCCGAATTCATCCGCACCCTTGCCCCGGAGCGACTGCACGCTGTGATCAGTTATGTGAACACGCGCGGCCAGACGTTTGGGTATCCCCTGTGGCAAATGATGGTGCACGTGGTGAACCATTCCACTTATCACCGCGGCCAGATCACCACTCTCCTGAGGCAGTTGGGCACTCAGCCGGTCGCCACGGACTTCCTCGACTACTACGACAAAATGTAGCGCCGCCCTCATTCCGGATTGCCAATTTAAAGAGACTTCAAAGTCCCAGGCCGATGTCCTTTGAGGAAAGCGTTTTGTGGTAGACTGCGGCGCGCCACGCATGAAATCCAATTCGAGGATTTGATTCCCATGGCTCAAATCATTCCCAGTTCAAAAACATATGACGTCATCATAGTCGGCTCGGGGGCCGGAGGCGGCATGGCCGCGTACGTCCTGACGCAGGCGGGGGCCAAGTGCCTGATGCTCGAGGCGGGCAGTTGGTACGACACCGCGAAGGAATCGAAGATGATGGAGTGGCCCTACAACGCTCCGCATCGCGGCGCCTCCACGCCCCAGAAACCGTTTGGATACTTTGACGCCTCGGTGGGCGGATGGCAGGTGGATGGCGAGCCCTACACCAGCGCCGAGGGCAGCGATTGGCAGTGGTGGCGATCCCGCATGCTGGGTGGGCGAACCAATCACTGGGGCCGGATTTCCCTGCGCATGGGACCTTACGACTTCAAGCCTTATAGCCGCGACGGCAAGGGTTTCGATTGGCCCATTTCCTACGACGACCTGGCGCCTTACTACGAAAAGACGGAGGAATTGATTGGCGTCTTCGGCACACAGGAAGGCATGGAAAATACTCCGGACGGAAAGTTTCTTCCTGCGCCCACGCCGCGATGTCACGAGCTGGTGATCCAGAAGGCTTGCAAGAAACTGGGAATTCCCTGCATCCCGGCGCGCCTCTCCATCATCACGCGACCGCATCACGGCCGTCCGGCTTGCCATTACTGCGGGCAGTGCGGACGAAGTTGCGCCACCGGTTCGAACTTTTCTTCGCCCACTGTTTTGCTTCCGCCAGCGAAGGACACCGGCAATTTGGAAATCCGTTGTGACGCGATGGTGCGAGAAGTGTTGGTGAATTCGGAAGGGCTGGCCACCGGAGTCTCCTATATCGACAAGAAAACCCGCAAAGAAGTTCAGGTTCGCGGGAAGATTGTGGTGCTGGCCGCCAGCGCATGTGAAACAGCGCGCCTGATGCTGAACTCGCGCAGCCGCATCTATCCCAACGGCCTGGCCAATTCGAGCGGCCTCGTGGGGAAATATCTGATGGACACGGTGGGCACCAGCGTGGGCGGGTTCCTCCCCATCATGATGGACCTGCCTCCCCACAACGACGATGGCGTGGGCGGAATGCACCTCTACATGCCCTGGTGGAATTATCAGAAACAGTTGCGGAACGAGTTGCCCTTCGCACGCGGCTATCACATCGAGTTTGGCGGCGGGCGCGACATGCCGGGCGGCGGCGTGATGAATGGCACGGAAAAATTTCTCGGCGGCGGGTATGGCGTGGAACTGAAGCGCGGGTGCCGCAAACTTTATGGTGCGGGGATCGGGTTCGCGGTGCGCGGCGAAATGATTCCCAACAAGGACAGCTACTGCGAGATCGATGAAAACGTGGTGGACCAATGGGGCATCCCGGTTCTTAAGTTCCACTTCAAGTGGAGCGATGACGAGATCCAGCAGGCCAAACACGGCCAGGAGACTTTCCGGGAAATTATTCTGGCGGCGGGTGGCGAAGTCACCTATTCCGAGGGCGCGGAAACCCAATGGGGCATTTCCAAGGGCGGAGAAATCATCCACGAGGTGGGCACCACGCAGATGGGCGACGACCGGAGGAAGTCGGTGCTCAATCCATACTGCCAGGCGTGGGACTGCAAGAACCTCTTTGCCACGGACGGCGCGCCCTTCGTGAGCAACGCGGACAAAAACCCCACGCTCAGCATCATGGCTCTCGCGTGGCGGACTTCCGAATATATCGCCGAGCAGGTGAAGAAAATGAACGTGTAGGGTTTTGGATCTTAGATTTGCGATTTTGGATTAGACGGAGAGGGGGACTATGAGCGACCGGCTAAAAGAAACCCTTAAAGGAACGACCCAGGACGACGCTTCGCTCGGGAAAAAGGGAGACGAGCCCCGAAGCCCGAACCTCGAAACCCGAGGCTCACTCAAGCGCCGTGACATGCTGAAGGCTATGACGGCGGTTCCTGCGGCGGCATTGGTGACACTCTCACCCACGCCGGCCGTGGCAGCGCCACCCTCGTCTAACGCGGCCTCAGTGGCCGCTCAAGCCGCGGGCGGTTACAAGCGGAAAGTCCTGGACGAGCACGAGTGGAAAACCGTGCGCATACTAGGCGACATCATCATCCCCGCCGACGAGCGCAGTGGCAGCGCCACCGACGCTGGAGTGCCCGAGTTCATTGACGATTGGCTGGATTTTCGCGGTGGCATTCTCCTGGCCAAAATCCGCGGCGGTCTCACCTGGCTGGACTTGGAGTGCAACCGGCAGTTCGCTCACGACTTTGTCGATTGCTCTGCGGCGCAACAAAAGCAAATCCTCGACCGAATTGCTTACCCCAAGGAAGCCGCGCCGGAAGACGCCGCGGGCGTCGCATTTTTCAACGCCCTGCGCGACTTGGTGGTGAGCGGATTTTTTTCCAGCAAGATGGGCGTGAAAGATTTGCCCTACCTCGGCAATCAAATGGTCACAGAGTGGAATGGCTGCCCGCCTGAGGTGCTCGAAAAACTGGGCTTGAAATAGGTAGGTAGGAGTTGAACACAGTAGTTAGCAGATGGAATGTTGTAGGTGGGAAGATCATCCTCTTAAAGACCTTACAAGGCCTGTGAGCATCCGACCGATTTGATCGGCCTCTTGTGCCAGAGATTCGTGTTCCAACTTGTAGCCTAAGTCCCGGCATAGGATGAAAGAGTAACGGAGTTCCTCGAGGGAGCTCTGTGCCATGTTGTAGAAATGAGATTTATCAGGCAGGGTCCGGCGTTTAAAGCCTTCCGCAATGTTTGCAGGAACAGAAACCGCCGCACGCTGCATTTGGGAAATGAGGCCGAAGCGCTGGGAAGATGGCAACCCTTCCGTGATCCTATAGACCTGCAAGACTAGCTTGTGCGCGGCCTGCCAAACTTCCAGTTGCTCAAACCTTTCTAACGGCAAGTTTTCTTCTCCCACCTACCACATGCCACCTACTACCTACTATTTCTCGCAAGCTACCTAGCCGACCTTTTCACAGAGCATCACTCGATCCTCGTTATCCACTTCGTGCAGGCGGACTTCGATCACTTCCTTGTCGGTGGTTTGGATAACGCGGCCGATGTAATTGGCCTGGATGGGAAGCTCACGGTGGCCGCGATCGATGAGCACGCACAGCTCAACGCGGCGGGGTCGTCCCTGGTCCACCAGTGCGTCCAGCGCGGCGCGCGTGGTGCGGCCAGTGTAAAGGACGTCATCCACCATGATCACAGTCTTGTCCTTGACTGAAAAAGGCAGGACCGATTTCTGCACCACGGGTTTCTGGTCGACCGTCGAGAGGTCGTCGCGATAGAAAGTGATGTCCAGTATTCCCACCGGCGTCGCGACTTTCTCGATTTCTGAAATTTTCTGCGCCAGGCGGGACGCCAACGGCACTCCGCGGCGCCGGATCCCCACGAATACCAGGCCCTCGCTGCCATTGTTGCGCTCCACAATTTCGTGCGCCAGGCGCACCAGTGTGCGGTCGATTTCCGACGCAGACATCAACTGGGACTTTTCGCGGACTCCGACTTTGGTGCCCTGGGCGCCGGTGGATTCGGGTTTTTTCATAGTTCCTCCGGCGCGCATTATAGCATCCTGGTGGGCGCTAGGTTGCATGTCGCATCTGGACAGGCAAGAAAAAAATGATTATTTTTGCAGGATTCGTATCGGAAACGTTATAGGCTATTCGCCAGGGCTGGGGACGTTAGGACCTTGCGTCCCCTTTTGCGACCAAACTGTGAAACGCATTAACTACGAATTCAAAGCGCGGGTGAAAAACGACACCGTTGTGCGCGCGGCGCTCAAGAACCTACACGCGCGGTACATCGGCACTGACCACCAGGTGGATACATATTTTCACGTCTCCTCGGGAAGGCTGAAGATTCGCGAAGGCCGGATCGAAAACGCCCTCATCTTCTACCAGCGCACCAACGCGCCCCGCGCCCGGCGTTCGAAGATTGAAATGATGATGCTGCCCCCGCGCAATTCCATCCGCACGATTCTCACCGGGGCGCTTGGGGTTTATGTAGTGGTTGACAAGCGGCGGGAAATTTATTTGGTGGGGAACGTCAAGATCCACCTCGACCGCATTCGCGGATTGGGTAAATTTGTCGAGGTTGAGGCCATTTCGCGCGGGGGCAGCCTCGCCAAGGCTCAAGCCCAGGCGCACAGGTTTCAAAAGCTATTTGCCATCAAGTCTTCCGATATCGTTCCGCAGTCCTACTCGGACCTGGTCCTGGCGAAGTGAGTCGGCGAAAAGTGAAATTTGAAGATGGAAATTCGGAGACCGGTTTTCGATTTTCCAGTTTCCTTTTCCTAATGACTCATAGCCCCTGAGCATTGGACGCCCAACTTTCTTCTTGCAACCGCCTTATTCCGCGATAGACTGCGTTTTCTTCGCGCAGGGCTGGGACCAAATTATTTTTCGCAATTCCAAAGGGGAATTTTATGCCGGAAATTTATGACGCTGTGGTGGTCGGCTCGGGAGCCGCGGGAGGCATGGCGGCCACCGAGCTTTGCATCAAGGGCCTGAAGGTCCTGCTGCTCGAAGCAGGTCCCAAGCTCGACCAGGCCACCGATTTCCAGCACCACAAGAAGCCTTACGAGTTTCCCTTTCGCGGACGCATCCGCCCCACGGAACAGTCCAAGTACAACTACGTGGTCAACGAGTGGAACAAGCCGAGTTTCGTGAACGAGCTCGAGCACCCCTACACCGGAACGAAGTTTGCCTGGGTGCGCGCCCGCGCGGTGGGTGGCAAGACGCTGCACTGGGGCCTGGTGGCGCTGCGCTTCAGCCCGCGCGATTTCAAGGCGGCAAGTTTCGACGGCTTCGGCGAAAACTGGCCTATCGCTTACGAGGATGTGGAGCCGTATTACACCCGAGTGGAACAGATGATTGGAGTGTGTGGGGTCGCCGAGCACCTGGAGAATAATCCGGACAGCCATTTCCTGAAGCCGGTGCCGCTCACCTGCCCCGAGGCAGTTTTCCGATCGACCATGCACTCCAAATTTCCCGACCGGCCGGTGATTTACGGGCGCTCGG
The DNA here is from genome assembly GCA_041481635.1 of Terriglobia bacterium. GTDB lineage: Bacteria > Acidobacteriota > Terriglobia > UBA7540 > UBA7540 > DASYXZ01. The sequence goes on along the minus strand of JBGPCF010000055.1, from coordinate 28,231 downwards.
CAACCGCCACCGAGCCCATCAACGGCCGCGCGCCGTGCCACTATTGCGGGCACTGCGGGCGCGTGTGCAACGTTTCCGCATCATTCAGCTCTGCGGGCGTCCTTCTGCCCATCGCGGAAAAGACCGGCAACCTGACGCTGCGTCCCAACGCCGTGGCGTGGAAAGTCCTGCGCGACAAGGAAGGAAAAGCCAAGAGCGTCCTGTTTGTGGACCGCCAATCGCGCGAACTCCAGGAGGCATTCGGCAAAGTGATTGTGCTGGGCGCGGGTTGCATGGAGTCCACCCGGATTCTCCTGAACTCGAAGGACGAGGAATATCCCAATGGCTTGGGGAATTCGAGCGGTGTGCTGGGCAAACATTTCTGCGAGCAGATTATGGCGGGAAGCATCATGGGCGTGGTGCCCAAGTTGCGCGGGCGACGATCGCTGGCCGACGACGCGCGTCCCGACGGCGCCGGCATCTACATTCCGCGCTTCCGAAACTTGAAGGACAAGCAGGCGGCATTCATCCGCGGCTACGGTTTTGAGGGCGGAGGCGGCAGCTCGGAATTCCCGGGCTTTGCGCGCAAGATTCCCGGCTTTGGCGCCGGATTCAAAGAAGAAGTGAAGAAGAACAACGCGACGGTCTTCAGTATTGGCGGGTTCGGAGAAGTTTTGGCCCGGCCGGAGAATTACGTGGAAATCGATCCCGTCGTGCGGGACGCGTGGGGGATTCCTGTCCTGAAATTCAATATCGAGTGGGGGCCGAACGAATTGGCCATGGCCAAGGATATGGTGGCGACGCAGCGCGAAATGTTTGAAGCGGCCGGCATTGAAGTGATGAACGAGCGAACCACCCTCCTGTCGCCCGGGTGGAGCATCCACGAAGCGGGCACGGCGCGCATGGGCGACGACCCGAAGAGATCTGTGGTCAACAAATTCAATCAGTGCCACGACGTCAAAAATCTTTTTGTCGTGGACGCGTCGTCGTTCGTATCTTCGACTGAGAAAAATCCAACCCTCACGATTCTCACCCTCGCCATGCGGGCGAGTGATCACATCGCAGAACAATTCCGCCTGGGACACCTGGGCTGAGGGAAGTTGATATACTCACGCTCATGAGAAAGCATTCGGGTGTCGAAATCCGGCTGGACCAGGTTCTTGAAGAGATCACGCGCGCCGGCGAAATCTCGGCTCGCGAGTTGGCGCGAAAACTGCACGCCACGCTTCCGTCCGTGCAACCCAAAACCCAGCATCTGCTCCGTGCCGGCCTGGTGGGCTTGAGAGGCAGGAAAATCGCGCTCAACCCCGAGTTCGGCTGCGTGGTGGGGATCGACTTGGGCGCCAGCCACCTGCATTATGCTCTGGCCAATTTTCGCGGCGATATTCTGAACGACTCCACGGAAAAGATCCGCCCCGAGGACGGTCCGGAAAAACTGATTGCGCAGATCAAGCAAGGCATCCGCCGCCAGGTGGACGCGGCCACGCAGGAACATCCGGCGGAGAAAACCGTGCGTGGCGCGGTTAAATCCAATGCGCGCGCGTTCACCGTGCGAGGCATCGCCATCGGTGTGCCCAGTCCGGTGGACCCGGTGACGGGCGTGGTGGCTTTCGCCAACAATTTACCAGGTTGGAAGAATATCCATCTGGCGCACGCGCTTGAAAAAGAGTTTCACCTGCCGGTGGTGATCGAGAACGACGCCAACATGGCGGCACTTGGCGAGCAATGGCGCGGCGTGGCGCGCGGAGTGAACAGCTTTGTGTTTATTGCTCTGGGCACAGGCATCGGCGCGGGGGTTTTTGTGGATGGCCGCCTGGTGCGCGGGCGGACCGGCTCGGCGGGCGAGTTGTTCCGCTTGAACGTCGAATGGCCGCGGTGGGATGAAGACTTCGGCGACATCGGATATTTTGAGACTCACGTTTCCGGCTTGGGCATTGCCCGCGAGGGGCGCCGGCAGTTGGGCGCATCGGCCACCGCGCAGCCAGGCAGCCTCGCCGCGGAGCGTGATGCCTATTTTGTTTTCGAAGCTTTTCGCCAGGGCAATCCCGGGGCGAGCGCCGCGCTCACCAAGGTCTTCACCATGCTGGGCGTGGGCATCGCCGACCTCGTCGCCGTCCTCGATCCGGACCTGATTGTGTTGGGCGGTGGCGTCGTAAAGGGCGCGCCGGAATTCTTGCTCGCCACGCTGGACCGCGTGGTGGTCCGAATCCAAAAGGAAATAGCGCCTCCCATCAAAATCAGCTCGCTCGACGACAAAGCTCAAACCTTTGGCGCCATTTTTTCCGCGCTCGCGGGCGCACAAAAAGCGGCATTACAGCGGCTGAGCTGATTCGGCAGTGTAATGGAATAAAGTCCGCACGCTCATTCGCGCCATGCTTACTCATTTATGGACGCTCAAAAGCCCGACGCGGATGTGCAATTTAAATTCTGGTTCCATAAAGGTCACGGACTTCTGCGGCGCCGCGGGGACGCCGGGCCATTTGGGCATCCCGAAATTTGGAATGGCCGGCGCTGGCTGCCCGGCTCGCCTACCGACTTGGACGCCATTACGGGTATGGGTGAAGATCCGTGGAGCTGCGGTGAATACGCCGACGAGTGGGACTTGAAGCAGGCCCAGGAATATGCCGCCTTGCACGGATTCGATTTGTTCGCCCCAGACCCTGACCCAGTCCCTAATGCCGAGTGGGAAGTCTGGTATCGCGACACGTTTGACCGCGAGTGCCCACCCAAAGTCGATGTGCACGGTTATGGCCTGGTGAAGGGATTGATGGAACTTTGGGCGCGCCACTTGTTTGAGGCGCTCGATGGTTTCTCGCGCTTCGACTTGCTCTGGAAGCAGAAAAATACGCGGATCGAAATCACTGGAGATCGAAAAGGAGCAGCGCTCTTGCGCACTTGGATGTTTGGAGCGAAGGAAACCGCCGACCGTGGCTATATCGCGGAGGCGGACATTAATTTACTCGAAAGCGTAGCCATTACTCACGCCAAGTTTATTGTGATTGGAAAAACCAGCGAGGCCCTCCTTGGAAAGGCCGCGGCAGCGGTTGATCGCGAGGATTTTGAAAAACAGCTTTCAACTTTGACGGCGCAATAAACCTCAGACCTCCAGCACAACCTCACACTCCCGCACTCACTACATGGCCAGGGATGCCGCAGGACACTTCACGCTGTGCCAGTCGTTTTCGAAATTTTAGGTGCCGAAGCCGCGTGAGTTCCACCAGCGGCCGCCACACCGCGTGGACAAGGTCGTGCTTGATCAGCAGATGCCACGCGCGGTTGGAGCGCTTGTAGAGGTATGACATGGCAAGGTAGGGCGCCACGGCGCGCCAATCCTCCGGGCGGCGGCGCCAGATGGAAGCGTGGGAAAAGAGCCGCTGGTAAATCCACGCGTAGCCCTGCTCGAGTTCTTCCGGCGTCATGTGCCTGGGGCGAAAGACGGCGTGCGCGGTGTCGTAGAGCGACCAATCGCGGTGCAGCAGCCTCCCCTCCGCCTCCATTTGCCGGAAAAGGGGCGTGGCGGGGTAAGGCGTGAGGATGTGAAACGTGGCGCACTCCAGGCGGTTCGCCTCCACCCACTCTGCGGTGCCCGCGAAAACGTCTTTGTGGTCGTGATCGAAGCCCAGCACAAACGAGCTGTTCACCTGGATGCCGTTGTCGTGCAGAATGCGCACGCGGCGGGAGTAGTCTGCGGTCTTGGGCGTTTTCTTGTGGGCGTCGGCGAGGTTCTGGTCAGCGAGTGATTCGAAGCCCACAAAAACGCCCGTGCATCCGGCCAGCGCCATGGCGCGAATCAGGCTGGGGTCGTCGGTGACGTCGATGGAAACGGCGGCGCTCCAAATCTTGTTCAACGGCCGCAGCGCGGCGCAAAGTTTGCGCAGGTAGTCAGGGCGCGAGCCGAGATTGTTGTCGACGAACACCGCGTACGGCTGGTGGTCAGCCTCAAACTCCGCCGCAATCTGCTCCGGCTCGCGCATCCGGTAGGGCATGCGCAGGCCCTCGGTGGCCAGATAACAAAACCCGCAGCGGTTGTGGCAACCGCGCGTGGCAATCAGGCTGCTGGTGGTGAGGAAGCTTCGGCGCGGCAGGATAGAGCGCCGGGGCGCGGGGTCCTCGCGATATTCGTTTTCGTAGGTCGCAGAGTAACAAGGTTGCAGGCGGCCTGCTTCAGCGTCCGCCACGATGCGCGGCCAAAGCTGGACGCCATCGCCCATCGCCAGCGCGTCGGCGTGCGGCGCACACTCCTCCGGACACGACAAAACGTGCAGCCCGCCCAGAACCACCTTGCTCCCCCGGCGGCGGTACCATTGCGCTAACTCAAAGGCTCGCCGGGCAAATGTGAGGTGCACCGAAATCCCCACCAGCTCCGGCAGGGGGTCGCAAGGGGCGCAGCCATGCAGCAGGTTTTCGTCCCAGTATTCAACCCGCCAGTGCGGTGGCGTGGTGGCGGCGAAGCTTGTAAGCGCCAGCGTGGGCGTGAGCACGTGCTTGCCGAAACTCGAGTTCGGATCTTTCGGGTAGAAAGGGTTGATCAACAGGGCGTAGCGCGGCTCGAGCGGGCATGCGAGCGCGCATGCATCGAGGCGCGGCGCCTCCGTCATGTGGCGCGGAATCCACGGGCGGCGAAGCGGGCGCGCAAAAGGGTTGGCAGGGTTTCTCATGGGGTAAACTTTATATTACAAAGTACTCTGTGTCAAGAAGAACTTTCGGTAAAATGGAGTTGAGCTGTCGCCGGGAACTTTCCGGGAGGCTGCGGTGTCTATACGCACAGAGGTCATAGTTCCATCGGTGATTATGTGACAAGATGTGCCTGCTTCGTCCCATGGAGGCGCTCCCCTGATGTCCGTCCTACTCGTTGTTAGAAGGATCGTCGATTGGGTGGTCATCGTGGCGATGACCCTGTTGATCACCTTTCGCCTTGGAATGCTGGGCAACGCGTACGGCCCGCCCTGGGTCTCTCCATTTGAAAAGTGGAAAGAGGTCACGTGGTGCCTCCTCTGGATATTTGTTCCGCTGTACATCATCCGGCTGGCCTTCAAAACTCGCCTATGGGCAGGGTATTTTTGTTTTCTCGGAGTGCCCCTAGCAGCCTATATCCCATCCTCGATTTACTTCCTGCCGCATTGGAAAGAATCCCCATTTTCGTCAGGGGTTATGGCGGCAGGGTTCATAGTGCTGGGATTGTATTGGTTGTTGACCTCAGCGTTCGGATCCCCGCCGATCCTCGCCCCTTCTGCGCAGCCATCTAGGCTCAGAAGATGGGCTTTCATTTCCGGCGGAGGGCTGGCTTGCGGTCTAGGTTTGATTTGGACGGTATTCATCGCGCTTACACCTCAGTTTGCCGACTGTTTTGTTATCCCTCCTTCTGCAAAACCGAAATTTTCCAACCAGGCGGTGTTCATCGCCACTGACGAAGTGAGTTTTGGCAAGAAGCCCGCCCTCGACGACCCGATGCCGTTCTTTACAGGGTTTGCCATAGCCCGCGTGCAGGAACATTTTTGGGGGTTGCCCTGGTGGTGCCAAAAGTTTGTCCTGCTTTGGCGACCCGCTCAATGGCGCGGGGAAACGTACTTTTACGATGGCGGGCACCCTTATGGCCTGTTGACCCAGTTTCTTCCAATCGTGGTTTTTGAATCTTGCAGCCGCACGCGTTTAATCAGCGATGCCGAAATAGACCTTCGCATCCTGAAAGAAGGCCCTTCACAAACGACGGGGCGCATCTTTGGGCGAGCATACCGTCCGAACGAAGTTGACCCATGGCAGCGGCGTGCAGGAATTAAAGTCACGATTGCCGGGACTTCCGGCAACATCGTGACCGCCACTGATGAGCAGGGCTTCTTCGACGCCCCCGGCCTAACTCCTGGTGACTACTCCGTGCAAGTCGACACACAGCCACTGTCATACGCCCACTGCTCCTCACCTATTAAGGTCGCGCCAGGACAGTTCATCGAATGTGACTTCGAGGTTGAATAGAGGCATACAGAAACCGTCTGCTGGCGCAGAAGAGAGGGCTTGGATTTGAAGCTGAGAGCCGCGGACCCCGGAGCCGGGGCTCGGCGCTACCGGTTGTCTAGATTTTCCCTGCTTCAAGAAGCCATTGCGGGGGCAGGGTGAACATGGCGTTCGATTTCGGAAGCGCTGCTGGAGCGCCGTGTGACTTCCAAGTCATAAAAGTTTTGCAAGCTCAGCCAGAACTCGGGATTGGTTTTGAAGTAACGGGCAAGGCGTAAAGCCGTGTCCGCGGTCACCCGGCGCCGCTCATGGACAATCTCCCCGATGCGCGTCGCGGGCACATGGAGGTCGAGCGCCAGCCGGTTCACCGTCAGACCTAGCGGCTTCATAAAATCCTCGCGCAGGATTTCGCCAGGATGTACAGGCGGCATCAGTTTCTCCTGCTTGCTCATGAACTTTTCTCCTACGTGATAATCGACGATTTCCACTTCGTAGGCATGGCCGTCGCGCCACACGAAGCAGATTCGCCATTGATCGTTGATCCGAATGGAATGTTGTCCTTTCCGGTCCCCTCGCAGCGCTTCGAGCTCATTCCCCGGGGGTGAAGCAAGAACGCGGAGCTCGTTCGAGGCATGAATTTGGAGTAACTTCCGCAAGCCACTTGCTCAAAGGCACGGAACCGCTTGCTGTGATGATAGCGAAAAAGCTCTTCAGCATCCTTCGAGCGAAAGCTCAGGATCGCCTGTCCAGTATACACCGTCTTGCGTTATACGTCTTGCGTATTTGTGCCGGCCATCAGACCATGAGGCGCAGCAGCCACTCTCCAATGGGCAATCGAAAATCGTCGAATGAAAATCAACATTTACTCATACCGCAGTGCGACCACGGGATCGAGGCGGCTGGCGCGCAGTGCCGGAATGTACCCCGCGGCGCAGGCCACTAACGCCAGGCCCGCAGTGGCCACGACCATGGTGGAAGCGTCATGGGCGGTTACGCCGTAGAGCTGGCTTTGCACCACGCGCATCAGTGCCAGGGACGCGGGCACGCCCACGCCGGCCCCGATCGCCACCAGCCAAAGCACATCGCGCATCACCATCCAGATAACGGATTTCGGCTCCGCCCCCAGCGCCATGCGGATGCCAATTTCGCGCCGCCGTTGCGAGACGCTGTAGGCCATGACGCCGTACAGCCCGATGGCGGCGAGGAGGGTCGCCAGAAACCCGAAAACTGTGGACAGGCTGGCGATCATCCGTTCGGTAGTAAGCGAGTTGCTGATCTGCGTTTCGGTGGTCCGCATGCCGTATACGGGCAGGTTTGCATCAAGCTCGCGGACCTTGGCCCGCACGCTGGTCATCAACTGATTGGGGTCGGCGGTGGTTCGCACATAAACCGTCATGCCTCCCAGGTTGTGACTGCCGTAATAAGGTATGAAGGCCTGCGGCTGAATCTCGTCGCGCAGACTTGTGTACTTGATGTCCTTCACCACGCCGATGATTTCCATGTCGGTTTTCGTCCCCGGATCGGTGCCGAACCCGAGATGGCGGCCGAGGGGATTCTGGCCGGGCAAGTAGCGCTTGGCGAACGTCTCGTTGATGATCACCGCGGTGGGCGTCCAGTCATCGGGTTGGGGGCCGTTCTTCACCTGGCGGTTGTCGTTGGGCGTGAAATCGCGCCCGTTGACGATGGGCACGCCGAGGGTGGCAAAATAGTTCTGGCCAATCTGGTTCATGTAAGGCTCCGCGCGGTCATCCGGCTTCGCGGGGTTGTAGCCTTCCACGGTCATCGAGCTGTCCCACTCGTCACCCTCCAGAATGCGCATCGCCGCCAGACCCACTGATTGAACCCCGGGAATTGTTTTTAGACTGTCGGTCAACTGCTGGTAGAAAATCTTGGATCGTTGTGCGTCGTAGCCGCCCAGGGAGGGGTCGATGTTGAACCCCACCAAACGCTGAACCGGGAAGCCCGGACTGAGGCTGCTGAGTTTGTTCAGGCTGCGCAGAAATAGTCCTGCGCCAATCAAGAGCAGGAGCGACAATGCCACTTGGGCGACGACGAGCGACTTGCGCAACCCACCGTGCCCGCCCACCACTGCTCCCGCCTGATCCTTGAGCGTTTTACCAATGTCAGGCCGGGTGGTTTTGAGCGCGGGCACCATCCCAAACACGAGCGCGGTGAAGATGGTGACTGCCAGAGTAAACAGGAGGATTCGGAAATCAGGCGCGGAGGAGATACTCAAGCCGCCCGAGTCTGAGGGCAGATAGATGGCCATCAGTGCCCGGTCAGCCCAGAACGCGAAGGCCAAGCCTGTGACGCCGCCTAGCAAGGAAAGGCAAAGCGTTTCCACCATAAGCTGAGAGATGATTCGTCCGCGGCTCGCACCCACTGCCAGCCTCACCGCGATTTCCTTCTGCCGGCTGGTGGCGCGCGCCAGCAGAAGGTTGGCCAGATTGGCGCAGGCGATAAGCAGGACCACACCGGTGATGGCCATCAGCACCCAGAGCGGCGTGGAAAGTTCCTGCCGGAAATACGACCGTCCCTGCGATCCGGGCAGTATGTCGATGGTGCATTTGACGAACTCGTCGCGATCGTACTTCGATGCGTGCGCAAAGGCTGCTTCCTGCACTTCCATTTCCAGCATCGAGTGCATGAAGGGTTGCAGCGACGCCTTGGCTTTTTCCCTGGTCGCCCCCGGCTTGACGCGCCCGAACGAATTCACCCAGCGCGAGCGGCGGTCGGTGAGCATTCGGTCGTTGCCCACCAGGATTTGTTGCTGCATCATGATGGGGATAAAAAGTTTGGGCGAGTAGCCGAGCTCGACGCCGTCAAAGCCCGCCTGCGCCACGCCGATCACCGTCATGTCGTGCTTGTTGACGGTATGAGTTTTACCCAGAATTCCCGGGTCGCCGCCAAACCGTTGCTTCCAGTAAGCGTGACTGAGCACGACCAGCGGGTGCCCGTTGGGCACGCGGTCGTCATCCAGCGTAAACGTGCGTCCAATGGTCGTCCCCACCCCGAGAACGCTAAAGTAAGTTCCCGAAACCAGCTCCGTTTCCACGCGCTCTGCCTGGCCGCCATAAGTCAGGCTCGCGCGGGTCCCGAAGCGGCAGAACATGCCGGAGAAAACTTCATTGTGGTCCTGGAAGTCGCGGTACATCGGGTAGGAGATTGCGTTGCCGCCCCAGTTGTTTCCGTAGTGGTGCCCGCGCATGGTGAGCAGCACAAGTTGTTGGGGGTTCTTGACGGGCAGGAGGCGCAGCAGAATCTGGTCAAGCAGCGTAAAGATGGCCGTGTTGGCGCCGATCCCCAACGCCAGCGTGAGCACGGCCACCGCGGTGTATACCGGATTCTTCGCCAGCACGCGTACTGCGTACCGAAGATCTCCAAGAAGATGGCCCATGCGTTTTGCCCTCCGGAAAATGACTAAGTATCTTAGACGGACGAGTTGGGCTGGTGGTTAGTCCAAAATTCAAAATGCGCCGTGCGGCTCCTTAAACCCTTCAGGTGGCAAGTGACCGTGTTAGAGGAGACTTGTGAAACCATCCAACCTATTGATTCTACAATAGATGTATGGCGACCAGGGCCCGATCTGGGATTGACAATTTGAGCCGATTTAACTTGACTTACACTTCCCTCATGGCATAATTAAGTGGTAGCAGAAGATTTGCGATTTAGGTATTGACTCGGCAAGCGGTATTCATTAGGCTTTCCTCCAGATACGCCAACTTGGCGTAAAAACTGTTTGTGCGTTCATACAAACGCACGACTCTTAAGAGGAGAGCACAATGAAGAACTACGTTCTGTCGTTTGCCTTGGCAGTTCTGGTTGTACTAGCTGGAGCTTCACTGAAACAAAGCGTGGCATCGATTGGTGGAGCGCCTGTACCTCCGATACCGCCCAGTATGGCGTCGATCGGCGGAGCGCCGGTACCTCCGATACCGCCCAGCGGATCGGCCCGTTAGTTTGTTTCGAGCGTAATGAGTGATTCGAAATAGACGGACGGGAATAAAGCGGAGTTCGAGTCACTCATGCTTACCAGTTCCCTGGATTCGGCTATTTACTTTCTCGTCCAAGGCTTGGTGTTGTGCCTTCTGTGCCTGTCCGTCTATAAAGGTGTCTGGAAACGCCTCAAGAGCGTTACAGCGTATCTGTCTGCCTTGTTCTTGATTGACGGGGCGGGCAGGCTGTACGTCCTCTATCGCTTCGGGTTTTCCTCCCGTCAGTATTACTATTTCTATTACCTGACCGACACGGTGCTGGAGCTGGCAGCGTTTCTCCTGGTCTGCGCGTTTTTCCGCCGTGCTTGCGCCAACCAGGCAAAGATGTGGCACTTTGTTCGGCTTTTTCTCGCCTTCGTCTTTATCCTGGTCTTCGCCATATCCTGTTTTTCTCTCTCCAGGAATTACAACCATCTCTGGAGCATCTTTATGGCGGAGTTCGAGCAAAATCTCTATTTCAGTTGCCTGGTCTTGAACACTCTGCTTTACATCCTCATGCAGCAAACTGACGCCGCCGATAGCGAATTGGGTCTGCTGGTTTGCGGGATGGGCCTGCAATTTGCCGGGCACGCTGCTACTTACGCATTGAAATATCTCGCTCCCGGCCTCGGGCTGGCCGATGAACTGGTGCACTTTACTAGTCCTCTTTGCACGCTGGGGATGATATCGACGTGGTTCTATGCTTTAGCTTTCAAGCCGAACACTGCTCGCGTGCCTGTTTCTGGCAGGCTGGTTCCTGCATTGGCGGCAGGACAAGCATCAAGAAGGTTGAGGGTCATATGATTGTCGCATCTTTGATTCTAATCGTTTCCACGGCTATGTTCCTGTTCTACTTCCAGGCGACCTGTCAGAGGATCCTGAGAACGCAGTTTGAGCAGGATTATTTTCGGTCCATCGTGAACGCGAATCGCCTCGAATTTCCATCGGTTCGGAAGGCGCTGGATGGTTTTCAAGGGCCAGTGGACTATTCCAGATTTCGCATGACGTTGAAATGCGATTTCCTGGCGCTCACCTATCTGCTGAAGAACGCGGCCAATGTCAATCACCGCTACACCTCGGAAGAGCGGTTGCTGATGCACTACTTTCGTGCGGTCTACCTTTGGATGATTATCGGCCACGTCCTACGGCTGGGAGATAAGAAGGCCATCATCATTCTCACGGCTATTCTACAGTATTTTGCCAACGTGGTCGGGCAGCGGGTGAACATGGTTCGATTTGGCAACCTGGCCACTTCGGACTATTTGCTAAGCCTGTAATTTGGTTGAAGATTTGACCCTTCCCCCAGCCCTGTCAGTCGTGTATCCTACCCATCCTTCAAAACTCACATGGTGAATACCCTTTTGGAGTCCGGCAATTCTCCCGAGAAGCGGCGGGCGAAGATTGTCTGCACGCTGGGTCCTGCCACAGACAGCGCGGAAGCCCTGGCCGCCCTTCTGGATGCCGGGATGGACATTGCCCGTCTGAATTTCTCCCACGGCACTCACGCCAGGCACGCCCGGCGACTGGCCCTCTTACGGCGCCTGGCCCGTGAACGCGGCAAGACTCTGGCCATCCTGCAGGACCTGCAAGGCCCCAAAATCCGTACCGGGCCGCTCGAAAACGGAAAGTCGGTGGAACTTAGCTCTCATTCCACCGTTACGCTCACCACCCGCCACCTGCCGGGAAACGCGCGAGTTATCACTACCAACTATCTGGCTTTACCGCGCGAAGTGAAAGCCGGAAACCGGATTCTCCTGGCCGATGGTTTGATGGAGCTTAACGTGGAGCGCGTTTCCGGAACCGACATCATCTGCCGGGTGGTGAACGGAGGATGCCTGCTCGAGCACCAGGGCATCAATTTGCCCGGGGTTGCCCTCCAGATTTCCGCCCTGACGGCGAAGGACCGCGCGGACTTGAAGTTCGGCCTCCAGCATGATGTGGATTATGTCGCGCTATCTTTTGTTCGCCGGCCGGAAGACGTTTTGGAATTGAAAAGGCTTTTGAAGCGCGCCGGCCGCCAACCCGGTGTAGTGGCCAAACTCGAGAAGCCTGAAGCCATCGAGCGCCTGGAAGACATCCTCCGCGTGGCGGACGCCGTGATGGTGGCGCGCGGCGATCTTGGTGTGGAGTTGCCTCCGGAGACCGTCCCGGTGATTCAGAAGCGCGTCATCGAGCGGGCCAACGCCCTCAAGGTTCCGGTGATCACGGCGACACAAATGCTCGAATCGATGACCGTCAATCCGCGGCCCACGCGCGCCGAAGCTTCAGACGTGGCTAACGCGATCTTCGATGGAACGGATGCCGTGATGCTTTCGGGCGAGACGGCTTCGGGCAAATACCCGACGGAGGCGGTGCGTATGATGGCGCGGATTGTTTCCGCGGCGGAAATCAGCCCGCGCTATGGATGGCACGGCCGCAATCGCCGTGCATCCGGGGATTCGATGAGCCTTCCGGAATCTATCTGCGAGTCTGTCGCCCACATGACGGAGGCGTTGCGATTGAGCGCCATCGCGGTTTTCACCCAGTCCGGTTCGAGCGCCCGCCTGATCTCCAAGTACCGGCCTCGTGTACCCATCTTCGCTTTTTCTCCCCTGCTTGAGATCACCCGGCGCACCGCGCTCTATTGGGGCGTGCATCCAGTGCACATGCCGCCCGTTCAATCCACGGACCGCATGGTGGAAGAGTCGGCCAGATGGTTGCGGCAGGGCGGTGTAGTGAAACCCGGAGACGTTATCGCGGTGATTGCCGGAACACCCATTTCCCGCCACGGCACCACCAATCTCCTCAAATTGCACCGCATTGAGAAATAATCTCCGCGCCACAACCGCGGCTTGTCGAGGGTGCAACATCGTTGAATCCCGAAATCATTCTGACGGAAAGTTTAATTTGATTCCGGCCACGAAGTTCAGGTGCAGTGCGGGGAAACCGAACGATTCCTCATATTTCTGATTCAGGAAATTATTCAGGCGCCCGTACACTTCAACCCCGCGCGGCAACCGGTAAGCGAACCCCGCATCGGCGCGCGTGTAGCCATGGTTGTAGAAAAAGCAGGGCAGGCCGAGGACGCAGGCGAACGTACTATCGTTTGGCTCGAGATCAAACACTCGTCCGCGAAAGTACGCGTCGGTGTTGAGCATCCATCGCCCGTGCTCCCAGGTCACATTGTAGAAAGCGGAATTTCTGGGGCGGCGGGGCAACGGCTGGCCCACGCGGAACGGGGACAACGCGATGCTGGTATTCTCCAACGCCAGAATGGACGTATCGAGAAGCGTGTATTCAGTTTGCACCTGCAGCGATCTGGTGGGTCGGAACCGGAAAGAAAGCTCCGCTCCCTGCGCGCGAGCGTTGCCCAGGTTCGCGGAGGTAAATGTACTGAGGTTGGTGAGCGAGCCGCCCAGGGTCACAATCTGGTCTTCAAAGCGGTTGTAGAAGTAGGTGAGATCCAGGACGGCGCGGTCTGAATAGAATCGCTGTTCAACCCCCGCATCAAAACTGACGCTCTTCTCCGGCTTCAATACCGGATTGTTGGTGAAGGCCAGTTCGAAGCCGCTCGCAGCGCGAATGCCCGTGCCAAAGCTTCCGTGCAGGCGCGTGGCTCCTAGCCAGGTTCCCCCTATTCCTTCGCGCGCCAGATAAGCGACTGAGGCGCGAGGGTTCACTTTGGTAATCGAACTGGCAGGCAGGAAAGGCCGTGAGCCGAAAGCGCCAGGCGGCAACGAGTGCGTGCGAAGATCGTCGACGCGCAGGCCGGCATTCACGAACCACTGCCGCGACGGGTTCCAGCGATTTTCGACAAAGTAAGCCAGGCTGGTGCGCGGCAGAAGGAACGGGTTGCTGTTCGAGTCCGCGATAAAAGTATTCCTGGTCTGTTCCCTGTTGTATTCAAATCCTGCCACCAGGAAATCCTTGCTCGAAACAGTCCATTCACTTCGCGTGTTGAATACGCCGCGCAGGTTATTCGAATAAGAGTCGCCGAACGGTGATTTGAAATAATAATCGTTGGTGGCCACACTACCCGCTACTACCTGCCGGAAGTGCGAGGAAAGTTGTTCGGCATAGCTGCCCTCGAATCCAAAAAGGTTTTGTTTGTCGCGCGAGATGGTATCGATTCCTGCAAAGAGACGGTCGGGATCTGACCCAAACGGACCGGGGGCACCCGCGTCATTGGCGTCGCCGAAGAAATGAAAATTCACCTGTCGTCGCGGGCTGCGCGAATAGCCCAGGCTCAAAAATGCAGACTGAGTCCGGTAGCGGTCATTGGTGACCACGCCACCGGAGTCAAGCCGCGAGAGGTCGTAGGCCCAACCCAGGCCGTGGGTGAGCCCACTACCGCTGGTGGCAAAGCGCCGCGTGGTGAAGCTGCCGCCCTCGGCCAGCGCAGTTATGTGCGGCGGCCCCTCGCCGCTGCGGCTCACGATATTTACCACGCCGGTGACAGCGTTTGAGCCGTACAGGGCACTCTCTGGACCGCGCGTCACCTCGATGTGGTCCACGCCGTCGGCAGGCAGCGGGGCAAAATCAAAATCACCGCCAAACTGGTTCACCGGGATCCCATCGATCATCACCAGGTTGTAGTTGGAATTTCCACCGCGAATAAAAACGCCCGTCACGCCGCCCCGCCGGCCGGTTTGGTTCACTTCAACGCCGGGAGTGCCGCGCAGGACGTCGAGCACCGACTGCGCCCCGCGGTCATCTATTTCCTTTTGCGTGATGACGCTCACCGAGGAGCCAATTTCGGGCGCGAGCGCCCCGCCCAACGAAGCCGAGACCACCACCCGCTGCTCCACCGCGCTGAGTTTCAGGCGCAAATCGATGATGCGCGTTTGACCATTTTCAAGTCGCACTCCAATGGTGGAGGTGGAAAGGCCCGGCGCGTCCGCCACCAGCGTGTAGACGCCGGCCCGGACACCCTCAAAGCGATACTGACCCTGGGAGTCAGCCTCGCGCTCGGCGAGGGGAATGAGCGGAGCCATCAAACTGACCCGCGCCCCCGCCACTGCGCCCCCGCCCGGATCGAAAACCGTGCCCTCGATGGTCGCCGCGCGCGCGCTTCCCCCACAGGCCAGGAACAAAACGAAGATCAATAAACTGAGAAATCTTTCCGAGAGAGATTTTCTGATTTCAGGCTTTGGTTTTCTGAATTCTGACTTCGGACTTCTGACTTCTGACTTCATTTTCAGTCTCCTTCTCCCCCCTCTCACGTCGGGGCGTGGACGGCGGAAGGAGCGAAGCAAGGAAGTAAGGGAGGGAAAAAGAAAAGCCCCCCAAATTCCTCGCATCGGAACTGGGAGGCGTGGCCGCTTCCCCAGGACTCTCTCCGCCGAAGAGTTAGGTTGAAATAGAGTTCCCGGGCAGGCTTCCTGGCTTTCGGGTCATCGCCTCATCCTCGGCCTTCCCAATCCGATAAATCGGATCAGTGGCCGTCCGTCGGCTGACGGACTGAGAGGATTCGGCTCGCCGATCACAGTGGCGGGACCGCGGCCGATTTGCACGGCCTTTCCTTTTATTCCCCATTCCGAAGGGCGGAATCGGGAGCACCGCAGGAACCGTTGTTTTCAAAGAGCAATCGAACACGAGCAAACTAACATCGCGCGAGGCGGGTGTCAAGGCATCGCTCGAATTCGCTCGAATTCGACAATCATCCATCGCCCAGCGCGATTTTCTAGTTAATCCATGGCCCGCGCTGGTCTTTCTTCTTGTCCTGCTCGTTCATATAGATTTCAAATTTCCTGCGCAGGCGGGCGCGGCGCCACTCGTGATACTTCAGTTGCAAGCGGTAGGGCAGCCCGCCGCCCCGGAGGTAGAGAAATCCGAAAAGCATGCCGCCCAGGTGCGCCACGTGAGAGACGCCTGATCCCGGTTGGCTCAGGGAGGAGTAGAATTCCAAGACGCCCATACCCAGCACAAACCACTTGGCCTTGACCGGGATAACAAACCAGAGAAAGATCGGACGGTCGGGAAAAAGCAGGCCATAGGCCAGAAGCAATCCATATATCGCGCCTGAGTTGCCGACTGTCGGTAATTTCACATTAGGCTCGAGCAGCACATTGAAGAGTCCCGCTCCGATTCCGGTCAGGAAAAAGTAAAACAAAAACTGCCGTGGGCCCCACAGTCGTTCGAGGTCCGATCCGAACATCCAAAGGAAAAGCAGGTTAAGGATGATGTGCCCCCAGCCCCCGTGGAGGAAGAGATAGGTCACTGGTTGCCAGACAAAAGGCACCCGTACACCGTCCACTATAGGAATAAAATGCGTAATGGCATAAGGGACAAGACTGAAGTAATCATAGGGGAAAGTCCAGTGGGCTAGTTCAGCAGGAAGGTAAGTCAGCAAAAAAACGGCAGAGGTAAAGATGATGAGATATTTCACCATCCTGCTGAGCGGCGGGCCGAATGAAATCGAGGGTTGGCGGTAATAGGACATCGCCTCCCAGACTACCACACGCTCGAAAACCCAGCCATGGGTGTCGTCGGTCGGGTAGGGGCACGGCGAAATCCAGTTGCCAAAGGCGCCTCAGTTATGGATGATGGTGGGCAGCAGTCGGGTCGATAAGTGTTTCCCAGCTGGGTCCTGCATCGGCATGAGCAGTCCTGAACAAAGACGTTCCGAACGCATCAGGGTGTCGATCCCCATCATGGTGGCGGGCCTGGACCCTTCAGGCGCCGAATTTTCTGAAGAGACACGCACGGCGGTGGTGAACCGGGAGGGCGCTCTCATCCTGTTGAAGCACTCGCTGGCCCGCGAAAACTACATCCGGATCATCAATCTTCAAAACGATGCGGCGGCGGATTTTCGCATTGTGGGGCCCACGTGCCGGGCCGCTGACGAAGGTACTGAGTGGGGTGTGGAGTATTTGAAAGCGGGTATGGAAATCTGGGGGGTTGATTTTCCGTTCCACCCGGAGGAAAAGCAGGGGCAGGCTTCCGCGCTGCTTGAATGTCAGGCTTGCCATAAGAAATACTTCTGGCCATTGACGCTGATGGAGATCGAAGTTCTCGAGTCCACCGGGATCATCGAAAATTTCTGCAACGCTTGCGGCAAGTCCACTTCGTGGGTCTACGCAGACGCCTCTCGCCGCCCGACCCTGGTCATATCGTCGACCGGCGCGACTTCCATACCCCAGACACAACCCGGAATTGAAAGGCGCGAAAACAAACGTCTCTTATTGAAGTTGCCCATCCTAGTGCGGAATCAGAAGGGGGAAGCAGAGGAGGGAAGGACCGAGAATCTGTCGCATGCCAATCTTGCCGTGGCCCTCGCCCTGGACCTGGCGGTGGGCGAATTTGTCAACGTCATCTGCCCGCTCACCACGAGCGGCAAGAACCTCGAGCGAAGCGCCAGGGTGATGCGCAAAGACAAATTCAGCACCAAGGATAGAAAACTTTACGGAATGCAGTACGCGATGCCTCCTGCCCTTGTCACATAATCGCGGTTGGCGGCGCCGGCTCATCCGGACTGCCCGCGTTGGCCAGCGGCACCTTCACCATTCCGGCGACCAGTACCAAGAGCGCAATCAGAGCGGCCCAGAATGGTGCCGTCCATTTGACGAGAGTCACATCGTGACCCGACCCCACGAGTCCGGCAATCACCAAGCCGCACAGCGCTTCGCCGGCGATCAGTCCTGAAGCAGTCAGGACGCCCGCGTTATCCACGCGCGCCTTCTGGGCGTCGTTCAGGCCACGGCGGTCGCGAAGCTTGTCCGTGACCCAGCGGATCAACCCGCCCACGAAAATCGCGAAAGTCGTTCCCAGGGGCAGATACATGCCTACTGCAAAGAGCATCACGCTTCGCACTTCGATCATGATCAAGGCAAAGCCCATCAGGATTCCGACAATCACCAGGGGCCACGCCATGTCGCCGCCCACAATGCCCTTGGCGAGCATCGCCATCAACCCGGCTTGAGGCGCAGACAACGCAGGGCTGCCGAAGTGGTATGCCTTGTCGAGAATGGCCAGCGGGAAAAACAGGACGAGGGACGCGACCACAATCCCCAGCAGGTCGCCGATCTGCATCTTGGCGGGTGTACCGCCGAGGATGTGCCCCACTTTGAGATCCTGGAGCATTTCGCCGGCCACTGCGGAAGAGACGCAGACCACTGCGGCCACGCCTAGCACCGCAGCCACACCGCCGGTTCCGGAGACGCCCAAGGCCACCATCAGCAAGGCCGAAATCACCAGCGTGCAAAGGGTGAGCCCCGAGACGGGATTATTCGAGGAGCCGATCATGCCGACCAGGTTGCCGGAGACTGCGGCGAAAAAGAAGCCGAGCACGATCATTACCAATGCTGCCACCACCGAGCCGACAATGATAGTGGAGCTTGAAAGGTTCCCCGCTCCGCCGATGAAGAAGTAGTAGAGCGCGACCATCGCCAGGAAGACACCGCCTATGCCCGCAAACACCGCTTTGGCGCTCAGGTCACGCTCCGTACGATTGGTGGCGGCGTGTCCAGCGGCGGACTTCTTGAGATCAGAGATGGCCCGGGCCATGCCGGCGCCAAGTTGCTTGCGCATTTTGAATAATGTGTAGGACGCGCCCACGAGCATTCCGCCCACAGCGATGGGGCGCACCACAGAGAAGTAAATTGACTGGGCGAGCAGCGTCCAAGGGACCGAGTGACCCTCCGGCTGCGCCGCCTGGATGGAAGGGCCGAGAACAAACGTCAGAAGGGGCACGAGCAATCCCCACGCCAGCACACCGCCGGCGAAATTCAAAGACGCCAGCCGCGGGCCGATGATGTAGCCGACACCCAGATAGGCGGGGCTCACATCCGGGGCCGTGAAGATGGTGGCCCCTCCGGTCATCGTGGTAGCGACGTTGGGATTAGTGCTGGTCCGCAACAGCAATCTCTTGCCCAGTGAGCTGATGCTGACGGGAAATACGTTGCTCGCCGAAAAGACATTAACAGCGCCCAGGAGGTACATAAAGGCGCCAAAGCCCATGTTGGCGAAAAGAACTTTGGCGGCCCGCGAACCTTGCTGGCCGGCTTTATGTATTTCTGAAGCCGCCACGGATTCGGGAAACACCAAATCCGGGTCTTCCACCATCACGCGGCGCAGGAGGGTGACGAACAAAATGCCCAGCGTGCCGCCGATCACCATCAGCGCCACGGAATTCCAGTAACGGTCGCTGGTCAGTCCGGACCACAAGCCCGCCATGATGAAAGCGGGGAGCGTGAAGACCGCGCCCGCCGCCACCGACTCGCCTATCGAGCCCACCGTCCGCGCGATATTCTCTTCCAGCAGGGAGCCTTTCATCAGCCGTAGCAGCGCCATGCTGATCACTGCGGCGGGATAGGTGGCCGCGATGGTCATGCCAGCCTTCAGGCCCAAATAAGCGTTGGCGGATCCCAGGATAGCTGTCAACACCAACCCGATGAGCACAGCCCGAATGGTGAACTCCTTCATCTCCATGGTCTCGGGGACGTAAGGCGTGTGCTTCTTGGGGGCGGCGATTTTTGATTCGGTAGCCATAATTCGAGCTCCAGGAAATTATGAGTTCTGAGGTGTGGATTGTTGTCGCTTGAGAGATAGATGAAAATTCATTTGCTGTAGCGGCATACTTTGTGCGTCGAAGACCCTGGGGGCGGAAACATCAATCACAAAATATCCTTCAACTTCATAATTCATAGCTCATAATTGCTTTACGGCCCCAATTTGGCTTTTACTTTTTCGCTGACGCGCTTGCCGTCCGCATTCTTACCCGCCAGTTTGGCCATGGCGGCTTTCATGACCTTGCCCATTTCCTTGGCGCTCGTGATGCCGGTCTCGGCGAGGGCGGCGGCTACGGCGGCGTCGATATCCTCGTCGCTCGCCCCGGCGGGCAAATAGCTCTCCACAATCTTGATTTCCGCCTCCTCTTTGGCGGCCATCTCCTCGCGACCACCCTTGCGGAATTGCTCCGCGGAATCGTGCCATTGTTTGACCAGGGTGTGGAAGACTGCTAAGGCTTGAGCATCGTCGACGGCTTTGCCCGCCTCCGTTTGTTTCAGTTTCAGCGCGGTCTTCATCATGCGGAGGACAGAGAGGCGCAATTCTTCCTTCGCCTTCATTGCGGCGATCAGGTCCTTATCAATTTGTTCGACGATGGCCATCGATGCCGGGCTCCGAATGACTCCCGGGAAATATATCATAATTAGTTGACAGCCGATATTTTTACGGTAGACAGTTGAGCGTCGAAGGGACTCTGAGCACCGAGGAGAAACCATGCAAACCAAGCTTTGGGCTGACATGTTTGTTCTGGGCCTGCCCGTGTTGGAAAAAGTTCTGCGGCCGGCGATCATTTACGTGTTCCTGGTCGCGGGTCTTCGGTTGGGCGGCAAGCGCGAATTGGCACAACTCAATCCGTTCGATCTTGTCGTGCTCTTGACACTCGCAAATTCAGTGCAGAACGCCATTATCGGCGATGACGTGTCGGTGACCGGCGGGATCATCAGCGCCACAACCCTGCTTTTAATCAATTACGTGGTGGTGCGGTTTCTCTTCAAGCATCGATCCCTGGACCGTCTGATTGAAGGCGAGAAGGACGTGCTGATTGACAAAGGAAAGATCAATATGGAGAGGCTGAACAAAGAGGCCGTGACAATGCCCGAGCTTGCGGCCGCCGCGCATCGTCAGGGATTTGCTTCACTCCAGGAAGTGGAGCGCGCCGTGCTTGAACCCGGAGGAATTATTTCTTTCGTGGGCAGGAAGCCGACCGCGGAAGATACCCGGCACAGCGAACTGCTGGAACGCCTTGACCGGATCACGTACGAGTTGGCTCAACTTCGCCCGGGCGCCTGATGCAGCCGAGGCGAGCAGGAGGTAACCGCTTGCTTTATCGCTGGTCGATGGGGACGTACTTCAAATCTATGGGGCCGGTGTACTCGGCGAGGGGGCGAATCAGTTTGTTGTTGGCGTATTGCTCAAGGATGTGCGCCGTCCATCCGGAAATGCGGCTAACGGCAAAGACGAGCGGGTAAAGGTCGACGGAAATGCCGAGGACGTAATACGCCGAAGCGGAATAAAGGTCCACATTGGCATTGATCTTCTTCTCCCGAATCATCAGGTCTTCAATCATTTTTGACATCTCGAACCATTTTGTTTGGCCGCTACGCCGGCACAGCGCCTCTGACATTCGCCGCAAGACTGTGGCTCGCGGGTCTTCGGTGCGATAAACGCGATGGCCAAAGGCCGGGACCTTTTTCTTCTGTGCAAGCAACTGGTGGACGTAGTCTTCCACCCTGCCTGGCTCTCGGATTTCCAAGAGCATCCTCATCGCCTGCTCGTTGGCGCCGCCATGCAGCGGGCCTTTTAACGCGCCGATGGCCGAAGTAACTGACGAGTGCATATCCGACAACGTGGAAGCCGTGACGCGCGCGCAAAAAGTGGAAGCGTTGTAGCTGTGGTCGGCGTGGAGTATCAGCGCGATATCGAACCAGCGCGCGTCGGCAGCGTGGGGCACTTTGCCTTCCAACATGTAAAGGAAATTGGCGGCGTGATCCAGTTTGGGGACAGGCGGAATGGGGTCTTTACCTTCGCGAATCCGCCCGAAGGCCGCTACCAAAGTGCCCATCTGGCCGGTCAGGCGCAGCGCCTTGCGGCGATTCGCTTCCTCAGACATGTCTTCGGCTTCCGGGTCATAAAGTGACAGCGCGGAAACAGCGGTGCGAAGCGCTTCCATGGGATGCTGCGGAGGCGGCAGGCGCTTCAAGAGGTCGATCATTTCCTGGGAGATCGTACGGTTCTCGGTCAGTTGCCGCTGGAGGTCTTCAAGTTCGTCGCGTTTGGGCAGACGGCCGTTCCAAAGCAGGTAGACCACTTCTTCAAACGTCGAGTGCGCGGCGAGATCGTGGATGTCATACCCGCGGTAAACCAGTTTCCCGCGCTGCCCGTCAATCGAGCAAATCGATGAGGTCGCCACCACCACGTCTTGAAGGCCTGCTTTTAATTCCGCCATCCACGCGCTCCCCGCTCCCCCATGTGAGCCCTCCTGAGATTTCTGGGAAGGCACATCATACACGATGCCCGCAAATCAAAACAAGGCGACCGTGGTTTTCGCGGCGCCGGTTGACAGACGCGCCACCAGCATGCAAAACTAAGCTTCCTGGGAATTTAATCTGGATGTTTGAAGGGCCTTGCCCCTTCCAGGCACTCCAGCGTCCCAGAGCGCGGTTCTTCTTGTGCGCCCGTAGCTCAGCTGGATAGAGCACTTGCCTACGAAGCAAGGGGTCGGGAGTTCGAATCTCTCCGGGCGTACCAACCTTTCAAGAAGAATTGGTTAGATCCATGATCAGGCCTGTGGAGACGCCCCTTCTTGCCATCGTAAGATTGATCCGAAAAAAATTACGGCCGCCGCAATTAAAGGTCTTATGGGCAGGAGAGGGCCCTTGCTTGAAATGCAAATGGCCGAGGTTCTCAATCGTTACGGGCGCATCAAAAACGTTATCTAGCACACCCTGATAACTCGTTTATTTGTAAGGCAAAAAACGACGGAATCACCGCGGTCCGAAACCTCATGGTTTCGAGCAAGTCAGCGGCTACCCCTGGATGGTGCTGGAACCTCGCAATTAAGTTATAATTCAACCGTCGCTATGCGTCATTCACAACGTATATGCACGCTATTCTTCTTCTTCCTTACGGCTACCAATTGTGTGGCCACGCAAAAGGAGAATGTACAGCGGGGCAATGAGGGGATTGAAGATCTGTGCGATTTTTACGTGGTCCGGCTTGCCACCTCGGACGCCAGCCCATTCTGGTTCGACTACATTCTGGATGTCAAACCTCAGGGCAGGGACCTCCTCGTCCGTTACATTCGGATGGCTCCTGTGAATGGGTTATGTCCAGGTATTGTTAAGGTGATGGCCGCACAGCGGGCTGTACGGAATACGACTGTAGGTCAGATTGCCGGCAAGGTGGATCTTTGCGCCCTGAAACAAGGAGACGTTGCTGAGCGGATCCAGAGATTACAGCGGAGAGGAATTTCGACAATCTTTGACTCCGCGAGATTTGGCGTGGTCGCGCATTGCGGGTCGACTGAGAGGCTTTTCGAACTTCCTTACCCCGAGCAAGTGGATTTCGACCGGATTGCCAAGAGGGATCCAACGATTGCCTCTCTTTGGAATCTTTACTCGGACGTTTTGATGCAGATTTTTGGGGAAGACAAAATTTTCTACGATATTTCGGCGACCCGAGATGCTGAACTGCAGCGCTTTGGAGCCACCTTTGTTCCCGAATTGCGATCAGGTGTATTTGACCGGGGGTTCAGGGGTGACTCGGTGAACTCTCTTTTAGATCACTACTATGGTGTGATTCCCGTGGGGGATCCTGCTAAGGTTGCCTTGCTAAACTCTGAAGCTCTTCATCTAGTGGAATACTCACTTCCTACTTACCCGATTCTCGCTAAGTTGGCTCGAATTCAGGGCAGGGTTGATCTTGAGATTTCCACGAATTTCCGAACAGGATCGGTAGATGAAGTGAAAGCAATCTCAGGCCATGGATTATTGCAGAAAGCTGCCATTGACTCTGTTCGCCAATGGCGATTCGCCCCGGCATCTGCCGTCAATCAGCCTGTCAGAGCTGTCATCGAATTTGCGATTCGCTGCCCTACACCTTAAGCGGCCGTCCGAGTCCCTTTCGGTCTCCCGCCAAATTATTAAGGTCGAATTGCACATATCCAGCGTGAATGCGGCAAGCCGACCAACAGTTTCAAGAATCTTTCCATTAGAAACAGGTCTTGATAATTCACCGCAATCTATTGCAATCACGTCTATTGAAATGGTGCCGAAACCCTTCATAAGGGGTTTTGGCTTTCATAAAGCTCGTTCTTGGAGGGGATCCTGGACAGAACGGTATAATCAAAAGTTCTGAAATCGTCCATTAGAGCGGACCAAACCTTTCAAGATGAATTGTTTAGACCCATGATAAGGTTCGTGGAAGCGCCTCTCTTGGGAGTGGAAAACCGATCCACAAGAAACTACGATCGCTGCAATTAAAGGCCTTTTGGGCAGTAGAGAGGCCTTGCTTGAAATGCACGTGGCCAAGGTTCAGAATCGCCACGGGCGGGCCCCTTATCCTCTTGCAACCAAGAAATTAGGCATATCCCTTGGTTGGTCGATCGGCGAGCGCTGTGCGACTGTGCGTGCGCAAATTCATTTCCACTTAGTGTGCTGTGCCAAGATACGGATGCAAGAATCTGCAGCACGGGGCGCCGTGAGCAAACCATGAGACCACCCTTAAACCCTCGATCCATTTTTCGATTGTGCTGGCTGGTTGTTCTGCTTTCCGCCACCGCCTACCCGGGAGTGCGCTTTGCTCTGCCATTTGGAAAATGGCAACGCGGTTCGACGCAGCCCATCCTGCAACCGACTGGCGACGAGTTTGAATCCGCCGGCGTCTTTAATCCCAGCGTAATCATGAAGGATGGCAAATTCGTAATGCTCTATCGCGCCCAAGATCGTGACGGTGTTTCGCGCCTGGGATACGCGACGAGTGCCGATGGCATTCACTTTACCCGCAACGCTGAGCCGGTTCTTGCGCCGGAGGCCGAATACGAAAAAGGCGGAGGAGTTGAGGACCCACGCCTCGTCGAAATCGGCGGGCTCTATTACCTCACCTATACCGGCTACGATAAACACTCCGCGCAACTCTGCCTTGCCACCTCTCGCGACCTCATCCATTGGGAGAGGCAGGGCGTGATACTTCCCGCCTACAAGGGCAGTTGGAATGTGGGATGGACGAAATCGGGCGCCATCGTGACCGAGAAAATAGATGGCAAATATTGGATGTATTACCTGGGTGAAACCAAGGGGCAAGGAAACGTTATGGGCGTGGCTTCGTCTCCCGACTTGCTGCACTGGACGGACGCTCTCGATCATCCCGTCCTTGCCGCACGTCCCGGCCAGTTTGATTCCACTGTCGTCGAGCCCGGCCCGGCGCCAGTGATTCTGCCGGAGGGAATCTTTCTCATTTATAACGGCGCTGACGCGACCAATCGTTACTCCACCGGTTGGGCGCTGTTCGACAAGACGGACCCCACCAAAGTATTGGCGCGCTCCGAACGGCCTATCTTCAGTGTGGAACGCGAATGGGAAAAAGTGGGTCAGGTGCCGAATGTAGTCTTTGTTGAAGGGTTGGTGCGCGAGCCGGGCCGCTGGCTTTTTTACTACGGCGGGGCCGATAAATATGTAGGTGTGGCCGCAGCCCCGCTTGTGAAACCATAGCCAAATGATCCGACCGCAGTTCCTCTGCGGCGCATTCGCAAGATCGCGCCTCTCTCTTGGGCTGTCACATCATCAAACTGCTATGCCATGGGGTGCTGAGAAAAAACAAGAGACTCTATCCTGGGTACCAGATCTTTCGCGGATCATCCTGGGCCCGCTGATACGCCCAGGCCTCATCGATTAGTCGCTTCAAGTCGTAGCGCGGTCTCCATCCCAGCAAGAATTTCGCCTTCGTGTTGTCGAGCCAAGTCGACCGGAAAGGAGTCGGAATCGCGACCGACGGAAGCCCTCGCGATTCGCGCAAGTAGTCCGCAACCTGCTGGTAGTCAACTGGCTCGTCCATGCAAATATGAAAGGTCTGTTGGTGCGCCATGGGATGATCGAAGGCCAGCAAGATGGCATCGACGAGATCGTTCAAGTGAACGAAATTACGCTTCACCGGCTTCCCATTGGGGTCGAGCATCAGCGGCACCGTGCCCGACTTGACGTACTCGTCGGCGCGTTCTATACCCACCAGGTCGCGCCAGCTCGGTCCTCCAAAGACGTCCTCTCCAAATGAGAGCGTAAACTTGAAGTCGTCCTTTTCCATAATCCAGGGCGGCCGCAGGCAGCAACCCGCAAGATTATATTGGATGTAATATTGCTCCAGCATGGCCTCTTCAAGAACCTTTGATAGCGCGTAACAGCCGGGGTAGGCGGTGTGCTTCTGCTGTTCGGTGACCGGGAGAGGATGCGGGTAAAAGAAATGACCGACGGAACAGTCACCGCCCATCACAATGATTTGCCTGAATGAGGGACTGCTGCGGCACTCCTCCAGCAGCCAGAACAGGCCCTTCACAGTCACATCGATCACGTCATCCGGCGTCTCCTTGCAAGTGGCGCAATGCAGGACATGAGTGATGCCGTCCATGGCACGGCGCACGGTGGCGCGATCGGAGATGTTACCTTGCACGATCTCCAGCCGCCCCCCGCGCTCCGGAAGCCGGTTGTGGCATAAGGCGCGAACGCTAGCGTGCAGTTGGTCAGGGCTATTCAGAATTCGATCGATAAATTGGCGACCGACTTTTCCCGTGGCGCCGGTAACAAGAATGTGTCTTGAAGATTCCGAGGTGGTCATGATTTTACTCCCGACATTCATCATTTATCTTTGTCTCGCAGCGACTGGGTCAACGCAAACTCGCGGTCGGCCTCAGCATTACGTCCCAGCTTTTGATACGCTTGCCCCAGAATGTAGTGCGAGTTGGCATTATTAGGGTCCATCTTGAGCGCGCGTTCCAGGAAGCCGGCGGCAAGCGCGGCATCACCCTTCTTAAGCTCCACCTTGCCCAGTAGAATATAAGGCCCGGTAAAATCGGGGTTGAGCCACACTGCCTGCTTGAGTGCGCCTTCCGCAGCATCCCACTGTTCAAGACGCGTGTAGGCATCGCCCATCCGCCAGTAAGCGAGCCACAGGACCGGATTCTCGGCAAGCTCTTTCTTAAACTCCGCGATGGCAGGCTCCACCTGCGACTTGAACAGGTACATTTCCCCCAACAGAAAATGCGCCATGGGGACGTGAGGGTCGATTTCCAACCCCTTCTGGAGTTCGGGAATCGCCTTGTCTTCAAATTGCTCCCGGATCATCATTTGTGCAAGGACCACGTACGCCTGAGCGCTATCAGGCGGGACAGAAAACATGCGGGCAAACGCCACTCGAGCCTTGCCGTCCTGATAGCTTCGCAAATAGTCGATGCCCAGCAAATAGGAGCCGGTCACATCCGGCCGCGGAAGCAGAGACTGCACTTTTTCGAGCAGCGGTATGGCCTGTTGCACGTGGTTCAGCAGGTGATAAGAGAGTCCAAGCAATTGCGTGGATTCGGCGTCATTGGAGTCCTGCTTCAATGCAATCTCAAGGTGATTGGCAGCCTTCTCAAAATCGCGCTTCTGGTAGTACGCCTTGCCGAGCGCCGCCTCGAGGCCCGGTGTGCCTGAAGCCTTGCTGGCCAGATCTTCGAGCGCCGCGATCACGTCGTCAACCTTGCCCTGATCGAGGAGATGTCGAGCCGCCGACACAGATTCTGAAGCTGGCGTGGTTCCTGAGGAGCCGTTGGCTTGCACGTGCGAATTGTCTCGGGCAGTTGCGGTGGGCCCTTGTGCATGCAACTGAGTCGAGCCTGCCACCGCAACCATCACCGCTATGAGCAATAAGCGAGTCGGCGCTCTCGGCACCATGGGCGTTTCTCCTTAGTGAGCTTTGTTCGAACTCCGTTGGGTCAAGGCAGGCTGGTGGCCCCGCAACCGATAGTCAAGAGGCTAGTTCTGCCTCGCCAGTTTCGCCCGCGCGCTTTCAAGGTTGTCCCGTGCTTCCTTCAGCTCTGGGTCGATGCGAAGCGCGGCTTCAAATTCTGAAACCGCTCTTTCAAAGTTTCCCTGCATAGCCAGCACGGTACCCAGGTCGCTATGTGCTCCGGCGCTGGAAGGGGCGATGCGCAACGCGGCTTCAAACTCAACGACAGCGCGGCTCAAGTCACCCTGGGCCGCAAAAACTCTGCCCAGCCCGTAGTGGGCATCCGCATTCTGGGGATCGACGCGCAACGCGCTCTCGAACTCTGCCCCGGCCTCGACCATCTTGCCTTGCATCGCGAGAGCGCGCGCCAGGTTGGCGTGAGCGTCGGAGTCGTCGGGCTTGGCCGTCAATATTTCCGCAAATTCGGCCGCAGCCTCTTCGGCCTTGCCGCCGGCCAGCAGAGCGCTCCCCAGATTATATCGAGCATCGAAGTAATCCGGCCTCGCCTTGAGCGCGCGCTGGTATTCCGGGATCGCCTCGTCGATGCGGCCCATCGACTGCAGCGCGGCGCCCAGACTGTTACGCGCGATCGCATCATCGGGGCGGAGGTCGAGCACTCGACGGTATTCCTCGATCGCCTCTTCCGGCTTGCCCATCGCCTGCATCGCGGCGCCGAGATTGAAATGCGCCATGTAGTCCGAGGGATCCTGGGCCGCCCTGTGCCGCATCATCGCCTCTTGCAGGATCATCCGGGGATCGACCTTCAATTGCGAAGTGTTAACCGGAAGCACCTGTACCCATAGGTGGCTCATCTCGTCCGTGGCCTGGTTGCCCGCCACAACGAGTTTGGGCGGGTTGTTTGGGTTGCG
>JBGPCF010000054.1:0-38815 GCA_041481635.1 Terriglobia bacterium | reverse complement strand
TTCTCAGTGTCACAATTTTCGAAAAAACGCCGATTTTATTGGCCTTTTCGCAATACAGCGACCGAACTATAGAACTAGACCCTTGTATCCAACTGGATCTGTTCAACTTATGATGGGACAGTACTGATCTCAAATCCAAAATCGCCAATCCAGAATCTCTTCACCCACCAAGCAAATCCAACATTTCCGAAAGCTCGCGATGTACGCACGTGAAGATGGGCGTATCGCGCAGCGTATAATTGCTCGCTTCCGCCCCGCGCAGGTCCATCACCAGGTCCAGGAAATCCTCCGGCTTGTCGGATTCAAAGGCCACCACGAATTCCTGATCGTCGAGCCCGAACGAATAGGTGGTGTTCAAGCGTACGGTAGGGTATCGGTGACCGATCTCGATGTGTTCATTCATCATGCCCTGGCGCGCCGCCTGGCTCAGCCGGTACCAGGCGCGGGTTTTGACGAAAGGATATACGAAGAGAAACTTGAATTTTCCCGGGGTCAGGCGAAGTCGCGTACCTTCCTGGTCCGCGTGAACGTGTTCGCGCACATACGTGGAGCGCTTGGTCATCGCGATATAGGAATAGGGCACGGTGAGGTACTGGCCCAGTCCGGTGGCCAGCAAATTCGCCGACATATCCTGGAATGCCGTGAGGTCGTAACTGATCCGCCAAAGCATAAAGTCGCAGTCGCCGCGAATGCCCACCATGGAGTAACAGATCACGAACATGTCAGGCTCGAAGGATTTCACAACGTCGATAAACTGACTCTTGCCGCGCTTTCGCTCCACTTCGGGCAGTCGGCGCCATGCCGGGTCGACTTTGAAGTAGCAGAAATTCACGAACTGGCGGCGATTTTCTTCAGCGGAACCCTCTTTATTGGAATGAGCCAAGTTATGGTCTCCTCCCTGCGAGATTGTAGGCCCGTGGTATTGAGGATAAGCGGGCAGCCCGATTGCACCACGCGTGAAACTTTAATATAGCACGAAACCAGGAACGCCTTGGGCAAGTTGCGCGGCGTGTTCAGGAAACTCGGCTACGCCCGGCGCCCCTGTATCCCTATTCTGCGGGCGCGATCAAATATTCCAGCAACTTTCGAAAGGCTTCCCCGCGATGGGAGACGCGAAATTTTTCTTCCGGCGCCAATTCAGCATACGTCTTATCTAGTGGAGGGAAGAAAAACAACGGATCGTATCCGAATCCAGCCGTCCCACGTGGCGCGGCGAGGATGATTCCATCCGCCCGGCCTTCCGTGGTGATCAATATTCGATCGTGCTGCGCCAGGGCGACCACGCAAATGTAGTGGGCTGACCGCAAAGGAGGCGCAACCCCCGAGGCCGGCCTTCTGGCGTTGGCCTCAAGGGCGCCCAAATCGGCGAACAGTTTCTGATTGTTTTCCTCGTCGGTTGCCTGGGGGCCGGCGAAGCGCGCCGAATAAATCCCCGGCGCGCCGCCCAGCGCGTCCACACATATACCGGAATCGTCGGTGAAGACCATGCCCTCTGTCTGGCGGCTGTAATATAGCGCCTTCTTGCGCGCGTTCTCTTCAAACGTCTGCCCATCCTCAATGCATGGCGGGATATCGGCAATGCCCGGCACGGGCTCCACTCTGATGCCACACACCTGGGCGGCCTCCCGAAACTCTTTGAGTTTGCCGGGATTGGTTGAGGCGAGGTAGAGGATCATCCGCAATTCATGATCCGCGATGGTTGGAATAATGCCGCATCAGTGGACGGGCAAGTTGAGTTTCAAGATGGATTGTTGCACGGCCAGGAGCTTGTGGATTCCGGGCCGGGCGGCTTCGACGAGCTGGTTCAAATCTTCCGGGCTGAAGGGATGGCCTTCGGCAGTGGCCTGGATTTCAACCAGTTGATGCGCGCCGGTCATGACCACACTCATGTCCACTTCCGCGTTGGAGTCTTCCATGTAATCAAGATCGAGCAGGATTTCGCCCGCCACCATGCCCACGCTGATGGCCGAGACGTAGTCCTTGAGAGGAATGCGGCGCAAAACTTTTTGCTCGAACAACCTTTGGCACGCCAGGCCCAGCGCCACAAGCGCCCCCGTTATGGATGCGGTTCGCGTGCCACCGTCGGCTCGGATCACGTCGCAATCCACCCACGCCGTGCGTTCGCCCATGGCTTCGAGGTCGGTTACAGCCCGCAATGATCTTCCAATCAGGCGCTGGATTTCCATCGTGCGCCCCCCTTGCCGCCCGCGGGTGGCTTCGCGAGGGGTGCGCGTATCAGTGGCGCGCGGAATCATGGCGTACTCACTCGTAATCCATCCACGCCCGCACCCTTTCATGAACTGCGGCACACCGTCTTCGATCGATGCGGTGCAGATCACCTGCGTTTCGCCCAGGCGGATGAGGGCCGAGCCCTCGGCGCTGGAGATGACATTGGGGGTGATTTCCACGGGGCGCATTTCCTTCGCCGTCCGATTGTCCCCGCGCACCAATTTACCCTGGGAATACAGCAAGCCAGTGATTCGTTTTGGCGTGTTCGCCATTCAACCTCGATTCCATTGTGTAGTTTACAGTCTACTGCCGCCTGTGAACAGGCAAATGTTGGGTGAGGTAGCGATCTGGCCGCATCCGGGGCTACCTTTGCTCGAATCGAGGAGCTACGAGGCAGGTTTATTGCGATTTGCGTCAGGAGAGAAATCCTCGCTCAGGTCAACGTGCCCGCCCAACGTTTCAACTTCCTGGCCTTGAACGAGTATCTTCACTTTTTTGACGGCAGGAACATTGGCGGCGAGAGAGTTTACTATGGAATAAACCGAGAGGGTTTCGCTTTGGATTCCGGGTGCGAGTAGGGCCACGGCGTTATTGGAAAAATCCACATAAGCCGTCCCGTCGGAGGTCAGGAAGGCGGCGCGCAATTCGGTGGACGGGGGCACAGGCCGTCGCAGTCCCTTGAGTGAGCCGTCAGTCAGGGCGAGAACCACCTGGCGAATTCGATCAGTATCATTGTTGGCCCAGGCAATCTGGCGGTTCTCTGAGACCAGCAAGCCGTCTTCGTCGGAAGGGAAGTAAAGTGTGATGGTATGCTCCGCACCCTTGGACGATTGCATCGCCGCCTCCCGCAACTGGGTGCGCGCGCCTTCCTCGCCACGCTGCCGCGCGTCCATTTTCGCGCGGCGTGTCAGCACTCTGAGATAGATGAACCCAGCGGCCAGCGCCACCAGCAGGACCATCAGAGCAATCACTCGAGCGCGCCGCGTCATAATCAGTTATCGCTCCCCTTCGAATGCGTCCATGGCCCGGACCACTGCGTTGGCGATTCCATCCTGGAAACTCGTGGCGGACAGTGGAGTCGCGTCCACGTCCGGGTTCAGGCTCCCGATTTCAATGGCCACGGCCGGCGCGTTCACTCCGCGCAACACTCCCAAGGGCGCCCCGGTGGGGGAGCCGACTGACGCGCCCGGAATGGCGGTGAGCTCTTTTTGAAGCGCCTCGGCGAAAAGCTGGCTTCGGGGAAGGTGAGAGAGTTGAACCGTCCCCCATGGGACGAAGAGGCCCTGCGCCCGGTCGCCGGTAGAGGGTGATGAAGTGGGAGGAGCCTGTAGGGTATAGAGTGTGACGCGCGGAGTGTGAGTGCCCAGGTTTCCTGCATGGAAAGTGACGAAAACCACTGCGTGAGCGGCATTGGCAATGGCCGCGCGCTGGTCCTGGGTCGGATTCACATCACCCACTCGCGTCAGGATAATTCGATATCTCCTTGAAGTGAGCAGATTGGAGCGCACGCGCGCCACAAGTTGCGCGACAAGATCTTTTTCGAGGAGTCCATTGCTCCCGCGTGCGCCCGAGTCGTCCGCCCCATGCCCGGCATCAAGAACTACCACGGGCAAGCCAGGCTCTCCTGCGGCAGTGGCCGTGGGCGTGGTCGAGGGAATCGCAGGGGGCAGGACCGTCACCCCGGGAGTCTCGGGCACCTGCGAGGGGGGAGGCTGCTGAGCGACCACAGGCACCGCTTTTACCATGTCCGCCATCAGCGTTTTGCCCGTTTCGTCGAGTTTCGGATAGAAGTTCAATCCATCAACGGCCGGGGTGATGATGAGTTTGGGTGCCCCGTCCTGGTCGTCGAACTGGATGTTGCTGAGGTAAGGATCGTGAAACTCGAATTTCTGTTCCAGCGGTTGCACGGGCTTATCGCCCAAATAGAGGACCCACTTGCCATTGCTCGCTGCCGTTCTCACGTTGATTTTTTCCGAGAATTGCAGGGTCAGGCGCGAACCATTGGCCAGCGAGTCCAGGCGAAACGAAAATGAGCTCGGCTGGACGTCACCAATAAAAGCGCGGCGCGAGCCCAGCCGGTAGACGATGGATTGATGGACGATTCGGGGAAGAACGGTCTCCAGAAAATTGACGGGGATCATCCACTGGCCGTCCTGCATCCGCACCGGATCGGACAGGCTGATTTTTTCCTTCTTCAGCAGGACCTTTTTGTCATCCACATGAAACTCAAGCTGGCTGTCTTCAAAAAAAACTTTAATCGAATCTCGTGCCGCCGTAAGGCCTTGCACCCTCCCCAGGGCATTCAGCAACGGGAGGAGCGGCATGTAGTTCGTGTGGTCAATGGTTTGGAGCGGGACAAGGCGTGGACCGTTGGGCAGGTAGAAAACGAAATTATCGCTGCGCAATGGGCGGGCTGGCCAAAAGAGCAGGGCCAGACTCGCAACCGCTACGAAGGTGAGGAGAAAGCGCACGCGCCGCCGCACCAGGTTGGTCAATAGGGTCACGTCTCTCGCCTTCGATGCCTGCGCATTTCGGTATGCAAGCGGGCGCGAACCAAAATTCACCCACCACTCCAGGATTCATTCTATAGCAGCGTGTTCGGATGTTGCAACGCGCGCGAACCCGGCGTTCGAAGATTGCCCGTGGGTGAAAGGGATTACGAGCCATTCTATTCGACGGAATCGATTCCAATCTAACGTCTTTCCGGTGATAAAATCTGCTGGATGCGAAGGTTATTGACGGCACTCATGTGGTTCTGGTGCCTGCCAGTGTGGGCGCAACGGCCGCCGAATGTCCTGCTTGTAATAAATAAAGGCTCCAATGCTTCGAAGACCATCGGAGACTATTACGCTCAACGGCGGCACATTCCCGCCGCGAATGTCTGTTCGATCCACACGCATGATGATGAGGAAATCGATCGCCGCACTTTTGATCATGACGTTCGCCTGCCCATTCTCGTTTGCCTGGAAAAGGGTAGCCTTCAGGACCGTGTCCTTTACATTGTATTGACCAAAGGCGTTCCTCTTAAAGTTAAGAACAACGGGCAAAAGGACGATCAGGCCAGCGTGGATTCGGAACTCGCGCTTCTTTATCAGGACCTGATGGGCGTGCCGCGCGTGCTGCCAGGCAAAATTCTGAATCCATACTTTGCCAAGAACTCTGGCGAAAAGTTTGTGCGATTCAGCCATCGCGAGTTCCCCATGTACCTGGTGACGCGATTGGACGGCTACACCGTCGCGGACGCCTGCGCGCTCATCGACCGCGCCCTGGCTCCTGCAAAGGAGGGCCAATTCGTCCTCGATTTACCCTGGGATGATAACGGCCAGGGGAACAACTGGCTGCGGCAGGCCGCTGAAAGATTGAAATCCGCCGGAATTCCCACTTCACGAATTACGTTGGAGACCACTCCCGTATTTCTCACCGGCCAAAAAGAAGTCCTGGGCTATGCCAGTTGGGGATCCAATGACCGTTCCGATCATGTGCGAACGGCGGGCAATACCTGGGTGAATGGCGCACTCATGGCGGAGTACGTGTCCACGGACGCACGCACATTCGAGCCTCCGCCGAAAGACTGGAAAATCGGCCAGTGGAGCGATCCCCCCAGCACCTTTTTCGATGGCTCGCCTCAATCTCTGATCGCTGACTATATTCACGAGGGAGTAACGGGAGCCGCTGGCAACGTTTACGAGCCGTATTTGGATGCCTGTGTTCGCCCACAAATACTGTTTCCTGCTTACCTCCGGGGACTAAACCTTGCGGAAAGCTACTATGCCGCCATCCCTTATTTGAGTTGGCAGACCGTGGTGATCGGCGACCCCCTCACCCAGCCGTTTCCAAGTGCTCCTCTTCCCGAGAAGGAAATTGACCCGCCCCAGGATGCCTCCACAGGGCTTCCGATTTACCTGGCCCATTGGAAAGAAATTCTGGCGAAAAAAGCTCACTGAAGCCGCTGCCCTGGCCGGGGTCAAGCTGAGCCCGGAAGAGGCGGGGAAAATGTTTCCTTATGAGTGGCCCACCCGTTAGCGGGGAAATGGGCTCGATTTCCGCCTCCCAAATGCGTTAACCTTGCCGCTGAGCACGAGAGCGCAAGCATGCCCAATCCCACCGTCGAAATCTCCCAGAGCGGCCGCGGCGGTTCCATCAACTACCGCGAAGGCGACAACACCATTACCTTTGGCTGGGAATTCGCCCTCCCGCCGGCTCTCGCGCTGATTTTCGGGACAGAGGCCAAGCACTGGGAGCAGCAACATCCCTGGGCGGCTGGACGGCAGAAAGAGATCTTTGAACTTGTCGCTGAAGAAGTGATCCGCCAGAAAGCTCCGGGGTCGGATTTTGAATCTGAGCCCGATACCGGTTCCCTAACTATTCTCATGGCCGCGTTCGCCAAGCGCACTGGCGCCAACAAGCGAGCCAAGGCCAGCATTGCGGCAAGCCGGAAACAGAGGGACGACACCTACGATCTCGAGGCCATTGCCGGGATGACCCTGCGCGAACAAAAGCAGTTGGTTGAAACGCTAACCAAACGTGGCGAGGTCAACTGGCGCGACGTGCAGGCCCTGGAGGCCATTGACACTCCAGAAGCTCGCGCGGCGATTGACGAGGCATCAAAGGACCATCTGTCCATCGATACCCGCCTGGCCGCCGCCGAAGTTATGTACAAGCAGGGACGCCTGCCTGACTTGGACACCTTCCTGGCGCGCCAGATTCGACAACTTTCCCAGCCCGCCAACGGGCTTCAACGCGCTTTGGAGCTTGCCCGACGTAACCCCAGCGAGAAGGTGAAACAGGCATTGCTTTGGGCCAGCTACAACACCACCGAGTGTGCTCCGCATTGCGCGGGCCTCCTGCTCACTCTGATGGTTGTCGCAAAAGTGCCGTTTGACGACAAGCTGAAACCGATGCTGCAAAAACTGGATCTGCACAACAGCTACTTCGACCGCAAGGCGGCCTTTGACGAACTTTGCCGGCTGGTGAAAATGGAACTCGACACCAGCCAATCCGATTGAACGCGAGTGGCCGTCCAAGCCCAGCGGAAGAGTGCGATAGCTCAATAATGAGGAATAAAAGCATTTCAATCGACCTGCCGATATTCAAATATCATCCCGACCCCATCCGAAGCGGCAGCCTTGTAAAGTCGAAGAAGAAGTGCGAGTGCTGCAAGAAGGCCCGGGGTTATATCTACGCCGGACCCACATACTGCGAAGATGATTTCGAGGAAGCGCTCTGCCCGTGGTGCATTGGCGACGGTTCCGCTCACGCGAAATATGACGCTACTTTTGTCGACGAGGCCGTTTTTCCTGACGACGTTCCTCCCGCTGTCGTGGAGGAAATCGCGTGCCGCACGCCCGCTTACAGCGCATGGCAAAGCGAGCAATGGTTTTCGTGTTGCCGGGACGCTATGGCCTTTCTCGAGCCGGTGGGCGCGGCTGAGATCCGCGAGCGCTATCCCCAGATAGAAAATGACCTGCTGGCCTACATTGTTTCAGAGCTCGGCCTTTCACGCGGGGACGCCACAATGATGTTGGAATCGCTTCGGCGGGACGCCGGCCCCACGGCGTACGTCTTCCAATGCCTGCACTGCGGCGCCTTCAAGACCTTTGTGGATGGAATATTCGACATTGAGGCGTGATTGAATGTTTGCGGGTTGATGGCGTAAGCTCGCGCTCACCTGTGATTCCAGCACAAAAAACTAAAGTGAATTGAAAGCGAACAGGCGACCACATTCGCGTTTGAAGGCTTGAGACGGTCAGGCCAACCCTGCGCGGGAGAGATTGGATCAGAAGCCTATTGAGGGCCGAAATGCTGAATTAGTTACACTTGACGAAACGTGAGAGTTGCCAGTTGGAACGTAATCTATATGGGTCAAATCGGATTGGTTGATGATGAAGCGAGATGGTAGCCACGATTAATTCTGTCGCCGCAGCGACAATTAATCGTGTGATCCTGAACACGGCTCTCTTTCCCGGTTCGCAATTTCCGCCAAGCCGCGTAGCGGGGAAAGAATGTGGCCCATGGCATGAGCCATGGGACAAAAAGCAAAAGAGGAACAAAGCCCCGTCAGGGGCGACAGAATACTCTGTTCCACACCAATCCTCGTTCTTGATATCGGCGGTTTATGTCGCCCCGCTGGGGCTCAATTCAAAAGCCTGTTGTTCGTTGTCCCACGGCTTACGCTTTGGGCCACGCTATGCCGCCCCACTACGGGGGCTGCGTTCGCTTACCCGCAGGGGGACAATGTGGATAGCCGTGAGTGGAGTCGCGCTCCGCGGCGCACACGTCACGCCTTTTGCGATGTGTGCGGTCGAGTTCTCGCGTTACCCCCCGTTACCCGCCCGGTATACATCTCATGAAAGAGTAAGGCAGGGGGAGAGAAAAAGTAGACAGTAGAGTGTAGACAGTAGACGGGGCCAGTACGGCCGGCCCTGCAAAACGATTTTCATTCTTAAATACCTCGGGCGTATAATCCGCGGCATGCAGTGCCCGTCACACCTTCCTGCCTGGGCACGCTGAAAAGCACTTTCGAACGTGGTCAGAAGAGTGGAGTAATGGAAAACCCTCCGATTGCGCGAATTCTGGAACGGCTGGTCTCGCAGGAGTTCCAGCAGGCCTGGACCGAGTTCCTGGAATCCTATTCGCTGCACATCCTACAAACGGTCAGGCTGTTCGAGCGCGACGCGGATCCCGTGGCCGACTGTTTTCTCTTCGTGTGCGAGGCACTCACCGAAAAGGGATTTCGCCGCCTGCGTTCCTTCAAACTCGATGGGAGCGCCCAGTTCACCACGTGGCTGCGCGTGGTGGTTCGCAATCTCTGCCTGGACTGGCACCGCAAGGAATTTGGGCGTCACCGGGTTTTCCAGTCCATCGCCAGATTGGGAACGCTCGATCAGGAAATTTTCCGGTGTGTCTATGAACAGGGTCTGTCGCAGGATGAGAGCCTGAACTTCTTGCGCGCCAATCATCCCCAGCTCACCTTGGCCGAATTCGATGCTGGCATGGGGCGAGTTCGTGGCGTCCTGACCGATCGCCAGATCTGGCTGGCCGGCGCGCGTCGCCAAACGCCCCTGCCCTTGGAGCGCGATCCAGAAGCCGGGCCTGAAGAGTTAATCCCGGAGCCAATCGATCCGGCGCCGAATATTGAATCAATGCTGGTGATGAATGAACAGCGGGCAGCGCTTGAGCGCGCGCTCGGCAGGCTCGCCAAGCCCGAGCGCCTTTTAATCAAATTGCGTTTTGAACAAGGGCTCACTTTGCAGGAAATTGCTCCGCTGATGGGCTTGAAGGACGCGCAAACCGTGGACCGGCGGCAAAGAGATATCGTTGAGAAATTGCGCAAAGAGCTTGCGGACTTTTCGGGTTCGCGCGGAAAAAGTTGACCCGCGTCCGTGTAAGAGAGTGGGGGGCGAAATCCGCTGGATTCCCGAAGGGGAGTGGCGATGCAGGGAAAAAGCTTGGTCGAGTTTTTCAAATCCCGAATGAAAAGGATAGAGCAGCGGCGCTGGAGTTGCCCGGATGATTCGACCATCGCCGCCTACGCCGACCACCAACTCGCGGGGCCGGCGAAGGACAAGCTGGAAACTCATCTGGCCGATTGCGATTTCTGCCTGGATCAGGTGGGCTTCTTAGTACGAAGCGCAAACGCTCCCCTTCCGGAATCGGTTCCGAACCCGCTGCAACTCCGGGCGAGAAAACTTGCGGGAGAGAAGGCAAGGGCAGAGGGAAGCGCACTCTGGCAATGGGGGAAGATTGCTGCCGCCACTGCCTGCCTGGTGGTGGTGGGCACCATCGCGATGCGGTATCGTCCGGCAGGCCCCGTCACGGTCCCGGCGACGCATCCGGTAATTTCGCCAACCCCAGTGCCGCCCCAGATCACGCCCCCAACGCCCAGCGTAGCGACTCCTCCGCCCGCCGTTCGCGGAGGGCGCAAAACTTTCCCAGAGCCCACGCTGGTGTTTCCCACGGACAGGTCCACAATTCCTGAAAACCACATCAAGTTTCGATGGGAGCCTGTTTCGGGAGCTCTCGACTATGAGGTGAAGTTGCTCACTGCGGAGGGCGATTCGGTTTGGACGCAAACAACCATGGGATCTTCTCTGCACCTTCCAGCGGATGTGAAGCTGGAGGCCGGCAAAAAATATTTTGTCCAGATTCGCGCCAATCTCGCGGAGGGCAAGTCGGCGCAGTCCACCCCTGTAGCGTTCACTGTGGTCCATCCTTAATTTTGTATTTATTGGACAAAGCGTGACTATCCGTTCTGCAATCACTATAGTGGCGCTCGTCTGCGTCCTCTCATTAGCTCCCGCACCCCTGTACGCTCAATCGCCGACTGCTGACCACATTCTGGCTCATGCGCGCCAGATGGCCGAGCAGGGTGACTCGCGCGCAGCTCTGCCGGAGTTCGACCGCGCCCTCGCGCTCTACCGCGCGCAACACGACCGCCGCGGCGAGGCGTTGACCCTCAATGCCATCGGCAATACCTACGAGGATCTGGGCGACTACGACAAAGCTCTCGATTACCTTCAGCGTGCTCTCGCCATCAAGCAGGAGCTGGGCGACCGTCTTGAAGAAGGGAAGACGCTAAGCAATATTGGGCTCGTTTACTGGGATCGGGCCGACTATCACAAAGCCATCGACCACTTTAATCGCAGCCTGCAAATCGCCCGCGAAGTCAAAGACCAGAAATTGGAAGGGAGTGTTCTGAATAATCTTGGTCTCGTTAACGACGAACAGGGTGAGTACACACGCTCGCTCGAATACTACAAGCAGGCGCTGGAGATCCAACGCGCCATTCACTTTGAGCTGGGCGAAAGCAACACGCTCGGCAATCTGGGCGGGTGGTATTCATTGTTGGGACGGTTTGGCGAAGCCATTCCGTATTACCAACAGGCTCTCGAAATTGACGAGCGGCTAAAACTGAAGCGCGGCGCCAGCCTCGACCTCGGCAATATCGCGCTGTGCCAGGCCGGGCTGGGGCAGTTGGATGAAGCCATTCGCACTTATGACCGCGCCCTGGTTCTGGCGCGCGAAGGGGGCGCGCAAAAGGATGAAGCGGATTGGCACAAAGGCAAAGGGACGGCCTACCTCAGCCTGGGCAAATACGATCTGGCACGCGAAGAATATCGCCAGGCGCTCGCCATCTACGAAGGCGCGGGATTGAAGAAGGAATTGATCGAGGGACTCGAGGATGACGGCAACCTCCACCAGTTGCTGGGCGACAGCGTTTCCGCGGAGAAAGATTTCCGGCGGGCGCTTGAACTCTCCCGCTCCATTGGACATCCCCGCGGCGTGACGGCCGGGTTGATGGCGCTGGGCGATCTGGAATGGCGGCGCAAGCGCTACGAGCAGGCAGCCGCCCTGTATCAGGAAGCTTACGGGCGCGCCAAAGAGGCCGACGACCGCGGCGCCATGGCGGGCAGCCTGATCGCGCTCTCCTTCGCGTTGCGCGACGAGGGAAAGTCCGCTGAAGCTTTACCCAAGGCCCAGGAGGCGCTGGAAATCGCTAACGCCACGGGAGCTGCTCTGGCCGAGGCGCAGGCTCTCCTTTCGTTGGGAGAGCTGGCTCGGAAAAATAAGGACGCCAAGAAAGCGATTGACCACTACTCCGCCGGGTTTGAGATCGCACGGACCGCAAGCGCTACGGAACTGGAGTGGCAGCTCGCCTATGGCCAAGGCCAGGCGCTGGAGAGCCTGGCGCGAAACGATGACGCACTGGCTGCGTATCAACAGGCGGTGGGCGTTATTGAGGGGGTTCGCGGCCAGCTCCGCGAGGAAAGATTCCAAGCTGGATATATCGAAGATAAATACCAGGTCTACGTGGCGCTGGTTCGCCTTCTTTTAAAGATGGGTAAAATCGGGCAAGCGTTTCAATACTCGGAAAAGCTGCGCGCCCGAAGCTACCTGGACCTCCTCGACCGCAACCAGGCGCCTGCCTCCGGCCAGGCTGAAGCTGATCTTCGAGCGCGGATTCGCCGGCTCCAGCGGGTCATTGAGCAGGAAGAGACCAGACCCACGCCCGAACAAAGAAGTGAAAAGGTGAAAGCGTTTTCGAACGAGCTATCCGTTGCCGAGCGCGAGTACCAGGCGCTCCTCGATGACCTTCGAAATACCCAGCCCAAGTACGCCTCAGCGCACGCGCTCGCCGTGCCGGGTACCGAGCAAATGCAGAGTGCGCTTCCGGCGGATACAGCCTTGGTCGAGTACATCGTTGGAGAAGACGATCTTTCCGTTTTTGTGCTCACCAAGACTGATCTGCATGCCAAGAGTGTTCCGGTGCGCGCCACCGGCCTGCAAGCCAAGGTCGAGCTATTTCGCGACTTGATAGCCCGCGAGGGGAGCCGCGATTGGGTGAAGCCGGGCGAGAGCCTCGAGCGGCTGCTCATCGATCCCATTGAAATGGAGGGATGGCTGAAGGGTGTCACGCGAATTGTGTTGGTGCCTCACGGTGTCCTGCATTATCTGCCATTCGCTGCATTGCCCCAACCTGAAAGCAAGGGCGTGCATTTCCTGGTCCAGGACTTTGTTGTGGGCTATCTGCCCGCAGCTAGTGCACTGGTCTACGGGATGGAATCCCCAAGCCCGAAAGGGAGTTTGTTGGCCATGGCCCCGGCCAGCTCCCGTTTGCGCTTTACGCCACAGGAGGCCCGCAGTGTAGGCAGCCTTTATCCAGACCAAAGCCTGGTGTTGGTGGGCGAAGGAGCTACCAAGCGCGCCCTTGAGCAACGGGCAGACAGCTTTAGGATCATTCACCTGGCGGCTCACGGCTTTTTCGACCGGCTCAATCCAATGTTTTCCGGGGTGCAATTAGAACCTGACAAACAGGACGACGGGCGCCTGCAAGTTTACGAGATTCTGCGGCTGAGCCTTCACACTCAGTTGGTCACCTTGAGCGCCTGCGAAACCGCAATGGGCAGCGGCTATTTTTCCGAGTACCCGGCAGGCGACGATATAGTTGGACTCACTCGCGCCTTTTTGTACGCGGGAAGCTCCTCGGTGATGGCGAGCCTTTGGGAAGTGAATGACCATTCCACTTTGGATTTTATGCGCAGCTTTTACAGGAACTTGCAACAAACAGACCAAGCGGCGGCGCTGCGACAAGCGCAATTGGCCATGATCGAATCCCACGGGCGATTCAACCAGCCTTACTTCTGGGCCCCGTTCGTACTGGTGGGCACAAAAAAATAGGCGTATAATTCGGAAAAGAGAATTCCGCGTCCGTGTAAGAAAAGTAGTGGGCTAAATTTCAAATAAAAGGGCTTGTAAAATGGAACGGGCCAAGGATAGGTGCCGACGTGAAGCATAGAGCTTTTGTCTGGAGTGCTGCGTTCTTCTCCGGTGTTGCGATCGCCTTGAGCGGATTCCCATCTGCTCTCATGGCGCAGAACGTTCAGGTCACCTCCGCCACTCCGTCTTCAGGACCGCAAGGCACCATTAATTTGAATGTGGCCATCGGCGGGAACGGATTCAAGAAGGGCGCGCGTGCCATCTTTTTCTTGTCGGGCACCACAAGTACAGACGGCATCGCGGTCAATTCCACCGCCTTCAACGCCAGCAACCAGGTTACGGCCAACATCAACATCGCGGCTACCGCTACCATCAGTACCTTCGATGTGGTGGTTCAAAACACCGACGGGCGCAGCGGGAAAGGAACCAAGCTCTTCTCAGTGACCGCGAAAGGGTCGCCCAACGGCTGCGTGACTCTGGGAACACCAAGCGGGTTTACTTTGGTTACGGCTCTAAACAATGTGACCTCATCCGGTGGGGCGCAATACCAACCCCACCTTGGCGTGACCATCACTGTGAGACCGGTGACGCTCACCAATGGCGTGCAGTCCCGCACCGTTCAGATAGCGGCGGTTGGTTCGGGCAATAACAGCGGCAAAATGGAGTTCTTCTTACTGGATCCAGCCACCGGGCAGGTGCTGGACGGAACAGTGATTGTTGGAACTCACGTGCAGCCGCACATCACCGTACTGTACGATCCCTCGGCAACCAAAGCGGCGAGGATGATAGGGGCAGGAGACGTAAACGCCGACGGCATACCTGATTTTGTGATTGGCGACTTCTTTGCCCAGACGGCCATCGTCTTCATGGGAAGTATGGACGCGAACGGGACTTTAAATTACAGCTTCGCTCCCCTCAGCCCACCCGCATCGAATCCCGGAGGCTACGGGACGAGTGTGGCGGTGGGCAAGCTCGACGGGAGTACGGCTGGCGACGAAGTCGTGGTGGGAGCCTCGGGTACGGGCGGAAAAAAGGGACTGGCCGGTGTGGTCTACGTTTATCGATTCAACGCTTCTGGCTTCGATCTGATCGGGACGGTGGCCGACCCTCTTCACAATAACGCTGACCAATTCGGTTCGAGCTTGGCCATCGACGATGTGACTGGCGACGGCATTCCCGACCTGATTGTCGGCGCCCAAGGCGCCACAGTGGGCAGCGCCACCGCCGCAGGAACGATATTTGTGCTCCCTTCACCGCTGACCTCGACCACCTACTTCACACTGGCCGCGGGGATCAGCGGCGACAATCTCGGATTTCAGGTCAGCTCGGGGATATTGAGCAGCAGTACGGCGACCGACGTCATCGCCACCACTGGATGGAGGAGTTCCACAACCAACCCCAGAGCTCTAATCTTTTCTGGACCCATCACCGGAAGCCGCACGGCTTCCAGCTTCGACTTCCTGCCTTATCCGGGATTGACGGGCGGATGGGCTACGCATATGGACGCCGGCGAAATGACGGGCGACGGGAGGGTCGAGGTCCTGGTCGGAGCACCGAACGCGACCTGCGGCACGGCACACCTTTACCTCTCGAACCCTTTGAATCCCTCGCAACCTACTTTGGCCATTTTTGAAGCACCCACGGCTGGCGGAGGATTT
The DNA here is from genome assembly GCA_041481635.1 of Terriglobia bacterium. Taxonomy (GTDB): domain Bacteria; phylum Acidobacteriota; class Terriglobia; order UBA7540; family UBA7540; genus DASYXZ01. Next base: position 23,711 of record JBGPCF010000054.1, on the reverse strand, counting down.
AGCTATAGCGTGGGGATTGCCCCCTATTCATCTGGAGATGCCTCTTTGCTTCTGGTGGGTGCAAATGGGAGGGACGTCGGGAGCGTTACCGCCGCAGGCCAGGTTTTCGTTTACAGGAAGAATTAAGTTCTCGTAACTGTTCGGAACAATTTCAATTAGCAGCAACGGAAACGGAATGGCAATACTACAGAAACTTGCAGGACCTGCTGGACGCCAGCCAGATGACAATGGGAGCACGCAGCAATTTTTACATCCCGCATGGACGGCGTTCGTCCGTTATTGCCAGGACCTTCGGCATGGCGAAATTGAGTGCCTCAAAATCCAGGACGGATTGCCCGTCCTGGCGGAAGTGACGAAGAAGAAAGTGAAGTTTGGTTAAGAGCAGGAGTCAGGATTCAGGAGCCAGGAGACAGAAGGGAAACCAATGACCGAGGGCTTGGTGCAGATGCTTACTGATTGTCACTAACCCCCAACCCTAACTCCTAATTCCTGGATCCTGATTCCTGCTTTTCCCCGGCTGACTGAATTTCTCAGAGGCCGTCAGGTCAGGCGCAAACGCCTGCCTTGACGGCCTTTTTTGTTTTCCGATGACGTATAGGAGGGAACCATGGGAGACGGCAGGACTCGAAGTCGTCTAATGGTCTTGGGTCTGGCGTTGGCAGGGGCCGCGTCGGACGACCTCTTATCTCTCAATTTTTCTTGACGAGTGAAGCGCGTGGGGATGGCCATCCACTGGAGGGCGGAATTGCGCCTGCGAACGAACCGGTGAACGAATGCTTCTGTTGTTCGGGAATCCAAAACGGAAATTCCGGCTAAGAAATCAAACTCTAAGGAGAATTTAAATGAAAACTAAATCAATGTTCGGCAGAAACTGGGTTCTTAGGGCAGGAGTGGTTGTGGCGTTGCTGGTCCTCGCCGGCAAATTGCACGTGACCATCGCTGCTGGTGGGGGCAAAACTCCCCCAGACCTTCCCATCACCAACAATTTGGCCGATTTCGATTCCACGGGCACACCGTACTTCGTCCAGAGTGATGGCCTGGGGGCTTACCACAACGGTGTAGCGAACGTAATTTCGATTCTGGTAGCCAACGGTTACAACCATATCGTGGATGGAGATTGGCGACTGGACCTGCTGAGTTCCTCGTCGTCTCGCAAGGTGGGGATCACGCTCAGTACATCCAATGCAGTGCAACCGGGGGACCCGGGTTACACGGCGCCTGCCAATCCACCCTTCTGGGGGACGAGTTTCGTGGAGGTACGCACCGAAACCAAATGCAGCTTTGAGAACCGCGACATGCTGACCATGAAACCGGGAGACAGATTCACCTGTATCATGTCAATCCGCCTGCCGCCAACCACGAGTTCCACATACTACCGCCTCGACATGGGGCCGTTCCAGAACGAACCCGAGGCGCAAGAACCGCAGGTCACATGTAATTCTGCCGATTCGGGTGGCTGCAACGACTGGTTCATCGACCCGGTTCCGGTGGTCAATCCGGACGGGAGCACAAGCCCCGGGAAGGCGCGCGCCCGATTGAACCTGGTGGATACCCATGGAACCGGCAACATAACTAACGCGGGCGATTTCTATATGACATTCCACATCCATGCGACACGGCCGTAAGGAACGGGAACAAGCTGCCACACCTTTCGAAGGAGAATCATGGCTGGCATCGAACTGGGTAACAAAGCTGAGCGCGAATCTCCGACCCCAATAAATGAGGGATCACCGGCCGCGTGTACAGCGTGGCAGGCATTCATTCAATTCTGCAAAGAGCTTCATTGCGGGGAGATTCAACAGCTCAAGATCCAGGACGGCTTGCCGGTTCTGGCGGAAGTGACGAAGAAGAAAGTGAAATTTACTTGAGGGAAGGTGCTATTAGGTACCAGGTGCTAGGGTGGGAGATTCCTCTTTCCCCAGCCCTTAACACCTAAGACCTAACACCTTTTTCCCAATCGGCTGACTGAAGCTCTCAGAGGCCGTCGGTTCCCCGAATACATCGAGGCGCCGGCGGCCTTTTTGTTTTGGCGGACATGAAACTCAATCTATGGAGATTTGAAAATGAAAAACGCATCATGCTTGACCCGAGGCTGGCTTCTGGCCTTCGCAGTTATTTTGGGGTTGATGGTCCCTGCTCGGGGTTTCTCATCTAGCCCAACTTGCGGGTGGAACGTCAGCAGCTTCCTCAACGATACGGACAACAACAATACGGCCTTGCAACTGCAAAGCGACGGCCTGGGTGCGTACGTCACCTATGGGAGCAACAAAGGTTCAAAGGACAGCGTGCTCTCCGTCATCCAGGGCAATAGTTGCGACTGGCTCCTGGACGTCAGTTCCTCGCTTTCGCGGGCGGTGAAGCTGACGCTGGCTTACCTGGCTTCGACGGTCTCGACCACCCCGCCGCCGCCCTTTACGGGCACGGAAAACATTGCCGCGCGCATCATCTCAATTTGCCACGAGAATCCCCTCAACAACGGCATTACCTACGGGACGATGACCTTTGCCGGCCAGACCGTGCAGTGCGGCCTCCACATTGCCTTCAATTATAACGGCAACTCTTATGGGCTCCATCTCAACCCGGCGAGCTTGGCGGGTACCACGTGAATACAGGCCACCTGCACGGGTGTGTCTTCCGGTCTGTGCAACACCTGGACGGCAACCCCGCTTCCATCACCAAACAATACCGTCAATAGTGCGACCAACCAAAACTCCGGCATCGGCGAACTGTTTCTGGTCGCGAAATCCGGACAGCGGACGCCCATCGCATTTTATTACGTTTGCTTTTCTGCCTTGATTAGCAAGTGAGCTGGGCTGACTTACGAATTCGGCTGACTGAAATTCTCAGAGGCCGCTGGTTTCCCAAAGTGGGAGACAGCGGCCTTTTTTTTGGTTTGGAAGAAGTCGCGAGTGAGCCGGACCTTCCAGGGCTTGCCGCGGCGGAGACGCAAGGTGGCGTATGGTCAAAGCACCCCTACTCCTGACCGCAATCTTCGTCTTAGAGACGGCTGGAGCGCTCCTGGCGCAGACGCCCTGCTCAGAGGCCGGATCTGCAATGCCCATTATCACCATTCACATATATAATTATGCGCAAGTTTCGCGCAGGCGGTTGACAGAAGCAGAAAGAGCGACATCGCGCGTACTCAAGGCCGCGGGGATGGCGACCGAATGGGTGACATGTCCAGTATCCGAAAAAGATCAGGAGGTAGATCTTGACTGCGAAAGACGCCTTCTATCCTCGGAACTTGTACTGAACATCTTGCCTCACCCGAGCAAATCGAGCCTCCAGTATGGCGACAGCTTCGGTTATGCCCAGGTATTCACCAACGGACAATTCGGGCACTACGCATTTGTATTCGATGATCGCGTCGAGGACTTTGCTCGTGGAAGTTTGTCAGCGGGGCAGCTATTGGGATGTGTCGCTGCGCACGAAATCGGCCACCTGTTGCTTGGGTCTAACGCCCACACTTTGAGGGGTCTTATGAGCGCGAGGTGGGACAAAGACGATCTTGAGCGACTGGGTTGGGGCCTGCTGCTTTTCAGCCCCGCTGAGGCTGAGCAACTCCGGGCTGGGATGCAAGCAAGGTGCAGCGAATTTCGGCCAACGAGAAGATGAGGCCGTATTCTAAACTGTTTCACCTGGGTAAGTTCACCAAAGACATCCACCATCCGTGCTCGCAACATCAATCCCGGCGCCAAGCAGACCATGGCCTGTTCAGGCGCGATTCGCGTCGATTTGTGGAAACACTAGAACCTGATTCGGCTCATTGAGGCAACGAAGGGCAATCGCCTCGGGCAACAAAGCCCGAGGCAGCGGCCCTTTGTTTTCAAGCGCGAGCCTGTACTCCTCTCCTCAAACTAACTCGACACTGGCCGACGGCGCACAAGAATCTGATTTCGCTTGCTGATTCTAAATGGAATCACAACTGTTTCTGCAAATCGCGGCAGAGTCCGCCAAAACCCGCAACACCGGCGCAAGGAAGATGGAGGGGCTGCCCACCCTTGCGCCCAGAGCGGGCCTGGAAATGGCCATCACTGATCTACAGCCCAGTCCTTATCAAGATCCCTGTTTGCATTGAATTTGCTAAGATTACTGGACAACTACGTCGGAAACAAGGAACCGTGTAAGCGGCCGAACATCTGAAGGAGACTTGAAGGGTTTAAAGAGACAGCAAGCCCCGCCGGTTACCCAGCGGGGCTTGCTTGGTGAGAGGAAAGTGGTCTAAATTGCCACCTTAGATGTCTTAGGACAAAAACTTGCGACGGAGGTATCCGCCCATCCCGAGCAAGCCCGTTCCGAACAACATCAAACTGCCAGGCTCAGGGACTGGAGTGACAGACATATCGAGGCTGCCCACTGCTCCGCACTCCTGAAGAGGACACTGCCCATTAAATGTACCTTTCGGGTCGATGGTCAACGTCAAGAACCCGGTCGCTCCGTTTGCAGGTACAACCCCTCCAAAGAAACCGAGGCCGGCAAGATCCGTCAGTAGTTGCGAGTCGACAGACCCCGAAACGAAGGCCATGGTGAGAACACCGCCGCTTCCAGGATCAGAGCCGCCTGAGAAGGTTGAACTTGTAAAGGATCCCAAAAAACAATCCGACGTGCATTGACCGACACCAAAGCTGTAGTTACTTTGCACCACGTCAACGCTGCCTCCGCCCGTGACACCAGGACTGACGGTGACTATGATGTCGTTTGAGCCTCCGACGGAAGTCAAGGCGGACAGGGTCGATCCATTGACTCCGACAATCGACAAGTTGCTTGTTCCAATGATCAGGGTAGTGCCATCCCACGCCCACGCACCGCCCAAACCAGTAAACTCAACTGAGTCTGCCCTCGCACCTACCGGTGCGAGAATAAACGCCAACGCTGCGATCAAGACCACTTTTCTCATCTGTTTGTCTCCTTGGTTGAATATAGCCCGAACACTTCAGACTTTCCTGTATTGTGTTTTCTCGTACGCCCAGTCTTAAAGCAGGTCTCGTGCCAAACATAATGGCACTATAAGTATTTTATTATCAATGGCATACGTCAAAATTAGAGAACCTTGGGGTCCCGAAGGTGCAGCGAAATGCACATTTCGTGAATCTGATTTCCGTGGAAAATCTCAGCTTTACTTGATTATAGACGCCTAACCACGCAGCAAATGGGTCAAAGGGATCCTCGTTCGCGATGATATTGAATTCGACCGGGCAAACGAGAATAAGGAATTGGGGGCAAATTGGGCAACCGCCCGTGGGCTCCACCAACCGGCCCGGAGTTCGCGCTTGATTCCCGAGAGAAGTGGAAGTGAGCTATCGACGAAAGTAGTCTATGGTTAAGCCAAGACCTTGGTCGAGGTTCACTCCGGGGATTGATTTCAGTGTCTCTGTAGGTTTCTGAGGTGGGAAGGAAGCAGGTATTTAGATTTCTTGGCGAGTGCCACCCCCAAGGAGTTATGTGTGTCCAGGGCGTCGACTTTCTCATATCTGGATCGGCAGTTTTAAGTAATCTGGCGTGCAATCCGGCGGGCAAAGTAGAGGACAAAATGCGCCTGGTCAGGAATTTCGGCATGGTGCGTTACGTCCAGGCGAACCATAGAAAATCTGGGATGTGAGTTCAGATGCGCCACATGTGACTCAATTCCTGTCATCAAAGTGGCAAAGCAGGCTACCTCCAACCCTTCCTCCTTATAAGGCGATCACTTTGGCGTGAACCCAGCAAGCCTGCTCCTCCGGTGATTACAGCACTCGATGTCCGGATAAGTCGTTAATAATAGATACATTTCATTGACTCGCCGACCTGGACTGGCCGATTGACCGGACGTTTCAGAGGTAATGCTTTGGACCTGAATATAGTTGGACCTGTGAAAGCGGACAACAACGCGTGTTCGCACCCCAAGCATCGACCTCATACCGCGATCAAGGGTTTGGCAAATGGTATCGGATGGAGTTTACCTTCAAGCTGCTCGTCCTCGAGTCCAGGGAGACTGCTGCTCCAATCGCAAATCGATGCCGGTCTGGCTTTCAGGATTTAGACTTAGGAATCATGGGGAAAATCTGCGGCGATGGAGCCGACTAAGTGCAACACCTTTCACCTTAATGGAAACGATTTGCTCCACAGGGTGACATACGGCGGAAATCAGGAATCCCTCCATGCTTTCTTGTCCTCTAACACGAATTATTTCAACGGAGGTGCTGGACAAGCAAGAAATTATTTTTATAATGTGTTTGGCAAGACTCGTGCACAAAAATTGGATTCAGGGCTCCATCAAAAGTACAAGGTGTGCGTGCTTCACCTGTTTAGCGGGGGGGAGTACCTAAATAGAAAGATTAACCTTAATCAGGGAGCTGAAAGGATGGCGTTTGGGGTTCCTTCACAACAATCCGATCTGAAAGCAGTTAGCGATGGATCTTGTCCAAGTTACCCTGGGGGAACCTCCTCTTCATCCACTGGTGTACGGACACTGCTCATCGGGACAGGCAAACTCGCGTCCCGTGCCGCTCGCGCCTTGAAAGAATCACCCACCAAGAAAGTAATAGTCGGAACGCTCGACTCCGACCCTCAGCCTGAACTTGCCAGGGAATTCGCGGATGTTCCGTGGCTAGGTGGATTGGAACGACTTTCTGATGTCGTTGTAACTTACCTGATTGATGAGGTTCATGTAGCCCTGCCTCTCAACAGCTGCTTTGAAGAATTCGAGACACTGCGAGCTTCGGTCAAAGATCTCGGCCTGCCTATTTCATTTCATGTCAGCTTGTTTGACGGCTTGAGCGACCCATCCCTCCGAGCCGAATCTGATTTTGTCGTCATGACATTCAACCGCACACCGTATGCACAACCTCTTGCGAGGATAGCCAAGCGGACGCTAGACCTGGTGGCCTCTCTGATCTGCGTAATAGTTTTTTCTCCCGTTTTCGTCGTTATTGCTACGGCAATAAAATTGACCTCCCGGGGTCATGTCTTTTTCCGTCAATGGCGTGTGGGACGGGGCCGCCGGATATTTCCAATGCTTAAATTTCGAACCATGGTGGAAGACGCCGAGGAGCTTCGCAAGGACCTTCAACACGTGAATGATGCTCGCGGCATCTCTTTCAAGCTGTTTAGGGACCCCCGCGTGACCCGTGTGGGGGCATTCTTGCGTCGTTCCAGCCTGGACGAACTGCCCCAGCTTTTCAATGTGATTCGAGGCGATATGAGTCTTGTGGGACCACGCCCTATCCCCGTCTGGGTTGCTGAGCAGCTTCGCGAGCCCACTTATCTTCGTCGTTTCAGTGTACTGCCTGGCCTCACGGGGTTGTGGCAGGTAAGGGGACGCGAACAGGATTTTGATGTCATGGCCTCACAGGACTTGCAATACATCGACTCCTGGTCGCTCGGCCTGGATTTAAAGATCCTTGCCGCCACGATCCCCGCAGTCCTGGGCGGCAAAGGTGCCCACTAGGGTCGAGCCGACGCCGTCTGGCGAAGTCAAGTCCCTTTCAAGCAGTTGGGCTGAATGAGGAAAACCTTGAACGTAGCACTCTACTATCCGTGGCTGTATTTGAAGAGTGGTGGTGAGCGGACGATCTCCGAATTGGTAAGCAGGAGCCGCCATAATTGGACGATCCTCACCAACCGCTATGAGGCGGACTCCACGTTCGAGGAGTTGCGCAGGGCCAAGGTAATGGAGCTGTCGCGCGTTTCCGTAAAACGAACGTTCCGCCGTGTCACTGGCGCGGCGACGTTGTTAATTCGCCAAAAACTGCCTCTTGCAAATCAGGACGCCTTGGTGGTCTTTTGCGAGGGGATCGGCGATTTGATTACCTTCCGGAATCACCAGATCCCAGCCATTTGTGTGTGCCTCACTCCGCTCCGAGCGGCTTTTGATCCGGTCTACCAAGCCGAATACCTTCGGATGCACAACAACCGTTGGTCCCGCCGGATGGCCCTTTCGCTTGCCGCTGGAGCCTTCCGGGTGGTCGATCGCAGAGCGTGGAACCACTATTCGCATGTCTTTGCCATCAGTGGTGAGGTCAAGCGGAGAATCCTGGCGGGCAAGTTGTGCGACGAGCAGAAGATCACGGTCATTTACCCTGGCATTGATTTGTCCCGAATCAGCCCTGGTGCGGAGTACAAGAAAACCTTTCTTATTCCCGGCCGCATCATGTGGACAAAAAACCATGAGCTTGGCATCGATGCGTTCGTCGACCTTATGACTCGGAGGCCTGATCTCCGCGAGTTCAACTTGACCATTGCCGGGTTTGTGGACGAAAAGAGCCGTCCCTATATTGCCAGGCTACGGGACCGTGCAAGTGGGCTGGGCCAAATCCAATTCGTCGAGTCTCCTTCGGACCAAGATCTGTTTAACCTTTATCGATCCTGTTTCGCAGTCATCTATACGCCCTTGAACGAAGATTGGGGTTTGGTGCCGATCGAAGCGATGGCCTTTGAGAAGCCTGTAATCGCAGTTAACCGTGGCGGTCCCCTGGAGACTGTTCGGCACGGCGAGACGGGCTATCTGGTGAATCCGGACCCAAAAGCATTTTCCGCAGCGATGGAAACTCTTGCGGATAACCCGGAGCTGGTCCGCCGAATGGGAGAGGCCGGACGCCAACATGTCGGTCGGTTTGAATGGAAACATTTTTGCGGCGCTCTGGATGATTACCTCGATCGAGTGGCCCCGGTCCAGTCGATGGTCGGAGCGCCCAACCAGAGCGTGGAGCCTCTCGCCTCCTCATAAGAAGCGGTCAGGACGATGAGCTTGAGGGACTGACAAGTCGTCTGTCTAAGCGAGGCGTGGACCAATTTAAGTTTCTATCGTTCGACCTTCGAAGGGAACCAGCGCCTTCCGGGCTGGGGCCTCAAGAAGGGACCATGAAGAGTTAAGGGGTAAGCATGAATGAAAACATATGCTTGATCATTCCTCCTTCCGTGTTCCTGCTGGACGAGAGAGTGTTCATGAGCCTTGGCATCCTCAAGGTGGCAGCGGTCCTTGAAGAAGCAGGAAACCAGGTTGAAATGTTGGACCTTTCGGGAGTCAAGAACTATGAAGATGCGGCTCGGGACCATGCGGCAAGCTCAGAGTCGTGGGTTTTTGGCCTGACAGCGACGACCCCGCAATTGCCCGCCGCAACGAACGTTGCTCGCGCTATTCGAAGTGTGAGGCCCGACGCCCGCATCATCCTGGGGGGGCCGCATATCACACTTACAGGCGCCGCGCGAAAACAGGAGGAAAAGCGTGGCATAACGGGACGGGCGACGCGAGCGTTCGAAAAACTTAAGGAAGACTTTGACGTCCTGGTGACAGGCGACGGGGAAGAGGCCATCTTCCGGGCGATCGCTCGGGATTGTGCGCAGGTGATTGACGCCGACGATCCACATTCGCCGATGTTCCTCACCAACGCGCGCCTTTCGAGCATGCCGCTGCCGGCTCGGCATTTAGTCGATGCGAAAAGCTATCATTACTCGATTGAAGGCGTCTCTGCGATGAGCATGATCGCCCAACTCGGCTGTCCCTTTGGATGCGGCTTTTGCGGTGGCCGGGCGTCTCCCATGCTCCGGCGTATTCGCATGCGGACCATCGATTCCATCGTCAGCGAGATCATCCACTTGTACACCAAGTATGGTGTGACGGGGTACATGTTCTATGACGACGAGCTTAATGTGAACACCAAGATGGTGGAACTTATGAGGGCCATTGCGAAGACAGGGAAGGATTTGAAAGCAGAATTTCGCCTGCGCGGCTTTATCAAGGCGGAGTTGTTCAATGATGAGCAAGCGGAGGCGATGTATGAAGCGGGATTTCGATGGATCCTGACCGGATTCGAGTCCGGGTCACCGCGGATTCTGAGAAATATCAATAAGAAAGCGACTCTCGAGGAAAACACGAGATGCGTTGAGATCGCACGCCGGCACAACATAAAGGTGAAGGCGTTGATGTCGATCGGCCATCCGGGAGAGTCCCGCGAGACGGCGACGGAAACTTATGACTGGTTGCTCAAAGTGAAGCCCGAAGATTTTGACATGACCATCATTACACCTTATCCGGGTTCGCCTTATTATGACGGGTCAGTTCCCCACGAAAGTGAGCCAAACATTTGGGTTTATACCACGCACGAGGATCGGCTTTTTAGTATTGAGGTCGATTACACCAAGGTAGCCGACTATTATAAAGGCAACCCGAATACCGGCTACTCTTCGTACGTCTTCACGGACCATTTGAGCAAGGGACAGCTTGTGGATCTGCGCGACTTTATCGAACGAGACGTTCGCTTGAAGTTAGGCATTCCGTTCAATCCTTCAGGATCCGTAATCCAGCACGAGCATTCCATGGGGCAGTTCGGTGCCATGTTGCCCCCGACGATTCTCAGAAAGACTTCGATGATTCGACACGTCCGGTCCCTGGAAAATCTCACAAGTTGGGTTGCAGTAAGGGGAGCTTCAGACATTCCGGAAAAGGTGCCTCCGCAGGCGATGGGAAGTGAATCCGCTGGGAATCCGTAAGAAGTGGTTCCGACTTCGCTCTACTTGCGGATCTGTGTGATGCGCGGGAGAGACAGGTTCGATGAGGTATAGAGCAATGCAAAGGTCTTGCAAAGGGCTTTGGAAGAATTTTGGACATCCGAATCTGAATGCCTTCGGGGTAATGGGCGTTGCTGGCATGATCGCCCTCGCGTCATGCCTGTCTGTGATGGCTGCGCCACGGGCTGAGTCTGCGGGCGCATGCCCTCCTCAGGAGGGGAGCGCAGCCGAAAATCGGCAGACGAGTTACGTGATCCAGATTGGCGACCAGCTTGACATCAAGCTCTTCTACAACCCTGAATTGAACGAGCAGGTGACGGTGCGGCCGGATGGCCGCATTTCTCTACAATTGGCCGATGAAGTCCTCGCCGCAGGCCTGACTCCGGAGCAACTCCGGGAGTCGTTGCTTCACATTTACTCGACCCAGCTCAGGCAACCGGAACTGGCAGTTATCGTTCGCTCATTCAGCTCGCAGAAAATCTACGTCGATGGCGAAGTCGGGCACCCGGGGCTTCAACCCCTCGGCGGACGCGAGACCGTCCTTGATGCAATTTCTGAGGCGGGTGGACTCAAGGATAGTGCACGGAGAAAGCAGGTGCTCATCATCCGGCGCAACGGACAGAAGCCGCCCTCCGTGCTGACGATAAACGTCAAAGAATTGCTGAATGCCAAATACGCCGACCGCAATATTCCGCTCGAGCCCTACGATGTGGTCTATGTGCCGAGGTCACGCATCGGCGATGTCAATGCGTGGGTGTCGCAATATATCCGCAACAATATCCCGTTTAGCTTCGGTTTCTTCACGAGCGTATTTTAAGCGCCGTGAGATGGGGCGGAGGATCTTAGGTGAATGGAGACGCTATTCAAATCAGCGAAGACGGACATTGGGGGGGGTGGAGCTCATCCTGTGACGACTCCGGAAATACGCGCATGGGATGTGTCTGAACGCGTTCGAGAGCACTTCCGAAAAGTTCGCAGTGCGCTCGACCTCTCGAACCGTGATTCTCTGTGCGCTGCGGTTTGCTGCACGTCTCCCGGCGAGGGCGCAAGCTGGGTTGCCTCCAAGCTGAGTTGCGCTGTCGCGGAAGAAGGCGCCTCGGTTGTCCTGGTGGATGGTAACCTCTGTCATCCATCGCAAGCCGCAATTTTTGGGATCGATAACAGCCCAGAGGTCGCAGTGCAGGGGGCTGAGGCATTAAACCTTGCCGTGCGCCGGACGGGGTGCCTGGACATTTCCGTATTCACTCCCCACCCGGGCGGCCCAACGGGGCAAAGATTTTCATTCTTGCTTCGGGACTCCCTGCCCAACCTAAGAACTCAGGCCAAGGTCATTCTCATCGATTGTGAGCCGATGCGCGATTCTTCGGAGCTACTAGATTTGGCCCCGGCAATCGATGGTGTCGTATTCGTGCTTGAAGCTGAACGGGAACGAAGAGAGGTTGTTGCCCGAAGCATCGCAAGTATCAAACGAGCTGGCTTGAAATTCTTCGGTGTCGTGCTGAACAAGCGTAAGAGGTACATCCCGGGTTGGTTATACCGCGCCCTTTGATCGGATATAGAGGGCAGTCCAAGAGAGCCGAGTAAGATGCTACAGCATGTCTCCCAATCCGTCCCACTGCAGGAGCAGGGTGAAGCGCGCGAAGGTACCAAGTCGTGGAACGCCGGGACACTGCTGACATGGATCTCCGCAGGCGTGCTGGGGATCCTGTGTGCCGGAGTGTTATTGCTGATCTCGAGTGAGCCGTTATCGATTGCATTGGTAATTCTTGGAATTACCTTGGGCGTGGCTTGTCTTCCGATTGCCGGCTACTTCCCTCAGTTAATTGAACAGGGGGTTTTGTTTGCCCTGGCCGCCACTCTCTCGATCAGCCTGAAGAAACACTTGATTTATCAGGCAGGCCACATGGGAGGGGCGATTGGGCTGCGAGTTTCAATCACGGCCATTTTGGCTTTGATCCTCCTTGCCGTCCTGGCCTTGCGTCTGAGAAAGAATCGGAAGATTCAAATCACAGTTGAAAAACCGTTGCTCGTTGCCTTTCTGGTTTACCTGGGTGTGGCGACATTGTCCACGGCTTTCGGCAGTGATTTCAAACTCGGGATTTTTCAACTCTCGGAGATCGTGCAGTCGTTCTTGTTATTCCTCCTTTTGCGAAACTACCTTGTCGATCAGCGCCGGTACAAGCTGTTCGTCACCGGTCTGCTGGCCGGCCTGGTCTTGCAGTCGGCTGTAGCTCTCGTGCAGGTTGAGCGTCCGGGTCTGTTGAACCTGACTTTTTTGGGCGCGGGTGAACAGGAACCAGTCGAAGTAAACGGGGAGATGATCATCCCTGACACTGACGTGGGAACAATCATGCTCCAAGGAAAGGTGCAGGAGAGGCCGACCGGCCTCCTGATTCATCCGAACGTGCTTGCCATTTACTTTGTTCTGATAATCCCTGTGTCCATCGCGAGTGCCTTGGTCTCCCGCTTTTCCTGGCTCCAGGCATTGGGCGCACTCGGTGTGGGGCTTTCGGCTCCGGCGCTTTACTTCACGTTGTCGCGCAGCGGATGGACCGGTCTTGCCGCAGCCCTCGCCCTGGCAGCGATTCTTTGGTTATTGTGGAAACCCTTCAAATTATCCTTCAGCAAAAGGATCCTTCTCGCTGTGATCACGGTGGTGGTGGCGTGCGGCATTGCGCTGCGGGCAAACCGTATCTACGAGAGATGGATCGAAACCTTTAACGAATCGGTTACTTTCCGGCTCAGCCTCGCCAACACAGCATGGCATATGGCTAAAGCCTATCCTTTTTTGGGGGTGGGACTTAATTCGTTTGAAAAAGTGGTTCAGCAGTTCGACGAGAGTACCGAAAGCCGCCTGAAGCCTTTCGCAGTCCACAACATCCTGCTGCTTGAACTCAGTGAAACCGGGATGTTGGGGGCGGCAATATTTGTGGTTTTCTGGTTCATCACCTTCAGGTGCATGATTGCGAGCGTGAGGCGCGCCAAGATTCCGTTCGCCCGGGTCGTGGGCCTGTTTTCAATATGTGGACTGCTGGGATTTTTCCTGGCCGACATGACGGGATTTTCTTATCGTATCCCGATTGTCACATCGATGGTTTGGGTTCAAGTAGCGCTGGCGCTTTGCGCAGGTGAAATCGGCGGGTCAGTTCCCGGGGACGTTTGTGACGCCGCCGGCATGGCCCGAGCACCAAGTGATGGGAGATACTAGAATGGCCCAATTTGAATTGCCTATCCCTAACATTACGGCGCGCGACGTCCTTCGCGTTGTCTTCAAGCAGAAGTGGCCAATTATTGGACTCTACTGCTTCATTGTCATCGTTAGCGCGCTGGCTTGCTTCTTCTGGCCACCCACATATGAAGCTTCGGTGCGCTTTCTACTGACCCACAAGCGAGAGGAGCCCATCATTTCCTCAGACCAGGCCAGTGTCCGGATGCTGACCCCGCAAGTGGTTACCGAGCAGGATCTCAATTCAGAGATGGAGATAATTCAGAGTCCTGCCGTGATCGAAAAAACTGTCAAGGACATGAAGATCGACACGCTACCGGAACCCTGGTACATCCGGCTGCTGAACGCTCCGATGAATGCCATTCGTCACGTTTACGATTCCTATCATTCCAAACCTTATCCCAGCCCTTTAGTGCGAGGCGTCGAGAGGTTGGCTACGAAGGTGCAGATTACGCCTGAAAAACAATCGCACATTATTGATGTCCACCTGCGGTGGGGCGACCCGAGGTTTGCCCAGAGCACACTTGAAAGCCTGACGAGCAATTACTTGGCCCAGCATCTGTTGATCCATAAAGGGCCTAACACCACCGATCTTTTCCTGGATCAATTGAATCTCAAGAAAGCTCAGTTGGCCAAGGTCGAAGAAGAAATGGAGAGAATTCGGCCCGGCGGTAGCGTCGACTCCGTCGAGCAGGAGAGGGAATTGGCAATGAAAGCGGCCTCGGATTTCGAGGCTGGTTGGCGAAGGGCGCGCGCCTCGTCACGGGGAGACCAGGCACGAATTGACAGCGCGTCAACTCAACTCCAGGCGACACCCCCAAGGCTCCTGACGAGTGACAAAGACGTCGTCAATCAGCAGGCCATTGGCGCTTTGCGGAGCCAGGTCTTGCAGCTCCAATTAAAACGGACTGAGTTGCTCCAGAAATTCCAACCGCAGAACCGCTTAGTCTTGCAAATCGAGGAAGAGCTGAAGGAAGCAGAAGAGGTGTTAAACCAGGTGCTGAACAACCCCCCTCACGAGCAGACAACCGACATCAACAAAGTGGCCGAGGACCTGCGGCAAAAGGAATCGGTCAGTCAGACGGACTTGAGATCAAATCAGGCTCTCGAAACAGCAATGAAAGAGGAATACGGCGAATACGAGGAACGAATTCACACCCTGGACCGCCAGGCTATGCAAATTGAGCTATTAGATCGACAAAAGAAAGCTTTGGTATCCAGCCTGCTCCTCTACGAGAAGGAATACGATCAGGCACGCTTACAGGATGCGATGAATCTGACAGGCATCATCAATGTCGTGCCCATTGAGTCGCCCTGGGCCAACCTCAGCCCCGTAAAACCCAATTCCTCTTTGCTGATGAAGCTGGCGTTCGGACTTGGCTTGCTCGTCGCAGTTAGCTTTGGGTTTTTGCTGGAGTTGCTCGACCACCGTCTGAAATCGGATTCCGACGCCGAGTTCCATTTGGGTGTACCTGTTTTGGCAACCCTGGATCAGTACGATTCCGAAGAGGTCCCGCAGGTGGTAAACGCCTGACCTTGATTTGAGATCAGGAAAGACTCACTGCGGGACTAATTGGATTAAGTAAGAATGTTACGCGTGAATCTTCGACAAAAGTAGCCATATTCTTTTTTCCCCACCCGCGCCGGGAAACCTGCCTCGTGTGGCTGGAGTGGAGAATTCGCCACAAAGAGGTTCGGGAATGGATAACACATACGGGCTCACCCGGTTGTCCCAGCAGGGGGGTATCCGAAGCCAACCGATGGTTGGCGGACCCGGCACACGCTGCTCCTCGATGGAGACCGCAGGGCCATCGTCCCTCTCTAAGAGGAACCGGTAATTTTCAAGGAGTCGACAGATTTGATGAAGAGTAACGGGATGTCTTCATGATCGTTCAAGATTGTCAGAGACTCCTATCTCTCGGAAATTCGACTGCCGAGCGGACCGGTAAGGATCTCCGCTCCGATCTGGGGTGGCATTCGCTCAAATCCAATGCCGGGGCGGTGTTAGGGGCGCGCCTGCTTGTGCCGGCCCTCAGCGTTGTCTTAATTGTGGTCATTGCAAGGCTGGCAGGGGCTGCCTTCTTGGGGCGGTACACATTGCTGATCACGCTTTTCGTGCTCTGCGAAAATTTGAAGTCGCTTGGACTGACCACCCAGATGGTGAGGGAAGTCGCGAAGGACGACGTAGGAGCGCTGGCTCATTACCGGAGTCTGGTCCGTATTGGCCTCTGGGGAGCACTGGTCACGGCGCCACTCATTTACGTGGTCGCCTCAAACACCAGCAGCGCATGGCAAAGCCTCCTTTTTCCTGCCTTCGTCATCTCCCTTGGGCTGGTGCCATCTGCCTACGCGCTTGCGAACGACGCGCTCTTTTTGGCGCTGGGACGCGCCCGGCTGTCCATGTACGTGGCGCTTGGGGAAAATCTCCTGCGCCTTGGAGTCTCCATTGTAGCGGTGGTCTTCTGGGGCAGTGGTGTTACGGGGCTCTGTGCTATTTACGCGATCACACGAGGTTTCGCCGCGCTGGCACAGGAGCTTGTGATCCGCCGGCACCTGCACCTGGTTCTTCCTCCCTATGATTCCAAGGTCACGAAATCCATGCTTCGGAGCGCGCCGGCTTTTGCCACGGTGTTCGTTGTTCCTTTAATTCTCTTCCGGATGGACATTGTCCTTCTCGGACTCATTGCCAGCGACTACGAGGTTGGTGTTTACAGTGCGGCCTTGCGGTTGGTCACGGTCTGCCTCATCATTCCCGACGGTGTTATGACCGCGACTTTCGCGTTGCTTTCAAAATTCGTCAGCGAAAAGAGCGACGAGGAATTCAGGCATCTCGTGAAGCGGACTGTGCAGTTCGTGAGCGCCTTGCTGATCTGTTTCTCAGTAGGGGGCGCTCTGCTTGCCCCTCTGGTCCTCCGAACCCTCTTCGGTGCGAAGTTTGACGCGGCGATTCCAGTGATGCAAACTCTCATTTGGGCCTTGGTCCCCTTCGGTGTGAATCGCGCCTTGGGAGATGCATTGGTGGCGCGAGGCGAGCAAGGAACCGTGGCGCGTATTGTGCTCTTGAACTTAGTCGTGGGCATTTTGCTATATCTCAGCCTCATCCCGCTTCTGGGATTGCCCGGGGCAGCCTGGGCCTTCTACCTTTCGGCAATGGGTTGTTGTATTTGTTCGGCTGTCGTTGCCGTCTACCGCTCAAAGGTTGTCGAGGGATTCATGGTATGGATGGCGGTCGCAGCCTCGATCGTTGGGATTATTGGCGTCACTGCCGTGAGCATGACAGAGGTGCGCGTAGTTCTCAGTGTGATCGCCTGTCTGCTTGTGGGTGTAGGCTTTGTCCGCACATGGCTCACAGCTCCAGTTCTGAATCTGCAAGCCAAGCGGCGAGCTTTGTGAAGCAGTTTCACGGCGGTAATTGCAAGAGTTGGTTTTTGTCGGGAATAAACCATGGCTGATATCTCGGTGGTCATCGCCACCTATAATCGGATGGAACTATTGCCAAGAACGCTCCCTGCTCTTGCGAATCAACGCACGGGCGGCTTTGAATATGAGGTTATTTTTGTGGACGATGGCTCGACGGATGGGTCCCGCGACATCATCGAAACGGAAGTTCGCCGCAATCCGGGCCGGATGCGATATCAGGGTTTGCCTCACTTCGGAAGCCCTTCGCACCCGAGAAACGTGGGCGTGCGCGAAGCGAGCGGCCGCATCGTCCTCTTCCTCGATGATGACGTAATCCCAGATCCCGATTTGGTGTGGAATCACTGGCAGTTTCACCAACGCAATCCCGGAGGTGAACTTGCCGCCCTGGGCGAGCTGTTTTTGCCCGAGGATGCGAAGCGGGATCCCATGTCGATTTTTCACAGCTTTCCTTATGAAGAAGTCCGTCATAAGCCTAAACTCGATTACCTTTTTTTCTGGACGTGCAATATCTCGCTGAAGCGTGAATTCATGCTGGAAAACGGGATGTTCGACGAGGAGCCTGCCCTGCATCCGCTGGAAGACATGGAGTGCGGCTACCGGCTTTTCGCGCGCGGATTGAGACTGGAGTTTCTCCCGCAAGCCAGGGGTGCGCACGTCCACAAGATGAACCCCGCGGGCGTTCCGCAAAAGGGGCAACGCACGGGCCGTGCGCAATTCGCGCTGGCGTGTAAAGTGCCGGACGTGAGCTTCAAGCGCCGATTCAAGATTTTGTCGCGCGATCTAGGTCCCAGAGCCAGGTTTTCCAGGATTTTGCGCCGGGCACTGGGGCGTGTTGTGGACAACCCTCTTGCCCTCGCGACGCTCCGCGGGCTGGGTGCAGAACGTTCCGAACGCAACCGGATCACCGACCTTTACTACTTTCTTATCTTCAGGCGTAACGTCGTGGCAGGTTATGAATCGGCCGAAAGGGAAGGCCGGAGGTCTTGCGACGATGCAGTCGCTCAAGGGGAGGGCTCCTAATGCGAAAGGTAATTTCCGCCGCCGCGATTGCTCTGGGGTTCATGGGGATCTTCACGTTGGCTTCCAAGCGTAATGTCCCCCCACCTAGCGAGCCCCTGGCGTCGGCAGAGATCAAAATCTCCCCCGCTCAGCCCTTGGGAAAGATCAGTCCTTACATCTTTGGCGCATCCGTTGAGTGGACCGAGAATGGCAATCGAATATTCGACCCGGCCCGAGGGGAATTGAGACCTGAGATCATGAGCGGGCTAAAGCCGCTGAAGATTCCGGTCTGGCGCTTCCCGGGAGGAATCCTTTCCGATTACTATCACTGGCAGGACGGGATGGGGCCTCGGTCCAATAGGCCAAAACGCTCCAATCCTATGGACCGAAGTGTGCACGAAAATAACTTCGGCACCGATGAATTCGTCGATTTCTCCAAGACGCTGGATTCGGATCCTTTGATCACCGCCAACTTCGGAACCGGCTCATTGAACGAGACGCTTGAATGGCAGAAAGAATTTATCAAGAAAGGACTCCCGGTCAAGTTTTGGGAAATGGGTAACGAGATCTATCTCGCAGAGCCGCGCCAGCACGCCACAATTCCCGGAAACGACAGTCGCATATACAAGACGGCGGATACCTACGCAACCGGGTTCAAGCAGTGGGCTCAGGCCCTCCGGGCCGCGGATCGGGATGTAAAAGTCGGAGTTATTGCCGGCACATATAACACGAGTAAGGAGAATCGGGGCTGGCTCAAGACTTTGCTCGAAAAGGCCGCACCGGACATCGATTTTATCGCTCTCCACAACGCCTTCGCGCCTTTGATCTTTGGAAAGTACGACTTCAATGATGAGGACAAACGCTCCCAGGCTTACCAGGCAATGTTCGCGCAGGCGATGTTTTCCGCCGAAGACACCCGGCGAGTTGAGCACGATGCCTCGTCAGCCGGCGTGCAGGACCCTAAAATCGCTATCACGGAACATTTTCCACTTTTTGGCGGCGGAGGAACCCAGAAGCAGGTGTTGGCAATCCTTGACCAGTCGCGGACCGTTGCTTCGGCTTTGTACACTGCCAGCCTGTTTCATGCCTTCATGCGTGAGCACGTCTGGATGGCCAATTATAACATCGCCGTAAGTAAGTGGTTCGGCGCGTTGCTGACCGACGCCGACAACGGCATCATTCGCACCCCGACTTATCACGTCTTTGATCTTTACCGCAACCATTTCGGCGATTCGCTGGTCAGTGTGTCGACCAGCGGTCCCGTCTTTTCTACCAAACAGACTGGTACGGTGGCTCCGCGAAGTGACGTTCCCTATCTGGACACCATCGCATCGACGGATTCGGCGGGACATATCTACCTGGCGGTGATCAACCGGAGCCTGCACCAACAAGTGCATGCGACGATAAGTTCGCAGGGTTTGCCGCCGGATTCGATGGCGGACGTTTTGACCCTGGCAGGACCCGAGCCCAATGCGATTAACGGCCCGTCGCTCGGCTCCTCGACACGGAGTGGAGCGCCGGACACGATTTCACCAAAGAGTTCTTCCTGGTCTGGTGTTAACTCGGCGACGTATTCTTTCCCGCCGGCGTCGATAACGATTCTTAAGTGGAAGGAAACGGCCCCAAAAAGGAGATAAGGTCTGAAGAACCTCAAAATCACAAGAAGGAGCTTGCGACCCGGTGCCCGTACATCCTAACCCTCCGATAACCGAAGCTGTTGGAAAGGGAAACCTCCGCAACATTCTCACTCCCGAGCTGAGGGGATGGAGAAAGATACGCTCCCACGTGGGGGCTGCGTTTTACAATATGTGCGTGACCGGGATCCCATTCCATTTCGTTCGGCAGTCCTACTTGCGAGCATGTGGAATGCATATCGGGCAAGTGGTGTGCCTGATGAGGGGGAGTCTCGTCATCCGGCCCGAGCAGATCAGCATCGGCGACCATTGCATCATCGGGTTCAACTGCTTCCTGGGTGGCGAGGGTACGATTCAGATCGGCAACAACGTCAACATCGCGAGCTTCTGTACATTGCTCGGCGGCTATCACGACATTGATGACCCAACTTTTCGACCTATTCTGAATCCCATCATCATTGAGGACTACGCCTGGTTGGCCACCCGAGTCATCGTCACGGGAGGGGTAAGGATAGGCCGCGGGGCGGTAGTCGCGGCTGGCGCTGTCGTTACCCGTGACGTGCCTCCTTATCACGTCGTGGGGGGGGTGCCAGCCAAAAAGATCAGGGAACGCAACCCCGAGGCTTGCGCATATGAACTTGGATACCAACCTTGGTTCTTCTAATGCGAATGTGACGGCGACCGATGACCCGCGGATGCTGACTGTGGTCATCGTAAGCTGGAATGTGAAGGAGATGCTTCGAAAGTGTTTGCGCTCCCTGGAGGAAGATCACATTCCGGATTGGGCGGAAGTTGTGGTGGTTGACAATGCGTCTCACGACCAAACGAACGAAATGGTCCAGGCCGAATTTGCGTGGGTGAAGTTGATTGCCAGCTCCCAGAACTTGGGTTATTCGAGGGCGAACAATCTCGCCATCGCGAAGTACAAAAGTGAGTTTGTACTTCTGCTTAACCCCGATACGGTGGTTCACCCCGGTACCCTCCGAAAGCTCGTGGATTTTGCCCGTTCTCACCCTACCGTCGGCGTAGTGGGTGCGAAGCTGCTTGCGAGCGACGGGTCAGTTCAATATGAAGGAGCTGTCGAGTTTCCTACGGTCTGGAATGTGTTCTGTGACTTGGCCTTTTTGTCCAAGTTTTTTCCTCGCAGCCGGGTCTTTTGCAGTCGGAAAATGGGCTACTGGGACCACCAGGGAGATCGTGAAGTTCCGGGGGTATCAGGCGCCGCAATGCTGGTAAGGCGCGGGGTGTTTGATCGCATCGGCCTTCTCAAAGAGACGCTCTTTTACGCGGAGGATATGGATTTTTGTCTGCGGCTCCGGCGTGCCGGATGGTCAGTCTTTTACCTGGCATCCGCCCCCATCATCCATTACGGAGGGGAAAGCATAAAGACGGTTGCTGATCAGGGGTACCAACGCCAAATCGCCTTTCAGTCTACCTGGCTTTACACCAGGGAGAACCGGGGGCGGATACTGGCCGTGGGGCTGAGTGTCATGGTCGTGCTATGGTCTCTGGGAGGTATTGCAGTCACCTCTCTTCTGGCCCTGCGCTTTCGCGGGAATACTCCCGAAACGGTCAAAATCGCTCGATTCCGCCAATTGGCAATGAGCCTTTTGCGCTGGGGAGTGTCCAATAAGAAGAAATTCCGGCACCATCTGGCCGCTCCGCCGACCTTTGATGCGATGGGTATGACCGGGTCGTTAAGGAACTGACATGAGAATCGGAATCGACGCTCACGGAGTTGGAGGCCACAGTCTCGGGCTCGGCAACGAAACGTACTTTCGGAATTTAATTGCCGGTCTCCTTGAGATTGACCACAAGAATGAGTATCACATCTTCATCAATCACCCGGAAGCCCTGCAAGAGCTTGTTCGCAACCACTCCAATGCCAAAACCGTTTCGTTGTTTCCGCGTTCCTCGTGGGTCCAAAGGCCCGTCAGCATTCCAATCTACACCTGGCAGCATGGGCTCGATCTCATTCATGTCCCGTTCATCCGGCCGCCCTTTATAAATGCCAAAACAGTCGTGACAGTCCATGATGCCAATTACGAGCTTTTTCCCAAAGACTTTGCGCGACTCGATCGATGGCGAATGAAGTTGCTGGTTCCGAGGAGCTGCCGCAAAGCGGACCTCATCTTTACGGTGTCGGAGTTTGGCCGGCGGCAATTGCATGAGTTATACGACATCCCATTGGAAAAAATCGTGGTCACGTACAATGCCGCCGATCACCTGAATCGGGGGTCAAAGAGCGAGAAGGAGGGCTGCTTGCGGAGGCTCAGCCTTCCGGCTCACTTTATTCTCTTCGTTGGCTTGATTCAGCCGAAGAAGAATCTGGCCCGCTTGGTCAAGGCTTTCGACCAGGTAAAGTCCCGGGGCAATTATCCGCATCATCTTTTGCTCGCCGGCAAGTGGGGGTGGGGAAACAGGGAGTTGGAAAAGGCGCTCGCCCTTGCCAAGCATCGTGAACATATACAGTTCCTGGGATACCTAAGCCAAACGGAGATGGAGGCCATTGGACCCCGAGCGGACTTGTTCGTTTTCCCGTCTCTCTACGAGTGCTTTGGGATCCCTCCCTTGGAGTTCCAACGGCTGGGTGTGCCTGCCATGGTCTCCAACTCGACTTGCTTTCCGGAGATTTATGGCGATTCGGTGATGTATTGCGACCCTATGAGTGTCGACTCGATTGCTGACGGGATTGAACGCCTGCTCTCGGACGCCCCGATGAGGGAAGAGTTTGTCAAGCGTGGGTTTGCCCGGTCTCGCCAATTCTCATGGGTCAAGAGTGCAAGAATTGCGCTGGAAGCCTACGAAAAACTATTTTACGACGGCGTAAGTCAGGAAAGTAAAATCGTCCCGGCTCACAGTTAGAGACACCGTGGAGAAGCGTGGAATTGTTTTTGAAAACGTTTAACAGGGCAGTAACAGAAGCGACGACGGGAGGCGGCAACCGCGATTCCAGCGCAATGATTGAATCCGGAGCTAGCGCGGCACATGTAATTGGATTCAGTCCACAACAGAATTGCGTCCAAAGATAAAGATATGGACACCTCTCGCAAAATTAAGGTTCTCCTTACGAAGATTGGTCTGGACGGACACGACCGCGGCTTCCGCCTGGTCGCCACCGCGCTGCGTGATGCCGGAATGGAAGTTATTTTAACCGGACCCTGGCAGAAGATCGATGAAGTGGTTTCTATCGCGAACCAGGAGGACGTGGAGGTCATCGGTGTCAGTTCTCTCTCTTCCGATCATCTGCTTATTCCCAAGCTGATGAAAAACTTGCGTGAGGCAGGCATGAGCGAAATTCTGGTGGTCGTGGGCGGGATTGTCCCGCATGGGGACGTTCCGCTCTTGCAAGAGAGCGGAGTTGTGCGCATTTTCCATCCCGGCTCAAGCCTCGGCGAAATAGTGGCGTTCATCCAGAGCCAAGTGGCAAAGCAGAGAGCCGCGAGCGACCCAAGGGGGACGTATGCCTAAGAGCGCTTCCGAGACCGATCCAAGGGTGAGTTGGCAGGCCGAATACGGTCGTACGACCGATAAAGCCGAGCGGTACAACCGATCAGGGATACTTTTGAAGCCGCTTTACACGCCGGATGACTGGGATGGCAGCCGCTATTTCGAGGAGGTTGGGTACCCGGGTCAGGAGCCTTACACAAGGGGCATTTATCCGGCGATGTATCGGGGCCGTGGATGGTCCAGACGCATGCTGATCGGACTGGGTACTCCGGAAGACTTTAACCGCCGGCAGAAGGAAATGCTGGCTACCGGGACGAATGCGATCAACTTTATCCCGTGCAACTCCGTGTTTCGCGGCTACGACATCGACGAGGTGGATCCCCTTCTGGTCGGCACATGCGGAACCGCGCTGAATACACTCGAGGACATGCGCATCGCCATGGACGGGATCGAGTTGGGGAATATTAGCCTCGGCATGAATGACCCCAGTCCCTTCA
>JBGPCF010000053.1:0-40510 GCA_041481635.1 Terriglobia bacterium | reverse complement strand
GCCTTCCTCACCATTGTGGCCACACCCCTCACTTTCAGCGTGGCCAGTGGATTGAGCCTGGGACTGATCTCTTACACGCTCATCAAATTGGGGGCTGGAAGGTATCGTGAGATTAGCCCGTTGATTTGGGTTCTGACGCTGCTGTTTCTGTTCCGGTACGCCTACCTTGCCGCGGCTTGAGCGCACAAGCCTCCGAAAAGGCCTTGGGCTCACCACGTGCAGAAAAAAAGCATGGATTCGCCGTGGTCAACGGTTAACGCGAGCTTCAATAAAGCCGGATGGCTCGTCGACAGGCACGAAAATTTCATTGGGATTGTCGAGACCAAAGGGGGAAAGATCCACGGGGTGGCAGTGCTTGTTGGGCATGCGGAGATAAATCTCTTCTACGGGCGCCACTGCACTTAAGACAGCCTGACCCATTTCAAATAAGGTGTGCTGGACCGAGCGGCTCATGTGTTTTGCGAAGGCCGCCGTCAGGGCTTCCATAACACACTTCCAGAGTTCGTTGAATGGAAGCTGGGTTCCGGCATAGCGCCATTCTGCATGAATGTCCGAACCGAGCAAGCGATCTTTGGTTTCGCTCAAGGTTGTAAATCGATCCCAAACGAACCCTTCAAACGCCGAGTCGGCAGTTTTCATCAGGACCAGATGATTCACTCCACTCGCCACTAGGACGCGCTCACGGGTGCCCGAAAGGGAGGTGGTTCGAGTGGAAGGGCCGCGCCGCTCGAATGAAGCGGGATGCGGTCGGCCGTCCACCATGATGGGGCTCCAGAGCGCCTCAACAAGCTCAACGCGGACGCGCTCCGCAAACGAATTGGTGGTGAGCAGGTGATTCACCAATTGCATTCCGAATTCCTCAATGGGGTCCAAAGAACTCTTGAGAGCCAGCGCATAGACCGTATTCTTCATCGTGTCGGTGGGCATGATCTGGCTGTTGTCGCCTGTCCTGAAGCAGTCTTCGAAATTGCCCTCCAGATAGATGTTGGTAGTAATTTCTTTCAGCTCGCACCGGTCTGAACGACGAGTCACTTTCACCAGGCGTACGTCGCGTTTGCCGTAGCGGTTGGCGCCAAGATTGGCCATGGCTAGCTTCCTCGATAGGTGGTGTAGGCGTTGGGGCTGAGGAGCAGGGGAATGTGATAGTGCGCTCCCGCGTTGCGCACCGCGAAGGTCACAATGATTTCGGGATAGAGCCCGTCGACCTGATGCCTACTGTAGTAGCGTTCCGTGTCAAATCGAATCCGGTAAACTCCAGTCGACACCGGAGTCCCCGCCGGGACAAGGTCCTTGCACCGGCCGTCGGAGTCGGTCACTTCGCTGGCAATCGGCTGCCAGGTCCCCTGGGCCGCGCGGCGCTCCAGATGTACCGGCACGGCCGACGCCGGCTTGCCTAATGCAGTGTCCAAAATGTGTGTTGAGATTCCCATTAGCTTGTCAGCATCTTCCGTAATCGAAGTTGGATGATTCTGCTTTGTTCAGTCGCGGCAGCACGGATCTCCGTCGCAGGGTCGTTCTTCAGCCGCTCATTTAATATGGCCAGCATCTCCTCACCCGTCTTTCCGATTGCACTGACTATGTAAATGTAACCGAACTTCTCCAAATAAGCACGATTCCCCTGAAGCATCGCAAACTTAGTGCCCGCACCAGCATTTCGCATACCGGATTGTTCCTGGTCTGACCAGCGCTGGTCCGATTCTCCGGCGCCAATCTGAGGATGGCCGGCAAAGGCTTCGCGCCAGTCAGCCTCACCCAACTTCCACCAGATTTCATCCGCCGCCGACAGCATGTCAGCCTCATTCTGGAACGGCCGGCGAGCAATCATCGCCGCGACCCAAGAGGTTGAGGCGCAACACTCATGCAGAGCCGCGCGTTGTTCCTGCTCGGGATTGTGGTTGAAACTATCCAGCGTCAATTTTGTCCCGCGCTTGAAGACAGAGTGCGCAAGAATTCTCCCATCAGGTTTCCCGCCACTTGCCTCCGGTAAGCCGCGGTGGATCTGAAATCGTCGATGGGCTTTACTTCGGCCATAACCTCCGCCTTGGCCGTGGCAATAGTGTTCGCGTCGAGCGGCTGACCTACGAGCGCCGCTTCGGCGCGAATGCATCGAATGGCGGTTGGAGCAATACTCCCCAGGGCGATTCGTATTCGTTTGATGGCCGGACCTTCCATCGCTGCGGTGGCGGCCATGCACACTTTGGAAATCGACTGTGCTTTGCGCGTCCCCACTTTTCGGAAATAGTGGCGCAGTCCTCCGGTATTTCTCGAGAGAAGAATACTACCCACGAGTTCTTCCGGCCTCAGGATCGTCGTCCTGTAACCCGTGTGGAAATCCTGATATGGAACGGTGCGCGCCCCACGCTCGGAAATCAACTCAAGCTCCGCGTCATAAACCAGTAAGGCGGGCGGCGAGTCCGCGGCTGGGGAGGCGTTGACAATGTTTCCACCGATTGTCCCACGGTTCTGATTGGCAATGCTGCCCGTCACGCTTGCCGCCTCCACAAGCAGCGGAAACTCTGATAGCAGGACGGCATGGCCACGCAACTCGGTGTAAGTGGTCGCTGCGCCGATTAATATGGTTTCGGAGCTCACTTCAATGCCCCTCAATTCCCGCAGGTTCCCGATGCTCATCAAGTTTTTGTCCGAGAGTTTGCCAGATTCGAACTGGACCATCAAGTCCGTACCGCCCGCGATGGGACGCCACACACCAGCGTCACGCGCCAACAAGCTGAGAGCTTCGGAGAGATCTTGCGGGATGATCAAGTCGTACTCAGGGACGAAGGCTCTCATGAATCTCCCTTCGCTCCTGTGCACGATTGCAAAACGGACTCGAATATTTTCTTATAGCCGGTGCAGCGGCAGAGATTGCCGGCCAAGCCCTCGCGGATCTGCGCGTCATTCGGATTGGGATTTTGGTTCAACAAATAATATGCCGCCAAGATCATCCCGGGGGTACAAATGCCGCATTGGGCGCCGCCACAGCGCAGGAAGGCCTCTTGTAGCGCGTGCAGCTTTCCCGATTCGCCCAAGCCCTCAATAGTGAGGATTTCGCTGTCTAGCGCCTGAAGGACTGGAACCAGGCAGCTATTCACCAGCTTCCCGTCCAGGAGAATCGAGCAGGCACCGCACTCGCCTTCGCCGCACCCTTCCTTGGTGCCGGTTAGTTTCAAATCCTCGCGCAGCACGTCAAGCAGACGCGTCATGGGATAAACCCGCACCGAATGCGCGCGGCCGTTGACGGTCAAGCTCGCGACGCGTTTGGCCACCTCGCTCATCGAGTGCTTGCCTCCGTCTCCGGTTCGCGTTCCTTCGAAAGGGTTGCGAAAATTTCTTCGGGCATCAGCGGGACATGATTGAAACTCGCGCCGGTGGCGTTCTCAATAGCGTTCACGATGGCGGGTGCGGGACCGTCCATCGGAAGCTCGCCAATCCCTTTGGCGCCGGACGGCCCGAAGGCGTACGGAGTCTCTTCAAAATGTACGCAAATGCGTGGAACATCCGACGCAGTGGGCATGATGTAATTCGTCATCTGTGAATTCAACATCCGGCCGTCTTGCCATACTACATTTTCGTACAGCGCGAAACCTATCGCCTGCGCCACACCACCCTCGATCTGCCCTGCCGCCAGGATAGGGTGGATGACACGCCCCACTTCCTGAACGGCCCAGAAATCGTCCACGTTAATTTGGTACGTCACGGTGTCGATCGTCACCTCCGCGACGTAGATCGCCCACGCGTACGCGCCGTAAGCGTCGCCTTGATATTTCTCATCGTCCCAGTGGATGCCGGGTGGCAGCGCATACTGGCTGAACGACTTGAGCGGGCCGAAGCGCGAGCAGTACACCGCGCAGGCCTCGCAGAATTGGTCGAGCGTGTGCGGCTCCGCGAGCAGGCCTACTCCCGCCAGCGTTTGCCGGATGCCCAGCGCGGCCGATTCCACAAGCTTCCCCACCACCATGCAGGTCCGCGACGCCACGGTGGGGCCGCTGTTCGGAACCTCGCCGGTGTCAGGCTTGCCTATTTCCACCTGTTCGTATGGAATCCCCAGAGCGTCCGCTGCGATCTGGGAAAGAATAGTATTGGTGCCCTGCCCTAATTCAGTGCTCGACGCGAGCACGCGCACTCGCCCGTTGTGAAAAGCTTCTATGCCGACTACAGACTGCAAATACTGTTCGCCAGAGCCAGTGAATCCCGCGCCGTGCATGAATGAAGAAAATCCGATACCGCGCTTGAGTGCATTGGATTGGTTTTGCGACGCAAACTTTTCTTTCTTCTCGTAATATCCAGAGAGTTCGAACGCCCGCTCCATCAACTGCGCGAGTTGGACCGGCTCGCGAATCACCTGGCCCGTGGCCGTGGTCTGCCCCTCGCTCAGGAAGTTGCGGCGGTGAAACTCTTCCGGAGTCAGGCCCACCACCCGCGCGACCTTGTCCATGTGACGTTCGAGGGCAAAGATGCTTTGCGGTGCGCCAAAACCGCGAAAGGCGCCGTGGGGCGGCGCGTTGGTGGCCACGGCCTTGGCTCGAATGCGAACGTTGGGGCAGGCATAGGACCCTGCAGCGTGAATAGTGCCGCGGGAGAGGACCACCGATGACAAAGTAGCGTACGCTCCGCCATCGATGGCGAAATCGATGTCCATCGCCAGCAACTTACCATCTTTCGAAACGGCAGTACGGTGGCGGGTTCGCGACGGATGCCGCTTGGTGGTGGCCGCCATATCTTCTGCGCGGTCGTAAATCATTTTCACAGGTTTGCCGGATTTCCATGCCAGCAATGCGGCGTGCCCGGCGAGGATCGACGGATACTCCTCTTTGCCGCCGAACCCACCGCCCGTTTCCATCTGAATCACGCGAATCTTTTCCCTGGGCAACGCGAATAACGCGAGTAGCGCTTTGTGAATGTAAAACGGGCATTGCATGGAGCCCCACACGGTCACGCCGTCTTGTGGATTGGCGATCGCGATCATGCCGTTCGGCTCGATGTAGAGTTGCTCCTGCGCGCCCGTCCGGTATTCGCCATCGACGATATAGGCTGCATCGCGCCAGACCGCGTCGACATCACCTTTCTGCACCAGGAAACTTTTAAAGACATTATCTACACCCCAGATGACCGGTGAGCGTTTCAGAGACCCCTCAATCGTGAACACGGCGGGCTGAGTCTCAAATTCCACGTGCACGTGGCGGCGCGCTTTCTCGGCCAGATATTTATCAGGGTGAGCGAGCAACAGGATGGGCTCTTCCGGATGATTGACTCGGCCATGCGCCAGAAAAGGCTGATCGTCGAGAATAAGTGAAACCGCATTCTTTCCGGGAATATCTTGGGCGGTGACAACCGTGAATTCGTTCCAAGGGATCCCGTCATCAAACGTGATGCCCTTCATCACGCCTCGCGCAATGGGACTGCGCACGGTGACGCCGTGCAGGGTGCCGGTGAAAGTAAGGTCGTCCACGTAGCGGGCTTTTCCGGTCACCTTGTCGCGGCCTTCTTTGCGAGGGACGGGCGTGCCGATCACCTGCTGCTTCATAAGCATGCTCGTATCTGTTAGTCTACCCGCTTGCTTTGCAAGGCTGCGCTCCAGCAGGGCACCAAGCGTGCCCCCACGCTGGATGCGCCATTGTACGACATGGTGGGAAATAAATGGATACCCAGTCCAATCGTCCAGAGGTAGAAGCTGTCTTAAGGCGCCTTTCAGAGGCGAACCGGAAGTTTGATGCCGAATTTCCAGGCGAGTCTTCCGAGCGCCAACCCGTGCACACGGTTTACGGTGGCGCACATCTTTTCAAAGCGGAGACTTCGGCCAACCTTGGCGCGGCGGCGCAGCGAACCCTCCAAACCTACGCGCCCGATTTTGTGAGCTTCGCCAAGTGTGTAGGTTTGCCCGGCGCGGATACCTGGCCCGAATATTCGGAACCGAAAGAAAAACTTCTGGCGGATTTGGAGCGGGAGCCGGAGCAGATCCGCCGGACTAAGCCGCAGTTTTGGCTGGCGCATGCCGTTTATCAACGCATGTCCGCCAAGCTCTCGCGCGAGCCGGTGGAGGATTTCCGCATCGATTTCGAAGACGGATACGGCAATCGCCCGGACGCCGAAGAGGATTCTCACGCCGAACAAGCTGCCCGGCAGCTTGCGCGCGGCGTCGGCTCTCCCCTTTTTCCTCCGTTCATCGGGATCCGCATCAAGCCTTTCACGGGAGCATTGAGTGCGCGCAGCATTCGCACATTAAATCTATTCCTGAATACTCTTTTCACTTCCACAGGTGGCAAGGTGCCGGCAGGCTTTATCGTGACGTTGCCCAAGGTCACAATCCCCGAGCAGGTTTCAACTTTGGTGGAATTATTGGGCCGCGCGGAAGCGGAGCACCGGTTGCCGCCAGGATCGCTCCGGCTCGAACTGATGATCGAAACTCCTCAGTCCATTATTGGCGCAGACGGCACGTTTGCAATTCCTGATTTGATCAAGGCTGGTGAAGGTCGTTGCCGGGGACTGCATTTCGGCGTCTACGATTACACCGCGAGCTGCCAAATCACGGCGAAATTCCAGACCATGGACCACCCGTCTAATGATTTCGCCCGGCACGTGATGCACGTCTGCGCTGCCGGGCGTGGCTTGGAACTTTCTGATGGCGCGACAAACGTCCTGCCGGTTGGGCCTCACAAACAGGATCCGGACGGACCTTCGCTCACTGCGCAGCAAAGCAACGAGAATCGTTCTGCAGTCCGGCAAGCGATGCGGCTGCATTTTGACCACGTTCAGCGCTCGCTGCGGCATGCCTATTATCAAGGCTGGGACCTTCACCCCGCCCAGTTGCCTACGCGATATGCGGCGGTCTACGCCTTTTTCCTCGAAGCATTCGAGTCTGCAGCGGCGCGTCTGCACAACTTCATTGCCAAGGCCGCGCAAGCCACTTTGATGGGAGACGTCATGGACGACGCCGCGACTGGCCAGGGCCTGCTCAACTTCTTCCTGCGCGCACGCAACTGCGGCGCCATTTCCGAAGAAGAGGCGCTGAGGCCGGGGCTCACCCTGGAGGAGTTGCGCGGGCGGTCATTCTACAAAATTCTTAGCAACCGGCGGAAAGCACGATAACGCCTTCTTCTCCCTCGCTCCTCGACCCGATTCTCTTCTGGATTTCTCCCTTCGATTTGATGTAGTTTGTAACTCAGTTCTGGGCGCAAGAACGCAATCAAACCGGGGGAGAAGGAAGTGAAGTTCAAGCTCCTTTCAGCTTTCTTCATATCAGTTTCGCTGGCCTGGGTTCTCAGCCCCACGCGGATGGCTTCGGTGCCGCAGCCTGAGTCCGGCGCCAAGCCCATCGATTTCGACCGCGAGATTCGACCCATCCTGTCTGACACCTGCTTTGCCTGTCACGGCCCCGACGAAAAGCAGCGCATGGCCAACCTTCGCCTGGACGCGACGGAAGACTTGTTCGTCGATCGCGGCGGCTACAAAATTATCGTTCCCGGGCATTCCGACCAAAGCAAGCTCTACCAGAAAATCAGCTCCAAGGACCCAGCCTTCCGCATGCCTCCGGTTGTTGCCAACCGGACTTTGACCGATGCTCAGACCGAATTGATCAAGAAGTGGATCGACCAGGGGGCGCAGTGGGAAAAGCACTGGGCGTGGCTCGCGCCCAGGCGTCCCGCGGTTCCCACCGTTCAACACCCATCGTGGACGCGCAATCCCATCGACAATTTCGTGATGGCCCGGCTGGAGCGTGAGGGACTGAAGCCTTCACCCGCGGCCGACAAAGCCACGCTCCTGCGGCGAGTGACGTTTGACCTCACCGGTCTCCCGCCCACGCCCGCCGAGCTGGATTCCTTTCTTGCCGACAAATCTCCCGACGCCTACGAAAGGCGTGTAGACAAACTCCTGGCCTCACCCCACTTCGGCGAGCAAATGGCCATGGGCTGGCTGGACCTGGCGCGCTACTCGGACACACACGGGTACCACATTGACAGCCTGCGCGACATGTGGCACTGGCGCGATTGGGTGATTCAGTCATTCAATCAGAACATGCCCTACGACCAGTTCACCATCAAGCAACTGGCCGGCGACCTTCTGCCTAACGCCACCCTCGACGACAAAATCGCCACCGGGTTCAACCGCAGCCACATGATCAACTTTGAAGGCGGCGCGATTCCCAAAGAGTATCAAGTGGAGTACGTGGTGGACCGGGTGAGCACCACGGGCACCGCATGGCTGGGCATCACCGTCGGATGTGCGCGCTGTCACGACCATAAATACGATCCCATCAAGCAGAAAGACTTTTATAAATTCTTTGCCTTCTTCAATACCCTTCCCGAGCGCGGCCTGGATGGCCAGAGCGGAAATGCCGCCCCTGTGCTCGAACTGACAACGGCCGAGCAATCCCACGAGCTTGACGAGATCAACACGCAAATCGCCAAGACGCTCGAGGAAATCCCGGAAAAGGAATTGGTGACCCTCGAAAATCAATGGGGGAAGCAGCGGCTGACCAGCATCCCCGGGCCGCCGGAGCAGGGCCTGACTGCCCGCTACGAATTTGAGGACAACCTGAAAGATTCCTCCGGCCGCAAGCAGGATGCGAAGGCCACGCGCGGCGATGTGGTTTACGATGATGGCGCGGTGGGCAAGGCAGTCGAGTTCAGTGGCGAGACTCAGGTGGATTTCGTCCGGGCGGGCGACTTCGATCGCAACACGCCCTTCGCCCTCGCGCTGTGGGTGAACCCATACGGCTCAAAGGGAATCGACTTGGTGCAGAAGCGTGACGCCTCGCCCCAATGGCGCGGTTACGAAGTTTCTCTCGACGACCCAATTTACACGGGCCTCTTTACACGCAACACGCGGCTCTATGTTCGTCTGGCCAACCGTTGGCCTGATGATGCCATCGAGGTTCAGTCCAAAGAGCGCGTGCTGAGCACCACGCCGTTCTTCCTGACTTCCAATCACCACTTGGTAATCAATTACGATGGCTCTGGGAAAGGTTCTGGCGTCAGCCTATATCTGGATGGCGAACCGGTCGCGACCGAAACGGCGAAGGACCACTTGAGCGGCACGTTCCGCACAGATTCCCCCCTCCAGATCGGAAACAAAAATATCGGCCGGCCCATCAAAGGGCTGCTCGACGACTTCCGCATCTACAGCCGGACTCTGACCTCGGCAGAAGCGAAGAACCTCGCCATTGAGCTGCCCGCGCGAACATTGTTGGCGAGTCTGGCAGAAAAGCCGGTGGAGGAAATCGAAAGCCTCAAACCGGGGAAGCCTACGGAAGAACCGGAAATTGGAGACACGGACAAGGCCGAGACAAAGGAGCAGGGGGAAAAGAATGAGCTCAAAAATCATCAGGCGCGGTTGAGCGAGTATTTCCTGACCGTAGAGGCGCCCGCGCAGTACCTGAAGCTTTACGCGCAGTTGAAAGCCCTGCGCGAGAAGAAGGAGAAATTGCAAAAAGCCATTCCCACCACGATGGTGATGGCGGAGATGAAGAAGCCGCGCGACACCTTTATACTGGGGCGCGGACAATACGACAACCCCAAAGAAAAAGTGGGGCCGGGCGTGCCTTCCTTCCTGCCGCCCATGCCTCCCGGCGCCCCGCTTAATCGCCTGGGGCTCGCCAAATGGATCGTCGATCCGCAGAACCCGCTGACCGCGCGCGTTGCCGTCAATCGCTACTGGCAGAACTATTTTGGAATCGGCCTGGTGAAAACGTCCGAGGATTTTGGCTCGCAGGGCGATCCCCCCAGCAATCCGGAACTGCTCAATTGGCTGGCTACGGAATTCGTCCGCACCGGATGGGATGTGAAGGCGATGCAGCGCCTGATCGTAACGTCAGCAACCTACCGCCAGTCTTCCAAATTGACGCCGGAACTTGAAGAGCGCGACCCTGAAAACCGTTTACTGGCTCGCGGCCCGCGCGTGCGTCTGCCCGCGGAAGAAGTTCGAGACAACGCGCTGGTCATCAGCGGATTATTGAACAATCAAATTGGCGGGCCCAGCGTCTATCCTTACCAGCCCAAGGGAATCTGGGAAGAAATGGCGTTTGGTGAGGGCTTTTCGGGCCAGACCTACGTGGAGAGCACGGGAGCGGACCTCTACCGCCGGAGCATGTACACGGTGTGGAAGCGAACTGTCCCTCCGCCGGCCCTCACGACATTTGACGCGCCAGACCGCGAGAAATGCACGGCACGCCGGATCCCCACTAACACCCCCCTCCAGGCGTTGGTGCTTTTGAACGATCCGACCTATGTGGAAGCCGCGCGCGTCTTGGCACAGCGCATGATCAAGGAAGGCGGAAAATCTCCCGAGGATCGAGTGACCTTTGCATTTCGCCTGGCCACCGATCGCCGGCCCTCGCCGAGTGAACGGGCCATCCTGGTCAACACTTTCAAGGCGCAGCTTGCGGATTTCCGCGGGCAACGGGAGAGCGCCGCCAAGCTGCTTTCCGTGGGCGCCTCCAAGTATGATCCGCGCCTCAACAAGACCGAGTTGGCAGCCTGGACCACCGTCGCCAGCATGATTTTGAATTTGGACGAGACGATTACGAAGGAGTAAGAAGCCAGAGGCAAGTGGCCCATTTAGTATTTCAGGTTTTCAGTACCTCAGTGGGTCAGTCAGGCGTTTACTGACCAACTGAAATACTGAAGTACTGAAAAACTTGTCGCCACTCGCACCTATCCACCTGGAGGTAAGTTGTGACTCCCGATCCACTACATTTGGCCATGACGCGCCGCCAATTCTTTCGCCGCAGCACGGCGGGCGTTGCCATTGGGATTCCCGCGCTCGCCGGACTTCTGTCGCAAGACGGCATGGCGGCGGAAGCTCGCGATCCAAAGACAGGCGGCCTGGTCGGTTTCCCGGACCTCGCCCCCAAGGCCAAGCGCGTCATCTTTCTGCACCAGTCGGGTGCGCCATCCCAAATCGAGTTGTTCGATTACAAGCCCAAGCTGCGCGAATTGCACGGCAAGGAGCTCCCGGACTCGATCCGCAATGGCCAGCGAATTACCGGCATGACGTCGGGGCAATCTTCGTTTCCCGTTGCCGCGCCCATTTTCAATTTTCGCCAGGCTGGCCAGTCGGGCACCTGGATTGGCGAGCTGCTGCCTCACACCGCGAAAATCGTCGACGATATCACTCTGATTAAGACCGTATATACTGAGGCTATCAATCATGACCCTGCTATAACGTTTATTCAAACAGGCTTCCAACAGCCGGGCCGCCCCAGCATGGGCGCCTGGGTGAGCTATGGCTTAGGCAGCGAAAACCAGAACTTGCCTGCTTTCGTGGTCTTGATTTCGCAGGCCAATGCAATTAACCCCGACCAGCCTCTTTTCTCACGCCTGTGGGGCAACGGGTTTATCCCTTCCAAGTTTCAAGGCGTCAAGTTTCGCTCGAGCGGCGACCCGGTGCTTTACTTGTCCAATCCCCCGGGCATCTCACCCACCACACGCAGGCGTATGCTCGACGGCATCGCCAAGCTCAACGGCATGCTGGCCGCGGATTACGGCGACCCGGAAATTGAAACGCGCGTGTCGCAGTACGAGATGGCCTACCGCATGCAAACGTCAGTGCCTGAGCTGACCGACCTTTCCAAGGAACCCGCCAGCACTTTCAAATTTTACGGTGAGGATGCGCGCAAGCCCGGCACCTACGCCGCCAACTGCCTGCTGGCGCGGCGCATGGCCGAACGCGGCGTGCGCTTCATCCAGCTTTACCATCGCGGCTGGGACCAACATAACGACCTGCCCCGCGATATCGAATTGCAATGCAAAGGCGTGGATCAAGCCTCGGCGGGCCTCGTGCTAGACTTGAAGCAACGAGGGATGCTTGACGACACGCTGGTGATCTGGGGCGGTGAGTTCGGCCGCACCGTTTACTGCCAGGGCAAACTCAGCGCCACCAACTATGGACGCGACCATCACCCGCGGTGCTATACCATGTGGATGGCGGGCGGCGGGATCAAGCGCGGCGTCTCCATCGGCCAGACCGATGATTACTGTTACAACATTGTGGAAGACCCGGTGCACATTCACGACATTCAGGCCACCATCCTGAATTGCCTGGGCATCTATCACACCAAGCTCACCTATAAATTTCAGGGCCGGTACTTCCGGCTGACCGACATCGCCGGCAATGTGGTCTCCAAGGCGCTGGCATAAGCCGGCGATTTCAAAAATTGAGGTTGGGTTCAACCGCCGCGAATTCGATTCTCTTGGACGAAGGTTTGGTCCTTCAACTAGGTTCCGGGATCTTGCGTGATGGGCGAGAAATGCCTCCAGCCTCTTTATCCTGGCCTCGTCG
Organism: Terriglobia bacterium; assembly: GCA_041481635.1. Taxonomy (GTDB): domain Bacteria; phylum Acidobacteriota; class Terriglobia; order UBA7540; family UBA7540; genus DASYXZ01. The sequence goes on along the minus strand of JBGPCF010000053.1, from coordinate 28,234 downwards.
GTAGCGATTGGAAAGCGCTGGACCCGCGGCTCCAGCGATTTCACTCGGCCGCAGGGGAACGTCGATGCACAGGTTTGTTTCAAATCCATCACGGCTCAACAAGGCGGGCGCGAGCTTTGGGGTGGATCCTCCGTCTGCCTGAAGAAGGTCGGGATGTTCCGGCACGCCTGAAGGTGAGCGACGTAAGCGCTCAGGCCCGAGGGGATCCCACCGGCGAGATATGGAGCCGTTCATTTGGAAAGCACGAACTGACCAGCTTTCAGGACGCGAACCAACATGGCTTCTTGAGCGAGCGCTTCGGGCTTACGGAGCTTTTGTTTCGCCTTGAAGTAGTGGAACATTCCCTGGTGTTTGTCACAGTCGGAGGGGCGCTGGTCGTCGGGCCGATTCGAATCCGGCTTCCATTGAGATTGTGCCCGGAAGTTCGGGCGCGCGTCTCCGGCCATGAAGGAAATCGCGAGCGCTTAAACGTTTCAGTGAGCCTCAGAGTGCCATTGTTCGGACTCGTGCTCGCCTACGAAGGCTACATCGATCCCGAGGTGGCGAATTCATGACTATGGTTTTGTATCTGCTCGCCACCGTTGCCGTCCTCGGGGCGTCGGACACGATTTATTTTCATGAGTGGCGCGCCAAGCTCCCCGGCATGGGGAAAGCAGCGCGCGATGAGTTGCGACTGCACGCTTTTCGCGACTACGTCTACGCCATACTTTTCGGCACTCTGCCCTGGTTCGCGTGGCAGGGGACGTGGGCGGCGGTGCTTGCGGCCCTCCTGATCACGGAAACCGTCCTGACCATGTGGGATTTTATTGTAGAAGATTGGATTCGCAAGCCGCTGGGCGGAGTCTTTCCCGGCGAACGCGTGATGCACGGCATTATGGGTATAGTCTATGGCGCCATGCTCGCGTTTATCGTACCGGTTATGATGGACTGGTGGCGCGCGCCCTCGGCCTTGATGTTTGAGCCTGTGCCAGTTTGGCCTTTATTGCGACAGATAATGAATGTTCTTGCCCTCGGAGTTTTTCTTTCCGGCGTGCGCGATTTCTGTGCCGCTTACGAAGTTCCGGGCAGCGCCTGGCCGTGGAAGAGCCGCTGATTTTATGGAAACTCAATCATCTTCGCGAGTCAAGCCATGGATGGCCTGGGTCCTTTGGGCCGCGTCAATTTACAATTTGGCTTGGGGCGGCGTCGTAATTTTGTTTCCTGACATGCCCTTTGATTGGGCCGGCATGGACCTGCCCAATTACCCCGAGATTTGGCAATGTCTTGGAATGGTGGTGGGAGTCTACGGCGTGGGATATGCCATTGCCGCCACCAACCCCTTGCGTCATTGGCCCATCGTGCTCGTTGGATTGCTAGGCAAAATCTTCGGACCGATCGGATTCTTGAATGCAGCCTCTCGAGGCCGGCTCCCCTGGCGGGCGGGCTGGACACTCGTCACCAACGACCTCATTTGGTGGGTGCCGTTCACGGCCATCCTGATCCTCGCCTATCGCAGCGCCAAGGAAGAGGCTCCGCTTGCGTGAGTCGTATTCGACTTAGCGAGGTATTCGTCCGTAAACGCGTAGACGGCTGACGCCGCCATCGGGATAGATGTTCAGGCGCACGTGAGTGAACGGGCCGCGATTCGATAGTTCTGCCTGATACTGATGAACAGCGTCAGGCTTGAGTTTGACCGGCGCGAGAATTTCCTGCCATCCACCTTTTCCCGCCACCAAGTCTTCGGCAAGAGTCGGCTCTGCGTTGCATGCGTCAAGAGAGCATCGATCCGGATAATTTCCCTTGAAGTGTTCGGTTTCAACCGCCACTCGCTCGACGTGGCACCGCGCACCGAGTCGAACGATGATCCAGTCATACCCAGGGCCGCGGCGCCGGCGCGTTTCCCAACCGCCTCCCATGTTCGCGGGCTTGCCGGGCATGATGAGATTGTTTTTGGAGCCAAAATACATGTCACTGCAAGCCAGAACCAGGCCACCATTGGCAACCGAGGCAAAGTCCACCGGCTCCGTGCTCCGAGCCAGAGCGTTAAAATCCGGAACCACATCGCCATAGACGCGGAGGCGCGCCACGCCGCCGTCGGGAAAAATGTTCAGGCGCACGTGGGTGCACCGCTGGCCGTCCTCAATGTCAAACACATTGTGTGTTCCGCCGTGAAGGCGCACTTGGGGCAGCGCGAGCGACCACTGGGCCTGCGCCCAGTTGCCATCGGGGACCGAGCAACGCTCGAGTGAACAGTGCGAGGGGAAATTGCCGGTGAAGTGGCTGGTATCGACGTCGACGCCGCGAAGGATACCCGACAGGCCGAGGCGAATGACGCACCAATCGTGTCCGGGAGTTCGCCGGCGCCTGCTTTCCCAGCCGTCCATCCATTTTCCAAATTCGGTGTATTTGTCCAGGATAAGAACCGGCGGCGAGGTTTTCACAAGATTTTCCTTGGGAGCAAAGAACTCGTCGCTCGCCGCCACCGCGGCTCCTCCCAACAATTCTGACGCAAGGTCGATGCAATCCTGCGCTGGAATCATGTGCGCTCAGTCTCCCTTCCCAGCGGGTTGGCGGCAAACTGCCCGCAGTCATATGTTTTATGGCCCCGCACGAAAGTCGACTCGACCACCCCTTGCAGAGTTTCCCCCACGTAAGGTGACACGGGATGGCGGTAATGCAACTTGTCTTTCGTCACCTTGAAAGTCGCGTCCGGATCGAAAACCACGAGGTCTGCGTCGAGGCCTTCAGCGATGCGGCCTTTGCGGTGTGACAGCCCTGCCAACTCCGCAGGTTTCTCACCCATCCAGCCGACCACTTCTGTGATTTCGATTCCCCGCTGCGTCGCTTCCGTCCAGATTACAGGAAGGCCCAACGAAATCGAAGCGATGCCTCCCCACGCTTCAAGGAAGCTGCCCTTCTCGGATTTCTTCATCTCCGGCGGGCAAGGCGAGTGGTCAGTGGCAATCAAATCGATCACCCCCTCGCGCAACGCCCGCCAGAGCTCTTCGCGATTTTCGCGGCTGCGAATGGGCGGCGCGCACTTATATTGTGTGCCGCCATCGGGGATATCATCCTCGGCGAAGTGCAAGTAATGGGGGCAAGTCTCCACGGTGATCGGCACGCCCTCCTGGCGGGCTGAGCGCAAGGCAGGCAAGGCGAGGCAGGACGATAGGTGCACAATATGAACGTCGCAGTCGTACCGCCCGGCGAGTTCGATCATTTGTTGGATGGCACCCAATTCCGCTTCGTCAGGCCGCGAGCGAAGATAGGTCTGATAGGATTTCCAGTCGGTTGAGGGGACTTGGTCCAACTCGCGTCGAGCCGCCTCAATCGGACCGGGCAATTCAGCGTGGGTCAACAACGGCAGGCCCGAATGAGCCACAAGGGGCATGGCGGCCTCGAGTTGCGCGCGATTCACCATAGTGAATCCATCGATGCCGGGATGAACGAGAAAACATTTGTAGCCAAGCACCCCTGCGTCTGCCAGGCCGGCAAGATGCGATAGGTTGTCTGCAACCACTCCACCCCAAACCCCGAAATCAATCCAGCATTGGCCCCTCGCCACATTTCGCTTTTCTTCGAGTGCCGCCACCGTCGTAGTTCCGGGAAGGCAATTGAGCGGCATGTCGACCAATGTCGTGTACCCTCCAGCCGCCGCCGCCCGGGTGGCCGCAGCGAACCCTTCCCATTCGGTGCGTCCCGGCTCGTTGACGTGGACGTGAGCCTCCACCAGCCCCGGCAACACTATTCTGTTGCCAACATCCAACACTTCAAGAGCGGCAGGGCCAGCAGAGCGTGCCACAATGCCGGCTATCTTTTCATCCTCTATGATCACGCACGCGGGTATCACTCCGTCCGGCGTGACTACGCGTTGTGACTGAAGAGCAAAGTTCATGTGCACATGCCCAGCCGTAATGCCGGATAATGTACACTGAAAGGCGCGCCGTGGCTATGCGTGGGCTGTGCGTAGGCCTAGGGATGCGTTTGACGAGCAATGCAATGTTGCCGGACGTTGCGATTCATTACATCCAGATTCGTGCTCATTTAAGAATGCCATTAAATTGCGGAGGGGTCCGTGCAAAGTAAATTCATGCTGGAAGCAATCCGGCTGGCTATCAAGAATGTCCACAAGGCCGGAGGACCTTTCGCCGCGCTGGTGGTGAAAAGTGGGAAAATTCTCGCCACCGGCGTGAACCAAGTTACGACGACGAATGACCCTTCAGCGCACGCAGAAATTGTGGCCATTCGCAACGCGTGCCGGATACTGAAGAGCTTTCAGCTCGCCGGGTGCGAGATCTATACGACGTGCGAACCCTGCCTGATGTGCGTGGGGGCCATCTATTGGGCCAGACCTCTGCGCGTTTATTTCGGTAGCACCAGGAAGGATGCCGCGCGCGCCGGGTTTGACGATTCGTTCATTTACCAGCAACTTAAGCTCCCACAATCACGCCGTAATATCCCCTGCACATCTTTCCTGCGCGCGGAATCTTTGCAAGCCTTTGAAGCGTGGGAGCAGCACGAGGGCAAAGTCACTTATTGAAATTATCATGCCTTTGTTAAAGTATTGGGCGGGACATGTTGGGGACGCTTGGCCGGAGCGCGGCGATGCGCCTGGCGAGCGAGCCGCCCCAACCAGCGCAGCTCGGTGCGAAACTGTTGGATGGTCAAGCTCACCATCCAAACCGCCTCATGGAAACTGTGGCCGACTTCCTCCCGAATACTCCGAAAGATTGCGTGCTCGCGCGCCAACTCACCTTCCAGAAACTTCCGGCGGCGCTCAACTTGTTTTAGGAACACGCCGGGTGGCGCTTGCCACGAAAGCGCGATCCAAGTCAGGAAAATCGGGCGGTCACGCTGCAGTGCCCAATCGTTGCGCTCCAGCGCACGGGCAAGAGTGGCCCGGCCTGCGGCGGTGGTTTCGTAAGTCCGGCGCTCCGGGCCGCCTCCCGGCGCATCGCTCGGGACCACGCGTAGCAGCCGCCATCGCGCGAGTTTTTCCAAGGAGTAATACACCTGCGGCCGCGAGATGCCCGCCCAATCCCGCACCTCGCGCCGCTCGAGCTCCAGGTTAGCCTGATAGCCGTGCATGGGCCGCTCGGCGAGCAAGCTGAGCAGGACAAGGTCAGGCGTGGTCAACTGCCGGTTTTTAGAAGCGGTCATTCTGCCCCTTGCGCTCCCGGCTCCAGTACCACCACTGGCATCGCTCGGCGGGCAGGAGGGGATTGCGCGCCTGCGCCACGGCCGCGCTGAAAACGTCCAGCACGCAGGGATCTTGCCGCTTTCCCGTCATATGGCACAGTCTTTCGTAAAGCCGTTTTGGATTCCTGCGGGCCAGTTGCGCCACACTGTGAACCCCCAGCATCTCAAAATCGCGCAGCATGGCCGGGCCAATAGACACCAGGTCCTGCAATTGACGGTCTTCTTTGAGCATCAAAATTCTCCTTGACACGACCTTTTCCGGTCATGTACCTTACCACTAGTCTAAATTAGAATAGTTGATGAGTCAAGGAGGAAATCGGAAATGCGAGCAAAGAGTTTCGCGCTCGGAATGCTAATACTACTCGCCGGTCCGGCTACCGGACGGCCCCAAGGAGGAGAGAAAATGAAGGCTTTGACGGTGAAAAGAATCACGCCCGTACTGTTTGTGCAGGAAGTCGAGCCCTGCGTCAAATTCTGGGTAGAACGGCTGGGATTCCAGAAAACGGTCGAGGTGCCCGAAGGCAACAAAATCGGCTTTGCAATGTTGCAGAAGGGTAACGTGGAGCTGATGTACCAGAGCTACGCCAGCGCCGACAAGGACGTCCCTGCCATGTCGCCGATCGTTCGCAAGGGCCCCACCTTCCTCTTTGTTGAGGTGGAAAGCCTGGACGAAATCATCGACGCCGTGAAAGGGTCTGATGTGGTAATGCCCGTGCGGACCACATTCTATGGCTCGAAAGAAATCGGCATCAAGGATCCGGCCGGGCATTTCGTGACCTTCGCGCAAATGGGCGTGGCGTCGCCGGCCAAATAGAGTTGAGAGGTGCAGGTAACAGGCCTTTGCCTGCGTCAGCTTCGACGATGTGCAGGGGGCGAAATTTGGGTCACCACTATGCTCCTTCGTTATTGAGTGGCTCCCCACGGACAGCGTGGCTGCTCCGTCGTGGTAAGTGAGCGCGCGCCCTGAAATCACTAATTTCCAAGAATTCCGGCGTACCTAACAGAAAGCCTCCATACTAACTTGTTTTAATTAACAAATTAGTAGCGACGCATTATTGACGCTCAGTTACGCCTCAAGTAACCTCCCACGGTTGCTATTGCACTACCTTCGTCGGGCATCGGGCTAAGAATACGAAATTGAATAAGTAAAAAACAGGGTGGGTCGCGCCTTGGAGTGAAAGGCCGTGCCTCCTCGAACACCGTATTTTGCGCGCCAGGTTGCGCAAAGTGCGAATGGGATGCGCCAGGATGAAACGAGTCCTCAAGTACGTTATTCCAGCGCTGGTGGTTTACGCGCTGCTAGCGGGTGGACTATTCGTCGCCATGTTGCAGCCGCCCGCAGTGTTCGGCCACATCATGTCGAAGCTTCCCATGGTGAGCTACTTCCTGTTTCCCTTCGAGCCCATGTGGCTGTTGGCGCGCCGTGGCACGCTGAAGGTCGGGGATATGGCGCCGGACTTCGAGTTGAAGACGGCCGACAACTCCGGCGCGGTGCGCCTGGCGTCCTTCCGCGGGCAAAAGCCTGTGGTGCTGATTTTCGGCAGCCACACTTGACCGCCCTTTCGCCGGGAGGTTCCCGCGCTCAACAAGCTGTATGACGAATACAAGGATCGAGTGGCACTCTATGTGGTCTACATCGAAGAGGCTCACCCGACCGATGGCTGGCAAATGCCGAGCAACATTAAGGACAACGTCCTGGTGGCCAGCGCCAAGTCGTTGCTTGACCGGGACGCAGCCGCCGAAACCTGCGTGGTCAAACTCGGCATTCACATTCCAGCCGTCGTTGACAACATTCAGGACACCACTGAGCGTGCCTACACCGGATGGCCGGACCGCCTCTACGTCATCGATCAGTCAGGCCGCGTGGCATACAAGAGCCAGGCGGGACCTTTTGGTTTCCACCCCGAAGAAATGGCCAAGGTGCTCCAGTCGTTGGTGCCTGCCGCCAAGAAATGATTTCAAACCCACACGCGTTGTGCTTCAGGGAGAATTCGAAGCAATGCCCCAACCGCCGGAATCGTCGTCCGTCGAAGTTTTCCTAACGAGCTGAAAACTTTCTGATCATGAGGAGAAAATGAACAATCATTTTTCGAGGCTGCTCCAAGGTTTTGTTGTGCTGATGGCTTTTGCCTGCTTCGCTCCCGCCCTGCGCGCGCAGGAAATTACAGGGAGCATTCGCGGTGTGGTTTATGACCCCAGTGGCGCCGGAGTTCCCGCAGCTAGTGTGACGGCTACGCAAACGGAGACAGGCTTGTCACGCTCCGCCATCACCGGCCGGGAAGGAACTTACCTTCTGGTCCTATTGCCGGTGGGACACTACCGCCTGGAGGTCGTCGCCAAAGGTTTTCAAAAGCTGACGCAGGAAGGCATTACACTCAGCGTGAATGAATCGGCGAACGTCCCCATCCATCTCCAAATCGGGTCGCCCACGGAAATCGTGCAGGTGACCGAGAACGCGGCGCTGATTGAGACTGCGGATACCACTCTGGGCAAAACCGTGGGCGAGCGCGAGATCCTCGATCTGCCCCTGAACGGCCGAAATTTTTCCCAGCTCGGGCTGTTGCAACCCGGAGTGGTTCCCATTACGCCCGGTCTCGCGCAAGCAGGCGGCTCGTTGCGGGACGGGCAAGCTTACGCGGTGAACGGCCAGCGTCCCGAGTCGAATAATTTCCTCATCGATGGCGCCTCCAATGTAAATGCGGTGGATGGCGGATTTGTGTTGAAGCCGCCCATCGATTCCATCGCTGAATTCAAAATCCTGACGCACACGGCCAACGCCGAATTTGGCTCGAGCTCAGGCTCCACCACCAACATCATCACCCGGGGCGGGTCGAATCAACTGCATGGTTCGCTTTTTGAGTTCCTGCGTAACGACAAGCTGGACGCCGCCAACTTCTTCGAGAATGCCGACGGATTCCAAAAATCGGAATACCGTCAAAATCAGTTTGGCGGTACGGTGGGTGGGCCCGTTCGCAAAGATAAGACCTTCTTTTTTGGCTACTATGAGGGGTTCCGCAACCGACAGGGTGAAACCCTCAACAATGTGAGAGTTCCCTCCGCCCTCGAACGACAGGGGGACTTCTCGCAGGACGGCCCGCTGCTCAATTTCTTTGCACCGGGAGGCCCCGCGCCCTTGCCCGGCAGCAAAGTACCGTTTATCGATCCCACTGCGGCGAAGGTGGTGCAACTCTACCCGATGCCGAACGCCACCGATTCGAACGGGATACTCGACCTCTACAACGCCACGCAAATCCTCCGCGATAATGAGGACCAGGCTGGCATCCGCATTGACCACTACCTTTCGTCACAGACCACGCTAAATTTCCGGTACATGTTCTTGAATGGATCGCGCTTCGATCCACTTTCCTCAGCCGGCGCGGGCGTCCCCGGTTTCCCTGTGGGCGAAGATCACCGCACGCAGAACTTCGTTGTGCAGTTGACCCATTCGTTTTCCGCCTCCGTGGTGGATACCGCGCGCTTTTCTTTCCTCCGCAACAAATTCCTGTTTGACCAGCACTTGAACAATACATCACCCTCTTCATTGGGCTTCCAGTATCAGCCCACGCTCGGCGTGGCGGCTGGCCCGCCCTTTATTCAGTTTGGCGGAGGCGGCTACGCCAGCATCGGCGATCCCATCACCGGCCCGCGCAACACCTTTGAGAATGCCTTTGCCGCGTCCGATTCGCTCACTTGGATTCACGGGCGGCACGAGTTGAAATTTGGAGGCGACCTCCGTCGCGACCAGCTCAACGTAATCAACGGTATTGCCTCGAACGGGTTTTTCGTCTTCATCCCGGCGCCGCTCAGTAACCCATTCGCGAATTTCCTCATTGGCCAGCCCCTGCTTTTCTTGCAGGGCGGCGGCGACCAGCCGGGCGGCGGTGGCGACTTGTCTCGCGGCCTTCGTGGCACCAACCTTAACTTCTATGCCCAGGATACTTACAAGGTCAGCCCGCGCGTGACGCTCAACGCGGGGCTGCGCTATGAGCTTCCCATGCCCTACACGGAGATTCGCAACCGCAACGCCCTTTACGAGCCCGGCGTGCAGTCCAAAGTAGTTCCGGGTGCTCCGCCGGGATTGGTGTACCCCGGCGACAAGGGCGTGCCGGCGGGCCTGATTCCCACCGAAAAGAATGCTTTCGCGCCGCGCGTCGGTGTGGCATGGGATCCCACGGGGAGCACACACTGGTTGGTCCGCGCCGCGTACGGTGTGTTCTTCGATCCTTACTACAACGGCCAGGGTGGCCCACTGCAGGCCCCCATCAGCGCGCCGCCCTATCTGCGGACACCGCAGTTGTTTTTTCCCGGAAACTTTGGAAATCCGTTCGCCAATGGCAATCCTTTCACAACTCCATTTGGTGAAACCATGACGCTGCTCACGCTCGATCCCCATCTTCGATTGCCCTACGCACAAGACTGGAACTTGAGCGTGGAGAAATCTTTCGGCGCCGACTGGCTGCTGGAAGTGGGCTATGTGGGAACCAAAGGAACCAAGTTGCCGCGCTTCGTCGAGGACAATCCGTCCCTGCCCCTTCCCGGCCAGATGTGGACGGACCAGCAGAGCAACAGCGACCAACAGCGCATCAATTGCCTGCCGACGACGCAGGGCAACTGCAACTACAGTTCGGTGGGTTTGATCACGGGCGCCGCCAACTCTTCCTATCACGCGCTGGAGACGAGCCTGCGCAGGCGGTTCGACCACGGCTTCTCCCTGCTTGCTTCATATACTTTCTCGAAAGCGATCGACGACGTTTCTTCGTTCAACATTACGGGCTCGGCGTCCCAACCCGTCGCCGGAGAAAACGACCTGGCACAGAATCCCTTTGACCTCGCGGCGGAACGAGGGCGCTCTATGTTCGACGCGCGCCACCGTGCCGTGCTGAGTTATCAGTGGGACCTCCCATTTTTCCGGCAGACTCACAACTGGTCCCGCCACGTCTTGGGCAACTGGCAGGTGAATGGCATTACCACCTTCATGAGCGGCACGCCCTTTACCGTCGTCGATCAGTCTTTAAGTTACGGCGCTCCTGAGATCACCGGGTTTTCCGCTTTCCGTCCCAACCTGATCGCCGACCCCAACAGCGGTCCGAAAACGGTGCAACAGTGGTTCAACACCAGCGCCTTCCAGCGTCTCGACCTCTCTACAACTCCGGCGGGGGTGTATGGATCTGAAGGGCGTAACGTGGTCCAGGGTCCGGGCTTCGCACAGTGGGACTTTTCAACAATCAAGAACATACGCGTTGCTGAATCGAAGGGCCTGCAATTCAGGGCCGAGTTCTTCAATTTATTCAATCGAACCAATTTCCGGTTGCCGAACACAGACATTAGTTCGGCCACCTTTGGACAGATTCAGCAGGCGTTGTCGCCGCGGCTGATTCAGTTCGCACTGAAATTCTCGTTCTAGCGTTTGAGACAATCTCCGGTCAGCTGCACGGCGTGACAAGCGGGACTCGGGGGCGTCAAGCCCGCGAGTCCCGGTTCTGCCTTTCTGTCCCGGAGGGAGAAGCGCCGGGCAGACTTGCACAGGGGGGAAACCGAAAATGGCTTGGATCAAAACCATTCCCATGGAAGAAGCCGGCGAGCGATTGCGGCACGCCGTGGAAGCACAGAAAGAGCTTTATCCCATCGAATACGCCACGCCAGTCCACCCTGTCGAGGGAGGCGGCGCTCAAATTGTCGCCTCGCACAGCCTGATTCCGGACGCCCTCTATCATGCCTTCGCGACATTTGGCGTGTTGATGTCACCAGACCTTCCCCTCAGCAGGCGGCAGCACGAGATGATCACCACGATGGTCTCGGTGACCAACCGCTGCCACTATTGAATCGAATCGCACGCAGAGTTTCTGCGTCGTGTCACTCTGGACGAAAAATTGGTACAGGCACTGGAGACCGACTACACCAAGGCGCCGATCACCGCTCAGGAGCGGGTGATGTTGCATTACGTGGTCCAACTGACCAAAGATGCCACAAGAATCAGTCGCGCTGATCACGAGCGCCTGCGCCAGGCAGGCTTCGACGATAAAGGCATCCTGCAGATCACGCTTATCGCCTCCTGGTTCAACTATATCAACCGAGTCGCGGACTCATTGGGTGTGGGAAGGGAATGACGCTCTCCCGGTTGTTCCGGCAGTAAGATTAAGTACAGGTTAGTCATTCCATGCTGTGCCCTTCGTTGTCATCCTGAAAGAAGTGAAGGATCCTCTTCATTTCGCTCACGGTAAACTCGGCGAAGCGTCCCGGTGGGTGTGAACGAAGCAAATGCAGTAATCCTTCGTCGGCTATCGCGGCGGCCTCCTCAGGATGACAGAACTCGGTGTACTTCTTCAGCCTGATAGATCGAAAGCGCATCAGGAAGCTGGCGAACAAACGGCAATGAACCAAAGCAGCGAGCCCGCAGCCAGTCTCAACGAGTCCGATCGCCACTATTACGGATGGCGCGTGGTGCTAGCGGCTTGCTTCGGCGTGATGGTTGGGTTCGGCTCGTTGTTTGTTTACACCTTCGGCGTTTTCGTGAAGCCGCTGGGCGCCGAATTCGGTTGGAGCCGCGAAGCCATCTCGCGCGGCTTCGGTTTCGCCGCCCTGTCGATGGCCTTTTGTTCACCCACTCTGGGCCGCTGGCTAGACCGCTACGGCCCGCGCCGAGTGATTCTTCCTTGCCTGACGATCTACGGCTGTGGCATCGCTTCGCTTGCCTTGCTGCGCCCGCATCTTTGGCAATTCTATGCCACCTGCATTCTGCTGGGCGTGGTGGGCAACGGCGCCGCTCACCTGGCCTTTGGGCGGTCCATCTCCACCTGGTTCCACCATCGTTTAGGATTGGCCCTCGCGCTGGTCATGGCCGGAGCGGGATTGGGCTCGATGATCCTTCCCTTCTTCGCGCAGACCATCATCACCTTCGCCAACTGGCGCGCCGCATACCTATCGCTCGGTGGTCTGGCTTTGGTTGTGGGTCTACCGCTCACCTGGTGCTATGTCCACGAGCGCGGCCAAGTGAATCAGGATTCCCGCCCGGCAGTTCACTCCGGCATGACGTGGCAGCAAGGTTTGCGCTCTTTTCCTTTCTGGATCATTGTGGTGGTCCTCTTTGTAAGTTCAGTCGCCATGAATGGAACGATTACACAGTTGGCGGCATTGCTGACGGATCGCGGCGTTACCCCCGGCGGAGCTGCGCTATGTGCATCGATGCTGGGCGGATCAAGCCTGCTCGGACGAGTCGTGATAGGAGGGGTGCTCGACCGGTTCTCCGGATCGCGAGTTGCTTTTGTGGTTTATTTGATCACTGCGGCAGGAATCTGTTTGCTCGCTCGCGCCAACACTCTGCTCACGGGCTGTGTGGCTGCGGGGCTGATCGGAGTAGGAGCGGGCGGTGAGGCGGATATTACTCCGTATTTGTTGACCCGCTATTTTGGGCTGCGCGCCTTCTCAACCCTTTACGGATTGACCTGGACCTTCTACGCCGTCGCAGGCGCAATCGGTCCGGTAATACTGGGACGCGCCTTTGATTCCACTGGATCTTATACCTCGTTGCTCACTCTACTGTCGTTTGCCACTGCCCTCGCCGGCGCTTTGATGCTCCTCCTTCCCCAATACTCCAGGCCAGCCAGCATCGAGGTCGCAAGTGAGGTCGTCGCGCTCGCAAAGCCGTAGGGGCGAAGGAGCACTTCAGTTACCTATGCCCCGTGTTCTGCGAGTCGTGCTGATAGCGCGGCCAGGCGGATTTCATCTAGGGCGAACCTGAGTCTTCGGCCACCACCATGCTTCGGTCGATGGCGCCATCGGATCCAATCATGGCCGGCCATGGTGGCGCGTCTCGCACAAGACTGGGAAGAAGTCCTTCGACTAGGCCAGCCTACGCGAACTCGCCATGCGCCGGATTATAACCGCGCGCGCGGCACTAGAGAAGCCGCCTAGTCCCTATCCGAACGGGACTCAGTGCTGACCTGCTGTCTCGAGGCACTCTACCCTTAGTTCAGGACGGTAGAGTAACAGTCCGAGTCTCACCGCGAAAACGCATTTCCTTCAGCACGGTCTTGCCCGGTGCCTTCTCGTCGAAGAGAATCGTGTCACTTTGGTGCTTCTTTTCTTGCAGAATGCACTTGCAGGCGTGTTTCACCACCACCTTGTCATTCTGCAGGAATTGCACCTGGTCCAACTTCTCGTCCACCACCACGGTGTAATTTCCCGCCTTTAGCGTCTGCCCATCGGGGAGAACAACATCCTTATCCAATTTGATCGTATTGGTCCTTGCAAGGGCGAGGCTGGCAAAAAAGAAGATCGCCACTCCTAGCAGCATGACCACTCTTATGGCTTTTCCAAACATGATTTTTTCTCCTTGGTTCACAGTTCCTTCGTATGTTATTTCCGCACATTAAAGGCTAAAGGTCTGTGACGAGCATCACCCCCTGGGTGTGATGTGCACCACACCCATTCTTCGGCGAGCGTTTGCGGTACCCACATGCAACCTACGCGGCTTCGAAAATTAGCGGGTGGTTAAAGGCTTTGTAAGTGACTATGTGCGGCGTGACGGAAGGCCGCGAGCACTTTTCTCAGGAAATACAGGTGGGTGAAATCAGGAATGATGGGTCCAAGGACCACTGCAATTGGTTGAGTTAATGGGCGAAGGGCGCAATTCAAAGTGAGAGGCAGATCACAGGCTCGCAGTGCCGAGAGGGTGCAACGCTTTCTCTCCACAATAGATCAAGGACGAGGTTTCGCCCCCGCCCTTTTTCTGCGAGCCCAAAACGGTCCCGCGTAAAGTCCCATCAAGGCCGTCGTTTCAGGGCTTCTTTGGAGGCGCGCCTGCCTTTGATGTTTGGCCGCCACCGAGCGCCTCCGAAACTGGAGTGATATTCCAGCCGTCAACTTCCACTCTGGCGCCTGCTGCAATAGCGTGGGCGCTCAAGTAGGTGGCGCTGATCTTTCGGCTCTCGCCCGGCATGAGTGGAAAATAATTGTCCTCCCACAGGACCGGCAGCACTTCGTCTCCACCTTTTTTCGATGCGACTTGCAGGTGAACGAAGAAAGCGAGGTGCGAACTGGGATTCTGCACCGTGATGCTTGCCACCGGCTCGTTACCGTGGTGCTCGATTTTGCCGGAGACTTTCACTTCGGCGGTGGGCATGCTCTTCAAGCTGGTAAAATCTGCGTAAGACTTGAGGGGAGTGACGTACCACTGGGTGTTCGCCCAATCGAGTTCATCGGGTTTGGTGGAGAGCCAGTAGAAATTCGAACTCACCAGTTTGCCGTAGTGATCTTCCATACGCAGCCGCACAAAGTAAGTAGTGCTAAGATCCGGAATATCGGGAATCTCGATGACGCGAGTGGAGCTGTCCGGCGGAATGTCCACGCTCGCCTCGCGCGAGAATTTGAGAGTAAGGTCCAGGTTGTAGACCTCAGCGGTCACACTGAAAGTTTTGAAGTCCTGGTAAAGGGAATTCACCACCACCACGGAATGGTCGTCGTATGAATATTGGACGTGCAGCGGCTCGCATCCTTTTTGTGCGCCAAAGTAGCCGCCGGCCGGCCGGAGATAATAATCGTAGAGGTGCCAAATCAGCGATGGCCAGGCGTTGTTCAACATCCACTGAATCACACCGGTGGATGTGTACTTATTGCGCCCGTATGCTTCAAACATGGCACGCTCGCCTTCATAAGTCATGAGCTGGGATTTCTCAGCGTAGTCGTCAAGATTCTCCGCCTTTCCATAGCGCTCTTCGAGTGCCTTGGTAAAGACGTCGATATTCCTGAATTCGCCGCCGCCCGTGTGGTAGTTCCAGAAATCGTCGATGGGCCACAAGTGGTCGGCGGGCAGCATCATTTTCAAGCTGGCGACCGGAGGCACTGCAGGACCCGGGCTGGTCTCGGTGTTAAAGCCATGCGCGCCGCCGTTTTGTTTGTCCTCCAACCAATAGTTGGATGAAACGTATTCATAGGGCCCGGTCATCTTCACGCCCGTCTTGCCAAGCCCCTGAGTGGGCCGCGCCGTGGCGGAAGACTGGTAGGGATTGGGCCACATCGTTTCCTTGATCACCTTCAAGTAGCTGTTCTCCACATCAGGCGGCGGAGGATTGTCGCTGCCATAGAGCCAGTCGAAGACGCAGGCGTGCGCGCTCAGGCGGCGAAGTTGGTCGCGCAGGGATTCGGCGGCCACAGTGTAGTCCTCGGTCTTCCAACTCTTCCACTTTTCCCAGTGGTCGCAGCAACACCAGCCCGCCAATACCAGGATGCCCTTCTTGTCGCACAGGGAAAGAAATTCCTCTGTTTCGAGTTTGCCTTCAAGGCGAATCGTGTTCAGGTTCATGCCCAGGACGTATTGCAACTGCGCTTCATCGCGGTCCGGCGACACGCGTAACATCATGTCCGACGCCCAACCTCCGCCGCGAATCAGAATGTTCTGGCCGTTGATTTTGAATAGCCGGTAATTTTTTTCCGTAAGCTCAGAGGTGACTTCGCGGATGCCAAAGCTCTGCGAAAGCCGGTCAGAAACGGTTTTGCCCACATTGAATTCCAGTTGCATGTCGTAAAGAGGCTGGCCGCCCAATTTGGCCGGCCACCACACGCGCGGGTTGGCGATATTCAATTGCGGAAAAGCGTCGGGGGTAAACGTCACCACTTTGGTTTCGTGCGCGGCGAGTTCGACGGGCTGCGAGAAGTGAATTGTCCCAATGCGACCGCTCAGAGTTCCTTTTACCGCCTGGTCAGTGGCGTTGCGCGCTTCGGCCACCACGGTCAAGTGGGCGGTGCCGAGCGAGGGCAAATCAAAGTGCGTCATGGCGCGCGGGTAGCGCAGCGATACCGGGCCGCTGGTGGTCACATAGACGTTGCGCCAAATGCCCATGTCCTTGTCGGCGGGCAGAGGATTCCAGTCCACCCAGGTAAGCGCCAGGTCGTCAGGATTAGGCGGGAAAATTTCGACGGCCAGCGCATTCTTTTGCCCGGCGCGCGCTCCTTCCGTAATGTCCAACTCAAACAAGCGCCACATGCCAACCAGATCACTCGACTTGGCAATCAGCTTCCCGTTCAGCCAAACGTTGGCGCGATAATTGATGCCATCAAAGTGCAGCCACAAGTGCTGGCCTCGCGCCACTTTCGGCAACACGAAACTGGTGCGATACCACCACGAGACTCGGAAAGGACTATCGGACGGCATATCGAGGTTGGCAAAATTCTGGCCGATGGGATACGTGGTGCCCGGAATCGCGCGCAGATTCATGCCAAAATAAGGGTCGGTGTAAACCTTCTTCTGAACCAGCGCCGCAACCACCGTGCTGGGAATGGAAGTGGGATACCAGTCTTTGGGTTTATAAGTGGCGGATGAGAGAGCCTCGCCGTTGTCTATAACTTTGGCCGACGATTGAATCGCCCAGCCCGTCTTCAAATTGATTCGGGATTCGGCTTGAGCAGCCGAGCGCGTTGCCCAGCATCCGATACTCAGGGCAAGCGCCCAGAAAACTAGAACTGACTTTTTCATGTTGCCTCCGATAGCATAATCATGCTCCTAATCGGATGGCGAAGCAAGGATTTGTCCCGTTCACTCGTTCGACCTTTGAAAGATAAGCGAAAAATGGAAACTGGAAATTGGAAGAGAAGTTTGCGAAACAAGTTCGCACATTCATGGTAAGATTAGGCCATGGAGTTGTTCACTTACCCGATTACCGTAGAGCGCGAAGGGCGGAAATACTGGGCGAATAGCGAGGATTTTCCTGGGGTGTACGGACTAGGGAATTCCATCGACGAAGCCAAAGCCAGCATCCTCGAATCGATGAGGCTATATATCGAGGAGAGTCGGGCCACTCACCGAGCCATACCACGCGCCCGCACGGTATAAGTGGAAACTGTCTCAATTGCGGTGTAATGTCGAGCTTTATTCCTTTCCTCTTTTTGCCTCCAAAGAAATCTTCTTCCGAGAGGTTCGCGTCTTTAAGATTGCGCAGGAACGATCCGCGCGGGTGGCGCCCGGAAAATGAAACTAGTTGCGTATTTTTCCCACCGTTGCCTTCCGCACGCCGCAGATGTATATGGACGTGGAATATGCCCTTATGGTTAAAGGCAAAAGGGGAACGCCAACTGAGATTGGAGTGATGCGATTCCCGACCGGCATAGCAACCCAACACGATCAGCGTTTTGTCCATGGAATTGACATCGCGCTCGAACCGAACGAGTTTGTGGGCCGCTGCAATCGCGACGGGAAGGCAGAAGACTTTTCCACTTTTGAAAGCTTCGTCCATGCAGAGGATCTTTCCAAAATCACAGAGCTATTGCGCCCCTTTGTTAAACCTTTAATCGTGGACCCCACCAAAATAGTAGGCCCATCGTTCTTAAACAGGCTCGCAGGCTAGAGGCGACCCTCCAAGGTTATCCAACTTCGCCGATCTAGTTATTGTCCAAGAGGCAAAAACTTGTCCTAGGGGGACCGCATTTGCAATTTGTTCACGGCCCCCCGGCTTGAAACGCTCGCCCTTGACACCGGGTGCTCCACTTTCGTGGGGCTCTCAGCAGCTGGCGCGCGCTCGACTCGCGGAGCAGCCGATAAATGGAGCACAACCATCGGATAATGCGTGAGGTTCTGTGATAGCCTAGCCACCTTTTCCAGGAGGGTTTACCTATGTCCAGACATTGCGAGAAAGTGCGAGGAATCAAGTGGGCCTTCTGCGGGTGTCTGGCTCTACTGTTGTTTGCATCGGCCTGCAGCCAGCAAGAGCCGCCGGACACGCGGGCGGCGGATGAAAGCGCGATTCGAGATTTGGACGCGCAATGGTCCAAGACGGCGGGCGCCCATGACTTGGACGGGACTTTGGCGTATTACAGTGACGATGCCTCGGTGCTGGCCCCCAACGCCCCCATCGCGACCAGCAAGCAGGACATTCGCGCCGTCTGGGCTCCCATGTGCGCTCCGGGCGCATCCGTGTCCTGGGAGGTCAGCAAGGTCGATGTCGCCCGCTCCGGCGACCTGGCCTATTCCACCGGGGCCTATCAGTTGACCGTGAAAGATGCGCAGGGCCAACCAGAGACAGACCGCGGCAAGTTCCTCGAAGTCTGGAAAAAGCAGGCGGATGGCAAGTGGAAGACGGTGGCGGACGTTTTTAACACCGACCTCCCGCTGCCCGCCCCACCGGAGACAAAAAAGAAGTAGTGGCGTTGCTCTACCGGCATCTGGTATTACTCAGTTAGATTGCCTTCGGAAATTCACCGCGCATCCAGGAATGTAGGCCCGCAGGGACGAGGTTGAGCCCTGCGCACGGATAAGGTAGGATTCTGGCCGGGTTTAAACCAGAGATTAAGGTTTACAGGAGGGTTCATGATTGTCGTTCGCAATTGCTTTGTGGCCAAACCAGGACAGGCGAGCAAACTCGCTGCCCAATTAAAAGAAGCCGCTGCCGCGGCCAAGATTCCCAAGCACCGAATCCTGACCGACTTGACGGGAGAGTTCAATCGCGTGGTGATGGAATACGAAGCGGAAAACATCGGCGAATTTGAGGCTCGCATGAAGGATTATGCGTCGAATCAGGCCATGCGGGAGAAGATGAAGGGCTACACGGATTTGTACCTCACCGGCAGCCGGGAGATTCTTCAGATCGCCTGAAACTCTCATGGCTATTGGCGCGTGGAGCGCAGTTGCTCCACGCCTGGCCCGATGGGTGATGCTCCAGCCCCGCGTCCACCCTGCGCACTGGTGGACCTGCCCGGCGGCGGGACCACCGGATTTTTGAATCACGATCGCTTGCGCTTGCTTTGACTTTGACTGCGCGCCTATGAAAGAATCCGCGCGTGGGCGACCCCTATTCACCCTACACTCCAGAAGGCGAACCGGAGTCTGCGCCGCCGATTCCTGCCTATGCCCTATTCGACTCCGCTTCGGTGACGCTGGCAACTTTCTTCGGCACTCCGATTGCCGGATCCATTTTGATGGCGGTGAATTACCGACGGTTGGGAAAAGAAGTCAACGCAGCCGTGGCTTTCCTCGCCGGGCTGACAGCAACGATTCTGGTGATTATCTCCGGGAATTTTATCCCATCCACCTATACGAGCGGTCTTGCAATCGTGCTGGTAGTGGCGATGAGGGCCATCGCCCAAGCCGTGCAGGGTCAGGCGGTGCAGCAACACGTGAGCCAGGGTGGGAAGCTCGGCTCGCGGTGGGCAGCTTTCGGCATCGGGGCCGGGGTTCTGGTGGCCATCGCGGTCGGGGTTTTTGCCATCGTATTTGGATTCCAGCTCGCCTCGCTCTCCGCCTCCAAGGTAACCATTGGGGCCAAAGACGTGGTGGAATACTCCGGTTCCGCCACGAAAGAAGATGCCCAAACGCTGGGCGAAAAGCTGAAGCAAATCGGCTACCTCAGCGACCGGGGCGTCACCGTGATTCTGTCGAAAGACAATGGCGAAACCGTGGTTTCATTCGTCGTAAGGGAAGGCGCGTGGAATCAGCCGGAAATGATTTCCGGCTTTGAGGATATCGGGCGCCAGATCGCTCCCTCGATTGGCGGGTTCCCCATCAAGGTACGCCTGACGGACACTTCGCGCGAGACGAAAAAGGAAATGACGGTCGGTAAAACGACCATTGGAACGAAGGACGAGATCTACTACTACGGTTCCGCGACCGATGCAGAAGCTAAGGCCCTCGGCCAGGCGCTAAAAACCGCCGAGTTCTTGAGGGACTCGGGTGTCAGCGTTTTCATATCCAAAGGCGACGGTACGATGATTTCGTTCGTCGTCAAGGAAGGATTCTGGAACAAGCCTGAAAATGTCGCTGCTTTTCAACAGCTCACACGTCAGGTGGCACCGTCGGTCGGCGGGCTTCCCATCAAGGTGCGCCTGGTCAATTCCATGCTTCAGACCAAGAAGGAAATGACGGTCCAATAATCACCAGGCGCAAAGCGCAGCGAACAAGCTCTTCGGTTATTCCCATCAAATGAACAATTGGGAGTTGGTGCGTTGCCAGTAAACCTTCCCTATTACTCCCGCACCAGTTCGACCCGGCGATTGAGCGCGCGGCCTTCCACAGTGTCATTGGCGGCCTTGGGGCGTGAGGCGCCAAACCCTTCCGGAGTCATTCGGTCGGCGGTGATGCCGTAGCGCGTGGTAAGCGCCTGCATTACGGATTCGGAGCGCCGTTGGGAAAGGCGGAGGTTATACTCGTCGCCACCCTTATTATCCGTGTGGCCGTCAATCTTGATTTTCCAACCGGGATTGTTTTTGAGCGCCTCCGAGATTTCTTTCAGAACGGGATCTGATTCCGGGCGCAGGGTGGCGCTGTCAAAGTCAAAGTAGATTCCGTAAATCTCCGCGCGGCCGGTCTGCGCCAAATCCTGCTCGATCTTCTTTTCAACCGGGAAATTGATCTTCACGTAATTGATGTGGTAGTTCCAACTCGGCATCTCCCATTTCAGGGTGATGGGGTTCGCGAGGTCGTCAAGGACGAAGGCTTCTGTCGCTTTGTCGCCAAGTTGCCCTTTAACGTGAATGGCCGGCACATCCTTGCGGTCACCGTTGATGATGATCGAGTAGGGGACATCGTTAGGTTCCACGCGACTGACCTGGCCTTTGAGTTCATTCGTCAGGCGAATTCGGCCTTCTGTCGCATTTTGTGTGCTGATGTATTCAAACTCGGCGGGGCGCGCAGCCTGCCAATCTTGAAATACCACCTGCGGGATGGTGAACATGGTAGCGCCGGCGATGGTTGTGGGATCATTGGTTCCAAATGCGGGATGATATTGCCTGGCGTTCATCAAGTCTGCGATGCACAAGATGCGCGTGGACGGCGGGCTGCCGGTCTGGGAGCGCGCGGCTTGGACTGTCACAGTGCTGTCGTCAATCGACTGGACGGTCGTCAGAACTTCGACCTCGCGGCCGCCCATGGACTCGTTCGTCCACAAGTTAACGAGCGTCAAGCCGGGCTTCAACGGAATCGAAGCGGACGCCGCAGCGGCGCGAAATGCCTGCGACTGGGCCGGATCCACGGCAGAGCACGGCAGGGCGGGCACTGTTTTGACGTTTTCCGGCTCGCCGCGAGCCTGCGCCGTTTCTTTTTTGATTTGCGCCGCCACTTGTTCCGCCTTGCGCTCGACCCGGTAGCCGATGTAAACGCAACTGCCGATACCGATCACGGTGATGAATGCGAGGAAGCCCAATACGATCGCCACGATTTTGAGCAGCGGGCTGCCCTTTTTGGGCGATGGAGCCACAGGAGTGGTTGCGGCAGCCGCCATAGTGGGCGGCGCAGGGGTCGGGGGAGGAGGGTTTGCAGCAGTGATAGTGTCCGGGGGTGGCGGGAACGAAGGAACCGCGGAGGGTATTGGCGCGGGAGCGGGCGGCGCAGGTCTGACGACTGGAGCCTCAGCAACCGCAGCTCCGCATTGGCTGCAGAACGATTTCCCTTCCTCAACCGATGAACCACACTGTGTACAAAATCGCGCCATAATGGACCTCAGTTACTGCGCGCAAGCCTTGATGTCGGGTACACGGATCGCAAAATCTTTCTTGGCCAGATCGACTTCCTTGTCGCCCACTTTTTTTCCCAGAATGTAAGCGTCCGCGCCCGCCCTCAAGATGACGCTCAGCTTGGAGACCTTGCACGGAAACATCCCCAGCGACCCCGCCGTCACGAGGGTGAAGATCCCGATTGATTGCACCGAGGCCGAGGCATTTGTTTTGAACGACGAGTCGGCTTTCTTCTTGATGTACTTCCCGGCGCTCGACTTGGAGAGAAAATCCGAAAGCGTGTCCGCCAGCGAAGACGGCAGGGCGCTCGTGAGCAGATCCATGGCGGAGTCGGTTCCCAGGCTCAGGGTGATTTTCGGGGCAGCCATCCCGATGAGGACGGCGTGCGGGGCCAACGAAATACTGTCCACCCCTCCGATACTGCCGTCGCCGGTGGCCTGGCCGCTACCCGTCGCCTGGCCGTTGGCCACCTTGATGCCTTCTTCTCCGTCGTACGAGATTTTGAAACCGCCCTGGGCTGCCTCTTTCTTGCCCCCGAAGCCCGGCTTCAAAATCAGGTTAGCATTGATGGTGAGAACGAAGGGCACCCCCGCGACCGGCATGGGAATTTTGGCGAGCGGTGGGAGCTTGATGTTGGGCTTGTCCATTCCCGCAGTCTGGCCGTCCCCGCGTGTCACCTTCCAATCCACATTCATCTCGCCATTCAAGCTGGTGTTCGTGAAACCAAAGTTGTCCACCGAGCCGTCCTGCATGTGCATGTCGGCTGAGCTGAAGAAATCTTTCAGATAGCCCTTGGTGGTGAGATCGACCACAAGTTGGTCGATGTCTTTATCCACGTGGAATTTCATGTCCAGGCGGTTCGTGCTGGGCGTGGTGTTGAAGTTCACGTTCCAGCCGTCGATCTTTCCCGAATACGAAAGCTGTGTGCCCGAACCCGCGTAGACGCGCTCAGGAGTGACCCATAGTGCCCACGGGGGCCTGATCTCATCCGGCCCGCCGGTTCGATTGGCGGCGGCGAGCGCGCCAAAGCGAATAGGCACATTCCAATGGACTGTGCCTTTCTGAAAAAGGTCTTCGAGCCCGGCGCGGTCCGTGCCCACGATGACTTGGGAATCTTTTTTCGCGACTGCGAGAACTTTGCGGACGGCGAGGTTTTCAAACAAGAGCACTTGTCCTTCCGCAATGCTGGTGATATGCGGGTCGGAATCGTCAAAGACGAAAACGTCGCCGTCAGTGCTCACGCTCTTCAGCGTCCGCCGCACGGTGTCAAGGTCGATGCGGACTGTGTTGGACGTGTAAGTGACGTCGAAGACCGTTCCGGGAACATCCCGCAAGTCGCGGTATGGGCCGCTCAGTGTCGCCCAGCCCCCCGGACGAGTCTCCGTCACTTCATTATTTTTCTTCGAGCAACTGATGAAAAAAAACGCCAGGGGGCAAAGGCAAAGAAGAAGGATGAAATTCTTGATCGCTCTGATCATGTTCCACACCAAGTAAGACGCCGCCAACTAGGACGCTAGGCTACTCCGCGAAGGAGTCGATCTCAATCGGAACTCCCTTTCTGCTTTCCCAACCGCCGGTAATATACATCTGACAGCCTCCGCGTACAACGCTCCGTCTTACATTTCGGCCCCGGGACAGTCAAGTGACCGCCGTGAAGCCAAGCCGACCTGCTAAATTCCTAATTGACTTACATGAGGAGGTGGGCAAACAAGATGGTCAGCCATTGAACCCAGGGCGATGATCAAATTGAAGGAGGTTCAGAGGGGAGTGTCACAAACCATGTCACACGGAAACCCATCACACAAACCTGGCTGCCTCGCAGCGGCGCATCTTGAAGTAGCTCTAAAGTGCGTCAGACCATCGTATGCGCTTTCGCGCTGCCTGCTCGCCACACTGCCGACTCGCAGGCGTGGCTTCGCGGTGATTCGCCGTACCCCCCGACCCCCCTTTCGGTTTTCAGTCGTGAGGAACCCCTGGAAGGGGTGGGGTGGCGGATACGGGCCGAGGTGTAATTTCCTAAGCATCAGATGTTTGACTCCGCTCGTTGAGGGGCTTACCTTAGGAGCGTGTAGGGGACTATGGCTGGCTGCCAAAAGGATTATTAGACTGGACTTTCCAAAGCCGATGCGCTCCGTAGAACTCCCGCACTGCGGCCCCCATCGGATAGTAACGTGTACAGGTGTACGTTGGGAGACACCATGAAACCCTTCATCGGGGCAGCAATTATTTCCATTGGACTAATTTCTACGGCCTTCCTCTCTGGATGTGGAACGGAGTCACCACCCCCACCGCCTCCGCCCATCTCGGTATCCATCTCACCGGCCACCGCTGTGGTCGAGATTAATGGTGCTCACGGCTTCACAGCCATGGTTGTGAACGACCCGAGCAACAAGGGGATCACGTGGAGTCTGAGCGGACAAAGTTGTACCAATGTGGTTGGGGAATGCGGGTCGTTGAGCAGCACGCAAACCAACACTGTGACCTATACGGCGCCCGCGAGTGTCGCCTCCTCAGCTACCGTCACGCTCACCGCGACGTCTATGGCCGACAACTCAAAGTCGGCCACAGCAACGGTGACGGTCACACTGCCGATATCAGTTTTCGTCGCGCCAGGCTTGCCGAGCGTGGCGCCAGGTGGCGTGCAGAGGTTCTTCGCCCCCGTCACCAACGACCCGAGCCTCAGCGGGGTCATCTGGACGCTTTCCCAAAATGGTGGGCCGTGCTCACCGGCTTGTGGCACGATCTCGCCGGAGGTCACACCAGGCGCTGCATTGACTTCCTATACTGCGCCAGCAAGCGCGCCGGACGGGTCGTTGGTTTACATCACAGCAACTTCCGTCACCAGTCCCCTTCGCTCTACATACGGCCGGATCATTATCACCGCCAGTGGGAATAACAACGCCAAACTGAGCGGACGTTACGCCTTCCTGTCGACGAGAATAGGCAGTGTGGCCGCCGACGGAAGGGGTGGACTCAGCGGTTTCGCTGTTCTAGATTCCGAGAAATTACCAGTCCCTGTTATGGGCGCGTACTTCATCGACTCGAAAGACCAGGGTACTCTAACTCTTGCCACTGATTCAGGGGATTGGGTGGGATACATCGGCCTGAATGGCGCCCTCACGTCTGATGCCTCCCCTAACGCGGGTGCGCTCGGCCTCCATCCCGTTCGCGGGGCAATCTTGAAAAAGCAGGACAGTACGGCCTTTTCCAATTCCAAGATTTCCGGCGGTTATGCCTTTGGCTTCTGGGGTGAAAGTTGTGGTCAAGGGTTCTGCTCCAACGCCTTCGATATAGGACAATTTCAAGCTGACGGGACTACGGGGCTAACCCGCGGAGGAAGTAGCACCGGCTCCTACATTGTGTCCGACTCCACTACAGGCTACGGGACAGCTACAATACCCAACAAACAACGGTCCGACACATACGCCTTGTACGTGGTGAACGAGACGGAGTTGTTTTTCCAATTGGACTTACACTCACAATCGGCCGGATACGGGGCCTTTCTAATTGGACGTGCCTTGCGGCAAGAGACACCTTCACAGGGCTTTTCCAATGAGTCGTTGAAGGGCATCGGCGTGATCGGGGAGACAGGGGGGAAAGGTGTAGTCAATATTGGTCCCCTCCCGCCAGCGATCGCCCTTCTGGGTTTGCTAAACCCTGATGGTGCGGGTAACTTCACCCTCGCCGACGACAAAAATGATACAGGGACAATCACCTCCGAAGCTTTGACCGGAACGTATAATGTGGCTACGGATGGTGGGGTAACGATGACAGGTAAGAACCTGACGATGTATCTTGTGAGCACCAACCAGGGTTTTGTATTCGACGAAGACACCAACGCCCTGGGATTCCTGCAACCTCAAACGGCCACTTCCGTCGTTGGTGCTTTTGCGTATGGCAACATGCTTTTGGGCACGGCCGCTGAATTCGGAGCCGGATTAGCCACGCTCGACTCCAGTGGCAACGTGACCCTCTTCTATCCTGGGAGCCTTCCCTTGAGCGGGAAACCAGACTTTCCTGTGACTTTCACGGGGACGTACACGATAGACCCGGATGGTCGCGGAACGATCTACATTGGCACGATTGACACGACAACGCTGGTCTTTTGTGCTATCTCACCGACGGAATTTGTCGCAATCGATACGTTCGACCCTGATTTTCCATACCCCACGCTCCTCCTATTCTCGCAGTAAGGAGCGGCACGAAGAAATGCGTGTATCCACGGCAGTGCGTTTTTGCCGTGGGTGTTTCTCTTTCTCATGCCTTTACAAAAACACGCATAGTTACGGCCAGTGGTGCATTCGTCTTGGTCCCGAATTGAAGGCAGCGAGTGCACAGCAGAATTCGAAGATTCTCTCGTGATTTGGAGAAAAGACAAGCGAAACACACCAACAACGGAACAGCCTGAGATTTAGCGGGTCGCGCGCCCGACAGGCTGTTTCGGTTATGATCGTTCGCAAAACGTCCCGCAGGAACCGGACCCGATCCCACCGGCAATTGGCAGAGTTGCTAGCTCGTAAGGCGCAGAAGCCGAGCAATATGCGCTTTGCGGAAAACAATTGTCGGGAAATATTCAATGCAATTTGAAACCTTGTCAGCAGGGAGGTTCTAGCGGAAGTGCTCGGCCGGATTGGCGGAGCAGCCATCGTGGAGGACTCAGTGCGGGATGTGCCTGATCCCAGGGCGTGGAATTGCATTGGGCCAAATGTGCAAAGATCTGTA
The DNA here is from genome assembly GCA_041481635.1 of Terriglobia bacterium. GTDB lineage: Bacteria > Acidobacteriota > Terriglobia > UBA7540 > UBA7540 > DASYXZ01. Next base: position 1,900 of record JBGPCF010000053.1, on the reverse strand, counting down.
CACTTACCAACCGCGCGCTTAAGTCACCCCCCTATGTCGACGGAGCTAAGTTATTCCAACTACGTGCGTTAGGAGAATTATTAGGAGCCTATTCCTTTAGTCCACCAATTGCACACAAACCTCGCTTGTAGTTCCTTAACTGGACAATTTGGGCTAAATACTACGTAATTTCGAAGATCGAATAGGAACGTTGGTGTTCACGTCTATTCTATTTTCCCGCGGAGGTCATGCCATGAATTTGAAAGCCGCCTTTATAAGCGCCAGACGATGGATGTACGTACCCACTTTACTGGGAGTATTGTGCCTTGTTCCATTAGGCGCCCTGGCGGATACGCCGGGCATCGGGGCAACAGCAGATCCCACTTTCGACGAGGGCATAGCTTACTCTCTTGGGTTTACCGTAACTGCCGGGGACGTTGTAATCTGCGAGGCAGGTACACCCTGTGACGATAGTACGCCTGCGAATTGGAGTGACGTGCTTGTATTTTATAATAGTGCCACCGGCCCATTCGCTGCCGATTCCAGCGGAGATGCGGACTCAGTGTACGTATTCTCCGACGACAATGGGACCCTTGCCTTATTCTTGGCAAACTACAACGGTCTCTCCAATAACCACGTGACCATAACGGAGAACCCGAATGGTCTGACCAATTACTCAGAGGAGTATTTAGTTAACAGCCCGGAGGGGACGACTGTCCCTGAACCCGGCTCCTTCATGCTCCTGGGAAGTGGGTTGCTCGGAATGGCCGGGGTGTTACGCCGCAAGCTCATTCGATCAAGCTGAAAATGCAATTTCAACTATCAACAAAAGCCGGGCCTAGAGCCCGGCTTTGTTTTTCAATCTTTCTCGTCGCTAAAGAGCGTTGGAGCACAGCTTTCGCCGCGGACGGCGCCCGCGTTAATCCACGGTAACGGCACTCTGCGACCAAACTCGCTGCCAACCGCCATCCAGAAAATTCTCCAGATAGGTCGGGAGACTGCCTCCTCTGGCATCCCTCCGGCGGACGGACACCCAGGGGATTCCCCTACCAGACTCCAATTAAGTCGCATCTCACGTGCTGCGGCGCCCCATCGGAGCACCTCCTAGCCAAGGTGCAGGCCATTCATTCCGTTGTAAGATTCCCATCACGCGCTTAGGCCTGTTTTCACGTGGCAGTGGTCGTTCGTAACTCAGTGCGGCCACTCCTTAGGCGGCATTCGTTTTGCTACCCGGCCCACCGGAAAAATGACTCTGTATGTTCCTACTTACCGCTCCTTCTTATCTTTCGGGGCCGGGGTTTTCGGGTGGCCCTCGCGAACACAAAGCCACTGCACAGTGTCTCCTTCAAGTTCTCGTGAATATGAGAATGATTGTGGAGGGGCGCCGCTGGGCCTCTGGCGACAATTAAATTGGGGAGTTTCAAAGGGGTGCCGTCACAAGCCAAAACGGAGACGCCTATCCAGTGTCAGCAGGAACGAACTGAAATATTGAATGGATAAATCGGGGCGAGAGGATTTGAACCTCCGACCTCTTGGTCTCGAATTAAACACAAATTACGTATCTTGTTGGCTCGCTTAGCTTTTTCTTCGGTCTGAAGGGCCGGTATTGCATGGTATTCGGGTAGTTTTGTTCCCTAGTTGTTCCCACGGCTTTGGGGTGCACGGTTTCATTAAGCAGGTAGTTAGCGGCGTTGATTTTCGGCGACTTTCAATCGAATTGGCCGATGGACGAAATGGAGGAGTGTGATCGCGCGTTGGGGTTTTAGGTGACGGGGTCTTTGGTGGTGGGTTTCGGGGTATTAGTACTACTACGTTAAGTTATTGACTTCCTGCAGGGAAGGCGTTAAGCTCCGGTCCATGACCGAGAGCGAAATCGAGAAATGTCGAAAGCGCTTGGAACAATTCTTGGCCGACCTGCTGG
>JBGPCF010000052.1:0-40557 GCA_041481635.1 Terriglobia bacterium | reverse complement strand
GATGTCCGTGTGCACCGCTCCATCCGAACTCCAACTCAACTGGCTCGAATCCCCACAGTTGATTTCTGCCGGACCCGCCGTGATCTTCCCAGTCGTCGGTCCCACTGCGATCGTCGCCGTGTTAATCCCCGCTTTGAAACGCGGCAGACTCCCTTTCGGCTCCGCACCTTTCCAAGTCTCCACGTGCGACGCCCCTGTCTTGGCGTCCAGCACCGTCCGCTTCCCCGCCTCCACGGTCACCGGCCCCGACCAGATCGTCTTGTCCCCGTGCACCAGGGTCAGTTGATGCGTCCCCGGAGGTACCAGCAACTCCTGCTGCCAGATGAACGAATTGTTCATCTCGTCCGCATGACCCACCACGTAATCCGGCGTCTTCCCGTTCATCAGCACCGCCGCTCGCCCCGCTTCCTTAATCTGGATCCGTCCGAATGGGCCCGCCACGTCTCCAGGCACCGCTACCAGCCGCACGTCCAACTGCGTCGTCTTCCCTGCCGAGAAGTCCAGTTTGAACGTCTGCGGCACGAAGCCCCAGTTGTACACGCTCACCGTGTGCTGTCCCGGCGCGATCTTCGGGATCGTTATCGTCCCGTCCCAACTCGCGTCCCCCATATGCTGACCGTCTATGAAGATCTCCGTCTCCACCGGCCGCGCCCTCACCAAGAGCTTCGCCGTCGACTGGTCAGCCGCCTTCGCCGGCCCCACGGAGATTCCCAGTAGCACAGCAAAAAGGCTCAAAATGATCAAACCATGACTTCGAGTACGCATTGGACTTCGCTCCTTTCCTTTCCTTTTCTCGTCCGGCAACGACAGACGTTTCCAATTCAGGGGGAACCTAACACATGTGCAAGCATTTAGCAATAAGTATTGCCCTCTTCGGCGAGTTCAACACCCAGGCACACCAGCCTGCAGGCCAAATTGCCATTTACGGCATATCGTGCTACCTGCGAGCGAGAAGCGGAGGCGGGAGAATCCGCCTGCGGATTCAAAATTCCCTGCCCTAGGCCGCTTTGACCTCGGAAGTGCAGTACGAGCATCGCGAAGCCTTGAGAGGTATCGCCGAAAGACAGAACGGGCATTCCCGCATTGAAGGCGCAGGAACGGGCGCCGGTCTTTTGAGCTTGTTGACCTGTTTCACCAACATGAATATTACAAAGGCCACAATGGTGAAATCAATTACCGTGTTCAGAAATAGGCCGTAATTGATGGAGGCCACTCCGGCAGTTTTCGCCGCCGCCAGTGTGTCGTAGTGCTGGCCCGAGAGCCCAATGAATAAGTTTGCGAAATCCACATGCCCGAGAATCAGCCCGATGGGTGGCATGAGTATGTCACCCACCAGCGAGGTCACAATTTTTCCAAAGGCCGCACCGAGGATGATCCCGATGGCCATATCCATTACATTTCCACGCATCACAAATTCCTTGAATTCTTTCCACATGATTGAACAGTCCTCCGATCTTTCGGTTGGATTGCATGCCCGCCCAAAGGCGGGCCATCCATCCTATGCGGGGATAATACATCGAATTGTAGGCAGTTTGGACTAAAGAGGCGCACCCAACCCTTGCGCTTCACAATCGTAGGGACGCTCAGTGAAAGGCTTGGGCGATTTGAACTTTATGGCGCGCTAAAAGCTCGCCGGTGGCGTGATCCACAGCGGTGACGGCAAGGTTGTAGCCAATTTCGGCCTGCAAATAGCTGAGTTCAGCCTGGGCAAGTGCGTTTTGGGCGTCGAGCACGAAGAAGATGGTTTCGGTCCCAAGATCGTACTTACGTTGTTCGGCTTCGAGGGTCTTTTGGGCCAAGTCGCGCGCGACTCGAGCGGCGGCCAGCGAGAGTTTAGCCTGCTCCAACTGGTGAATCACATTGGCCACTTCCAGAGTGACGGCCTGTTGAAGCTGGCGTTGGAGGTAAAGCCCCCGGCGCCGGGAGACCAGGGCATTTCCCAAGTCGGCTTGGGCGGACCGATTTTTGATGGGTAAGTTCAATGTAACGGTGAATCCATAGGTGGGATATCCAAACCCAAACACCTGCCCGAGAGCATCCCCAAAGCCGCCACGGGAGATCAGTGCCGGAGGGGTGGTCGTAATATCGAACTGGTTGCCCCCCAGTCCGTTGCTCGAATAGAAACCGTTGAGCTTCAGGTCAGGGAGGAGATTGTTGTGGGAGAGCCGAACGCTTGTTTCATTGTTGGCGAGCGCCTCGCGCAGGGCTTCAAATTCCGGGCGGCGCGCCAACGCCCGCTCCAGGGCCGTGGCGGCGTCGAGTGTGACCAACTCTCCCGTGGGGTCGGGTTTCTCTGTCAGGTCGAGATCGAGTGCCCGAAAATAATTGTCCAGGTCGGCGCCCATGGTGTGCCGCAGCAAGTCTTCTGCCTGTTTCAAATTGTACTCCGCTTGAATAACACCCACGCGACGTGACGCAACGTCCGATTCTGAACGGTAAATATCCAGCGGCGGTATGGCGCCGAGTTCGAGCGCCCTTTTCTGTTGTTTGTATGTGGCTTCGGCCAGTTTCAGCGAATTCCGCAATACCTCCAGATTCTCGCGGGCCTGCACCGCATTCCAATACTGCGTCACCACCTGTTGAATCGAATCATTCACCGACGCGCTGAACGTGGCTTGTGACTCCACCAGATTCCGCCGGGCGATGACAATGGGCGCGCGATTGGGAAACAGCCCGCGCCCGCGCAGCAACGGTTGAGTGAAGGACAGGTTCAACGAGGTGAAGAGCGAGGGATTGAAAAAATTGAAAATGCTGTTGGTGGACGACTTACTCGCGCTCAATCCGACCTGGTAGTTTGTGCCCGTTTCGAGGGTTTGGGAATAGCCAAACTGCGACTGTTGGCTAAGGCTGCTGAGGGTCGGGGCGCCGGCCAACTGGGTAAAGCTGGGAGACGTTGACCGCGAAGTGGTGAAGCTCGATGTCGCCTGGGGATCAAAGGGCGAGTAGGCGCGCTCTATTGAAAACTTGGCGGATTCCACCGGCAATTCGTTCAGGCGGACGTCGGTACTGTTCATGAGGGTCAGGCGGATGGCATCGTCCACAGTTATGCGCAGCTTGCCATCCACCAGGTAGTCTTTAAAGCCTTGCGGGCCGGAAATACTCGATTGCTCTTCCGGCCGGGTTCTCAGATTGGCAAAGTAATCCGGCGTCGGAAAGGTCTGCGCGCCCGCCGGCACAACGGCAAGCACGGCCAGAAAGATTCCTGCCAGGAGCAAACGAGCACTGTTCATGTGATACCTCACTGAGTTATGGGCGTGCTATCAGCCAAGAGTGAAGAAGTGGGAATTCAATTCAGCATCTTCACGCGGGTTATTCATATCGAATTGCTTCTACGGGATCGAGGCGCGCGGCTTGCAGGGCCGGATAGATGCCGAAGATCAGCCCCACCGAAACTGACACCATAAACGCCAGCAAGATCGAAGTGGCGGTAACGATGGTGGACCAACCCGCCATATAGGCAATCAGCCGGGACATGCCGAAGCCAAACAAAATGCCCATCACGCCGCCTACGAACGAAATCAGAACGGCCTCAATCACAAACTGGCGCACAATGTCCATTTGTCGCGCGCCCACCGCACGTCGAACCCCGATTTCCCGTGTGCGCTCAAGGATGCTAGCCAGCATGATGTTCATAATTCCAATCCCCCCTACCAACAACGAGATCGAGGCAATGGCCACCATCACAATACTAAACAGGCGTTCGGTACGTCGTTGCTCGGCCAGAAGCTCCGCCGGAACAATCACACTAAAGTCCCCCTGATTGCGGTGAGAGACGTTCAGAATGCTGCGCACCACATCCGCTGTGGACACGATGTCTGTGGTGGAATCCAACTGCAGATAGATCCCATCAATCTCATCCTTCAAATCACTGTAAGAATCCTCCAGACGAAAAATGGCGGCGTATAGCGGGACGTAAATCAGGTTGTTGCGGTCCTGAGCGGGAATGCCGGCTACATCGTTCTGGGCGCTGAGCTGGGGCCCCACGACGCCCACCACATGAAACCATTGCTCGTTCACCTTGATATATTGCCCGAGGACCGGCTGCTGCCCGAACAAGCTGGCGCGCGCGCCTTCGCCCAGCAGACAGACCGGAGCGCCGCGGTTGTTCTCATCCTGGTTAAAAAATCGTCCTTCAACAACACTGAGCCCACTGATGCGCTGATAGCTTGGGCTGACCCCGTAAACCACAGGCATATCTTGCTGCGGCTTGGGAATGAGCTTGGAGGGAGTGAAACGCTTGCGCGGCGTGGACTCCACGATGCCCGTCACGTCCGAGCCGATCACACGGTAGTCCTGAAAAGTAAGGCCGGGCGAGACCTTTCGGACTTTCTGCATATCCTGCCAATTGGTGGCCTCCTTCGCCTCAATCATCAAATTGCGCACGCCCAATTGCTCGATGAAGGCCATCACCTGGTGCTGTGCACCGGCGCCAATGGAGAGCATGGAGACCACGGCTGCCACGCCAAAAATCATCCCCAGCATGGTCAGCAACGTGCGCAGCTTATGCAGCAAGAGGTTTTCAAAACCCAAGCGGAAATCAGGCAGGAATTGACTCCAGGTGCGTGGGGGTGCAATTTGGGCGGTTTGGGCGCGAGAACTCATGGGCCGACACCCAATGCGGGACCCTGGGGCCCTGCGGTTTTGGGAGACTTGGTTCCCTGCCGTTCGGGATTCACGAGCGCAACTTCCGTTCCTTCGCTGAGGCCTTCGACAATCAGCCGGCCTTCCGTCCGGCGTATTACTTTCACTTCGTGCGACTCAAACCGCGAGCCATTTTTCACATAGACCACCGGCTTGCCGTCTTTGTCAAACACCGCTTGCGGGGGAAGGTAAAGAGCGCTCTTGGCTTGGTCACCGAGAATAATCACTTGCGCCGTGATGCCCGGGCGAAGTAGTTCGGCAGTCTTGTCGAGCTCGAAGCTGGCATCGAACTTGCGCACTGTCTGGCCGCCCCAGAAATTGCTCGATGCCATACCTGCAACGGTTTTGACCTTCCCTTTGAAAATTTTATTGGGTAGCGCGTCCACGTGCACTTCCACGGCCTGACCGGGGTTGATGTTCGCGCGATCGTTCTCGTCAACCTTGGCTTGAATTTCCATCGCATCAATGTCCAGCACGTGGGCCACATCGCGGCCCGGCTGCACCTGATCGCCCTCGCGGTATTCGGGCAGGACCATACCACTGGTAAAGAAGCCGCCGGTTGAGTCCTCGTTCTCCTTTACTGCCATCAAGCCAACAAAAGGCGCACGAATAGTCATTTTTTCAATATTGGCCTGGGCCTGCGACATGGAGATGCGCGCCTTATTGCGCTTTTCTTCATTGACGGCGATGGTGGCCTGGCCGGATGCAGTGCGCGATTTGACGTCCTGCTCTAGTTGCTCCAAATGGCGCTTGGCTTCTTCCAGGGTGAGCAAATTCTTTTTGGCGTCAATCGCACTCACCAATTCGTTCTTGCTCACATCGAGCTCCGCACGGCGCACATCGAATTTGGCTTTGAGCAAATCCACCTTGTCCTGCGCCGTCTGAACTGCGGCGTCCGCTCTTGCTTTGGTGATTTCCTGTTCTGCCTGGGATAGGTCAAACCGGGCTTGCTTGAGGTTATACTCCTGCTCGCTCGGATCGAATTCGAGGACAACGTCTTTGGCTCTTACGCGCGTACCCGTCTTGGCCAGAGAAACTATCTGAAGCGTGCCACCCACCGGTGGCGCCACTAGCATGGCTGTCTTGCTGGGCCGGAGCTCGCCGTTGGTATAGACTTTTGTTTCCACGGTGCCCCGCTTAACACGCGTGGTCGGAATTGCGGTCCCGGACCGGCGCGTTTCTTGCAGAGCCCGGGCGCCCATCACACCCAGCCCAAAGAGAACGACCAAGCCCAAACCGAGTTGTACTGTTCTACCAATTCTCATCGTTAGTCTGAACTTTCCTTGATCGTTGGGTCTTTTAGAGCAACCTGCTCGCCGCGGGCCAGCCCTTTGGTCACCACAACTTCCTCTGAACTTCGGCGTGACACTTCAATGGTGCGTTCTTCAATGGTGGAACCGTGCAGGACGTAGGCCACCGTTCTGCCCTGCTTGGAAAACGCCGCCTTCGCCGGAATCAATATCGAATTGGGGAACCGTTCGACGGCAACGCGGAGGGTGGAACTCATTCCCGGCCTCAGGCGCGGTTCCATTTGGTCCAGTTGAACGGTCAGATCGAAATTTTTCTTGATCGGCCAACCGGAAGAAAAATCCATTTTGGCGATGGTGCTGATATCCGTCACGCGCCCGGAAAGTTCCTTGTCGGGGACGGCATCGACGCGAATCGTTGCCGTCTGCCCCACACTCAACCGGCCGCGGTCCGTTTCGTCCACGTGCGCCGTCACGCGGAGGGTGGAGAGATCGGGCAATTCCGCGATGGCGGCACCGGGCCACGCCCGGTCACCTTCCTTAAACTCCGGGGCGTTGTCGGAAAAAAATCCGCTGGCGCGCCAGTTGGGCATAAGTGTGACCATACCGTCGCCGGGGGCCTTCACCGTCAGAGCGGCAATCTGGCGTTCCGCCTTTTGCACATCGAAGAGGGCCTTTGCGCGTTTCTCGGTCTTTCCCTGAACGTCCGCTTCCGAGCCTCTATTGTCCGACTTTACTTTCTGCTCCGCCTGCCGCATTACTTGTTCCGCGTCCGCCAATTTGGCTTTCGCTTCCTCGCCTTCAATCTGGGAAACGATTTCCTGCTTGCTGACCTCAAGTTTGGCGCGCTCAACATCGTACCGGGCCTTCAACAGATCGGTCTGGTCCTGCTCTTCGGCTAAACGGCCTTGAGCGCGGGTCTGAACAATTTCGCCGTCCGCCTGCTTCAGCAACGAGCGATTTCCATCCAGCGTGCGCTGCAGGGTGGTCACATCAAACTGCACGATCACATCGCCGGTCTTCACCACATCCCCATTTTTGACCAGCTTGACAATTTGCACGTCGGATCCCGCGGTTGAAGGGGCAGTGACGATTTTGGACTTCAAGGGCTTCAACTCGCCGCGGATCTGAAGGTGGTCCGCAAATTCGCCCACCTTCACTTCAGCAGTGGCAATGTTCGTGCCCTGCCGGGAGTACCTTACAGCTCCCCAGGTGACGCTCGAAATCACAACGATCGCTAGGGCAATCAGTGCCCACTTCTGCGGCCCGCGAAGCGCTTTGAGTTTGGCTACCATAATCTTGAAAGAGAATCGGGTTCTGTCGCGTTTCCTACAAATAAGCCTTCGGTTTATCCACCGCTCCCGGCGATGACCATAGCGCCTGCGTCCACGCCCGATTCGATGACGGCCTCCGCATCGCTCATCGGCCCAACTTTCACCGCGAGCCTCTCAACGCCGAGGCCGCTCTTCACACGCACATAGGTTTGGTCCTTTTCCGAAATCAATGCACTGCGGGGAACCACCAAGGCATTGGGGAGGCGTTCGAGTTCCACGTCGATGGCCGCCGAGAGGTCGGGCATTAATCTGGGGTCGTTCCCGTCGATCGAGAAGAGCACCGCAAATGTGTGGACCTTGTCGGACATTCCACTGGCCTGGCCGATTGCGGCAATCTGCTCGAGCTTGCTTTTGAGGAGCAATGCCGGATAAGCATCCAGGCGCACCTCCGCAAGTTGACCCAGGCGCAAGAATGGGACGTCAGCCTGGTTCACGCGCGCCCTCACTTCCATGGTGTCCGGGTTCACCACTTGCATGAAAGGCACACCGGGCCGCACCTGGTCGCCCTCCTGCACTTCGCCCATTTGCCCCCCCTTCCAGATATTGTTCAGAACCACAAGACCCTGCAACGGGGCATGAATGGCCATTCTTTCGGCGTTGCTATCCGCAAATATCATCGCATCGTGAGAGCGGTCACGCTGGATTTCCAAGTCCTTCAGATCGGCGGCGGCGGCGCGGCGCTTGAGGTCGTAGGTTTCGCGGAGCTGCGTCAGCGTAGCCTCGGCCTGTGCCAAATTCTCCTTGTTTTTCTCGGCATCAATTCGGGAGACGACTTCATTCTTCCTCATTTCCTGCTTGGCAATCTCCAGGGCGTCTTCCGCCTGTTTCAACTCGGTATCGTCCTTGGCTCGCGCAGCGTCCTGATCGGCTTGCTTTCTTTTAATCTGATCAAGAAATGAAAGGTACTCTGCTTTCTTGTCGAGGGAGTTCTTAATCTGATCCTGGCGGTCGAACTCAACCAATAAGTCGCCCTTTTGCACTCGAGTGCCGGAGGGCACCATTTTGGTTACCGTCAGTTGGCCGATCTGCTGTCCCGCCAGCCGGGGCGCCGCAATGGTGTAAGACTGTACCGCCTCTACGGTTCCAGTCACACGGAGGGTGCGGACAAAGTCGCGCCGCTCAACCTTTGCCGCGTGAAGTGTAGCGCTTGATGACGAACCTGTCCCGGCGCGCTGGCGCGCCAGTAGCATCCAAATTACCAGCACAACAGCCGCCACGCCGACCAAGCCAAGCCAAAGGAGTTTTCGTTTGGCCGGAGGGGCCTTGTGGACACTAGCGGCAGGTGGTCGAGGCTGGGCAATGTCCTCGACAGGAACTTCAGGCAGTTCAGTTGCTACCTGATTGAACAGGGGCTTCGTCAGATCGGCCACCGGATTACTCCACGGACCAACTGCTCGGGACACAAACTGAAATCTGGCGTTAACGGTAACTTGCTCTTCGAACTATACTATTTGACTCTTCAAATTCCCTTTTGGTTTGCCTTAAGAGCAAAATTATTATCGGGTCTGCACCCAGCCAGGGGAACCGGACCGCTAGCCAAACATCTCTTTAAGCACACTATCGCAAGCTTCCAGTGTCTTATCCACGTGGGCCTCGGTGTGAGAGTAACTCACGTGGGCTCTTTTGAGGTTGGCGGGCATCTTGAAAATCCCGTGCTCAATCAGCCGCCGCCGGTAATCAATGAACCGCTTTGAATCGTTGCGCAGCAGGTCCGAGTAACTTTCGATCGGGCCATCCATAAAATAAGTTACAAAGATCGAGCCGAAGCCGGCCACGGTCGCCCAGATGCGCCGTCGCTCCACGATTTCGCGCAGGCCCGTTCGCAGCCGGTCACCCAGGCGGAAGATGTGCTTGTGCACGGGCTCGCGCTCGAGGATTTCCATGGTGGCCAGTGCTCCCGCACAGCCCGCCACGTTGCCATTGAAAGTCCCGGCAAAATAAGTGTCGCCACCCGGTCGCGTGCTGAAATGGTCCATGATGTCCGCGCGCCCGCAAACCGCGGCGATGGGAAATCCGTTGGCCATGGCTTTCCCGAAAGTCGTGAGGTCCGGTGTGACCCCCGCAATCGCTTGATATCCACCCAAGTGATGGCGAAAACCGGTAATCACCTCGTCAAAAATGAGCACCGTGTTGTTCGCGGTGGTCATTTCCCTCAGCCCCTCGAGGAAGCCGGCCTTGGGAAGTATGCAACCCACGTTGTGAGCGATGGGCTCGATGATGATGGCGGCCACGTCTCCGCGATGCGCTGCCAGCACGCCCTCCACGCTGTCCAGACTGTTAAAATCGCAGATCAGCGTGCTCTCCAGCACTTCCGGAAGAATCCCTGCGGAGCCTGCGTCGAGCTTGCCTACCTTGTCGGCGGGGCTCGCGACATTCCTCAGAACGTAATCGTGAATGCCGTGGTAGCAGCCCTGAAACTTGATGATCTTTTTTCGCCCGGTTACGGCGCGCGCCACGCGAAGGGCGTGGTAGGTGGCTTCAGAGCCCGTATTGCACAACAGCACTTTCTGGGCGGACGGAACGTGTTGGCGGATTTTGCGCGCCACCTCAATTTCCAACTCCGTAGTGCCGGCGCCGGCCAGCACACCCGATTCCAGCGCTTCGACCACCCTCTTTCGTACGGCAGGATGGTTGTGCCCGAGGAGCGCCGGCCCAAACGCCCCGTGATAATCGATGTACTCGTTGCCATCCACATCCTGCAGGGTGGCCCCAGCGGCGCGCCGAATCACCAGATGGGGCAGCGTGTTTCGCAGCGCGCTGTTGACGCCGCCGGGAACGCTCTCGCAGGCTTGTGCGTATAGCCTTTCACTGTTCAAGCCTTTCTTAACACTAGACGGCACGTTTTTCCTTTCTGTTAACAAATTTCTTCGGACGCAGGCCGATGGGCGGAATCCCAAAAATTAAAGGCAACCTTCGCCCCAATGCCCGAGGACGATTATAAGCCCGGTTGACCAGTTTACAATGACGGCAAATGCCCGCCCCACAAAGGCAATCGCCGTAAAACTTTCCTCCCACTGTATAATCTTTCAGATGGAGCCTGGCCGCACCGGGCAAACCAGATCTGGCGCAGGTGAACCGAGGGACCAGTTTGACCGAAGCAGAGATTCCAGTTTCCGCTCCCGTGCACCATTGTTTGAATCTGCTTCGCGAACGGCTCGACTCGCTGAAGGCGCGGGCCGGTCTGGTGGTCGGCTGCGGACTCGGGGACGAAGTCGTCTTTCTGCAGCGGGCCATGGTAGGGGCTCGCGTGGTGGGGTTTGATATCGAGGCGCACTTTTCCAGCCAGGCGCGCGCGGAAGCGGACTTGCTCCTCGCCGATGTCAAACGCTTGCCCTTTGCCCCTTCGTCCTTCGATTTTGCCGTGGCCATCCATTCGATGGAACACGTGGGGAATCCGGAAACAGCTTTCGCGGAGGTGGCGCGCGTGCTGCGGCCGGGCGCTTGGTTTTATGTCGGCGTGCCCAATCGCACCCGCCTCCTGGGCTACGTGGGATCGTTTGATGCTACACTCTGGCAAAAATTAGCCTGGAACGTGATGGATTACTCCAACCGCATTCGGGGACGATTCAAAAACGAATTAGGCGCGCACGCGGGCTTTGACCGAAAGGAAATGGACCATCTCTTGAAGTCCGATTTTGAAGGCATCGAATTCTTGACGGAGAAATATCTCCACTTCAAATATGATGGGCGGCTTCCGAAGTGGGCGCTGAACTTTATGTTAGGTCCGCGCCTGGCAAACTACTCGGCGCCGTCGCACTACGCCATTTGCCGGAAGAAGGGATGATGGAAATCTCTCCCGCCCAGCCCCGATGAGTGAATCCCGGATACAACGCGTCCTCAAGAACCTCAGCCACAAATCGAGGACGAAGAAGTTTGACCTCCTGCGTTCGGTTTTTGACGCCCGCCCCACTGACAGTGTCCTCGATATCGGCGCCAGTGGAGAAGTTTTCCTGCGCTACACCTTCGAGGATATTTATCCCTTTCCCGAGCGCATTATCGCCGGGGGCGCGACCCATGAGGAGATCGCAAGCACGCGACGATTTTATCCCCTGCCCCAATACGCCGTCTTCGATGGCTGCGCGCTGCCCTTTCCTGACAAGAGCTTTGATCTCGCGTTCTCCAACGCGGTGATTGAACACATCCTGGGCGGCGGCCGGCAGGAAAAGTTCGCCCGGGAAATCATGCGGGTCGGCAAAAGCTGGTTTGTCACCACGCCAAATTTCTGGTACCCGTTCGAAAGCCATTATCACTTGCCGTTCATCCAGTTCATGCCTCGGCCCCTTGAGCGGCAGTACAATCGCCTGGTTGGCTCACACATTCCCAAGGGCCAGGTGCAGGATCTGGGGCTGCTCTCCGCGCGCAACCTCCGCCGCCTTTTTCCCACCAGCGAAATTCGCAAAGTCCGCGTTACGTTCTGGCCGGAAACATTGGTGGCTTACCACATTGACCCATCACGGCGCGCTTAAACGATAGGCGCCGCTGCTCTGCGCCCTTCGCTGGCCCTTGACCCGCACTTATCGTGATGTGAGAATAAGGGCCTCGGATCCGGGAGGCATCGCGATGGTCAGTGGGCTGCCCTGGGGTATGGCGCTGGTCAGCGGAGTGAACACTTACCTGCCGCTTTTTCTGTTGGCATTGTTCGCCCGGTTTACCCACGCTGTTCACCTTTCACCTAAGTTTGAGTTTTTGGTTTCCGACCAAGCCCTCATCATTCTTGGCTTGCTTGCCGCGAGCGAAATCCTGGCTCAGAAATTTCCCGGCCTGGACAACGTGTGGGATTTTCTTCATACCTTGCTCCGCCCTATGGCCGGAGCGATTGCCGCCGGCGCCGCAGTGGACACGAACCAAACCCTCGAGATGGCTGTAGCCATGTTGATGGGCGGAACACTGGCGGCCGCTGCCCACTCCGCCAAGTCAGGCGCGCGGCTGGTGAGCACCACCAAGAGCTTCGGGCTCGCCAATACCGCCTTGAGCTTTGGCGAAGACGCGGCCGTCATCGGCGCGACTCTTCTTTCGGTCTATGCCCCCTGGGTGATGCTGGCCCTCGTGGTTGTGTTTGTCCTTTCATTCTTCCTGATCGCCCCTTGGCTGGTCCGCACACTTCTTTTTGATTGCAGGATTGTCTTCGGATGGTTGCGTTGGGTGGGCCGGCGATTGTTACACGTCCCCAATCCCCTATGCCTCGAAGAAAGTGTGTTGGAGGCAGAGCCACACCGCGTGAAATCTTTGAGCGCGAACCTCGCGCCGGGCGAAGAACTGAAGGGCGTGCTGGTGGGATGGCAAAAAACTCGCGGCGGCCCGCGACCTTGCTATTGGCTTCTCACCTCGCACCGCGTGCTCATCGCAGAGAGCCGGCTATTCCGGAACGCGAAACTTGAAAGCCTCGCCTACGCCGATTTGTCCGTGGCACGGTTTCGAAACCTGGGCCTCTTCTCCCGAGTTGAGCTACTCGCCCGGCAAAATCGGACCTTTACGCTCCACTTGCGTCGCGTCCATGGGCTTTTGGGCGAATTGGCCGTCCAACAAATTGTGAAGTGGGCGCGACTATCGGGGGGCGTGGGCCTCCTAGAAACTGCGGCAACACTCGAACCTGCAGATAAGAACTCCAGTCCAGAACTGAATATGACCCCGCACGATTTAGCCAAGAAGTATACTGTTAACTAAGGACGATAGTCGGCCTACTTGTTTTCTTTCTTGGGCACCCAATAGACTTCCTGGCGGATGGATTCTTTGGGAAACCCGCGCCGCTCGAGGATGCCTTTGGCGTTTTCGATCATGGTGGGATGTCCGCAAACGTAGACTGTGGTGTTGGCGGGTTCCAGGCCCCAATCGTCCATGTATTTGCGGACCACATCTTCTGCCCGCCCCGTCTCCCCTTTCCAGTCCGGATCCTCCCAGGGGCGACTGATGGTGGGAATATAGCGTAACCACGAGCCGGCATCCGCGAGGCCTGCCAACTCTTCGCGGTAGGCCAATTCCCAGGAACGGCTGGCTGCGTGAAGCAACACCACTCGCAGGTCATGCCCTTTGCCTTGCTGGGCCTCGCGCACCAGCGTGCGCACCATGCTGACGTAGGGCGCGACCCCGGTGACCGTGCTGATCATGTAATGGTGTTTATGTCCGGCCTTCAAATCGAGTGTGAATAGCCCCTTGGCCTGACGCCGCATCAGGACGGTATCGCCCTTTTTCAGTTCGTGCAGCACAGGGGTGAGTTCTCCCTGGGGGACCAGCTCGAAAAGGAATTCGATTTCATCCTCGAGCGGACTGGAGACGATGGAATAGGGCTTCTCATGCATGCGATGAGTGGGGTCTTGCAGGCCCAGCGTCGCGTATTGGCCGGGGACGAAGGTCAATTTCTCTTCGGGCAGGACGCGGATGGACCACAGGTCTGCAGCATAATCCTCCCGGGAAACAACCGTGACCCTTTGAAATTTTTCCGGAGGCGCGGGCATGGACCTGGCTGATGCTCCCTTCTTTCAAATCGGCTGAAGCGGGTTCTTCAGAACGCTGGGGGGTTGTTAGTCAGACAAACCTCGCGGAGGGAACGGTCCGTACACTTTCAAAACCAGTTTTTTCTCCGCATCTAGCCCCAAACACTCAAAGCTGCGCAAATAACTATAACACAGGCCTGCGGATTCGTGCGTGACCGCTGAAGCTATGACCGGAAGGCTCAAGGAATCCCTGCCTACGGATGCTGCGGGGGGACGAATTTATGCAGCCTGTGAAATCGCCCTGCCTTCCGCTTCTCCCAAATCAACAGTTGGGTTACACTGTATCTACGCGCCTGTAGCTCAGCTGGATAGAGCAACAGCCTTCGAAGCTGAAGGTCGGGGGTTCGAATCCCTCCAGGCGCGCCAAACCTTGATTTCCCTCGGCCATTAAGCGCGGAGGGAAGCGAATCACGGCGCGATTTTCACGGAATAATTCCCTCCTCCAATCGATCTCCAAAACTGTCCGCGCAGTCTCGCCAGCGCGTAAGGTCTTTAAGCTGTTTCTAGCATTAGGAGCGCGAACAAAAAAATTGGCGGGAGGAGGACAATCTCACGGAAGGTCTTACTGAGTTGTATGACCTCCCGCCTGGAAACTCGTACAGGGCAAGGTTGTCCCGCGAGTGGAGGGTGGTAGATGGAAGCATCGTTCCGGGGGGCCGCGTTGCCTCAGTGCCTGCTGAGCTTGGTAGCCATGGTGATGAGCAATTTGCGGTTGGGACTCGACATGCCTTCGAAGAGTTTCACCAACCTTTTGGCCGATCCTGACACGCCTACCTGGTCGGGCACTTTAGGGCTTGAAGGCCGGCCCGTACCTTCAAAGATTAACTGGTACGGCTCAACCCCCAAGGCTTTGGCAAACTTTTCCAGAGTGGAAAGCGAGGGCGCCGTGTAGCCGCCCTCAACGCGGGAAATATAAGAGCGCAAAAGACCGGATCGCCTCTCGATATCCCCTTGGGACAATCCTTTGGATTCCCGGAGTTCTCTTAACCGTTTAGCAATGTCCATGAAAGGATTACAGCACAAGGGGCAAGCTAAAGTCAATAGTACGGACTTGGTTTATTGACAAGTTACGTAAATAGGATTACGCATCTCCCTCGCCCGGCAGAGGAGGCGCGCTGGTGTGACTAACTTCGCGCGCCAGGCTGCGAGCCATCTGAGAAGCCACCGATTGCAGCAGGGCCAAAGTGAGAATCGAGCCGGTCATTTCGCTCAGTTCCGGAAGCAGAATAGAGAGTTTTGCGGCGCGAGAGAGTTCACGGTCGTTGTTGTCCGTCACTGCATAGGTCCTCTCCCTCGTCTGCTTGGCCTGCGCGAGGACAGCGTGGATTTTCTTCTTCAGCCGGCAGTGCGAGCCGGAAAGTAATAAGACGGCGGAATCTTCCGACGCCAGCGGAAGATCTGCACCCTGAAGCGCCGCCACGTCTTTCCCTTCGGCGGGCGCATGGGCGAGTCTTGTCAACATCACGGCAGCCTCCAGCGCCACCGGATAATAGAACCCTCCGCCCACCACCGTCAGGTTTCTCAGCCCTTTCAATTCGGAGGCGAGTGCCCGGACAGCATCAGCAAAGTGAGTCTGAATCCACTCGACGTGGTCCGGCAGCTTCGCAAACTCTTCTTTCCACACATCGAGTTGTTGATGATGGCGCTTCAATGTAAGAGCGGCGACCCAGCTCAGGTAGCCAAGCGCGGCGTGCTGGCACAGGATCGTCTGAAGTCCGGATTCGCTGGGCGATCCGGCGTGAAGGAGTAGAGCAAGATCAGCCATTTGCGCAAGCTGGCTCGCTGGATTGTTAGTCATGGCCAGCACCACAGCGCCCCGCGTGCGCGCCGAGCGTGCGGCGTCCAGGGTCTCCGCGGTTTCACCTGAATTGGAAAGGGCCAGCACCACTGAACGTGGCCGCAAGACGGCAAGGCCATAAGATTCAAAGTCCACCGACGGGCGCGCAACCACCGGCCAGCCCAACAGTGTCTCAAATGCGTGAGCCCCCGTCAGGGTCGCGATGTAAGACGACCCCGCGCCCACCATGAAAATGGACCCGTCCCCCCATCGCACCCGCCGAATCAGCGATTCAAATTCGGGCCTTCCTTTTTCAAACGTCTCCCGTAGAGCCCGGGGAGTATCTAGAATCTGCTGTCTTAGGTCCATGAATTGGTTCCTGATTTCGCCTGGCAAAGGGCGTCCGCCACTCACGTGGATCATTGAACGAGCTACGATCAAATTCTACTTGATTGATAGCGTGCCTTGCGAACACAATTAGAGCACACATTGGAGAAGACCTTATGAAACGATACGTGGCGTTTTTTTCGATGGCAATAATGGTGTCAGTTGTGGCGAGCGCCCGAACCCACGAGTTCGCAGTTCCGGTTGCAGGGGCTGGCGCCCAAATGGCAGACTCGACTCTGTCGGTCGATCAGATTCTTGAAAAATTCATCACGGCGATCGGCGGGCAGAGCGCCATTCAAAAACAAACGACGCGCGTGATGAAGGGATCGGCACAGCTCACCAGCACAGGGGAGATGGGGACGATCGAAATCTACGAAAAGGCGCCGGACAAAGCGCTTTACACGGTGAATATCCCAAGCAACGGCCCGGGTACACGCGCCTATGATGGCAAGGCGGGCTGGGTTCTGTTCGATCCCGACGAGGGGCCGCAAGATGTGTCCGCGGGTGAGTTGCCCGCTTTGAAACGGAGATTCGATTTCTATCGCGAGCTTCGCCTGAAGGCTCTCTACCCCAGGACGGTTTTAAAGGGCAAGGAAAGTGTGGGCGGCCAGGAAGCTAACGTGATCGAAGCGACGGCGGACGATGGGTTAACAGAAAGGTGGTACTTCGCGGCGCAAACGGGATTGCTGGTCCGAAGCGACACACCCTATGTGACGGATGATGGCACCAGCTTTGTGCAGACCCTCTATGAGGACTACCGGGAGGTGGACGGCGTGAAGATGCCTTTCGTGTGGCGGCAAACCAGCCCGGATTTCGATTACCTCATCACGTTTACCGAGATCCTGAACAATGTGCCCATCGATGATTCGAAATTCGCCAAACCCTCGGGACAGTGAGAGATGTATCGCCCGCTTTTCGGAGGGGTCAATAGAAGGCCGAAACGCCAACGTGCCCTTCCGCCTCACGTTCCGGTTATCGGTTCCCCAAACAGTCCCTCCACCGACAACAAGCAATTCCTGACTTCGTGGATTTTTCAATTGGCGCAGGAACGACAGTTTTCATAACGCGAGACGGCGGAAATCGTCCGAATGATTCGGGAGAGCTCACGCGTGATCCACAAACTCGATGCCCTTATTCTCGGCGGTGGGGCCGCCGGACTGATGTGCGCGCTGGAGGCCGCAAAACACGGGCGTCGCACTGCGGTGCTGGAGCGCGCCGATCGTTTGGGCAAGAAGATTTTGATCTCGGGCGGCGGCCGCTGCAATTTCACCAACCTTCATTGCGCGCCGGAAAATTTTGTTTCGGGAAACCCGCATTTCGCCAAGTCGGCACTGGCACGCTACACGCCCGCGGATTTTATTGCCCTGGTGGAAAAGCATCGCATCCCCTACCACGAAAAAACGCTGGGGCAGCTTTTCTGTGACCGTTCGGCACACGACATCATGGATATGCTGGAAGCGGAGTGCCGCGCCGTGTCCGTGCAGATTTTTCTCAGCACCCACGTTATGGAAGTTCACCGCTCCACCGAATTTGTGGTGCGCACCAATGCGGAGGAGTATCGCGCGCCCGCTCTAGTGGTGGCCACGGGCGGGCTCTCGATTCCAAAAATCGGCGCCACCAGTTTTGGATACGACCTTGCTAAACAGTTCGGCTTGAAGATTCGCACCACCAAGCCAGGACTTGTTCCCTTGGTGCTGAGCGATGAAGATCGGACACGCTACTGCGACCTGGCAGGCGTCTCGACGGAAGTGATGGTTGCGTCTGACCACCATTCCTTCCGGGAGAAAATGCTGATCACTCACCGCGGACTGAGCGGGCCCGCCATCCTGCAAATCTCCACCCACTGGAATAAAGGCCGGCCAATTCACATCAACCTGGCGCCTGACCGTGACGTCACACGACCGATGCGAGAAACCAATACGAGAAACGCGGCCGCGGCACGCGCAGCACTTCAAAACGTTTTGCCCAATCGATTCGCCACGCGCTGGCTGGATTTCCACGCGCCCACGGCCTGGACCAATCAAGCCCTCGAGCAACTCGAAAATGAATTGCACCGATGGACCCTCACCCCCGTAGATACCGAAGGTTATGAGAAGGCCGAGGTCACTGCGGGCGGGGTGGACACCGACGAACTTTCGGCCAGAACCATGGAATGCCGGCGCGTCCCCGGATTGTTTTTTGTCGGCGAAGTGGTGGACGTCACCGGCCAGCTGGGTGGCTTTAATTTCCAATGGGCCTGGGCCTCGGGCGCCGCAGCTGGGCGCGCTCTATGACGCCTCCGCACGCGTGGCCGCCGGTGCGTGCTGTCCATATTTGTCCCTGAGTTTCGTATATTGAGTGTGCTATCCTTCATCGCGGCGAAATACTCATCTTGATGACAAGGTCTCGAAAACTGTGGGCTCTAGGCCTGGCCCTGGGAGCAATCTTTACCGGCCTCGGCCTGTGGGCTTTCTATCTTGAGCCATCTTCGCTGGTCACTCGGCGCGTCACGCTGCAAATCCCCGGCTGGCCCCAGGAGCAACGCGGATTAAGAATTGCCGTGCTCGCCGACCTGCATGTCGGCTCGCCCTATTGGGGCACGGAGAAATTGAAACTCGTCGTGGCGCGGACCAACGAGGAGCGACCCGACCTGGTGGTGCTTTTGGGCGACTACGTCATCCAGGGCGTGGTGGGCGGAAGATTTGTCGCACCCGAACGCATCGCCGAAGGGTTGAAGGATTTGCGCGCGCCGCTCGGCGTGGTGGCGGTTCTGGGCAATCACGACTGGAATCTTGACGGAGTGCGCGTCACGCGCGCTCTCCAGAAAGTGGGGATTGTTGTCCTGGAGAATCAGGCGTGGCAAATCTCGAATAAAGGATACTCATTCTGGATCGGAGGCATCGCGGACGCGATGACCCGCGTCCCCAAAATTCCAGAAACGCTACAGCAGGTGAACGACCCCAGCCCCGTCATTTTGATCGCCCACAACCCGGACATCTTCCCGGAGGTCCCCGGCCGGGTCAACCTCACGATTGCCGGACATACCCACGGGGGCCAGGTTGACCTTCCCCTGGTGGGCCGCCTCATCGTGCCGTCGGATTACGGCCAGCGTTTTGCCTATGGCCATATCGTCGAAGAGGGACGGCATCTCTTCGTCAGCAGTGGCATCGGCACCAGCATCATCCCAGTCCGCTTCCGCGTGCCCCCGGAGATTGTGATCCTGACCCTCGAGCCTGAATAAGTCACGCATAATGTAACTACATATATCTGTGTATGGTATTATTTATTATTAATTCACCCGTCGCGCGCCACCCTGGACCTCGGAGTTGGACCGGCTGTTACCTAAGTGGCATATAGCCTGGGCCAATTTTCCATTTTCGAATTTCCATTTTCCAGGTTCCGTTTTCCAATGTCCGCCTTCTTAATGTATCGCTTTAACTCTTTGAGTTGCCCGTGAAAAATCCAAATTTGAGACTGTCCGTTTTTGGGATTGTAGCCGCTAATTGCGTTTTTGTGTTTTTCGGGCACTTTTTGGCCTGCCTTGTTGATTCCAAGTGACTTCTTCAAAAACCAGACCTCCTACGGCCTACAATAGCTCGCCTTTGCTCGCACTTTGGTGCACATTCGCGCGCATTTGTTCGTTCGCCCTTCCTTCGCCTTTCGTAGCACCCAATTCCCCGCCCCTTGGCCCGATCCCCTGCCATCGAGCTCAGGCTCCGAGGCCTTTCGTCCCGGCTCGTGGCTTTCCGCCTGTCGATTCAAGGGGTTGGCCGTCCGATTCTTTATTTTATAAGATTAGCATATGTTAAGCCAATTGTCAATACTTTTTATGGATAGCAGAGGCCCTGTGTTTGCATTAGTGCCGGGTTGGTTTTTCCCCGAAGGGGAAAACGGTGGATAGCCGCGGGTTGCGCCGTGCGCGGCGCAACCCGCGGGGTATGAGTCAGTCTAATTGATGCCGGCCCTGACGGGGCCGGACAGCGCGGGTCAAAGTAAATACCGTTCGTCGAATTCTATACCCGCCTCCGCCAGCAATTTCCGGTATTCCTCCTCGAAGCTCATTCGGCGATGATGGTCTTCCTGCCCCATGACGTATTTGATCTGGCTCGCGAGTTCCCCCTTCGAATGCGTAAACGCCGCGTATCCCTCCTGCCAATTCGAGAACTTCGGAAAAACGGAATGGTCTTTGATCCAGTGCGACGTGCCGGTCTTAATGTCCTTGACCAAGTCGGCGAGGCTAACCGTGGGATGAAGGCTGGTGAGGATGTGCAAGTGGTCCTCGACACCGCCGACGCGATGAAGATGGCTTTGGCGATTCTTCAGGATTCCCCCGATGTACTGGAAAAGTTCTTCCCGACGATCTGCCTTCAGAACAGGCTCGCGGCCCTTGGTGGAAAACACGATGTGGTATGCGATTGCGGTGTAGGTGGACATGGGCTGCTTGTACCACCGTCAACCCCGTCAGGGTTAGGGGATTCCGCTCGGCCATCCGATCCGCAGGTTGAAACCTGCGGCTACCCACAGTCCACCGCTTCGCGGTGGGCAAGATGGCGCAAGCGTCCCGCCCGCGGAGTGATGTGGGAGATTACGCATGTATCGACTGAAGGTCACAAGCAAGTCCTTGCGGGAGGTCGCCCCGATGTATCGGGGCGCCAGCCGGCCCGCTGAAGACGGCCTAGTGTTTTGTGACGAGGGGTTGTTAATTACGCTGGATCAGAATGTCGAGGCAGCGACCACCAGTACCTTTTCGGAGTAATACATTCCCCAGTGGTTCGGAAAAGTAATTTTGGGATCCGCAGTTCATAAGTTCGACATAGTGCGAATTACAGCCTTCCACGATGCACTCACACGGCGCGGGGTAGTTCATGGCCTCCGAGATTGACATGACAGGTGGCGTGTTCTTGAAGACCCAGATCACACGCACGACTTTCCCTTTGCACTTCAGAATTTCATGAACCTTGCTCGTGCGTGAATCGACGAGCTCTTGAAAAAGTCGGTCGGACGCCACGATGGTTTTTGAGCCCGCCCGCGTCCATGCGGGCCCCCCGAAGTGAGGGCGATTCTTGCTTGGTTCTACTACGACGGCCAAATACTCGGTCTCCCCCTCCCTGAGCACGCGCATTACGGGTTGAGGGTCACTCTTTGGGTAACACTTCCGCTCGCATATTTCGCTCAAAGTGTTCTGTAGCGAATCAGGGTTTTGAAGCCCCGCCACTTTCCCGTCGTCGCGTACCCCGATAAAGAGAATCGCGGTCTGGTTATCTGGAACGCTGTTTGCAAAAGCAACGATGGTTTTCAAGAAGTCTTTATGGTCGCCTTCGGTCTTTCTTTCCACGAAATGGTCTTCGCGGTCTTTCAATCGACGTTGGATTTCGTCATCCGTCATTACCCATTTCCTATCGCGCAGGCGGCTAAAAAAAACGCTCTTGTTGGGATTTGGTTTTCCGCTCGGCTTTGGCGAAGGTTTCGACGCGGTGGGCCGGGTATTCGAGCTTCTTCCCCGCCAGGAGGTCCGCAATGGTCAGAATTTGCAAACGGGGATAGCGGCCCGGAAACTCTTTCGATTCGTAGAAACCCGCAGAGGCAGCCTCGGTCAGCATCGGGCGAGTGGGCTCGCGCAAAGTGATGAGCGCGCCAATGGGCGCTTTTTCGCGTTCCAGCACGCCCTTTAAATCTCGAACGTGATTCACGCCGATGTGCCCGCTTTTTACCTGCACGATTACCTGTTTGGCCTGTCCGCTTTTGTCGTCGAAAAAGTTAATGTAGCCGTCGATTCCAGTGTCCGCGCCCTTCTTGCGGTCCCTGGCTGGCAGCGCGTCCACCAAATCAACCGCCCACCACTCGAACTGGTGCGGGCTGATCTCTTTGAGCGCCTCTGCGCCCTGAAGGTCCGTGGGCGCGCCAACGATTTCGTAGGGGCTGAGCTCATTATGGAAATGATCGCGCAGCCGTCGCTGCACGAGGTTGATGGCGAGATAGGTTATGTCAATGCCAATCCAGCGGCGCTTGAGCCGCTCAGAGACGGCAATG
This sequence comes from Terriglobia bacterium, assembly GCA_041481635.1. Classification (GTDB taxonomy): domain Bacteria; phylum Acidobacteriota; class Terriglobia; order UBA7540; family UBA7540; genus DASYXZ01. The sequence continues at coordinate 18,671 of JBGPCF010000052.1, read as the reverse complement.
GCCGTGCCACAGCCGCAGAAAGGGTCGAGAACTATATCGCCCTCGTTGCTGCTGGCTTTGATGATGCGTTCAAGGAGTGTTTCGGGTTTCTGAGTTGGGTATCCCAGCCGTTCTTGAGCGCGAGAGTTTATGGGATCGATATCAGTCCAGACATTTCCAGCGAGAACTCCAGGCATCTCGTCCAGATATCGTTTGAGCCGGGGCCGTTTCGATTTTGAATCCGGATACCAGATTTTGCCTTCCGCGTCCAGCCTCGCCATTGTTTTTTTCGAGTAACGCCAGCCTAAGGGAGGTGAAGCATGCCCTTTCCAGTTGTACATCATATTTGGGCGTGGCTTTGGACTTGTCATGTTGTCGAGTGTGTACTTGCGCCCGTCAGAGTCAGCAAAACGATACTTGTCAGCGATGTATTCTTCGCTGTGTGGCTCATGAAGTGGGTGCCACGTTGGTTTGTCGGCTTTCGAAAAGTGGAGCAACATGTCCGCCACTGGGCTCCATCTCCTGGCGTCGCTGTGGGTTCCCGTCCGCTTCCAGGTGACCTCTGCTAGGAAATGCTCCGGCCCGAAAACGGCGTCCATTAGCAGTTTTAAATAGTGACTCGCCGTAGGATCGCAGTGCAGATAAATGCTGCCAGTGGGCTTGAGGACGCGGTGGAGCTCAACCAATCGAATAGCCATCATGACGAGATACGCCATCATGTCATTGCGGCCAAGAAACGCGAGAAGCGCCTGCATGAGGTCAGCGAGCTTACGTGGGCCGCTCTCGACGATTTCCCTGTAAACGGCCTCAGCCTCCCGGCTCCACTGCCAGGTGTCCTCGAAGGCGGTGATCTGCGCGGCGGATTCTTCGCCGCTTTTTTCCTTGAAGAGCACGTTATAGGTGGCGCTAGAGTTGAATGGGGGGTCGAGGTAGATCAGGTCCACGCTGTCGGCGGCAACGTGCTCGCGGAGGATTCTCAGGTTGTCGCCAAAATAGAGTTTGTTCGGGCCTTCCATTTATCGAGAGCATAACACAGGCGGTAAACAGTTTTTATGGGAATCCTCTTGCGAAGGGTCACAATGCGGGGGGAGGTCGACCGGTGGGAAAGAAGGCACAAGGCGCCTGACTTCCCGCTTGAAAACTCTTTCAACTTCTGTTATAATCATTACATGAACATAGGACAAAAACTGCACAATCTGCGAACGGCCAAAGGTCTCTCTCAAGGTGACATCGAGAAGAGGACAGGGCTTTTGCGGTGCTACACTTCCCGCGTGGAGCACGGGCACACCGTCCCGAACCTCGACACCCTGCAGAAATATGCTGGCGCCCTGGAAATCGAGTTGTACCAGCTCTTTTATGAAGGCGAGGGAAAGCCGAAACCCGCATCGAATGTTCTCACAGAACCGGGTACTCAGGAACGTGGCCTCCTTGATGCATTCAGGAAGCTGGGCAAGAGGGAAAGAGGCATATTGGTCGGGATCGCCGGGAAGCTGGCAAAGAGCGGCCGACCAAAAGGGCGAGCCACCCGATAAGAGTGGCCAGGGGTTAGTGGCAAGTATACAGTATATGGCAGGCGGCAGACTGGAAAAGTAGGTAGTAGGTGGGAGAGACAGTAGACTGTTGACCCTAGACTGTACACAGGGGCGGGACTGACGAAGGCCGATCGACAGGCTCAGTGGCAAGCTCGAAGATCTTAATTCCAGATTCTATTTTTTGGGGTAACCGACCGTCTGCGCGAGCGTGATTTTTTGGTCGGGCCGCAAGTGCATCACCTTGGAGAGTGCGGCGCGGTCCAAACTGCCGCGCACCACCACCGACAATCCTTCCGAAGCGCAATACAAGTAAACATTCTGGGCAATGAAGCCCGTGTCCGCGCCCACGTACAAGTCGCGATCCGCGGATTCGGCCCCGGTCTTGGCGAGGTCGGCGACGTAAACCAGGTCTAGCGGGGCGTCTTTCACGAAAGGTTGTGTGCCCGTCTGGGCACGCACATCCTCGCGGAGAATGGGATTGAGTTGGTGGGCCTTGGCATCGTAGATGTAAAGCCCGCCGGCAGTGGCTACATAGATGTCTGTTTCCTGCCAGTTCCTGGCCGAAGGGGCCGTGTGCTTGCCGGAGTCAGGCCGATTGATCCCGAAGGCAGCCCAAAGCAGGTTCGACAACACTTGGGCAGGCAGCGGGCCCGCGCTGAATTCCCGCGCTGTGCTCCGGCTTTTCAGCGCCTGCATCAATGGGCGACCAATATCGGTTTGAGGTTGGGGCAGCCGGACGGGTTGGAGTTCCTGCGCCAAGCCCAATGCCGGATACAGGGTCAGAATCAACAATCCCAAAATCGTTTTCAGGGCGTATGACTTCTTCATAACAAGTCTCCTTGCAAAGGGATTCTCCACACTCCACTCACCGCACCGAACCGGCGGGCACAAGTGAGCCGGATTCGGCGGGTTGGGGACGAGCCGCGCGCCAACTCCCCCTTCCCCTCATGCGGCCTTAGCTAGGAGTGGTTTCTCAGGCGCGGGCGTCGAAACGTTGAGGGCTCGATGCGCAGCGCCCACCAGCATCCAGAGCACATAATAGAAAGCCGACATCACCACCACACCGGCGGCGCGCGCGATAATCGAAACAGGTATTCCCAAAATATGGGCAGGCAGGTTCAGGACAAAGGCGCCCACCGAGCCCGCCCACAAACCGAGAATCGCTCCCCAAATTGGCAAACGTTTCGCAGTCCAGCTTCCGGGCGCGAGCGCTGCCCAAAGTCCCCAAGCCAACGGAGCGAGGCACCACAGAAAGGCGAGTGGGTAAAACATCTGGGCATCCAAACCCGGGACAATGAGAACCACCAAAGCCGCAAAAGCAACCGCGATGGAAGCGATTGAGCTCCCGGAAACGAATCGTCGAAACATATCAACCTCCTCAAGTGCCAGACGGAAACCGAATCCTCCGCGCAAACGGCGCAGCGATGATGGTCAGGCTGGTCCAGGACTTCGAGTCCCGTGGGCCTGACCTTTCCCATCTTGCCTCTTGCTTCCCGAAGATTCGGAGACGGGGATTACTGATATGTGTGACGAGAAATGGAGGCAAGCCCTCCATTCTGTGGGGTAAGAGACGTAAGACAGGCTTGGTCCGCAGGCGCTAGTGGTCTGGCTCAATATCTTTAAATCCATGGATTTAAGGTCTCGAGGACGCGCCCCCCTGACGGGCCATCCAATTTAATACGCTATTTCCCGCAATTATTGATATTATCAATATAATATTTCAATGTTCATCCGCCGCGTGGAGAAGACGGCGGAGGTAAAGCCGATGAGGAGCGATTGTCCCTCACGGAATGGGTTGAAAGTGCCGAAGAGAGCTTTATGGGCCCTGCATTCTCCACGGGGAAAAAGGTTATTGGTGTCTTTGCTTTTGGCCTTGCCATCCTAGCCGTCATTGGCTGGGTTTCCTACCGAAGCACTGACCGGCTGATTCAGTTGGGGCGGGACAGAAACCGCGCTCACCTGATCTTCGAGCAACTTCAAGACTTATTCTCCCAGTTACAAGACGCCGAGACCGGACAGAGGGGGTTTGTCATTACGGGTGACGAACGTTACCTGGACCCCTACCAGTCCGCCTTAGGGACGATCGATCAATCACTCCGTGCTCTGCGCCAGTCCACTTCGGATAATCCCCATCTTCAGCAACAACTGGACACCCTGCACCCTTTGATCAGCCAGAAACTTAACCAGCTCAAAGTAGCCATCGAAGCTCGCCGGACCCAGGGATTTCAAGCCGCAGTCAGTTTGGTGCAGACCGGTCAGGGCAAGAAAAGTATGGACAGCATCAGGCAAGTAATGGCCGGGGTGAAAAGGGATCAGGCTGCAGTAGTTCAGGAGTGCACCCTGGAAATGCAGTCCACAGCCCAAAGGACCACCGGGGTCATCATCTTTGGCAGCCTTCTCAGTCTTTTGGTGGTAGGACTGGCCACGATTGTTATTTTCCGGGACCTCGCGCACCGGCAGCGGGTTGAGGAAGCTCTGCGTTCCAGCGAGCAGAAGCTGGCCGGCGAACGCGACCTCCTGCACACACTGATGGATAACGTCCCCGACTACATCTACTTCAAGGACGCGCGCACGCGCTTTACTCGTGTCAACCGGGCGCATGCGCGCGCGCTGGGCCTCAGGCGCCCGGAAGATGCGATGGGAAAGACGGATTTCGATTTCTTCACCGAAGAGCACGCCCGCGAAGCCTTCGCCGACGAGCAGGAAATCCTTCGAACTTCCCAGCCGCTACTGAGCAAGGTGGAGGAGGCCCCGCGCCTTGATGGTTTTACGGTTTGGGTTGATACGACCAAGGTCCCGATTCGGGACGCCAACGGCTGCGTCACAGGCCTCTTCGGCATCAGTCGGGACATTACGAGGCGAAAGCAAGCCGAGGACGCGATTCGGCGGCTGAACGCCGAGCTGGAGAGTCGCACCATCGAACTCAGCGCCACCAATAAAGAACTGGAGGCATTTAGCTACTCCGTTTCGCATGACCTACGTGCTCCCCTGCGCAGTATTGATGGATTCAGCCAGGCGCTTTTGGAGGACTACCACCACCTACTGGACGAGCCGGGCAAAGATTTTCTTAATAGAATAAGGTCGAGCACGCAACGCATGGCACAACTGATTGATGACCTGATTGAGCTCTCCCGCGTGACGCGCGCCGAAGTCCGGCCCGAGGCGGTGAACCTGAGCGCCATCGCCAAGGCAATGGCAGAGGAGCTTCGGACTTCCGAACCGGGGCGGCGGGTGGAGTTTTCGATTGCGGAGAATCTGCTCGCCCAAGGGGACGAACACCTGCTGCGGGTGGCCATGGATAACCTTATTCGTAACGCATGGAAATTCACCTCCAAGCGTCCGAGCGCCCGAATCGAGGTGGGCACCGCGGGGCGGGAAGATAACCACATGGTGTATTTCGTACGCGACGACGGCGCGGGGTTCGAGATGGATCACGCGCAGAAGCTCTTCAGCCCCTTCCAGCGCCTTCACTCGATGGCCGAATTCAGTGGGACGGGCGTGGGGCTGGCCACCGTTCAACGGATTGTACACCGGCACGGCGGGCGTGTCTGGGCCGAAGGCCAGGTGGACCGGGGCGCGTGTTTTTATTTCACTTTATAAATCGAGGTACAAAACTGTGACAAGCAAAAGGATTCTGCTCGTGGAAGACAATCCAGACGATGAAGCTTTGACCCTGCGGGCGCTGAAGAAAAACAACATTGCCAATGAGGTCGTGGTGGCACGCGACGGGGCAGAAGCGCTGGATTATCTATTTGCGACCGGGTCCCATGCGAACCGGGACTTGAGCCGGATGCCCGGGCTCATCCTGCTGGACTTGAATTTACCCAAGGTGGGGGGGCTGGAAGTGCTGCGCTGTCTGCGTGGCGACGCGCGCACAAAACTGATTCCCGTGGTGATTCTCACCTCTTCCAAGGAAGACCGGGACATCGCCAGCGGGTACGAGCTGGGCTGCAACAGCTATGTGCGAAAGCCGGTGGACTTTACTCAGTTCGTGCAGGCGACTGGGCATCTAGGAATGTACTGGCTGGTCCTGAATGAACTGCCGCCGAGGAGAATCTAAATGGCGATCCCTCTTTGCGCGTTGATTGTCGAAGACTCCGAAGATGACACACAGTTGCTGGTGCGCGAATTGAAACGAGCTGGCTACGACGTGACGTTTGAGCGGGTCGAGGCGGCTGAGGCGATGAGTGCCGCCCTGGCCCGCCGGACCTGGGACATCGTTCTGTCCGATTTCAGCATGCCCAAATTCAGCGGGCCCTCCGCACTGCAAGTGCTGAAGGATAGTGGAATCGATCTGCCCTTCATTATTGTTTCTGGGACGGTGGGGGAAGAACCCGCGGTCAACGCGATGAAAGCGGGAGCCCACGATTACGTTATGAAGGGTAAGCTGGCGCGCTTGGGTCCCGCCATCCAGAGGGAACTTCGAGAAGCGAGTCACCGGAAGGAACACAGGGAAGTCCAGAACCAACTCTTTCAAGCGCAAAAGATCGAAGCCATCGGGCAACTCGCGGGCGGCGTGGCGCACGATTTTAATAACCTGTTGACGGTCATCAATGGCTACACCGAAGTCATGCTCGAGAAGACGGAGGCAAACCATCCCCACAAGAAATACCTGGAGGCGGTCAAGAAAGCGGGGGAGCACGCCGCCTCACTGACGCGCCAACTTCTGGCCTTCAGCCGCCGGCAGGTCTTAATCCCCCAAGTCTTGAATCTCAACACCATCATCACGGGCCTGCACCCCATGCTTCGGCGCTTGATCGGTGAAGACATTGAGTTGTTTACTCTCCCGGCGAAAGATCTGGGAAGCGCCAAAGTGGACCCGGGGCAGATTGAGCAAATCATCCTCAACTTGGTGGTGAACGCCCGCGACGCCATGCCGAAGGGCGGAAAGCTGACCATCGAGACGGCGAATGTCGAGTTAGGTGAAACCTACGCACGCAATCACGCCACGGTGAAACCGGGGCCGCACGTGATGTTGGCCGTCAGCGATACGGGCACCGGAATGGATGCGGAAACACAGAAGCATATTTTCGACCCCTTCTTCACCACCAAGGGTCCGGGAAAAGGAACCGGGCTGGGCCTCTCCACAGTGTACGGCATTGTGAAGCAAAGTGACGGAAGCATTTGGGTGTACAGCGAGCCGGGTCGTGGGGCGACGTTCAAGACTTATTTCCCGCGCGTCGATGAAGCGCCGAGGGCCGTCGAACAGCGGGAATCCCGGGCTAAAGTATCCAATGCCTCCGAGACCATCCTATTGGTGGAGGACGACGCCTCAGTGCGGATGCTGATTCGTCAAACCCTCGAACTGAAGGGATACCACGTGTTGGAGGCGGAGAACGGAGTGGCCGGGCTTTGGGCTTCAGAACAGCATCAGGGAGTGATCCATCTCTTGGTCACCGATGTGGTGATGCCGGAAATCGGTGGGCGCGTCCTGGCTGAACAGTTGACGGCCCAGCGTCCGGAAATGAAAGTCCTCTATATGTCCGGCTACACGGACGACGCGGTGGTGCGCCACGGCGTTTTGGATTCCTCCATGACTTTCCTTCAAAAACCTTTCACCCCGGAGGTTCTGGCGCGCAGGGTTCGCGAAGCGCTCGATGGGCCGGAAAATAAAAGCCGGTAACCAAGGGCACCGCCCGGCGTGGCCCCACTTCCATTGTATGTAGAATTTTCTAACGGTGAGCGATAGAATGGCCGAAAGAAGTGTTGGAGGCGATTATGACGCCCCGTGCCGAACGCTTCATCTTTGAAGGCCTATTGAGTTTCCGCCCCATCGGGCAATTGGAATGGGCCCAGGGTATGACGGTCAATATCAGTCCCTCGGGCGTCCTCTTTCGTTCTAACCAACCTGTGGAAGTGGATAAAGTCCTTCAGTTGATATACGTCCTGCCGACACAGGTCCCCGGCAAACGGGGGGATGTAGTCTCTTGCAAAGGCAAGATCGTCCGCACTTCCCCGCCGACAGCCAATGATTGCCAGAATCACATGGGAGCGAAGATCCTGGACTACCAACCCTGAGTTACTAAACGAGGAATCCAAAAGGATCAACCCGTGAGGTGATTTCCGGGAAAAAACGTGGCAGCGACCGCCACCAGCGTGAGGGCAATCATCACAATGCAGGTGGTCCAGGCGATGATGTTGAAGGTTCGAGTATTCTGGTAATCGCCCATCAGATCCTTTCGATTCACCAGACGCAACATGAAAATCAGAACGAACGGAAGAAGAATCCCGTTCACCACCTGGGAAAGCAGGATGATGGGGATCTGTTTTTGTTCGCTGAGCAGAATCACCGCCAGCGCGCCGAGCACTATCAAGCCCGTGTAAAGAGAATAAAAGGCCGGAGCCTCGCGCAATCGCTTGTTGATACCCGATTCCAGGCCCAGTCCTTCGCAGACGCAATAAGCGGTGGCTAGGGGAAGAATACACGCCGAGAAGAGAGAGGCGTTGCAGAGGCCAAAGGCAAACAGCAGGCTGGCCGCGCGGCCGGCAAGAGGACCCAGCGCTATGGCGGCTTCACTCGCATCGTGAATTTCGCGTTGGCCGGAGGCATAAAGGGTGGCGGCGCAGGCGACAATAATGAACAGGGCCACCACGTCCGTCACAATACAGCCCACAATAACGTCCCAGCGCGAATATGCGTAGTTTTTGATCTTCACCCCCTTTTCCACCACGGCCGACTGCAGGTAGAACTGCATCCAAGGGGCGATGGTTGTGCCCACCAATCCGATGATCATGTAAATATAGGGAAAATCGAAATGGAAGGCGGGCTTCACGGTGTTCAAGAAGGCCAGAGTCCAATTCGGACGGGCCAGAAAGCAGGAGAGTGGATAAGCGATATAAAAAAGGCAGGCAACTAGGAACACTCTCTCCACCAGCTTGTGAGTTCCCTCCACCACCAGACCCCAGACGATCAGCGCTCCCAGGGGCACACAAATATAGCGGCTCACCCCCACCACCGACATGCCGGAGGCAAGTCCGGCAAATTCAGAAATGGTGTTGCCCAGGTCCGTGACCAAAAGCAGGATCATCAGGATGAAAGTGATTCGGAATCCGTACTCTTCGCGGATGAGATCGGCCAGGCCTTTGCCGGTGACCACGCCCATTCGCGCCACCATTTCCTGCACCACGATCAGGGCGACGGTGATGGGGATCAGCGTCCACAGAAGGGAGTAACCATAGGCGGCCCCAGCCAGAGAATAGGTGTAAATCCCGCCGGCGTCGTTGTCCACGTTGGCGGTAATGATTCCGGGACCAACGACGGCGAGGAAGATGAACAGCCGGGTGCGAAAGTGTTGGAATTTTTTTTGCGGCACGAGAGGTCGCTACCTTATCCCAAGTTTATTTTCGCTGGATCACCAACTCCAACACATCGTCCGCGGTCACCACGCCCAGCATCCGGCCCACCTCGTCGACCACGGGAAGGACCACGAGATTGTATTTATGGAACAGGTCCACCACACTCTTGTTGTCTGCGTGCGCGTTGACGGATATCAGCGGGCCGCTGGTCAGTTGGCTGAGCGGAGTCTTGGCTTCGGCCAACAGGATGCGGGCCAGGGTTACGGACCCGGTCAAAATCATGTCTTTGTTCACCAGGAGGACCACGTGGACCGACTCGAGGGGGCCTTCATAATATTTCAGGCCGACAATGGCACCCTCCACAGTGGCCGAATCGCCCAACACAATGAAATCTGTGGTCATTAGAGCGCCGGCCGTATTCTCTTCGAAGCCGAGCAGATCGCGGACATCTTTGGCTTCTTCCTTTTCCATGTCCGCCAGCAATTCAGCGGAGGTTTCCGGAGGCATTTCCTGGAGAATGTCAGCGGCCTCGTCGGCAGGCATTTCTTCCAGAACGTCGGCGGCTTTTTCAGCGGGCATGCTCTCCAAGAGGTCGGCCTGCATCTTAGTGGGGATTTCCGATATGGCTTGCGCCGCCGTCTCATCATCCAGGGACTCGATGACGGCTTTTTGTTCTTGGCGGCTCAATTCTTCGAGGATTTCAGCGATATCGGCGGGGTGCAGCGAAGCCAAGCGGTCAAAGGTTATGCGCAGCTTCACCCGGCGGGCGGGATCGGATTCGATCAGGTTGACGAAACCCCAGGGAATAGTCTTGGAAGACATCAACCCCGAAATCTGCCGAATCACGTGCTTGGCCAGGATGCCCTGAAGCAGGCGCCGAATTGCCGCGCCCCATCCCACATTAACGGCCAGGATGCGGAGCTCAGTGTGGCCGTCGGTGGGCTGAATGTCGAAGTCCACGTCGTTCACGCGAACCACTTTGCGATTGTTGACGTCGATAATTTGCTGATCGAGGACATCTTTCTTGATGTGCATCAAGCCTTCATCGGGCGAATAGCAGCGGACGGCTTCCTGAGGGACAGAGGTTTGACCGGCGCGGACGGAAATCGATTGCATTTGCTCGTGGGTAATGCACAGCGTGTTCTTCTTGCGCGTCTTGATTAGATAGGCGGCCACGCGCAGCGCATCCTGGCTGGAATCGACCACCAAATCAACGAGCCGGCCCATGTAGTGACCCTTCACGTCATAGACCGGCAGATTCTCAAGCTCGGTAAAGTAAATCATGAGAAACCTCTTCTTAGTCGCCCTGAATTGTGGGAATCAATGGATCTCTTTATTGGCCTCCCGCCCCTATCTTCCCCTGCCGTTCCTGCCCCGCCCAACAAAATGTATCTGATGGATGAATTCACCGTACTTCACAGGGGGCACAAACAAATGAGCCCCGTGGGGGCTACACCACCAACGGGGCGCTCCGGTCCATCCGAAAGGATGGGCACCGGATACAGATCCTCCTGGTGTGAGCTTTGGCTCCACGCAACGTAATGTCCCCTCACGCGGGGCCAAAGCCACCTTAGGCAAAGCCTTAATCCGGCCATGCCTGCTCCACCTGTTGGCCCGTCTCCGAGTTTCCCGGCAGTGGCGTCTTTTTGCGTGGTAACCTCGCCTAACGAGGTCAAACCGGTTTATGAAATTCTCCCGAGCTCCTCCTGAGCGAAATTTACGCTCTCGATCTCTTAATACGAACGGTTTAACTTTTTGTCAAGAAAAAAGGATGCTTTTCGGGCTTCTTTTCAATTTTTCCCGCTGAGGAAGGCTGGGCCGCCTCATCAGTGGGGTCAAGATCCCTTCATCACGCTGCCATCGCCCTTTATCTGTCAATCACCCTTGAAGTGAGCGGCCGTCGCACAATTTGGAGACGGATCGTAGCACCCTGGCGCCTTTACTTCTTCTTGCCCATCGCCCAATTGATGCCGTTCACTAACAGTTCCTGGTACCAGGGGGAGTTCCAGACATCGTGCTCGTGCCCCAAACCGCTATAGAACACACGTCCCTTGCCCTCCATGCGCGTCCAGGCAACGGGCCAGCCGTAATCGCGGCGATGAACATTTTTCTTGGTCAAGTCGACGGATGCAGGGTCAAGTTTGAGGAGGATGTGCGAAGTCGCGGGATCGAAATCCTTGACCTGGTAAATCTCGTCATTCACTTCAAATGATTTCCCCAGAAATTTCACCAGCTTGCTTTTGGGATCCACAACGTCAACAGTGACTTTTTGATGCCACGGATGGTCGTCGAAATAGCCTCCGATCATTTTGCCGTAATCGGACCACTTGTAAAACGTATCTGTGGCGCTATGCACGCCAATAAACCCGTGGCCGGCGCGGATGAAATTGATGAAAGCTGTCTTTTGGTCGTCGCTCATGGGCAACTCGCCGGTAGTGTAAAACATGACGGCGTCGTAAGGCTTCAGGCCTTCCTCGCTAAACGCGGAGACGTCTTCCGCCACCGTCACCTCGAAGGCGCCGGATTTGGCGCCGATTTGCTTCACAATCTCGGCAGAAAAAGGGACCACGTCATGATGAAATCCGGCGGAGAGCGTAAGGTAGAGGAGTTTTCCCTTCTTTCGCTCTTTGGCGGAATTGTGCTGCGCAGGAATCAGGAAACCGATAACAGCCACTGCCAAACAAGCTGCTAAGAATAATGAGTTTTTTCGCATGATCACTCCTTCGATGTGGACTCCGAACTGAATGGCCAATCGAATTGCGCCCGTATGTTATCACACGCCAGAGATATCAAATCCTAATCCACACTTTGAATTTCAGATTTCGAGAAGTGGAAAGGTTATTTTCATTTTCCGGCCGTCAGGGTGCCCCTTGCACTTGTCTGTGGCCATCCGACTGGACCCATTGCATGCCGGGGCGGGCAGTAGTATGTTAGCGGTCGACGGGCCATACAAAACAGAGATTCCAGCGAGGCTTCCTCATAAGGGGATGAGCGGGGCAATCCGCGCAAGAGGTGGGCCATGCCGGAAGATGGGACAGGACGTAACCCCGAAGATTCAATGTCAAGCGAGAACCCGTCGCGGTTCCCTACCCTAATTGAAAACTCTCCTGTGGCTATTGGAATCAGCCGGGGCGGAGTGACTGTCTACGGCAATAAAATGTATTTAAAATTGTTTGGATTTCAGAGTGCCAACGAAATCCACGGACGGCCCATCCTTGAGAATTGGGCGCCCCAGTCCCGTGCGGAGATCGCAGAACGCGTCCGGCGGCGGGCACTCGGCCTGCCCGTTTCCACGGAGTACGAAGCGATTGCCCAGCGCGGAGACGGCTCGCAGTTTCCCGTGCAAGTGGCGGTGACGACAGCTCAACTGGAGGACGGTCCCGCGACCGCGGCATTTTTCTGGGATCTCACGGAGCGCAAGAAGGCAGAGGAATCCCTGCGTGAGAGCGAGGAGCGATTCAGAAAGGTTTTTGAGGTCGGCCCCCTGGCCATGGTCATAAGTGGTTTGGACAACCGCTACCTGGACGCCAACCAGGCATTTTGTACGATGCTGGGCTATACCAAGGAGGAATTGGCAAAACTTACCTTCAGCGAAATCACCCATCCCGAGGATCAGGAAAGGGACTTGAGCCTGGCAAAGCAAGTATTCGAGGGCAAGATTCCAAATTTCAGGATCGAGAAGCGATACATCCGGAAGGATGGCAAGTTAGTTTGGACGGACCTGGCCGCCACGGTGGTTCGAGACAGTGGGGGAAAAATTCTTCATGGCCTCGCCATGGTTGAAGATATTACCGAGCGGAAACATGCAGTAGAGGAACTGCAGCGGGTTTCAGAGCGACTCGTGTTGGCCACGCGCGCCGCGGGCATGGGCATTTGGGATTGGGACATCGTCAAGAATGAGCTGGTCTGGGACGATGAAATGTACCGGCTCTACGGCATCCGCAAAGAGGATTTCGGAGGCGCCTTCGAAGCATGGGCAAAGTGCGTTGCCCCGCAAGACTTCGACCGGGTGAGCCGGGAAACCCAAGCGGCGTTGCGCGGCGAGCACGAATTCGATTCTGAATTCAGGGTGGTCTGGCAGGATGGGAGCCTGCACTACATCAAGGCCGCCTCCCAAACATTTCGGGACGAAGCTGGCCATCCCCTGCGCATGGTGGGCGTCAATTACGATATTACCAAGCAAAAACGCGCCGAAGCATCCCTGCGCCATCGTGAAAGGGATTTGGAAGATGCGCAACGATTGGCACAGGTGGGCAGCTGGGTATGGGACGCGACGACGGCTGCAGTCAGCTGGTCCCAAGGGATGTACCACGTGACGGGGCGTGATCCGAAACTCCCGCCTCCACAAACGCCCGAAGAATTTCATGCCATATTTCCTCCGGAGACTTGGGCGCGGCTGGACGCGGCGGGACTTGAAACCCTGCGGACCGGCGTGCCTTTCGAACTTGAGGCGGAGATCATCGCCTCCGACGGCACGCGTAAGTGGGTGATATCGCGCGCCGAAGTGGAGCGCGAGCCGGGCGGAAATCCCATACGCCTGCGCGGGACGGTGCAGGACATCAATGAACGCAAGCGGGCCGTGGCGGCGTTGCTGGATTCAGAAGAGCGCTATCGTTTGTTATTCCAAAGAAACTTTGCCGGGGTTATCAGGACCACGCTGGACGGGCGGGTCCTCGAGTGTAACCAGTCTTTTGCACGGATATACGGTTACGACTCCGTTGAAGAGGTTTTGCCCGTGAACGTCAGGGATTTCTATTACGAAGAGACCGGCCGGGACTCGTTTCTCAAACGGTTGAAGCAGGAGAAAGTGGTGGTAGGTTACGAATACCAGGCCCGTCGGAAGGACGGCAGGCCCGCCTGGGTGCTGATCTCTTCCAGTTTGGTTGAAGATGAGAAACAAGGACCGACGATTCTGTCAACCATATTGGATATTACCAGATGGAGAGAGCTGGGCGAGCACCTTCGGCAAGCGCAAAAGATGGATGCGGTGGGACGGCTGGCGGGCGGCGTGGCGCACGACTTCAATAACATGCTCCAGATCATCAATGGCTATAGCGAGCTGCTCCTGGATGGGATTCCCCCGCAAGACCCGATGCGCGAGTTCGTGGAGGAAATCAAGAAATCTGTTGACCGGTCCGCCGGCCTGACGCGCCAATTGTTGGCATTTAGCCGGCAACAGGTTTTAACGCCCCAGGTTTTGGACCTCAACAAAGTTATCGCCAACTCCACCAAGATGATTCGCCGTCTGATCGGTGAAGACGTCAAGTTGCGCATGACCCAAGGACATCAATTGAGTCCAGTCAAAGTCGATCCGGTGAGAATCGACCAGGTCATCTTAAATCTGGCCATCAACGCTCGGGATGCCATGCCGAAAGGCGGCAAACTCATCATTCAGACGGCCAACGTGGGGGTGGATGAAGACTTCACGCGAGCTCATTTACCCATGACGCCGGGGCCCTACGTCCTCCTGCAGGTGAGTGACACAGGCGATGGGATGGATGCGGAGACCCGATCTCATATCTTCGAGCCCTTTTTCACAACCAAAGAAAAAGGCAAGGGGACGGGCCTAGGCCTGGCTACCGTCTACGGCATCGTCAAGCAGAGCGGAGGCTACATCTGGGTTCAGAGCGAATTAAAGAAAGGCACAACGTTTGCGATTTATCTTCCACCCGTGGAGAGAACATCCGCTTCAAGAGATGAGAAAGCGATTCCGGCGGCGCCAGGCGGGCCCGAAACTGTTCTAATGGTAGAGGATGAAAAGGAAGTCCGCGCACTAGTGCGCCGGATGATCGAATCCAAGGGCTACAAGGTCCTGGAAGCCCGTAATGGGCGGGAGGCGTTGCGCGTTGCCAAACAGCACGAGGGATCCATTCAATTGTTGCTGACCGACGTGGTTTTGCCTGGGATGAATGGGCGGGTCCTCGCCGAGCGCCTGCTGCGATTGCGACCGGAAATGAAGGTGATCTTCTTGTCGGGTTATACAGATGACGCCGTCACTCGCCAGGGGGGGCTGAAACCAGGATCTCACCTTTTACAGAAACCCGTCTCGCCCGATGTCCTGACGCGCAAGGTGCGTGAAGTGCTCGACGGTCCCTGACTGACTTACACCGCCCTATTCCGTGAAAATACCTACCCCCACAGGCACGGTCCCCTGATTACCTCGAAGCGAGCCGCCCATTGGTACGGAATGCGCCCAGCCAATTCTTGCTAATGGGTCGCGGAATCCAATTGGCCGGCCGAGGGCACAGGGAGGAAAGGTAATGAATGTCCGCGCCAGGGTGTTGCGCTGGCTTGGCGAAACTCTCCCGCCTTAATGTCACCATTCTCCAGCAGTTTTCTCAGGACCGTCTGGCGGCGTAGAAGCGCTTGCTGCGGATTTTCGAATGGATTGAAGCGGACTGGACTGGGGAGAATGGCGGCGAGCAGGGCGGCGTCGGCCCAAGTAAGTTCCTCTGCGGACTTGGAAAAATAGAACCGCGAGGCTGCTTCCGCGCCGGCTACTCCGTCTCCCCATTCCGCCACGTTGAGATAGATCTCAAGGATCTCTTCTTTGGTAAGGGCGTGCTCGAGGCGATAGGCGAGAACGGCCTCGCGGAATTTTCGCCTCAGCGATTTTTCCGGAGTGAGATAGAGATTTTTTGCTACCTGCTGCGTGATTGTGCTGCCGCCCCGCCGATACTCCCTCGCGCGGACATCTTCCAGAAAGGCTCTGGAGGTTTCCGCAAAGTTAATGCCCCGATGTTGATAAAACATGGGATCCTCCCACACCACCACGGCATCTTGGAGTTTGGGCGAGATAGCCCAGAGCGGCACCCAAGTGGAGTGCCCCTTGGGCTTGAAGCGGTCCCAGAGATGGGCGCGAAGATTCGCGGTGCTGGGAAGGTCTCGCGTCTCCCACCATGCCACGCCAACCAGCAAGGCGACGCAGGCCGCACCCGCCAGCGCCAGTTTCAAAATCACCTTTGCTGGGCCGGACCATCTCAATACTGCCCCACCTTGGGCGGCGTAATGTGCCACTCCACGCGGAACCGGGCGTACCCGGTGCGCCCATTCATCAAGTATTCCAGCCCTGACGGCCCCAGTTTGGCGATCAGGGAAATGATGGCCAACGGCCCCTCGACTCCCGTTGCCGGCGAAGGAATCTTTCGGGTCAGCACACGAGCGGAGGCGGTCATCATAAAGTCACGCCCCACAATCTTGCCCTGCTTGTTGGGGCAGTCCGTGGCCTCCAGGGCAAACTCCGATTTGCCATTTTCATCCGTATTGGTCTGAAAGCCCAGATGCCCCGTCATCTTTGCCACAACGTCAGAGGGGACTATCAGGTAAGGGGGCCATTCCGGCTCGACGTTCCAGGTCAGTTCAACATCTTTCATGGGATTGGGCGGCGTCCCAATTTTCTTGCCCGCCATGGCCCCGCACGGAACGGGCGCGTCACTGGTGGTTAACGTGTCGAGGTTCACCGTCGCCGTGAATTTGATGCGCACTACCGAGTCGTGACGAAGGTGAACCACATAGGGTTGGGGTTGGATGTGAATGTTAATTCCCCACAGGGTAAGAAGATCATCGACCCCACTCGACGTGTCGAGCCCCGCCCCAACGACTTTGCCTAGATTGGAAACCTTTTCGGCAATCTCTTTCGCTTCGACCGCCGAAAGCTCGCTGGCCGCAATCTCCCCGCCTGTGTCCAAGACAGAGGGGGCGTTGTCTTTGGCTGCTCCCCAGAATCCGCTGGCTCCGTCACCCTTCACCTCGCTGCAAGGCGAATCCGCATGGACGGTGGGCACAAGGCTCCACGTGGGCGGAATCCAGTTCATCGTGGTCGGAGTGGCTCCCGACTGGGGAGGCTGAGTAAAGGAGTCCAGCATAATCAGGAATGACTGCACGGGATCGATATACAAATCCTTCGGAGGGCGCGTGGTCATTTCGGAAAGCGAGTAAGGCTTAATTTGACGGCGCGCCAAGCCATCCACCAGGAGGATAAGAAAACTCATCAGATCATCCGGCCGCTTCGCAGCCTCCTGATAGCGGTGGAGCAACATGTGGCTCAATACCGGCCGGAATTTTGCCGGATCCTGGAGACCCAGCATGGCGCGTCCAAGAATTGCACTTTGGTCGTCGAAGCTGAGTACATTGCGTTGAAAGAAAGCGCGAGCCAGGATTTTCCAGTGAAAATCGTAAAGGAAAAAATCCTTGTCGCTCCGCTCGGCACCGGCAAGAATCTGCTTGCCCTCCGGCGTGTAAACCCCCAGATGAAGCGTGCGGAACGATTCCAACATTCGATCGGCCACTGCGTTCTCATTTCTTGCATCCACCAAACGGTTGGCCAGGACGTAAGCGGGATTGTTGCGCAACGGGTGGGACAAATATGGGTTCACGGGTTGCGTGGCATCGTATTCCGGCGGGCGGTGGCGCGCCTTCCACCAGGCGATGCCGAGGTAGGTACCCAATCCCAGTCCAATTATGAAGAGTGGGACAAACACCAGGATACCGATAAACTTCACCATCGTTCCCGAAGGCATGGCGCGGGTGAGTGCGAGGGAAGCATCGAGCGCGGCCTGCTGAGCGGTGATGGTCCGATCGATGGCTGCTATCTGAGCGATGTTTTCGGCCAGGCCAGACTCCAGGGATTTGCGGTCATACAGAGCCTTCCCCAAGTCGGCGTAAAGCCCAGATCGTTCTTTTTCCACCGTACCCGTCTGCTTGATGGCGGCGGTCGACTCACCTTTCATGCGTGTGAGTTCAGCGGCAATCGGCGAAAGGACGGTTTTACGTTCGGATTCGATTCGCGCCAGCTCCGCGTCGAAGCTCTTGCTTTCCGCCGTCAAGCGTTGGATCTCCGCATCAAGCGGGGGCAGCGATTGCCTGGCCAAGGCCAACTCCTCCGTCAAGTGCTGCTGCTCCAGGGAAAGTTGCTCGCGCTTGGATTGATCGGCAGATTGCTGGGCGGATTGCACGGGTGTCGCCCCCGTAGACAGGGCGTTCAGCTTCTGTTCGAGCGACGCCAAAGCCGCGGCCCCTGAGGTTTGGCGGCCCTCCAGTCGTTTGATAGTGCGGTCCTGCTCGGTTCGGCGGTCACGCGCCACTTTGAGTGCGGAGTCAACTGGCCGCTTCCTTTCCTCCACTGCTTTGCGTTGAGTGTCGAATTTAGCTGTTTCTGCGGTCTGCCGGGCGCTTAGAGCAGCCCGGTCGTCATCCAATTTCTTAGTGGTCGCAGTTAGTTCCCCTGCCCGACTATCCAACCGGCTCAGTTGGTCGCGCAGATCATGAAATGCCGATAGATCGATTTTTTCCTGCCAGCCTTGACGCCCCAGGCGCTCCAGTGCGGCAATACGCTCTTTGGATTGCGCCTGCGACTGCTTGCGCAGCTTGCTTCGTTGCAGCCTTCTGCCAATCTCGTGCCACCCCTCTCGAAAAAATCCAGACTTCTGAGAGGGGGTTGATGATTCCGTCATGTCCCCCATACTCGCCTAGCCCTCCGAAAAAAAATGATGATAGTTGAATAGAAGCGTACTCCCTCGGGCAGAGGAGTTCAAGAAATCTTCATGTCGGTACAAAGGACCTGCGCTGGATCAATCACTTTGCGAGGAAGAGTCAGGCAATCCGATCCGAAGGTTTGGCCGTAATCGAAGCTAGAACTATCCTGCAGAAAGGATCAAACGGGTGGGGACCAGAGTCGCTTAGGCAGCGGCAGTTTGGTTTGATTCCTTCGCCCGCTCGTGGAGTGGAGGGACTTGGATCAGCACGCGGCACGGGGCGTGCTCGGAGACGTACTTGGCCGTCGAACCCAAGATCATTTCCGCCAGCCCGTGCTTCTGGTGATAGCCCATGATCAACAGGTCCATGGCCGTGTCGCTGGCTTCCATC
>JBGPCF010000051.1:0-40992 GCA_041481635.1 Terriglobia bacterium | reverse complement strand
CTACCACTGAGCCACCCCGCCAATTTGCCGCTCGCGCACCTCGATTGTTACGCGATCCCTTCATTCCATACTAGGTTACCGAGGCTTTCCGAGTCAAGAAAAGCACGTTGGAGCGGCTTGCGCAAGTCCGCCGAGGTTCCGATCATGCGGGCCTGTAAAAGCCAAGCTGGGAATCGCCACGACGCAGCAATCGCGCCCGAAGTAGAGTACCGTACTGCTCTTCCAGGTTGCAGTGGCGGGAGTGCTCGGCAATCACGATTGCAGTTGGAAGAAGCAGTTCACTGCGAGCCAATTGCCTCAACACGTGATGGTACTCGCGGATTTCTGCGTAGGGTGGATCGAGGAAGACAAAATCAAAGTGTGAGCCTTCATCCGCCAGCTTCTCCAATCCCTTCAAAACCGTGGTGGTCATCACATAAAACCCTTCCTCCACTTTCAGCGACTCCAGGTTCCTGCGAATCAGTTCCGCCGCGGGACGGTGGTGCTCGATAAAAACCACTTCCTTCGCCCCGCGACTCAGGGCTTCAATCCCCACCGCGCCAGTGCCCGCGTAGGCATCCAGAAAAGTGCGTCCCTCAACTTCAGGACCCAGCACGTTAAACAGAGTTTCCCGAAGCTGGTCGGAGGTTGGGCGCATTGCGTCACCCTTCAGAGTTGCCAGATGAAGCCCACGATATATTCCGGAAATAATGCGCATTAGAAATAATGTCCGTGGTCCGTAGTCCGTGGTCCGTTGCTGGCGATTGCATACCACGGAATAAAATCGCTATGAATCGGTTGCGGGAAAGAAATCATTCGCCACCATTGACTCATTTTTTCACATCGTGGCAACGGACAACTTACCACGGACAACGGACAGAGTACTATTCAAGCTATCCCCGCCAACCCATACCTCCGCGGCCATTCACGGCGCAGGTGGGCGACATAAGCTTCAAGTTCTTCGCGAGATTCCGGGTGGTCGATGAAATCCGCCGCTTCCTTTTTGGCCCACTCGAGAATCTTCTGGTCGCGAATCAAGTTGGCAATGCGCAGAGTCGGGATACCCCACTGGCGCGTTCCGAAAAATTCGCCCGGCCCGCGCAGTTTTAGATCAATTTCCGCTATCCGGAACCCGTCGGTCGTGTCCGCAAGAGTTCTCAGGCGAACCTCGGCGTTTTCGGTCAGCATATCGCCGTGGAGCAACAGACAAAAAGATTTGCCTTTGCCCCGCCCGATTCGCCCTCGAAGCTGGTGCAATTGGGAAAGGCCAAACCTTTCCGCATGCTCCACCAGCATCACGGTGGCGTTGGGCACATCCACGCCCACCTCAATCACTGTCGTCGAAACCAGGATCTTCACTTCTCCCTTCTTAAAACTGTGCATCACGCCTTCCTTTTCTTCACTGGGCATGCGGCCGTGCAGCAGAGCCACGCGGAATTCCGGAAAGACGTTGCGCGAGAGGTGCTCGAACTCCCGCACCGCTGTCCGCAAGTCGAGCTTTTCGGATTCTTCGATGAGCGGATAGACCACGTACGCCTGCTCGCCGCGCCGCACTTTGTCGCGGATGAACTCAAAGGCCTGGGTGCGGTCGCGTTCCATCCAGAGCCTCGTCTCGATGAGCATGCGATTGGGGGGCAGCTCATCGATCACGGAAAAGTCGAGGTCGCCATAGATGGTGAGCGCGAGCGTGCGGGGAATGGGAGTGGCGGTCATCACGAGCACGTCCGGGGTCAACCCTTTGCGAATGAGCTCGGCGCGCTGCAACACGCCGAAGCGGTGCTGCTCGTCCACCACCACCAGGCCCAGTTGCGCGAACTGCACATCTTCTTCGATCAGCGCATGCGTGCCTACCACTAGGTGAATTTGGCCGGAACCCACACGCTTCTTCAGCTCCGTTTTCTCACTTGCCTTGCGCGCGCTAATCAGCAACTCCACTTCGAAAGGCAACGGCCGCAGCAGGTCTTTGATGTAAAGAAAGTGCTGGGTGGCGAGGATTTCCGTGGGCGCCATCAGCGCCACCTGAAAACCGTTGTCCATGGCCAGCAGCGCCGCCTGGATGGCTACAATGGTCTTGCCCGAGCCCACGTCGCCCTGGAGCAGCCGGTTCATGGGGCGCGGCGAACACATATCGTCCACAATCTCTTTCAGCACCCGCTTCTGGGCGTTGGTGGGATGAAAGGGAAGAACCTTTTTGATGGCCTGTCGGGCGCTCTCTGTTTTGTGAAATTCCACGCCGCGCATTGCCTTCGCCTTGCGGCGCTTCAGGGAGAGGCCGGCGCCGATGTTAAAGAACTCTTCGAAAATCAGCCGGACCTGCGCGGGGCTGCGGAAATTGCACAGCTCGTCCAGCGGCTGATCGTGATCGGGAAAATGAGTCAAGCGAATTGCCGTTGCACAGTCCAGGAGTTTGTTCCTGCGGCGGACAGAGGCCGGAAGGCTGTCGGGAATTTGGCCGTCAAGCGCTGCAAGCGCCGTCGCCATTAGACGGCGAAGGGCGCGCGGCCCAGCCTTGCCCATGGATTCATAAATGGGCACAACGCGGCCCACTTCCAGCGAGACCTCGTCGCCGGTTTCCACTTCGGGCAGAATCTCAAATTGCGGCTGGTACATTACGAGATTGCCAGCGCCGAAATTGTCCATTTGCGCTTTCCCGTAAAAGAAAACGCGCTGCCCTTGCCGGAACACTTTTTGCTTTTCGAGGTACACGGCGTTGAACCATTTGCAGCGAATCATGCCGCGCAAGCCCGGACCACTGGCATCCACCGCCGCGAGGTCGTAAAGGTAGACCCCTTTGCGCGTTCTCATCAGACCGCTGGTGAGCACCTTCACCAGCACGGTGGTCGTTTGGCCGGCCACCAGGTCACGCACGCGAGTGATTTGTGTCCGATCTTCGTATCGATACGGCGTGTGATACAGCAGGTCCTTAACCGTCTCAATGCCTCGCTCTCGAAACAGCTCGGCGCGTACCGGGCCTACGCCTTTCAGGTATTTCACCTCCGAATTGAATTTCAAATTTGCTGTCGGCATCGCGGCTCGCTTCTTATATTATAACCACAGGCCCCGGACTCAACCGAGGCCCTTTGCGGGACCGGCCTCACTCCCCATTTGCGGGTCGCGTCCGGCAGGCGGAGCTTGGATGTCCAAGAACGTGGCGCGCTATCTCCGTTGGTTGCTCATCATTCTGCTGGGTAATGGACTCTATTA
This sequence comes from Terriglobia bacterium, assembly GCA_041481635.1. GTDB lineage: Bacteria > Acidobacteriota > Terriglobia > UBA7540 > UBA7540 > DASYXZ01. The sequence continues at coordinate 37,809 of JBGPCF010000051.1, read as the reverse complement.
TGCCTTCTTCCCCTATCTACCTCTCGCCGCGCGCCACCGGACATTTAAAGTCGATCTCGGCACGCTGGTAGACGCGTGGTTTTGCCTGATCGTTTTCGGTATCTTCGAACTCGTCGCATTCCTGCAAAACCATCGTGGAAAAACCAGGCAGGGTTAGGCTTTGCGGCGCGCTTATTGTCCCTATAAATTCTTTTTCCTTCACTCAACCAGTTCTGCAGGATATACTGTCTGGGTACAGTAAAGTGCGGTTCGATTCGGAGAAAGTGCTGCTCGCTTTGAAATTTGATTCCTGCTTTTTGCGTGTTCCCCGAAGTCGACCTCTTAAGCAACGCCTAGCTCCGGCTAGGGACAACCAGTAAGTATCACCACTATCGCTCTCCGCAATCTGCAGGGGATGACCCCAAAACCAGAGCGGGGAGAGGCTTCCCGGCGGGCGACACAACATCCCGCCAAAGTTGTCATCAGCCGACATCTCATCTTAGGAGGACATTCTCATCATGGAAATCAACGCAAAGGTTGGAGAAGTCGCAGGAAAAATCTGGCACACTCTTTCGGATAGCGGGCCGCTGACTGTGACACAATTGAAAACCAAGGTAAATGGCGGAGGCGAGATTCTGAATTTCGCGCTCGGCTGGCTGGCACGCGAAGAAAAGATTGAGATCACTCAAGAAAAGAAAACTTTTAAAGTCAGCCTCAAACAATGCTGAACGTGTTGACGCCAGTCCACCCATGACGGACGAGCGGAGTCGCGCGTCCGCTATTGAGCCGTGGTCACAACCCCCACGAACCCCGGCACGAAGCTGCTTAAGGGCAGTCTTAGAATGCCATCGGGGTAAGGCTGATCGCCCCACGGATTGCGCAAGGTGACCGTCTGGCCGCCGGCGTCATAGCCCATCACGGTATAGCAGTGACTGTCAATATACCAAGGCCCTGCGCTTGCAGGAAGAGGTTGGTGTTGCGCCCGCATTTCGTGGTAGCGGCTACCTCCCGTGCAGGCCACCATGGGCGAGCGCACGCGGGTCCCTTGGCTTAACACGCTGGAAGCTGCGCCGTCGGATTGATTCTCGACCAAGGTTTTGCTTCCCGCAAACACCTCCATGACCTGGCCTGCAATCCCGCCCTGCCCCACCGCGCGATACGCACCGAAAAGTTCCCCGTTCTGCTTGATCGATGCTTCCATGGAGGTAAAAAAACCCTCCGAGTCCAGCAATTTCACCATCGAGTCCTTCATCGAGTCGGGAACAGCGAGGGTCGCCATTTCGCCTTTCAGCTGTGATGAAAGCTTCGCCCGGTCAATGTGCCCGTCCTGATCCACCACCTGGCGAATAGCCCGGTCGTAAGCCAGCAGTACGGAATCGTTTGAACTGATCAATTCTTCGGCATAATGCTTCACTACGGCAAACATGTCCGTCTGATCCACCGCCGTAGCCATCGACTCGCGCAACACGCGCTGGGCATAAGCGCGAAACAGAACTGCCACCCATAAACCGTCTGACTTGTCGTAGCCGCTGTCGCGCGAGTATTTGATGTCCTCGGCGTAGGCAATTTCCTTCTTCCCGTCTGCAAATTGAACTGTGTAGGTTTTATCCGAGTTGCCATGAATCATGATCCGGACCGTATCCGGCCTGCTCTGCGCCATGGCCGCAATCACCGAGTGGAAATAGCAGCTTCCGAGCTTCCCCTGCCGGACGGACTCCGCGGCGATGCCGCTGCCTTCGTAAAGGCGATCTGCCTTTCGCGTCTGTGCAGGGAGATTTGTCGACAGCGCGAGGGCCACCCCACACAGGAAGGAAACGGGCAGGATTCGCCTGCGGGCGTGGCGCATATTACCGTGCAAATTGTTGGAGAGCATGCGAGGAAAGATACAACGCGGTCAGTTCGTAGTCAAACTTTCGCCGGATAAAATCCGAGCCAAGACGGTGCGTTAAGGTGGGGGGAGTGCAGGAAAGTGGAATTTCTAAGCCCAATGGGGCCGTCACTAACTCTGCCGAGCAAATTAGCGTGGGCCGGGCAAGCCCGTGGCCGCTAGCGGCTAGTTCACACTGCGATTTGACATACTCTCATAAGACCTGCTATAAGAGATATACTTAGGATATAAAGCAGTGTGGTTGAACACCCGGGTTTTGAATCTAAGTTGCTGAATATTAAGAGTTTAACACTGGCAGGGAGGAACTGAATGCCGGCCTCTTCTCGCAAAAAACGCGCTCGCAGAACCCGCCCCGTTTCTTCCAAAGGCAACGGCTCAAAGCGAATTCGCTCTAGAAGTCGCACCGCAGCCAAATCGGCTCGGCCTGCGGCACTAGCCCATGCTCATACCAACGGCAAAGGGGCTCGCGTGGCTGCGGAAATGGATCGCAGCGACCCCCAATTCAAAGCAGCGCTCAAGTCTTTCAGTGACGCCGCGCGCTATTTCCGGAAACAAAACTACGAGAAGGCGCAGGAGCTTTTCGAGAAGGTGGTTGGCAGTCCCGCGCGCGAATTGGCGGAGCGAGCGCGGGTTCATCTGGCTCTGTGCGAACGGAAGCTTGGCACCCATGGACCTGCTCCCAAGACCGCTGGAGATTTTTACGACCTGGGCGTGGCGAAGTTAAACGCGCGCGCGATGGAGCAAGCCATCGAGTACCTGAGCAAGGCGGACAAGTCCGCTCCGAACCACGAGCACATTAAGTATGCCCTGGCCGCCGCTCACTCGATCCAGGGCAACACTGACGTCGCACTCGAGCACTTGAGAATCGCCATCTCTCTCCGCGCCTCCAACCGTTACCAGGCGCGATATGACGATGACTTTCAAGCCTTGGCCTCCGATCCTCGCTTCAAGCGTCTGCTCCACTCGGGGGAAGGCCAGGAATCCTGATTGCCCTCCTCCACTCCTCGCCCATGGACGATATAATCTCTGGGGACGAAGAAAAGCTATGAAAGTGGTCAGCATCGGCGGGGGGACAGGCTTGTCGGCCCTTTTGCGCGGGCTCAAGCACCACGTTGCTGAACGCTCGCGCCGGGCGCAACTGAAGCCCAACATCTCCCGCCTTACCGCGGTGGTGACTGTCACCGACGAAGGGGGCAGCTCGGGACGCTTACGCCGCGACTTCCAAATCCTTCCTCCGGGCGACATTCGCAACTGCATGGTTGCCCTGGCAGAGGACGAGAAACTCTTCACCCGCCTTTTCAACTACCGCTTTGCTGGGGGCGAGGGCCTGGAGGGCCACAGTTTTGGAAATTTGTTTCTGGCCGCGCTCACTCACCTCACTCGTGATTTTGCCAAAGCAGTGCGCGTGTCGAGCGAGGTACTGGCCATTCGCGGCGAGATTTTTCCTTCCACTCTGTCAGACGTTCGCCTGAAAGCGCGCCTGCAAGACGGCCGCCTTCTAGTGGGAGAATCGGATATCACCAAAACGTCGGTGCCCATTCGCCGGCTGCAGATCGTCCCCCGGCGCTGCCGGCCGCTGCCCGAAACTCTCGCCGCGATTGAAGAAGCCGACCTCATCACACTGGGCCCGGGCTCGCTTTACACGTCTTTGATCCCCAACCTGCTGGTGCACGGGATCCCCGAGCAGATTGCCCGCTCGAAGGCCCTGAAGGTTTACATTGCGAATCTGATGACCCAGCCCGGCGAAACGCGGCGCTATACGGCCGCCGATCACCTGCGCGCTTTGGACGAGCACGCGGGCGGAAGGCTTTTCGACCATGTGCTCTTGAACACCCAGCCCATTTCGACCCGAATGCGAAAGCGGTATCAGGTCCAGGACTCCGAACCGGTTGTCATTGATCTCCACGAAATCCGCGCCCTGGGCGTTGAACCCCTCTGCGCCGACCTGCTTGACGAACACCGCGTCGCCCGCCACAATTCCCCCCGCCTTGCCCAGCTCTTGCTCGACCTCGCCGCTCAAAATTGAATGGCAAGCCCTGACTTCATACAAAGCAAGGGGGATACTCCAAGAGACAACCGATAGTCTCGGAAGTGATTCGCCTGGCATGAGGCGGTTTTTCTTTTAGGCAGCAAGGTCACTATCATCCACCTTGCTCAATCTGGTTACGGTCGTTTTCGTCCCCCCACTCTCCTTCATCAACAGAGCCCCTTGTTTCGCGGCAGCAATAGGGATAGATTAATCCCTGCCTGGAAAGACAAGCCACTCGGAAAGACAAATTGCGGCATAAACTTGCACGGCGGGGAGCGCAGGAGACTCGGCGGGAGCAGACTGCCGCAACGATAACTGGCGAGGCGGCCTGAGACCGCCCCCACAATTAATTACAGAGGCGAGCTATGGCAGACCAAGGATTTTCAGTACTGATTCTGGCGGCGGGCAAGGCGACGCGCTTCAAGTCCGAGCACTCCAAGATGCTGCACCGCCTGGCGGGGCGGCCGCTGGGCGAATACATCTTGCGCACCGCCAGCGCGATTCAGCCGGCGCGGACCTACATGGTGATTGGCCACGAGGCGGCCGAGGTGCGCAAGGCGTTTTTGCGTCCCAACTTGCACTTTATCGAGCAGGAAGAACAACGCGGCACCGGCCATGCTCTGATCGTGTCGCGCAAGGTTATTGAAGCGTGCCCCAGCGCCCACCTGCTGGCGCTGGTGGGTGACGCGCCGCTGCTCCGCCCGGAAACGTTGCGCGAGTTGCTTTCAGTCCACAACTTGTCGCACGCCGCCGCCACGGTGCTCACCACTCACGTGGAAAATCCGCGCGGATACGGCCGCGTGATTCGTCTGGGGGCCGTCAAGACCGGGCGAGTGCGCGCCATAGTTGAAGAAAAAGTCGCCACGCCCGCTCAACGAAAGATCCATGAAATCAGCTCCGGCATCATTTGTTTTACGCGTCACAAGCTCCTGCAATATCTGGGCAAACTCTCGGACGACAACGCCCAAAAGGAATACCTGCTGACTGATCTGATTCAAATCTTCAACGCGCGCAAGGAAAAGGTGATGGCCTTTCCGGTTGAGGACTGGCGTGAGGTGCTGGGTGTGAACGACCGCGTGGAGCTGGCAGGCATGGAGCGCCTTCTGCGCCGCCGCAAGGCGGAAAGCCTGGCGCGCGACGGCGTCACGGTGGTGGACCTGGACGCCACTTATATCGACGCGGATGTGACGGTGGGCCGCGACACGGTGATCGAACCCGGCGTAAGTCTGCTGGGGCAAACGCGCGTGGGCGCAGCGTGCACCCTCCGGCCCCACTCTGTCATCACCGATTCGATTTTGGGCGACCGGGTCATAGTGCGCCCGAACTGCGTCATCACGAGTTGCGACGTCGGTTCCGACGTGACCCTGGGCCCCTTCGCCCACCTGCGCGATGGCGCGGTGATTGAGCAGGAAGCGCGCATCGGGAACTTTGTCGAGGTCAAGAAATCGCGCGTGGGCGCGGGCAGTAAAGCCTCGCACCTGACTTATCTCGGCGACGCCACGCTGGGCGCCAAGGTGAATATTGGCGCCGGAACTGTCACGTGCAACTATGACGGCGAAAAGAAGAATCCCACGATCATCGAAGATGGAACCTTTATCGGCAGCGGCAGCATGCTGGTGGCGCCGGTGAATATCGGGAAAGGCTCCTACGTTGCCGCGGGCTCGACGATCACTGAAAATGTTCCCCCCGAATCGCTGGCGATCGGCCGCGCTCCTCAGGTGAATAAGGAAGGCTGGGTCAAAGCGCGCAAACAAGCCAAGCTCGCCACCACCGCGGAAACACGCCAAGTGGGACGAGTGGCCGTTATCGACGTGGCGGGGCGCGTGACCTTGGGCGATTCAGCCAAGGACTTGGGCAAGCGCATTCAGCAAGCCATCGATTCGGGCTCACTCCAGGTTTTGGTGAATCTGGCCAAGGTGACCTACATTGATAGCTCCGGCTTGGGTGAATTGATGGGAGGATTCTCCAAGCTCAGCCGTGTCGGCGGACATCTGAAGTTGACCGGGGTGGCAAAAGAAGTGTCCTACCTTTTCCATGTGGCCAATCTCGACCGCGTGCTTGAGATCTTTCCCGATGAGGCTGCGGCGCTCGAAAGTTTCAACAACCCCCCGCCCAAGGCCGAGAAGGCCTGACCGGCGCGCAAGTCCGCTCACCTTTTTACATTCCGCGCGTAAGAAATGCCCGCCAAATGAGTTGGGGGGGGCTTTAGCCTGCAAATAATCGGTTTATTTTCAATGATCTGCGATTATCCCCCTCATGGTATTCCCCGTGCTATTTGGAGGTACGAAGTCGAGCACAATTGAAAGATTTGGCTCCCTAAAGTAAGGCCTAGAAAAGGAGAACAAACCATGGCCATCGACGAAGTCAAGACAGACGCGAACGTAACTCATAATTACCCTGTACCCTCTAACCAGACGCCCATTTTCCTGGTGGCATTTCTGATTATGGCCGCGCTGGCAGTTGGAGAAGTTTATTCCATCAAACAGATTGACACGGTGCGCGATTCAGTGACTGCCGCGCAAACCAAAGAGCGCACCGAGTTGGAAAACCAGATGGCTTCCCGGGTCGCGGCCGTGGAGAACTCCAGTGCCCAGGCTCTGGAAGCAATGAAGACCGAGCTGGATAAAACCGCGGACCGCATGGGCTCGACAGGCAAGCAACTGGCCCACGCTCGCGCCCTGGTGACCAAGCTCCAGAAAGATCAAGAGGATCAGGCCAACGAGTTGAAGCAGGAGATTTCAACCAAAGCCGACCAGCAACAGGTGGGTGCCCTCTCCGAGGATGTTTCCGCCACCAAGACCGATTTGGAGCAAACCAAAAAGACGGTGAGCGACACCAGGTCAGACCTCGGTATGGCGCGCAGCGAATTCGGAACCCTGATCGCCCGCAACCACGATGACCTCGAGCAACTCCGTAAAATGGGCGAACGCGACTACTACGAGTTCACTCTTCCTCGCAATAAACAACAGACGGTGGCCGGCGTAGGATTGGTCTTGAAAAAAGCCAATGTTAAACGCCACCAATTCAATGTCAACCTCGTGGCCGATGACATGACGATCGAGAAGAAGAACCGGACGGTCAACGAGCCCATATTTTTCGCCGTCAAGGATTCCCGAAGATTCTTTGAGCTGGTGGTGAATTCAGTATCCCAGGACCAGATCAAGGGATACATCAGCACACCGAAGGGTGCCACGGAGACAGCCTCCGCGACTCAAGGCGGCCAATAACCTAGATTCATTCCCTGGATTGAACGGTTGCGGAGTCCGCATAGATTGCGGACTCCGCGCCGTTTTAGAGCTCGTTTTTCCCGGCGAAGTTTTGCCTTACAAGTCTCCCCTGCTGCTGGACTGACCCCAATTCCCTTCTGCCGCTTTCAACTCGACAACCGCAGTCAAATGCCCAGGGCCAGGGTAACTCCACAATAATTCACTGACACGTGCGCGGGTGCAAAATCAATGGTGGCTGGGGAGACTGGTTGAAATCAAAACTGTCCTGCATATCGCTCGCCATGGCATCGCGCGGAGTGAGCGGCTGAAATTGGTAGCGCGCCTCCACGAACTTCAGGATTGAGGAATGTTCGGACACTGTGTGTGAAATGTATCCTGGCTTGGCGTAGGGCGAAATAATAAGCAGAGGCACGCGCGGCCCAAGGCCCAATGGGTCGAGGGCTGGCGGCGGAACGTGATCGTAGAATCCCCCAAAATCGTCCCAGGCAATGAAGACCGCCGTGGAATTCCAAGCCGGCCCTTGCATCAGCGTGTTCATTGTATTCACCGTCCAGTTTTCACCCGCACAAATGCTGTTGGGAGGGTGCTCGTCCGTGCCGATCGCGGGAATCACCCAGCTCATGTTGGGCAGCTGGCCCGATTGCGCGTCGATGGCGAATTGCGCGCTGGGCGCCAGGTGATCTTTCCACTGCGGCGTGTTCCCAATGTGATTAATCAAATTGAAGACGGTGATTGTTCCGTCAGAATAAAATTTCCACGTCAAGCCCGCGCTCTGAATCCGGTCGGCGAGCGTTTGAAAATCAAAGCACGGGAATTGATTGGTGATATGGCCTCCGCTGTCCATCACCTGGACGGTGGCGGTGGTATCGCCGCCGCAAACGGGCGGGCCGGGTCCCGAATCCGATATATCGCTGATCACGCCGCCAGATTGAGCGGCAATCGTATAGAAGTCGTTGGGCAAACTGGGACCATGCAAGGACGTAAAGAAGCGGTCGCCCAAAACAAACTGGCGCGCGTACGCCCAGTAGTTGGGAATATCCTGCTCGTTCAATTGGGTGTAGGCAGTCAGCGCGCCGCCATAGATGAGGTCAAACCGGTCCATCTTGCCGCCGTCCATTCCTTGCAGGGCGCAGTCCCAACTGTTGCACAGGCCGGCGATTGAAGTGTCGGCCATGTGGCTGAGGGGCACCACCTGCCCCGTGGAGATGCGGCCGCTGGTGGCGCCGTCGGCGCCGGGGAACGTGCCAAAGTAATTGTCGAAGGTGTGATTCTCCTTCAGGATGAACACCGTGTGTTGAATCACCGTGATGTCCTTGGTCACAGGAATCACAGCCGGACTTCCTCCCATGTTGCCGCACGCCGGAAAGAAAAGGGCCACCCAAGGGAGCACGAAAAGCCCGGGCGCGAAAGCGTGGCCAAGATTTCTGTTTCTCGGTATGACTTCCATTCGGGCCATCTTGCCCACCTCATCATCAGAGCTCTATATCTGGACCAGAGATGAGACAACTCTCAGAAGCATTGGATGAAAGACCCTCCCCAAATGGTGGCCCACCGAAAGCCACGATGATAGGGCGTCTCGGGAGGGCCTCTTCCTACGATACGCACTTGACCAGCGAAAAAAGCTTTTGCCATTAAGCGAGGGAATCAGCTACAATGCCAGAAGTTCGACGGGGCCAGCCAAGCCCCGCAGAAATCAAGGCAGATGGCTTCGCGCCGTGAGGGCGGCCGCAGAAGGCATCTGGAGCAGTGAACCTGTCACGGCCACGGAGTCTGCAGGCTTCGGGCCACATTTGAAACCAGCTGGACAAAGCGCCAGGGTCCGGCCATGTGGAAACCTTAAGGAGGTATCCAAGTCATGGTCAAGCGCGTCGTATTGTCCATCGCTCTGTTGGTCTTCAGCATTTCCCTCGCGCGAGCAGAAAAAAATACCATCCCCGCAGGGTCGCTCCTGCATTGCCGGCTCACCCAAACGCTCAGCACCCATATGAACGCCGTGGGCGATCCCTTTACCGCCGTGGTTAGCGAGCCCGTGATGATCGACGGGCATGAAGCGATCCCGGTGGGCGCCAAGCTCGAAGGACGCATCTCGGAAATGCAGCGCCCGGGCCGTGTCCGGGGCGTGGGCCAGATGCGCCTGACGGTTGAGAAAGTGGTGATGCCGGACGGCGCGAGTTTCCCACTCAGCGCCATTCTCGCCACGGTGTACGGCGCGGAAGGCGCCAAGGTCGCTGGCGAAGAAGGCGGAGTGAAAGGTCCCAACGGCCGGTTGAAGGCTCTTGAGCAAGTCGGCGCGGGCATGGGTGGCGGCGGACTCATCGGCACCATCTTCGGCGGATTCACGGGCACTGTGGTGGGTGGCGCAATCGGCGGCACGGCGGGCTGGCTCAATACGGTGCGCAAACGCGGTCCCGACCTTGCCCTGCCCTCGGGCACCCAACTCAACTATCAGTTGACCCGCGACCTGGTGGTGGAGCCGCAAATGGCGACGGAGAGAATCAATAAAACAACGGCCAGGGTCAGAGAAGAATCCATTAAGTAAATCAACGGCGGGCGGGTGGCAAGTGGCAGGCCGATTGGGATCCGCTTTCCACCCGCTGTCAGGTAATTCTTGAGTTAACGCCTGCGCTTCGCGAGGCGCCAGGCGCGTCCACAGGATTTCGCCAAGTCACCTTAACCAACTCCCAGCTTCCATTGGCGCGCATTTGCTTCACTTTCTCGCTTTCGTATTTTGTTCGCTTTTTGGCCCGCTTGCGTCAACGATGTACTGTGTTTACATGGACTTGTATGAACTGCAGGAGCGCCATTCTTGACAAATCAATTTCTTCACTCAAACACACATTTTCGCACGTTTTTTCTATAGTTGTGTTGATTCTAAACAACATATGGTTTCAATTTCGCATAACCTGCTTTTTTTGCCATATTGCCGCAATTTCCCTCATCTTCCAGCCCCACGATCCCTCGCTCCGATTTTCCCTTCCCTGTCACCTTGTCCCCAATCCCTAACTCCATGATGTTTATAGGGTATCATAACTTAACATATTTGTCAATACTTATTATTGGCTGTATTGGTCACTTAATTGTGCTAGTGGGTGAGCTGGGGACTCCAAGGCCGAACGCTGTTTTGCTTGAGGCAGTGAGTGTAAATCCCGGTCCTCGATGAACAAGGGGCGCCGTGCCATCTGAACTTCCCTCCACGAATGTCTCGAAAGTGCTAATATTTCCCGCAGCGTTATGACCAGTCGCGGCCTCATTTCTCCCACGCACCGCTCGGTTCACAAATACTACGAGACTCTGGAAGCGTTAAGAAAACAAGATGTCGATAACGAAATGAGTGTCCGATCGGCATTTGAGTTTCTTCTCGCGGAAACCGCGAAGCTTCGCGGTTGGACGCTGGTCCCCGAGCTATCTGAAAAATCCGGTGGCAGCCTCATGCGTCCGGATGGCACTATGCGCGACTCGAACAGCCTGCCGCGCGGTTACTGGGAAGCCAAGGATACCAAGGATGACCTGAACACCGAAATCCGCCGCAAGATTGCCCGAGGCTACCGCCTTTCGAACACCATCTTTGAAGACACGCAGACCGGCGTCCTATACCAAAACAAGCAGGAAGTCCTGCGTGTTCCTTTGGGCGATCCCAAGGAGCTTGCCCGGCTGCTGAACCAGTTCTATGGCTACGCCGAGCCGGACATCGAAGGCTTTGAGGAGGCGGTGGAGGAATTCCAGGAGCGCGTGCCGGAACTGGCGCGCGGCCTGGCGGAAAAGATTCGCGAGGCGCACAAGGATAATCCCCGCTTCATTGAAGCCTTCGCCCAATTCTTCACGCTCTGCCAGACGGCCTTGAATCCCAACATCCGACAGGAGGCCGTGGATGAGATGCTGGTGCAGCACCTGCTCACGGAGCGGCTGATCCGCACCATCTTCGATAATCCCGAGTTCACCAAACGCAACGCCATCGCCCAGGAAGTGGAGCGCGTGATTGACGCGCTGGTGAGCCAGAGCTTCAGCAAACAGGAATATCTGAAAAAGCTGGACCGCTTCTATCTCGCCATCGAGTCGGCGGCCCGCCTGCTCACCGACTTCAGTGAGAAACAACATTTCCTGAATAGCGTCTACGAGCGGTTCTTCCAGGGCTACTCCGTGAAGGTGGCGGACACCCACGGCATCGTTTACACGCCCCAACCCATTGTGGATTTCATGTGCGCGAGCGTCGCCGAAGTGTTGGAAAGGGAATTTGGCAAGAGCCTGTCGAGTTCCGCCGTTTACATCATTGACCCCTGCACTGGCACGGGCAACTTTATCGTCAACCTGCTACGGCGTATTTCCAAGCGCGACTTGCCGCGCATGTACCGCGAGCAACTCTTTGCCAATGAAGTGATGCTGCTGCCTTATTACATCGCGGCATTGAATATCGAGCACGCCTATTACGAGATCACTGGCACTTATGAATCTTTCGAGGGCTTGTGCTTTGTTGATACGCTCGACCTCAGCAAATCGACCCAAGCGCACATGTATGTAACAGAGAAGAATGCAGAGCGCGTTGAGCGGCAGAGAAAAGCTCCCATCACGGTCGTGATCGGGAATCCGCCGTACAACATGGGGCAACAAAACGAAAACGACAACAACAAAAACAGGGAGTACAAAGAAATAGACGGAAGAATCAAAGAAACTTATGCAAAAGCCTCAAAAGCCACTCTAAAGACCAAGTTGTACGACCCCTACGTCAAGTTCTTCCGCTGGGCAACAGACCGGCTACAGGGTCGGGATGGAGTCGTATGCTTCGTGAGCAACAATAGTCTCATCGATCAACAGGCTTTTGACGGAATGCAGAAACACCTACTCCAAGACTTCACCGACATATACCACGTTGATTTGCACGGAAACGTTCGGAAGAACCCGAAGTTAAGTGGGACGACTCACAATGTATTTGGGATTCAGGTGGGGGTCGGGATAACCGTTGCGATTCGCCATGCAGGTGGCGGCAGCCACCAATTGCATTATCACCGGTTACCAGAGTTTTGGCGAAAGGAAGAAAAGCTTCAATGGCTGTACCGTAAAGAGGTGGTCAGCAATGTCGAATGGGAGACACTGCCATCCGGACAATGGCTTGCACCTGGACTTGAGGAGTTCGAGCTCTTCATCCCAATTGGTACAAAACAAGGTCGAAATGCAGAGGTCGAGGCAAAGACGATTTTCAAGACCTATTCACTTGGGGTTTCAACTAATCGCGATGAAGTAGTGTACGGGCATGACCGTAAGGCCCTATTGGAACGAGTACAAGCCTTTTGTGAAAACTACAATGCGGAGGTTGACCGCTACAAGCGAACCGGCAACAACGTGGAAGGGCAAGCGCTCGATCAATTTCTCGATTACTCCAAGGTGAAATGGAGCCGCGATCTTAAGAAAGATTTGCAACGAGGAAGGTACGCTGAATTTGATCCGAATTGCGTTAGGCGAGCCCTATACCGCCCCTTTACAACGCGCTTCTTGTACCTTGCCGACCTCATGAATGATACTCCGGGTCTATCGCGCACGTTTTTTCCCGACTCCAAGGGCGAGAATCAAAATCTGGCTGTCTGTTGCACAAATCACACACAAATTCCATTTTCCACCCAACTCGTGTCCATGATTCCTGATGCGGCCATCGGAGGTCGCGCAGGTCATTGCTTCCCATTCTACGCGTACGAATCAGATGGAGTGACCCGCCACGAGAACATTACTGATTGGGCGCTTAGGCATTTTCAGCAGCACTACGGGGACAAGAAAATAACTAAGTGGGATATTTTCTATTACGTTTACGGCATCCTCCATCACCCAGTTTATCGCGAGAAATTTGCTGAGAATTTGAAGCGCGAGTTGCCCCGCATTCCGCTCGGGGGCGCTGTCATTCTGAGGAGCGAAGCGACGAAGAATCCCGGCAGTGCTGAGGAGGTAAATACGGGGATTCTTCGCTCCGCTCAGAATGACAGTGCCGTGGGACCCCAGCATGACAAGGACGTGTTTTGGGCCGTCGCCAAATCCGGGAAAGAACTGGCCGACCTCCACATCGATTATGAAAAGCTGGAACCCTATCCGTTGAAATTTATTGAAACGCCTTCCGTAGCGCCGGGCTTCAGCCCGGCACGTGCCGCCCTGAAGGGCGGCGCTACTGTAGGGGCGGACGGTGTCCGCCCCAAGGCCGAGCGCCGCTCGGCCCCACCAATTCCGCTTTCCTATCGCGTCGAGGACAAGATGCGGCTGTCCAAAGATCGCAAATCTCTCAAGGTAAACGAATCGCTCACCCTTGGCGGCATTCCGGCGGAAGCCTTTGAATACCGCCTGGGCAACCGCAGCGCGCTCGAATGGGTGATTGACCAATACCAGGTGACAGAGGACAAGCATAGCGGCATCCGCTCTGACCCGAACCGCCCCGACGACCCCGAATACATCGTGCGTCTGGTAGGCCAGGTGATCCGCGTCAGCCTCGAAACCGTGAGGATTTTAAAGTCCTTGCCCGCGTTGTAGGGGCGCACGGCACATGGCGATTTTTTTGGGGAGCGCCGGAGAAGCGATTATGAATCATATTCCAGAAGGGAAAGACATGAAACCGACCTATGAGAACTTCACTGCAACCTGTCCGTGGTGCGACCAGGAAAACATTTTTAATCGAGCTTCCGACCTCAAGGATTCTGCCCGATTTGACCACCGAGACGTCAATTGTCTGAATCCAGCTTGCTCAAAGCCTTTCTACCTCATGGGCGACCTTATAAACCCTGCTTACGAAATGATGATTTGGGACTGTTACGAACTTCGAGAGAGAAAGCACTATTCGTATTGTATTCTGAATTTGGCCCAAGCCTTTGAGGTGTTCTTTAGCCAGTATCTTCTTATTCGTCTCCTCTACAAAAGTTTCGGTTCTGACCAAGACAAAGACATAAACAAACTAAACGAACTCATCAATCTCCTGTACAAAAAAACCGCGAGACTTTCCTTTAGTAACATGCGGAATTTATTCTTCTCTTGCGTGCTCAACCCTGTGGAACCAACCTCATTGGCTGACGCGGAGAGGACAATACAACAATTTCCTGACGATCCGCCTTGGCCCCCTTGCCCCTCTGATGCGGACATCAGAATTGCAAATATCTCGGCAGATACCAGGATCAGGGACCTTCTACTGCGGCTAAAATATTGTGGCGCACCAACCTTGAGGAACCAGGTGGTGCATCAACGCGCATACAGGCCAACTTTGAGGGAAGTCGATGACGCGCTAAAGGAGACACGAGAGATTCTATTTGTGCTGCCTATGGCTCTGGGAGTCGTTAGTGACGATATTAACTCGTATTCCGGGGACGACCGTGGAATCCTTTGACTCCAAACGCATCGAAGACGCCAAGAAACTGGCCGCCGGTCCTCTCGGCGAACACTTGTCGAAGTTCCCTCTGCGCTTCGCTAAAGCCGTCATATTTGGAGAAAGGCCTTCGCGTGAGAAGACTAGTTGGATCAAATCCGCGACAATAACGCTTGTTAACTTCGGGAAAGGGCCGATTGGGATAACTTGCGCTCATGTCTTATCAGCTTACCGAGAAGTACTCAAAGACTTCGACAACACATTATTTCAGATCGGCGATGCCGCTTTTGACCCCTTACCACAGCTCATTGCAGAGGACACCGACCTCGACCTTGAGTCGATTGAACTCACAAAAGACCAAGTAAAGGCAATAACGGCTGATGGTGAAATCGGATCTTGTGTCTTCGAGCCATCCTCCTGGCCTCCCCCAATTTTGAAGTCAGGTGACTTCGTAGCCTTTGGCGGCTTCCCCGGCGGTCTCCGCAGGCGGCCAGAGCACGATGAGGTTGTTTTCGGTAGCTGGAGTATCGGGGCGGCCTCAGTTACAACCGTCGATGAGCATCGATTTTCCTGTCAGTTTAACAGGGAATATTGGGTGTCATCCTTCGGTGCAAAGCACCAGACGGAGTTAAGAGACCTCGCAGGCATGAGCGGAGGTCCTGCATTCATCCACCGAGGGCTGTACTGGGACTTCGTTGGCATTGTCTACGAGTTCTCGACAAATTTCGACATTATGTTTCTTAGATCAGCCAGAATTATTCAGACGGATGGTTCTTTTCGTGCGGAAAACGATTAATGCGCGCGTTCGGAGTGACGGGTCAGTTCGGTTTGCGGGCAAGATATATCGTTCACCCTCAATGGCCGCAATAGCGATGTGCAAGCGATCCGCCAACGGTTGGTGGTTTTGGAAGTACGAACGCGCTCCCGGCGATTGGGTGCGCCTGAATGAGCTTCGCAGGTGACTGCCCATCATCATTCGTAAGGAATTTTCATCGCTTTCATGATGCCCTTCATGTAACCGAAAGCAAATATTTTTCCCGTCATGGCGTAGCCCGGTTGAGCATTGGAATCGCCTTCCATGGTGGGCGCGTGGTCTGGCCGCATGGGCCCCTCGAAACCACTCTCGCCGTAGACTTGAAGCATCCTCACCATATCGGTGGGGCCATTGTCGTGGAAGGTTTCGCGGAAGCGCTCGCGCGTTCCTTCAACGTCGCGGAAGTGGACGAAGAAAATCTTTTTCTGCAGGCACCATTGGCGGGCCAGCGCCGCAATGTCCTCGCCCATCAGCTTGAAGTTTGCCTGACAGAAAGTGATTCCATTGACGGGGCTCGGCACCAGGTTCATTACACGCTGGTAATTCCTGGCGCTGGTCAGGATGCGTCCGATCCCGCGCAGGGGGGAAATGGGAGGATCGTCGGGATGAAGCGCCATCTTCACTCCCGCCTTTTCGGCCACGGGGATGACTGCTTTCAGGAAATATTCCATGTTGCTCCAAATCTGGTCTTCACTAATCTCGCCCCACTGGGTCAGTCCTTGTTGCGTGGCCACCTGATTGTCAAACTCGCTCACCAGCGCGCCGCCACGTTCGGGAACGTCGGACCTCGTGCGATACCAGCCGAGACCGGCCATGAAGTTGTAGCAGACCATCGGAATGCCAACCTGGCTCAAGGCTTGGAGGGCGGCGATATAGTTTTCAAGTTCCTCGTCGCGGCCCGGAAGCCCGAGCTTGATTTTTTCCGCCGGCACAGGATGGCTCTCGACGCCTGCGATGGTCATGCCCGCTGATTTAAAGTCGGCGTTGATTTTCTCCAGCGTCTCCACATAACGGTCGCGCGAGACTTTGCTCAGCGCGCCACTGACCCCCACAATTGCGTGGCTCACTCCTACTTGCCGCGCCAGCCTGACTTTGCTGTCCACGACGGGCCCGAAAAGCTCGGCGAGTTGGATACGCGAAGTCCGAACCTGGCGCGCGGACGTAGCCGGAATGCCTGTTGCGCCGGGCGAGACAGTGGCGGCCGTCAATCCCGCGAGCATTCCCTTAATATGTTCCCTGCGATTCATGCGTGGCATTTGCAGTTACCTCATCAAGGGAAGAATAACAGCACTCGCGGACGATGGAAAAGGAAGATTGTTGAGATTGCAGCCATCCTTATCAACTTCTTGACAGGTTAGGTAAGAATTCATACAATTCAAGTATGAAAACGATCGTTTCGGAAAAGGGGCAGATCACCATTCCCAAACCTCTGCGCGAGCGTCTGGGCCTTCGCACCGGGCAGGTATTGGAGGCGCGCGAGGAACTGGGCCGGCTCGTGATGACCAAATCGACCAACGCCGATCCGTTTGAAAAGTATTTCGGCGTGCTCAAGCTCGGCATGACCACGGACGAAATCATGGCTGAGCTTCGTGGAGAGGACTACGCTCGTGGTCACCGCCGTCGATAGTAGTATCATTTTCGACTTTGCCACCCGCGACCCGCTATTCGGCGCGCGTTCCAAGGAGGCCCTGGAATCCTGCATTGCCCAGGGTCGAGCCGTGGCCTGCGACGTGGTGTGGGCGGAAGTCGCCGGGTACTTCCCGTCGGGCGCAACCGCTCATCAAATGCTCAGTGATTTGGGTGTCGAGTTCGATGCGATTACCTTGGAGTCTGCCCTTGAAGCCGGCAAGGTGTGGAAAGCTTATCGGTCGGGGGGTGGCGCTCGAAACCGTGTGGCCGCTGATTTCCTGATTGGGGCGCACGCGCTCTGCCAGGCCGACCGATTGTTGACTCGTGATCGCGGTTTTTATCGGTCTTACTTCAGGCGCCTTTCCATCCTGGACCCCAACAAGACCTAAGCCAGAGCCTTCAAGTCCATTCGTATGTATGGAGCTGGATTTAGATGTCCGCCCGATCACTCAAACCTCAACGCCACCATGGGGTCGATTGAAGCGGCGCGTCGTGCTGGAATAAAGGCGGCAGCCAGGCCGCACAAGGTAAGTGCAGCGACCGCCACTCCGAACACCCAGGGATCGTAGCTCTTCACGCCATAGAGCATGCTGGCGAGCGCGCGTCCTCCCGCCAGCGTGACGGGTACTCCAACCAGAAGCCCCAATCCCAACTGCCAGACGGCGCCGCGCAGGACGAGGGCAAGAACCTTGCCGCGGTCCGCGCCCAGCGCCATGCGAATGCCAATTTCGTTGGTACGCCGGCTGACCGTATAGGACGTCACGCCGTAAAGTCCGACGCAGGCGAGGATCAGGGCCAGAGCTCCAAATAGCTCCGCCAGCCGCGCCAGCAGGCGCTCCTGATTGAAGTTCCGGCTCACCTGTTCCGACATGGTGATTACGCTGAGCACGGTAAGGTTTGGATCAACGTCGGCAATGGTGCTGCGGACCGCGCCTTCCAGATTTTCCGGCCGGCCCGCCAGGCGCAACTCAATATCGCCCAGGTAGTGAGAGTAGATCAGCCACGCTTGTTTCGAATCCTTCACCATTTGCAGGAAGGGTAGAAAAAACGTGGCGTAGGCGGGCTCGCGCGCGTCCTGATATTTCGCGTCCTCAACGATGCCCACGATCTCGTAGTCCCCGCTGCGCTCCGGCCCACCAATGCCGAAGTGCCTGCCGATGGGATCACCTTTGGGGAAAAACTTGCGCGCGAAGGTTTGATTGATAACGGCGACAAGTCGCGAGGTCGGGGTGTCCTCGTCACCAATCACGCGGCCCCGCATCAGGCGGGTTCCGATGGTCTCAAAGTAGTGCGAGCTGACGCGATCAAAGGAAGCGCCAATCCGTTCGTCAGGCGAATGGCCCTCGATGGCAACAAGGTTTGACCAATTGTCGCCGCGCATGGGGCTGTAAAGAGAGTAGGCGGCACTGAGTACGCCGGGAATTCTCGGCAAGCGCTGATCGAGTTGCTGGTAGAGGCTGTGGAGCTTTTCGGGCGAGTAGCCTGTAAAGCTGGGCTCCACGCGTACAACGGCGCGGCCACGAGGTTCGAAGCCGTAATTTTGGTTTTCAAGGTTGCGCAGGGTTTGGGTGAGCAGGCCGGCGCCAATCAACAGGATTGCCGAGAGAGCTACCTGGAGAACCACCAAAGCCCGGCGCGGGAGCGACGTGCGGTCGCGCGTGGAGCGGCCGGCGCCACGCAGAGCTTCAATGGGATTGGCATGGGATGTGATCCATGCGGGCGCCACTCCGAACACGATACCCGTAACCAGGGAGAGCAAGCAGGCAAAGCCCAGCACCGGCCACGAAGGTGCCGGGCTGATGGGAACATATTGCGCGCCCCGGAATGCCAGCGCCAGGATGGTGCGCGTCCCGAGGAAAGCGACAAAAATTCCTGCCAGTCCGCCCAGCGCGGCAAGAAGAACACTCTCCGTTAACACCTGACGGATCAAACGCTGGCGTGGTGCACCGAGCGCCACTCGAATCGCCGTCTGCAACCGGGCTGCGGCGCCGCGAACCATGAGCAAATTGGCGAGGTTCGCGCAGGCAATCAGAAGTACCAGACCGGAGATAGCCATCAAAAGTCGAAGCCCGGAAGCGGTATCGTTTTGGAGACTGGCCACGCCGCCGCCCGCCGGCGCCAGCACCACGTGCTGCTTGCCCAGCTTGGGACGTTCCTGCGAGTCAGTCTCCGGCTGCACGTTAAGCCAATTCTGCAACTGGCTCGTGACTTTGGATTGGATGCCGGCCGGCTGCGCGCCGGACTTCAATCGCCCAATGACGTAAAGCCAGTGCCCGCTGGCACGGTTCAAGAGTCCTTCCTTACCGTTCAGCGCGGGTTCGGTGGAAAGCGCGAGCCAGAAATCCGGAGGGTCGGGGCGAAGTGTGTCGCCATAGAAACCAGGCGGGGCGATCCCCGCCACGGTAAATGGAACGTGGTCGATGTTGAAGGTGGAGCCGACCACCGAAGCGTCGCGGCCGAAATGCTGCTCCCAGGTTCGATAGCTCATCACGGCTACCGCAGGGGCATTGGGCTGGTCATCTGCAACGCCAATCGTGCGCCCCGCGAAAGCTCCCACTCCGAACGTGGAGAAGTAATTGCCCGTGACGAACTCGCCCACATAGGGCTCCGCCGGTCCTGTCGCGCCGCTGCGCCGGATGCTGATGTTCTGCAAGCCCGCCTGGAACGCGGCCATCGTGCTAAATTCCGGCGTGTGATCGCGGAACTGGAGGTAGAGGGGATATGAAAAAATCCCCCAGTCGTCCTGGAAGCCTCCAATCACACAGCAATTGTTATCATCCCCGACGCGATAAAGTTCCTGAGGATTCGCCACCGGCAGGGATTTCAACATCACCGCGTGGACAAGCGTAAAGATGGCCGTGTTCGCCCCAATCCCGAGCGCCAGCGTGAGCACTGCGACAGTCGTGAAGCCAGGGCTCTTGCCAAGCGATCGGAAGCCGTACCGAAGGTCTTTTAACAAGGTTTTCATAATTTCACCGTTCGGAGAGTGAAAAGGTAAAAGGATAAAGGGTAGGGGATAAAATGAGGAAAGACACACCACTTTGCCTTCATCTTTCAACCTTCATCATTCATCCTTTAACCTTTACCCTCCAAACTTTCCTTATTCATATCGCAGCGCCACCATCGGGTCAATCTTCGTGGCGCGTCGCGCCGGAATATAGTTGGCCGCAAAGGCCACACTACCTAATACGAGGGATACACCGAGGAATGTTGCAAAATCGTTGGGCTGAATCCCATAGAGGAGACTCGCCATCAGGCGCGTCAGGACGAGCGCTGCACCTAGCCCGAATACTCCGCCGGCAAGTACCAGGGCCATTCCCTTCCCTACTACAAGGCGAAGCACGTCGCGGCGCTCGGCGCCCAGCGCCATTCGGATTCCGAATTCCTGGGTCCGCTGATTCACCGAATAAGAGATAACGGCATAGATGCCCAGGGAGGCGAGGATCAGGGCGAACGCGGAAAATCCCGCAAGTAGAATCACCAAAAAGCGGCGAGGCGAGACAGCTTTGTCCACCAATGTCTGTAAAGTTCGGAACTCGTTCCCAGGCAGGTTCGGCTCGACGGGTTTGAGGGCGGCGCGAATGGTGGAGGCCAGTCCGCCGGGAGGAAGCGCCGTACGAACCACCAGGTCAACCGAAGGATAATCCTGACATTGGCGAATGGGCAGATACATCTCGGAACCGGAACCCTGTTCGAGCGCGATGTGCCTCACATCGCCGACCACACCAACGACTCGACGATCGACATCCGCGTTGAGCACGCGGCCGATGGGATCCTGGCCTGGCCAGAGTCTTTGCGCCAGCGTTTCGTTGATCATAATGACAGGCTGGCTCGACGGAGTATCACTTTCGGCAAAATCACGCCCGGCACGCACTGGGATTCCCATGGCTTTCACATAGCCATCGCTCACCACGCGGACGAACGCTTCGGGATATTGGTCCTTCGAGTACACCTGCCCTTTGGCACCGACACCCCAACTTCGATTGCGGCCCAGCGGCAACGCATCGCTCAGTCCCGCGGCCTCAATTCCTGTTGTCGACCTGATAAGACGGAGTGCTTCATCGAAATAGGCGTTCCGCTGGGCCTGGGTGGAATATTTTGAACTTGGATCGATGCGCAGCGCGGCCGCTCGTTCGGGTTGGAATCCGAGGTCGACATCCAATACGCGCAGGAAGCTTCGAATGAGCAGGCCCGCGCCCACCAGGAGAACACAAGCAAACGCAATTTCGGATACAACAAGCATGCTACGAATCCAATTGTGCCTTTTCCCCTCGCTCGACCTTCGGGCGCTGTCTTTCAAAGCGTCATTCACGGCCACGGTCGGAACCTGGAGTGCCGGCATCAAGCCAAAAAACAGGCCGGTGAGAACGGCGATCAGCAAAGTCAGTCCCAGCGCACCGGCATCCACACGAACGCTTCCAAGTAATGGAATGCTCATTGCATCCATGTGGGCCAATACGCGGGTTCCGATTACAGCGAGAATCAGGCCCAGCACCGCTCCGCAGCAGGAAAGCACGATACTCTCCGTAAGCATTTGTTGAATCAGACGGAACCGTCCCGCTCCGAGGGCAGCACGGAGGGCCATTTCTTTTTTACGCGTCGCGGTTCGAGCCAACAGCAGGTTGGAGAGATTCGCGCAGACAATCAGCATCACCACGCCGACCGCGCAAGCAAGCACAAAGAGGGTAGGACGCAGACGCCCGCTCACATGTTCTTCGAGATGGCTCACGCGCGGGGTGAAACCATTTCGTTCGGGATGCTGGCGCTGAATGTGATCACCCAGGATATTTAACTCCGCCTGCGCGCTCTCCACCGTTCCGCCGGGTTTCAGACGTCCGACAATCGCCAGAGTATTTCCCCAGCGATTGGTTTCCTCAGTCAGCGGAAACGGGAAATAAAGGTCGAAATGGGAGCCGGGAGCAAACACCGACGCAAAATCGAATGATGCCGGCAAGACGCCCACCACGGTGACGGGCGCATCATCCAGCGTGAGGCTGCGGCCTACAATGCCGGGGTCGGAGGCAAAGTGCTCCTGCCACAAACCGTAACTTAAAAGCACGGCTTTCGGCCCATTCCAACGGCACTCGTCCGCATTGAATAATCTTCCCAGGAGCGGCTGGACACCCAGTAGCGGGAAGAAATTCTGGGAGACAGGCACACCGCTCAGACGTTCCGGCTCGCCGTCGCCGGTGAGCTTGCTATCACCTACACCATAAAAGGCGAAATAGGCGGCGATGTCTGAGAATGATTTGTTTTGTTCGCGCAGGTCATTGAAGTGGCCTACCTGTACGGTGAGGCCGGATAAATCGCCATCCTTTGCGGTGTTCGCAATCCATACGAGATGGCCGGGATCGCGAAAAGGCAGCGGGCGAAGGAGAAGCGCGCTCACAACACTGAAGACGGTGGAACTGGCGCCAATGCCGAGTCCGACGATGAGAGTGGCGAAGATTGTAAAGCCAGGGCTCCTCGCCATCGTGCGGAAGGTGTAACGCAAATCCTGAAGGAGGGTGGACATGAACACATCCTGAGAAAAAAAGGTAAGGGAAAAAGAGTGAAGGTTGAAGGATAAAGGTTAAAGCATGAATAAGGAAAAGCCCACTTCTTGGCTTTCAGCCTTTAGCCTTTATCCTTTAACCTTTAACCTTTCTTCTTACCCTTTATCCTTTACCCTTTGTCTTTCATTCGTATCGCAGCGCGATCATCGGGTCAATCTTCGTCGCGCGCCGCGCCGGTGGGTAATCGGCAGCAAGCGCGACTACCCATAAGACGGTGGTCACTGCCAAATAGTTAGTAGGATCTTCAGGATGGATTTCAAAAAAGAGGCCTGCCATCAAGCAGGTCAACCCACGGCGGCAATAACTTTGGAACTTTCCCCCCCCCCTCGATTTTTCAATCCTCAATCGTCGATTATTCATAACGCAACGACGCCATCGGGTCGATCTTCGTCGCGCGCCACGCCGGAATATAATTGGCAGCCAGCGCCACCAAACATAACACGAGTGTGACCACCAGGAAGGTAATCGGATCATCAGGCTGAACGCCGTAGAGCAGGCTGGCCATCAGGCGCGTCAGGCCAAGCGCTCCCAGCAACCCGACCACCGCGCCGACGAGCGCCAGGACCATTCCCTGCCCCACCACCAGCCAGAGCACGTCGCGGCGCTCGGCGCCCAGCGCCATGCGAATGCCCATTTCATGAGTGCGGCGGGAAACTGAGTAACTCATCACGCCATAGATGCCAACCGCCGCCAAGACCATTGCAACTGCGGCAAACGTCCCGAGCAGGAGCAAATAGAACCGCGGTTGCGCGGTGGCAGCCTGCACCACATGCTCCATGGTTTGGACCTGGGAAACGGGTACGTCACTATCCAGAGATCGAACCTGGCCTTCGATGGCGGAAGCCAGCGCGGCGGGGTCGCCAGTGGCGCGCGCCACCAAAGTGAGAAAGGCAAATGGTGATTTCGGGTTCTCCTGGTATTCATGGTTTTGCAAGTAAGGCAAATACATCTCGATGTCGGGCCTGGCAGCCCATTCGTCCTGTTTGGCATCCTTCGCCACACCCACCACGGTGAGCCAGTTGGGGCTTTTATCCATGTCGTCCAACGTGATGTGTTTGCCGACGGCGTCTTCGCCCGGCCAGCATTTACGGGCCAGCGACTCGTTGATGATCACCACTCCAGGCGCCTTCAGATTATCGGCGTCGCTTATGTCACGGCCATGCAAGATCGGAATCTCCATGGAGCGGAAATACCCGGGCGTGACCACGCGATAGACTGCCACCAGACCCTCGCCAGGCGGTGGAATGGGCCGGCCCTGAATCCGAAAAGGCCAGCCCCAGATTTCCCCCCCGAGCGGGAGATGATTGATCATGCCGGCGGACTGAACGCTGGGGAGTGCACGGACTCGCTCCAGGACCTGTTGATAAAATGCAGCGCGGCGCGCAGGCTGCCCAGCCTTTGAACCAGTCACCGTCACCACCAGGGTCAGGAGATGGCGCGGATTAAATCCGGGGTCGACCGCTTGAAGTGCGAAAAGGCTGCGGATCATCAGCCCGGCGCCGACCAGCAGGACGAGAGCCAGTGCAAATTCCGAAACCACTAAAAGGCTGCGTAGACGATTGCGGTGGATGCTTTCGGTGGAGCCGCGCCCTCCTTCCTTCAACGAGTCATTGAGGCTCACGGCAGAAGCTTGTAAGGCCGGGAAAAGTCCAAACACAATTCCAGTAAGCACTGAGACACCCAGCATAAACGCCAGCACGTAGCCGTCGAGGCTGATGGTATCCACGCGCGGAATGTCAGCCGGGCTAAGCGCCACCAACAAACGGATTCCCCACAAGGCAAGCAGCAAGCCTGCCCCTCCACCCAGAAGCGCCAGTAAAATACTTTCAGTAAGAAATTGCCGGATCACGCGTGAGCGTCCGGCGCCGAGTGCTGTGCGGACTGCAATTTCCTTTTGCCGGCTGGCGGCACGAGCCAGCATCATGTGGGCAACATTGGCGCAGGCAATTAGCAGCACAAAGCCGACCGCGCCGAACAAAACCAGGAGGGCGGGCCGCACATTGCCCACCACTTTCTCTTTCAGGGGACGGACCACTACATTCCGGTTTGTGCCCGGGTATTCCTTTTCAAGGTGAGCTGTGATGGTTGCCATCTCGGCGCGGGCGTGCGCCAAGTTCTCATCCGGCTTGAGGCGCGCGAAGATTCGCAGGCTGTTCCCATCACGCTCGTTGGCGCGATTGGCGAGCACGAGGGGCGCCCAAAGTTCGGCCTTGGTCGCCCAGAATGGGGCAAACTTAAATCCACGCGGCATGATGCCGATAATGGTGTAGGCCTCGCCATCCATGATCATTGATCGGCCGACAATTTTCGCGTCACCTCCGAAACGCTGTTGCCAGGAACGGAAGCCCAGAACCACTTCGTGCTCCTTCCCCGGCTGGTCTTCATCCGCGAGGAAGGCGCGGCCAAGCAATGGTTGGACTCCTAATACTGGAAATATGTCGGAGGTCACGCGCACGGCCCAGAGTTGCTCGGGCCTTTCCACGCCGGTGAGGGTCGGTGTCCAATACTCAGCCGCGCCCATGCCCTCGAAAACATGATTCTGTTTGCGCCAATCGAGGAAATTGGCTGCGGCCACGGGATTTTGTTCACCGTGCAAAATCACCACCAGCCGGTCACTGTCTTTGTAAGGCAACGGGCGCAACAGCACGGCATTGACGACGCTGAAGATTGCCGTATTGGCGCCAATCCCCAACGCCAGCGCAATCACCGCCACCACGGTAAAGCCCGGATTTCGCAACATGGTGCGCAGGCCATAGCGAATGTCCTGAATCAAATGTTCCATGGAATTCCATCCCCACATTTCTCGGCTGGCCTCCTTGAGGAGCGCTGTATTTCCAAATTGACGGCGCGTTCGATAGCGAGCCTCTTCCTCTGACAGCCCCGCTTCCCGCTGTTCCCGCTCCTTGAGTTCCAAATGCAGGCACATCTCTTCTTCCAGGTCGCGGTCGAAATGTTTTCGCCGAAGCAACATCTCCAGCCGCCGTGCGAGTTCTCTCAAACTTTTCATGCTTACCCTCGGTGAAAGAGATAATGGAAAATGGCCTTGGATTTGGACATGCCAGTATCTATTTTCGAGTTTCGATTTTCCAATTTCAATTTTCCGGTTTCCGGTTCATTCGCTCAATCGCCCGATCACTCAATCACGCAATGAACTCATTCGCACCTCAGCGCCTCCATCGGGTCCACGCGGGAGGCGCGTCGAGCGGGCAGGAAACTGGCGAGTCCCGTGATCACCACCATCAGCGCAGCGGCCCCGGCCAATGTCAGCGGGTCATGGGGCTTCAGCCCAAACAGGAGCGCGCTCGCGGTCCGTGCGGCCATCAGCGAAAGCACCGTTCCAATTACCACTCCGATCGCCAGCACCCACCCGGCTTCGCGCATCACCATGCCGACCACCTGGCCGGGTTGTGCGCCCAGCGCCATGCGGATTCCAATTTCGCTTTGGCGCCGCGCCACCATGTAGGAGACCACTCCGTAAAGCCCCACCATCGCCAGGAGTGCGGCCACAACGCCAAAAACTCCTGACAGCTCCGCCATCATCCGTTCGGCCACGAGACCATTGCGAATCCAAGTCTGAAAATCACCCCCGGTGGTTACAATTTCCGGGTGTTTTTCCGCGACAGTGCGCTTCACCGTGGACATCGCTATGGCGGGCGGGGCGTTCGAGTAAATCATCACGGCGGTCCACGGTCCAGGGTCGGGGTATTGAGCCGCCGGGACGAAGGTCATAGGCGGCGTCTCGCCACGCAGACTGCTGTATTGGGTGTCCGGGATCACACCGACGATCTCATAGACCGTGGCGGGATAGCCCGGCTCCGGTTCGTTGCGCAGCGTTTTTCCGATTGGGCTTGCGCCGCACAGAAACCTTCGGACAAAGGTCTGGTTCACTACGGCTACCCGCTGCGATACCTGGGTATCGTTTTGGTTGAAGTCGCGGCCCGTCAGCAGCGGGATGCCCATCGTTTGAAAGTAACTCGGACTCACCCCGGTGAATTTCGACGTTCCCTCCGCCGCTCCGATGTGAACACCATGCTCCCAACTGCTTCCGAGGAGCGGAGTATTGGTGGTTGTCGCTGCACCCAGTATTCCCGGCGTGGCACGCACCTCCTCCAGCAATTGGCGCTTGAACTCCGCGTAGCGGTCTGGAGTGACGTGAGATTCCTGAAATGCCAGGATCGCCACCGTGATGCCGGCTTCGCGCATTCCCGGATCAAAGGTAATCAAATTACGAAAGCTTCGCACAAACAGGAAGGCGCCCACTAAGAGCACGAGCGACACGACGATCTGT
Organism: Terriglobia bacterium; assembly: GCA_041481635.1. Lineage (GTDB taxonomy): Bacteria > Acidobacteriota > Terriglobia > UBA7540 > UBA7540 > DASYXZ01. Next base: position 11,076 of record JBGPCF010000051.1, on the reverse strand, counting down.
GTCACCACCATCACACGCTGCAAGGTGAACCGCTCGCGGCTGCTCGTGACGCCACGCCCACCCGATTTCATCGCCGCCATCGGCTCGGCTTTACTGGCACTCAGAGCGGGCACGGCTCCAAAAATAAGGCAGGTGAAAGTTGCCACTCCCGCCGCAAAAAGAAGCACTCGCCAATCCATCGCCAGGGGTAAGTAGACAGTGTTGCCTTCTGTGGAGAACGACCACACCAGCGCCCGGCTCAAATATTGGGCGAGGCCAATGCCCAGGCCCGCCCCAATTGCCGCGAGCAGCAAGCTCTCCGCCAGGAGTTGCCGCAGCAAGCGGCCGCGCCCCGCACCCAGCGCTAGTCGGACCGCCATTTCGCGTTCTCGTGTGCTGGCCCGCGCCAGCATCAAGTTGGCCAGGTTCGTGCACGCGATCAAAAGCACCAAACCGGTGATCGCCAACAGAAGCCAGAGTGAGGACTCGCCCTGCTGCCTGAGCTGGCTCACTCCGGTCGACGCAGGGTACGCCGCCAGCCGGAAGCGTTTGTAAGTCTCAATGTCGTATGTACTCCTGCCCGAAAGCGCTGTGGCCTCGAAAATTCCGGGGCTGGCCGCTTCGAGTTCAGCGGAAGCGCGCTTGAGCGTCCAACCGGGCCGCAGGCGGCCCATCACTGCCACGTCAAAAACATCGCGGCGCAATTCCTCCTTGGGCTGGCAAAACGGGATGGCGATGTCGAAATTGTCGCCGACGGCCAGTCCGAAAAATTGAGGCGGCGTGACGCCGACGACTTCCACCAGACCGCCCTCCATTCGGAGGGTACTACCGGCGCCGAGCTCGCGCCCGCCCATCTCGCTTTGCCAATAGGAGTAACTCACTACGGCTCGCGGCGCGGGACACCGGCCCTCGTCCTCCGGCAAGATCATGCGCCCACGCCAGGGTGAGACGCCGAGCACGCGGAAGAAATCCCCGCTGACCCAAAGTGCGCGGCGCCAACGCGTTTCGCTCCCCCGACCAATATTCACTCCACCGTCGCCCCAGGCAAAGACCCCCGAAAACGGCTCGTGGAGTCCCCGGAGTTGTTGCCAAATTGGCCGGGTTAATTCCGGGTAGGAGCCATTGTTAATGCCCATTCCACTATTGCCACCCACGATTCGCACTTCCGCCAACTCTTGCGGGTTTGGGACGGGCAAGCTGCGCAAGCGGACCGCGTCCAACAACTGGAAGATCGCCGTGTTGGCGCCAATCCCCAGAGAGAGCGAAAGGATCGCGACAAGGGTAAGTCCGGGGTTCAGGCGAAGCTGCCGCGCGCCGTAACGCAAGTCTTGAATCAGTTGTTCGAGTGAATTCCATCCCCACATATCGCGACTGACCTCCTTTAACAAGGTGGCGTTTCCAAATTGCCGGCGTGTTCGGTAGCGCGCCTCTTCCGCTGATAGCCCTGCTTCCCGCTTCTCTTGCTCCCGCAACTCCAAATGCAGGCGCATCTCTTCTTCCAGGTCGCGGTCAAACTGCGAGCGCTTGGTGATGATTAATAGGAGACGTGCGAATTCTCTAAAGGTCATCATGCTGCCCGTTGGTGAAAAATAAAATGGCCCCAGCAGTCGACTAGCCAGTCTCTATTTTCGAGTTTCCAGTTTCCATTTTCCAGTTTCCGCTTTTCCAGCTCAATCTCCCGTTCACTCAATCGCTAAATCACTCAATGAGCTCACTCCCACCTCAACGCGATCATAGGATCAACGGAGGCGGCCCGCCGGGCCGGAATCAATCCAGCTACTACTGCCACCAGTGTTATGCTGAGCAGCGCCACAACAAAGGTGAGCGGATCGCCCGGCTGGAGACCAAAGAGCATAGAACGCAGCAGCCGCGCACCCACGTAAGAGAGTGGCAGCCCAAGCGCCACGCCCGCCAGACTAACGACCAGGCTTTCGCGCAGCACCATCCACAACACTTGTCTGCGTTGTGCGCCGAGCGCCATGCGCACTCCAATCTCCGCGGTGCGGCGGCTCACCCGGTAGGCGAGCGTTCCGTACAATCCCGTTGCCACCAGCAGCGCCGCGAGCAGTCCGAAGAACAGCGCCAGTCTCGCCACCAGCCGGTCCTGTGAGAACGATTGTTCAAATTGTTCTTGCAGGGTCATGGGCTGGAGCAGCGGCAAGTCGGGCCCGAATTGTTGGACCGCCCGGCGGACCACAGGTAAGAGCGCCGCAGGATTGCCCTCAGTGCGCAAATCGAAGTGCATCGTCCCAACGCCGGGCATCTGCGAGTAGGGGAAAAAGGCCATCGGCCTGGAGGTCTCCCTTACTCCGGTGTACTTGCTGTCCGCAGTCACGCCCACGATTGTGTACTGGGTGTCGGTGGACTTTTCCGAAAGTGCCACGCGATGGCCCAGCGGGTTCCGGTTGGCGAGGAAGCGCTGAGCAAAAGTCTGGTTGACAATCACCACTTTGGGCGCCGCGGCGGAATCCGCATCAGTGAAGTCGCGGCCGAGGACGAGATTTATTCCAAACGTGTGTGTATAGTCCGGGCCCACCGCGTTCCACCGCATCGAGTTTCCATTCCCGTTCGGGTGCGGCAGAACGCGGTCAACATAGGCGGAAGTATTATTGCCCCAGCCCGAACCCGGCCGGTTCTGAGTCAAAGTGAGGGACTCAACACCCGGCAATGCGCGCAAGCTGTTGCTGAGGGCTTGATAGAACTGAAGAACCTCCGCATCCGTGTGAAGCGTCTGGGGCGGAGTAATTCCAAAAGCAAGGAGACCCGGGGCGTGCAGTCCCAGGTCGGCAGTCTCCAGGTTTCTCAACGTGCGGACCAAGAGCCCCGCCCCCACCAGAAGCACTACGCACATGGCCATTTGGAATGCTACCACCACCTGGCCGCTGCGTAATTTGGTGCGGTCCTGACTGGCGCTGGCGGCGGAAGTTTTGAGCGCCAGCCCCGGCGCACATCGCAAGGCGTTGCGCAAGGGAGCCAATCCGAAGGCGAGGGCAGCCAGCAGGGAAACCACCAGAGTAAACAAGAGCACGGTGTAGTCAGGCGCGAGGTCAACGTCAAAGTCTGACCAAGCTGCCAGGGTGTTGGTGGACCACAAGGCGAACATCCATCCCAGACCGGCACCTGCCGTCACCAGCAACAAGCTCTCGCTGAGCAGCTGGCGGAACAGTCTGCCCCGGCCCGCCCCCAGCGCCATGCGCAGGCTGAATTCGCGCTGCCGCGCCGCGTTACGCGCCACCATCAGCATGGCGACGTTGCTGCACGCAATCACCAACACCAAACCCACCATCGCCATCAGAAACTTCAAGGGCTGCTCGTAACTCTCGCGCAGGCTCTCGATCCCCCTCGCAGGCTGGAAGTAGAGCTGCGGAAGTGATTCCTTGGGATCGTGCGTTCCAATTCCTTCATAGGCCGAGCGCTGGAAGACGGGATTCAGCAGGGCCTGTGCCTGTTGCGCGGTAACGCCGGGCGCAAGGCGCCCAATCATCATCAGGCTCCACCAGGTGGGAGTGCCGTAGAGGGTTTGCTCGCTTCCGTCGGTGTCCTTCGCGGGCTGGCCCCAGGCTGTGAGGTCCGACCGGTTTTGGAGTGGAATCCAAAGATCGGTTTTTTGCTCCGGCTCGACACCGTAGAAATCGCGCTCCGAGGCACCGACAATCGTAAAAGGTACACCCTTCACATACAGCGTCTGCCCAACCACGCCCGGATTGCGCGCAAAGCGGCGCGTCCAGTAGGCGTAACTCAGCACGGCGACCTGAGCGTGTTGGATTTCTTCCTGAGGGGCGAGGGTTCGGCCCCACGCCGGCGTGACGCCCAGGCCGGAGAAGAAATTGCCGCTCACCATTTCCGCCTCGGCTTCTTCCGGCTCGTCACCGTAACGCACCGCGACTTTGCCATTGCCCAGCGGCACGAACGCCATCAAGTCAGAAAAGCCGCCCTGCTGCTTGCGCAGTTGCTCGAAAGTGTACTCAGTGAACGAGAATTCGTCGTTCCCTGTCTGAGAAGTATGGGCGGGCCGGTTCGCGCACCGCAGGTAGACCAGTTGCTGCGGATTGGGCACGGGCAAGGCGCGCAGCATGACGGCGTTCATCACGCTGAAGATGGCCGTGTTCGCTCCAATCCCCAGGGCGAGCGTGAATACGGCCACGATGGCAAATCCCGGGCTCTTCCGGAGAGTGCGCAGGCCGAAGCGAAGATCCTGAATCAGATTATCAACTGTATTCCATCTCCACATTTCGCGGCTGACCTCCCGTATTGAAGTCGTGTTGCCAAATCGCTTCCGTGTTGCGTAATGAGCGTCGTCGGGTAGGATTCCCTTTTCCCTGTGCTCCCGCTCCCGCAGTTCCAGGTGCAGGCGAATTTCTTCCTCCAGGTCGCGGTCGAATTGCTTGCGCCATAGGAGCATCATCAGCCGTCTTCCGAGTTGGTTCAGCCAATTCATAAGAATTGGGTGATTGGCAGGTGGAGCTATTCAGTGATTGAAGGCCGAGAAATTTCTTTGAATTACTCAATGGCCCGATCACTGAATCACCTAATAATTACGCCGTCTCTATGACGCGACCGATGGCCGCCATCACGCGCTCAAACTGGGAGACCTCGGCCTCCAATTGCCTGCGCCCTTCCGTTGTGAGCCGGTAATAGCGCGCCCGGCGGTTCCCTTCGGTAATTCCCCACTTCGCCGTCACCCAGCCCTTGATCAGCATCCGCTGCAGGGCCGGATAGAGCGAGCCTTCTTCAACCTGCAATACGTCTTCGGAAATCTGCTGGATGAAATTGGCGATCTCGTACCCGTGCATTTCGCCCGCGCGCGCCAAGGTCTTCAGGATCAACAAATAAAGCGTTCCGGGTGGACTCTCATCTCGGTTCAAAGTGCGCCTCCCTACTGGCATAGTTAGACTATGCCAGCAGAAAGAAGGTTAGTCCTTTTTTTTAAGTTTGGTGAAATATTTTGGTGGACCTGATCAGGGTAGAGTTTGTAGTAAGGATGCTCGCGTGGAAACCTACGCCCAGAGGGCCGCCGGAGCACAGCATTAGTCGGGCGGGAATGGAATCAATGATGTCTGGCTACCTTCAAGATCCGTGGGCAGGCGGGGGTAACAAAGGGCATATAGAATCAGGCAGCCAACAAAGAAGGGGACGACTTCTTCTATACTCGCTCCAAGGAAACAAAGTGCAGAACCTATTAGCGCAACGCTCTCGGCGAAGACAAAACTAATAATGAAATATGTGCGGAGTTTGGCGAGGCGTTCAGCGGTGGGAATCGGCATGTCCGGATCCAGCACCCCGGCAATCTTGTTGAAGCTCACAAAAAGAACCACCAGAGCAATTGCAAGGGCGCAGCCCCTCCTGCCGTTTTTCACAAGCTCAGACAGCGGTGCAGGATTTTGACCGGTAAACGAAAGCACCGCCCAGTTTAGCCCAACGGAAAAGACCATGACGAAAAATAGGAGTTTCATGAATCGTGACTGAGCTTGAACGTTGACCGATGGAGGATTTATGGTTTTCATTTCGGCCTCGCATCAAACATTATCGATACGCCTCTTTCCGCTGCTTGCAAGCGATTATGAAAACTATTCGCTTTGCCTCATCAGTTTCATAAAAAAAGCGCCAATCACCAACACGGTAGCGCCATGTTGGCGGGTCCCAATTCTTTAATCGTTTGATGTTCGGTCCCATGTAGGGTTCGCCTGAGAGAAACGGATAGACATAGGTGCGGAGCTTAGTTTCAAGCCGCGCCTGCCGAGCGTGACCTTGCTGGGCGATGTCGCGCAAAAATTGTCGCGTTTCGTAAATTCTATAGGTGGGGGACGAACCGGCCCCTTCGCCTCTTGGCATCGGCTGAACCTGCCTTAAGTCGTGCGAGTAGATCGGGGTCCGACAAAATCTCGACTATTTCAGCGTCATCCGCAAAACTGGATTCTTGAATGTGCCGCAAAGCGGAGGTCTCGATCAAGTTGGCAAGCGACCGGCGCTCGGCCTTTGCAGCTCGGAGAAAGGTGGTATAGGTTTCATCATTCAATCGCATGGTCAGGGTCTTGGGCACAAGCGCGCTCCTTCAAAAGTATTCATTTAGAATGTAAACAAATGCAGCAGTTTTGTCAACCTCACGGGGCGACAGTCGCGTATCTAGCCAACTTAAGACGCCGTACCTACTTTTCCGAAATTGAGCGCCCATAGGTACTCGCCCGGCTCAGCCTGATGAAATACTCGTATGCCTTGCGGGCCACTTCTTTGACGGCGCGCTCGCCCTCTTCATTGCTATCGAGGTAAGTCGTCATCACGGTCATCACGAAGGGGTGGCCCGGAATCTCGATGATGCCCGCGTCGCACCGCACGGCATCAAGCTCGCCGGGCTTGTCCTCGATGCGGACGGTGGAAGGCAGCGCTTTGTGAAACATGCTGTCCTTGGGCAGACCAATAAGATCGAAGTACGCTTTGGTGTGAGCGGCATCCAGCACGTTACCGCCATGAACTTTTTCAAGCAGCATCGAGAGCTCTCCGGGCGTGGATACGTTTTCGTTGCCATGCCGCGCCGCTTCAATGTCAATCATATGCCGCCGCAGTCGAGTTTCAGTCAAGCCCAGCCGACCTGTTCCCGCGTTGACGCTTGCGATCCCCACTCGGTCAATCAGAATATTGGTGGCGCCGTTGTCACTCAGGACCACCATGAAAGTAGCGACGTCGCGAAGGGTCATGGTGGCGGTGCCATCGCCCAACATGTGCAGGATGGGATCGACGTCCCCCGGCGGAAGCTCGCTGTGGCGGACGGTATGCTTTTCGTCCAGTGAGAGCTTGCCCTCCTGGTCCTGTCGCATCAACTCGAGAAGCACGGCCAGCTTGATGGAGCTTGCGGTGGGAAAAACTACTCTGGCGTTGCGATAAAACGATTCGCCTGTGGACAGGTCTTTGATGGCGTAGCCCATCACACCGTGTAGTTGTTCGGCGGCGCGGTTCAGTTCCGCATCGAGCTTGGCATGGAGCTCAGCTTGGAGGGAACCTACGCTTTTTTCCTGGGCGAGGCCTGGTTTCACAACGATCACAGTGCAAGCAAGCCAAAGCCCTAGATAGAAACAGCGAGTACGCATCGAAATACTCCTCTCCTCAAATGCGATTCGAAGCGGGCAAAGTCTATCATGGAGGCGGCTAAGAATTGAGTGATTGAGAGATCGGGCGGTTGAGTGAATCGATCCGAAACTGAAAATTGGAAAATTTAAATTGTTGACCAGTTTCTAATTTCCATTTTCCAATTTCCTCTTCATCGCTACTGCAATTTCCGCACGCCTTCTTCGGCTTCGTAAAGGGCGGTGGTAACGGTGGCGGGATTTTGTGGCGTGCCCAATGCGACCATTTTGCTGATCAGTGGGACCACAGGCGCTCCGGCTCCGGGCACCACGGTCCCCCGGCCTTCGGTGACACTGTTGAAGACGACGCGAAAAGGAAAAAGCTTCTTGTCCGAATCGCGGACAAAAACGCCCGTATACTCAACGTACGCCGCATCGGCTGTGATGTCCGCCGCGCTGAAGTGGATTGTAGTTCCGGGACCTGCGGGCTGCTCGAAGCGTTTGACGTCGACCTCCACTTCCACCTGCATTTCGGTAATCATCCCATCGCCCAATCCGGCAAAGTGTGCTTTCAGCGCGGACGTAGGAAATGCGGTGAATTTGTACATCATGCCCGGGTCTTTGATGTTCACGATGCCATCCTTGATAGGGAGCATGGGCGCGTCAAAGGTGAACCCAGAGCCGGCAACGGTTTTCATAATCTGCCGGCCGTTTGCGGTGGATGAAATCGAGCAGTCGAGCGTGGCCTTACTGGTGAACACCAAGGGCGGGTAAGTTCGCACTTCTTCCCAAGGGTTTTTGCCGGCAGCCGCCACTCGGCCTGGGCCATTCAATCGAGTCACTGAAAAGATCGAGATTCCGAATGCCGCACACGCCAAAACAAAGGTTATCCTTTGCACGGGTTTCTCTCCTGAACGTAAGATTTTCCTGCCCGAGGCCTCCCATGGCATAGCCCCAACTTAGTGGTGAGTGTATACCCTTCGAAGTACGGAGGCTAGAGGAGGAAGGAAATTATGAACGATGAATTAAACATTATGAATGAGGAAGAAGATTGCGAGTATGGAATACGAATCGCTTATTCTTAATTCATAATGTTTAATTACCTAATTCATTCGTATCGTAAGGCCACCATGGGATCCACCTTGGTCGCGCGCCGGGCGGGAATATAGCTCGCCGCCAGCGCCACTCCGGCGAGCAACAGCGAGACTCCGAAAAAGGTCAGCGGATCGGTGGGTTGGACGCCGAAGAGAAAACTGGCGAGGAAGCGAGTGAGGCCGAAGGCCGCGCCCAAGCCAAGCACCACGCCCATCAATGTAAGCCTCATCCCCTGCCCGACGACAAGCTTAAGCACATCCACGCGCTCCGCTCCCAGCGCCATGCGGACGCCAATCTCATGCGTTCGCTGGGTGACGGCATAGGACATCACGCCGTAAATGCCCACCGTCGCCAGGATGAAGGCGAGCGCTGCAAATATACCCAGCAGTACGGTGTTGAAGCGAGGCTCGGACATGGACTGGTAGACCAATTCCTGCATCGTCGCCACGTCGAAAACCGGCAAGTCGGGATCGACGGCCTCAATCGCTCGCCTCGCCTGGTCGGCCACCTTCAAAGGCTCGGGGCCAGTACGGACCACAAAAGTAATGTCGCGCATCAGGAATGCACTGGGCGCCTGCGCGTAAGGCAAATAAAGGGCGGTGGAAGGTTCTTCAGCGAAGCTGAATTGCTTTACGGCGCCCACCACGCCAACGATGTTGCACCACTGATCCTTGGAAAATCCCGGCTTGATACGTTTTCCGATGGGGTCCTGGTTGGGCCAAAAGCGCCGTGCCATATTCTCGTCAATGATAGCGACACGGGGCGCAGTTTCGTTGTCTCGCTCCTCAAAGTATCGCCCCTTCATCAGGCGAATACCTGTGGCACGGAAATAGTCTGCGGTCACTACACTCTTGCTTGGAGTTACATCCGGCGGCGGAGCGGGTTGTCCCTCAATGGAAAAGTCGCCACGGATTAGGAACCCTCCGAGCGGCAATCCAAACACCGCCCCGGCTGAATGAACTCCCGGTATCCTGGCAAGGCGATCCATCGCGTCCTTCTGAAATGAGATCATCTGAGATTCGGTTCGATACCGGGCCTCGGGCAAGCTCACGTTCATGGTCAAAACATTTTGCGGATCGAACCCCGGATCAACGTTCATCAAGGCGACAAAGCTCCGAACCAACACTCCGGCGCCAATCAATAGGACCGAAGCCATGGCGATTTCGCTGACGACGAGAACAGAACGCATGCCGCGCCGGGCCGCGCTAACCGTGGAGGTGCGGCTGCCTTCCTTCAGCGATTCGTTCAAGTTCGTTTTCGACGCTTGGAGCGCCGGGGCCAGCCCAAAAATGATTCCGGTGAAAACGGACAAGGCCAAAGTGAACACCAGTACCCAGACATCGATGTTAACCGCGGCAAGCTGGCTCATCAGCCCTGGCTGTGCCAAATTCGTTGGGAGGAGGGCCACCACGGCGTCGCGGCCCCAGATGGCCATCACCAATCCCAGAACGCCTCCCATCAGAGACAGCAGCATGCTCTCCGAAAGCAATTGAAGAAACATGCGCGATCGGCTGGCGCCGAGCGCGCGGCGGATGGCGATCTCCTTGTGCCGGGCCGTGGCACGGGCCAGCAATAAATTGGCCACGTTGGCGCAGGCAATGAGCAACACCACACCGACGACAGCCAGGAGAATAAGCAACGATGGACGAATGTTTCCCGCCATCTCATCCTGTAACCGGACCGGCGACAGGTGCCAGACTCCATACCTGTTCTGATGTGCCGCCGTGTCGAGGTTGCGAGCCACGAGGCTCATCCCTTCCTGGGCGCGATCCATGGTCGCGCCCGGCTTCAAACGCGCGATCACGCGCAGGGAGGAATTATGGCAGTCGGACGCCAACTCGACCGGCCTCCAGAAATCGGCCTTGTTTGGAAACGCGAAGCCGGCGGGCAATACTCCTGCCACGGTATAAAACGCGCCATCCAATTTGATCGATTTCCCAACCGCAGCGGTGTCGGACCCAAACCGATCCTGGGAAAGTTTATGGCTGATGAGAACCACATGGCTGTGTCCTGGCTTCTCTTCTTCAGGTGAAAAAGTCCGGCCGGCCACTGGCTTCACTCCGAGCATGGAGAAAAAGTTAGCGGTCACCTCCCAGCCCAGCAGCCGGGCCGGCTCACCGGTGCCCGTCAAATTGGCTGTCGCCCACCGAAAACCAGCCATGTCTTCAAAAGACTTGCTCTGAACGTGCCATTCAGAGTAATCGGGATCGCACACTGAGGCCGGTCCGGAAAAGCCCATCTGCTGATTCGACCCCCAAAATGTGACGAGTCGCGCCGAGCCCTGGTAAGGCAGCGGGCGAATCAACACCGCGTTCACCACACTGAAGATTGCCGTGTTCGCACCAACCCCCAGCGCCAGCGTGATGACGGCCACCAAGGTAAAGGCGGGATTCTTCACCAGCATCCGCACTGCGTATCGAAGGTCCTGAAGAAGGGTTGCCATTGACTCCTCCTGGAATCCAGTGAAAAGGGTAAAGGATGAATGAAGACAAAACCGACCCTTCGGTTTTAGGCCTTCAGCCTTTATCCTTTGACGTTTGGTTGTATCGGTGCACCCTTTCACGCAATTCAAAATCGATGGAGCATCACCACATTTCACTTGCCTGTCGCGCCCGCTCCTTTAAGCAGCGAATCGATCACTTTTTCCGCCTTCTCATGCAGGTCCGGCGGCGCGCCATACCAAACTCCCGCCGTGTGCCCCTGGCGATCGAAGATAAACAGCGTGGGCACCGAGACCACGTCCCCAAAAGCGCGCCCGACTTCCGGAGTTGTAATGGCCCAATGGAGGTCGGGGCTCAAGCCGGCGACCGTCTTGCGCACGTCGTCCTCCGGCGATCCTACGGCCAGTGCCAGCACCGCGATATTATCCCCGTATTTCTTGTGCAGGTCGCCGAGCCACCCGAGAGTAGAACGGCACGGCGGGCACCACGTCGCCCAAAACTCT
>JBGPCF010000050.1:0-41693 GCA_041481635.1 Terriglobia bacterium | reverse complement strand
AGAGGTAGACGATGGCGATCCCAATGCTCAGGGCGATTCCGGAGAGCGCCCCTTTGCTGCCCATGGTGAAGGAGAAGGGAATGCCGATCAGGACCACCACGAAGGCCATTAGGGGGAAGGAGAATTTGTGATAGAACTGGACGGAGAGGCGCACCACGTCAAATCCGCTTTGGCTCAGTTCGCCGATGTAGCGGCGGAGTTCAAAGGCGTTCATTTGCGCCGAGGGCTTTACTTCCTTCTTGAAATAGGGCGGCTCCTCGCTCAACTCGTCGAAGGTTGAGACGGCGAAGGGCTGGTAGGTTACCCGGCCGCCCGAAATTTCGCGCACCCAACCCTGCTCCATTACCCATCGGTGGAGATGAGGCTCCCAAAACGCGCGGTTGGCATAAATGCGTTTGGCCAGTTTGAAGGTTTGGGGATCGAGCTCGAAAATCGAGAGGTTGGCGAAGACGTCGCGGTCGGCATCGAAGAAGCGGTAGTTATAGATGCGTTCGCCCTGGCCGAAAATCCACTGGCGGTCGGGACGGTAATATGTCTGGGCCGGCTTCCCTTTGATCTGATTTCTCAAGGCGTCCTGCCGCTGGTTCATTTGGGGCAAATAGAGGTCTTCGAGAACGAACATGCCCACGCTTCCAATTAGTGCCGCCAGCATGATGGGCAAGGCAATTCGATACAGGCTGATGCCCGTTGCCTTGATGGCGGTGATCTGATTCGTTTTGGTGAGAAGTCCAAAGTTTACGAGGGTTGCCACCAGAATGCTCAAGGGAAACATTAAGTAGACGACCTGCGGACAGAGGTACCAGTAGTACTTCATCACCACAAGAGCGGCGACGTGATTTCGAACGATGTCCCCCAGGAGCTGGAAGAAATCGAAGATCATGTAGATGCCGGTGAAAGTCACGAGCAGTGCGGCGAAGTAAAACAGCCAGCCGCGGATGACGTAAGCGTCGAGAATTTGAAAGAAGCGGTTGCCAGTGGGGTGCGGGCCGGCACTGGCCACACCGGGGGCTCCGTTTTCCCGGGATTGGCGATGCCGGTCGATGCGCCGGGCCAAGTCCAGAAACCATTCTTGAATGAATTGGAGGCGCATGCGAACCTTGCGCATCTGGAAGAGCATCAATAGGCCACCCACGCCAAATGCCGCATTGGCTAGCCAAAGTCCGAGGGCGGGATGAATGCGTCCCTGTCGCGCCAGGCTCAATCCAAAAGCCATCAGGATGTAATACAAAAAAACCAAAAATATGGTGAGAATCACGCCCACGGCTTTCCCGCCCTTGCGTGTGAAAAGGCCCAGGGGGATTCCCACCAGGGCCAGCACGAGCGAGGCGACGGGCAGGGCGAACCGGTAGTGCAGTTCCACTTGAGCTGACTGACGATTGGTGGCATCGGGAGCATAGCGGGCCACGTTTAAGAGGGTCCGCAGCGACATCATGGCGGGGGTTTGGCGGCCTGCATCGCCTTCGCCAGTCTGCTCGATGGGGATGGGGATGTCCGTATCAGTGAATGAAATCACGGAATATCGCCCGGGGTTTTGCGGATCGAGTTCGTGCGTGGTGCCTTGCTCCAGGTGGAGCATCAAGCGGCTGTCGCGCGGGTCGTTAATCAGGACGCCGTTTTCCGCGACCGTGATTTTGGGGGAGTCGCGCTGGGTCGTGTCCGCGATGAAGACTCCTCTCCACCGCGAGTGCGAACCGGAGACATCCTGCAGGTAAAGCAGGTAGTTGGGAAATTGCTCAAGGAAGACGCGCGGCTGGATGTCGTAGGGGATCTGGCTGCTCTTTAGCCCGGCTTCCATCTGATGCAATTTCCGTGTAGCTCGCGGGGCTAACTGCAGGCTCATCCAGGAGGTGGCCGCCCAACCCAGCACGGCAAAGAACATGACCGGGCGAACGAATTGTGCCATGCCGATGCCCGAGGCGCGCACGGCGATTACTTCTCCGTCGGCAGCCATGCGGCTGAGGCCGATCAGGGTCCCCACCAGAACCGCCATGGGAATGGTGAGCACTACGATTCCGGGCATGGGCAGCAGGAACAGAACGAAAATTTCTCCCAGCGAGAGGTCGCGGCGCACCAGCAATTCAAGCAGGTGGCTCATGTGGGGAATGAAGATGACAAACGTAAAGACAAGCAGCCCCAGCAGCGAGTGGGAGAATACTTCCTTGAAAATGTACCGAGTCAGGAGCCGCATGAATCACTGTCCTGGTTCATCTGCCCGAGAGTTTTTCGGAGGGCTCGCCATTTCATCTTCCGTGGTATGCTAGCACACGGATTTAAACATCGTAAAGGAATCGCCTCCCAAGCAACGATGCGAAATTACTTGATGCTGTTGTGGCACATGCACCAGCCCTTCTATAAGGACCTGGCGGAGGGCGTCTACACCATGCCGTGGGCGCGCATGCACGCGCTCAAGGATTATTTCGGCATGGTGGCCATCCTGCGGGAATTTCCCTCCATGCACATGACGTTCAACATGGTCCCTTCGCTCGTCATCCAGCTTGAGGAATACGCCCGGGATGAGGCGCGCGAAGAGGAAATGCGAATTGCCTTCACGCCCGTCGAGCAATTGACCCAGGAAGAGCGCCTGACCCTGCTGGGATTTGCCTTTCAATTGAACCAGGAAAACCTGTTGAACCGCTACCCGCGATTAAAGGAAATGCATTTCAAGTGGCGGTCCAAGTCGCAGGGGCCGGAGCTTTTGCGGTTGTTTACCCCGCAGGACCTGCTCGACCTTCAAGTGCTTTCGCAGATTGCCTGGTTTGACGAAATCTATCTGGCAGAAGACCCCGACCTCAAGCAACTTGTAAAGAAAGGGCGCGGATTCTCTGAGGCGGATAAGTCTATTGTTCGTAATAAGGAAGTCCAGCTATTTAAAGTAACACTTGAAGAATACAAGCAGGCTGCGGGGCGCGGACAGGTGGAGCTATCCACCTCGCCTTTTTATCACCCAATCCTGCCTCTGGTGTGCAACACCAACATCGCCGAGGAATCCCATCCGGGCATTCGACTCCCTCGGCGGCCATTTATTCACCCCGAGGACGCGCAAGGGCAGATTCGCGCCGCCGTCGACCTACACCAAAAGGTTTTTGGTTCACGGCCCCGGGGACTGTGGCCCAGCGAGGGCAGCGTCTCGGATGAAGTCCTTCGCCTGGCTGCCGCCGAGGGTTTTGAGTGGGTAGCCACCGACGAAGGCGTGCTCGGCCGGTCGCTCCAGATGGGCTTTCACCGACAGCCCGACGGCACTTTGTGGGGCGGCAACGAGCTCTACCGCCCGCACCGCTTTGAGGCGGGCGAGAAAGCCATTTCCATGTTTTTCCGCGACCACGAACTTTCCGACCTGATTGGGTTTGTCTATTCCCGCATGGACCCGCACCACGCCGCGGCCGACCTGCACAATCGCATCCGCAATGCGGCGCGCAGCACGGGGAATCGCCCGGCGGTTATTTCCGTGATCCTCGACGGCGAGAACGCCTGGGAATTTTTTCCCGGCAACGGCCGTGAATTCCTGAAGAGCTTTTATGGGCGCGTCGCCTCTGACCCTGACCTCCAGGCCGTGACGCCGACTGAGGCCTTGGGATTGGTGGAGCAGGGCACGCTGAAGCACGTGGTCCCGGGCTCATGGATCAACGCCAACTACGACGTGTGGATTGGCGCCGAAGAAGACAATCGCGCCTGGGACTTTCTGACCGCGGCGCGCGACTTCTTCGCGCAGAATGTGGACAATCCCCGGCTCTCTCCCGAGGCCGTCAAATTGGCGCGTGAGGAATTGTGGATTGCCGAGGGCAGCGACTGGAACTGGTGGTACGGGCCCGAACATTCCACCTCCAACGATGAGCAGTTCGATCGCCTCTATCGCACCCACCTGAGCAACATCTATCGCATGCTGGGTGGCAGTCCGCCCGACGACCTGGCGGCGCCCATCAAGCGCGTCAAAGCGTGGGACACCACCGTACGTCCCACGGGTATGATCGAGCCCAAGGTAGACGGCCTGATAACCAATTATTTCGAGTGGCTGGGCGCGGGCGTCTACACGCCGGACAAGCGCGCGGCCTCCATGCACGGCGCGGCGCAGTTTTTTGAGGCGCTCTATTATGGCTACAGCCCGCAATCGCTCTTCCTGCGCCTGGACTTGACCCACAATTTCCTCGAGGAGCACGACGAGTTTGAGGTGCGGGTGAATACCAGCGCTAAAACGCACGCACGCGTCCACGCCACCATCACCCAGGGCAAACTGGCCGTGGTGGATTTCTCCAAGGGCGATTTTCCCTCCGAGAGAGTCGGCGTAAAAGTCGATGGGCAGCAAATTGGATTTCATCGCATCCTCGAGGTGGGCCTCACCTACGACATGTTGGGCGTGACCATGGGCGAAAAGGTGCAAGTTCAGGTGGCGCTCTGGGTGAATAATTTGCCCGTGCAGATTATTCCTCAGGAGGGTTGGCTGACCGTGGATCTGACGGAGGATTTTGGATGATTGAGGAGCAGTCCATAGTCGATAGTTGAGAGTCGAAAGTGGAAAATGGAAACTTGAAACTCGAAACTGGAAAATGGCCGCTATGCTCGAGTGATTCCTCTTGAATCATAATTCCTGAATCCTGAATCCATAATCCGGTCTTCAGGCTCCTGACTTCTGTCTCCTGACTCCCTCCCCATCCATTGTCGTCGCGCCGACATTTGTTAAGGTGATACTTCACTTGAAATAGGGCATTCTGCGTGGCCGGGGGGCCTGGGTGTCGTAGCGCCGGACTTTAGTCCGGCAGCTGTTTTCGATTTGTAGGTCCGGACGGAACCTGTCCCGATGCCATCGGGAGTCCGGCATTTGCCGACCTAAAGGTCGGCTCTACATTAAAACGAGTCCCGCCTGACCCGCGCCCTGCGCTTTTTTTTCATTACCCGCTTTCCACCACCCTAATTGCGCCCAGCCTTACTTTGCCCTCCTTAGACTTCACTTCCTCGCTTTCGCTTTTTGTTCGCATCGCGACTGATTCCCGCTTTACGAAACAACTCATTCTAAGTCGCTTGAGGCCTCGCAGTTAAAGTGGTACTTTAAGAAAAAACGTGCAATGCAAACAATGCACTCAAATACATGTTTTGCGTGCACTTTTGTTGATTCTAAACCACATTGCCCGCCAATTTCTCGTTAACCAGTTTTTCTGCAATTTCTGGTTCTGTGCTTTCACCAACCGCGATGGCGGCAGGCGGATCGTTGCCCTCGGCAGGCGCGTCGGCATTCTCGTTTGTCGCCTCAAGAAATTCGGGTGTCGCTGGTACCGCCGTCGACCGCCATTCCGACTCCTGAACTTCCGTAGTTTGGCCATTCGGGCTGGCAGGTTCGGCGGGGCGAAGGCCTTGCAGGCGGATCAAGAGTTTTGTTTTTGACTCGATCATGCGGTCCAGGTGGGCGTCCTGCGCCATCATCAAATCCCATTTTTCGGTAGTGGGAACCCACACTGACCCCAGCGCTCCGCGAACCTCTTCACGACGGCGCAGGCGAAAAACGGTTTGCTGGCGCAGGACGCTCGCCTTTTCCAGCAAGACCAGGTTCTTGAGCTGGGCCGCGGCCGTTTGCTCATCCTCGTCGGTCATTTCGCTATCGGGGTCGGCAAGGCCTGCAAAGATGTCCAGGATTTCGCGCCCGTTTGGCGCCGTGTTTTCACCGTAGAGCAGGGTGATGATCCGGGCCACGTCGGCCGTCCAGTCGCGGTCCTCCACCAGCCTGTGAAGCCGGTCCAGCAGTTTCATGCTCTCCTCGTAAGCTTCGCCGGAATCGGGGATGCCGCGGTAGCCGCTGATTTCCACAATCCCGGGTTCAAGGGGGTCGTCGCTGCTATTCTCGTCCAGATTGTGCAGTTGGATGGTTTCGTTCACCCGCCGCCGCTCGCCCACGCGATTGGCCACCACGGTGCGCTCCAAGTGGGTCTTTCTCCAATAGAGCTTGGCCAGGTCGGCCACAATCAGGGCTTGCATGGAGTCCTGCGGCTTCCAGGCGCGCGTCAAATCGCGCTCCAGACGGGCCAGCAACCCTAGATCGTCCCCCAGTTCGCGCATGTCTTTCTTGGTCTCCCGGTCGGGATTGGCGTATGACCCGCGCATAAAACGGTGAGTGTTTTCCGGCGCCCGGTAATAGCGCCGGCGTCGCCGGGCTTTTGGTTCTTTGGTATTGTCTGACATTCGAGGTCTCCTATATTTCTCGCTGGTTTCATCTTTTGTAGAGCCAACCTTGAGGTCGGCACATGCCGGGCTGAAGCCCGGCGCTACTGTCCTGCTGAGCCCCTCACTGACCTTCTGAAATCCTTCCTTCTCCCACCAACCCCATGCTATAAGCCCCAAACGACACATAGGTTACATATGAAACACATGATAAGAATTATTTTATGTGGACGGAAGCAGGGCAGTTGCCGGTCACTTTTTCTGCGGACCAATCATTACGAGGCGTTATTTGCCCCTTTTTGCCCCGCTCTTAGGGCCAGTGAAAGGGAAATGTTGCACGGGGTAGAGGTACGCCATTGTCTGGCACTACGACATTATGGTGGGAGTTTTTCGCGAAGAATGCGAGCCAACGACGGTCAGCAAGGCGGTAAGTGTGGGCGGAACTGGCCTTTCATTGCAGCCGCCCGTTCGTATATAATGCAGGCACTATCGCAATGATGGGAGGAAGGGTCTATGACCAAAACGATCGAAGCGGTTTTCGACGGCGAAACGCTCCGTCCGGACGAGCCACTGGAACTGCCCCCGAATACGCGAGTCCGCCTGACGATCGAAACCCAATCACCAAGCAAAGTCCCACAGTCGTTCCTTCGTACTGCCCGTTCCCTAGGCCTGTCTGGACCTTCGGATTGGTCTGCCAACCTCGAAACATACCTCTATAGTGCCCGATAAAGTTTGTCTTCCGGCTAACTCCTAAATCCTAGCTCCTAAATCCTGCTTTTCCGTCCTGTCTACCGTCTACAGTCTACTGTCTACTTTTTTTTCCCGCCGATGGATTTCGAGTACGCGAACGCTCCCTTTGAGCTTGACCCCACAGCGCATGAACTAGATGTCGGCTGAGGATTGGCTTGGTACTGACCTAAAGAGGTTTCCTGCTAGAAGACATGGAGTTGGCAGATGTCGCGAAGACTTCGCGCTTGCACAAGATATTTGTGATGTTCAGCAGGTTTAGGACCCTCACTGGCGTTTTCCTGTACTAGGCGCAGGCTAACTTTCTGGAATCCCAAAGCGTCCGTAGTGCAAAAGACCAGTCGGTACTCGTCCTGCCACGAGTAGCAGTCTAATTTGGACGTGGCGATTATGTCGGGCAAGGCCCAACGTGGGTTGGCACCATCTGTTTCTCGGTAGTACTCGACGCGATGTCCGATCCGGGTCCGGCCTGCTCGTCCGGGAAACTTGGCATTAGGCAGCGCATCCTCGACTCTCGCGCAGAAAGTTGCGATGTTTAGTACTTCAATGCAAGCGACTGCCTTGAACTCTCGGCGAAGAATGTCCGTAAGCGACCTGCTCAAACAAAAAACGAATATCTCTTCCTGGTTCGCCGTTGACTCGAATGTGTGGCGTGCGAGAGTGAATGTCGTACCCTGAGTTTGGTTGTGGACCAACAGTCCACCCTCGGGGCGGAAGATTGCCGCCCCCTCATTTTGGTCGCCCCTAACTTTCTTGTCCTCGTAGTCGCGAAAATATGACAACGAGTGAAACAAGAGTTTCCCGTCAAGAAACTCTTCCGCCCACTTTGGTTCGGAGTAGTACTTGTATAAGCCGTGGCGCATTAAAGGATTGATTATGGCATGTATGGAGCCTGGGGGATGCAATCACAGGGAGATGCAAGCAGGCAGCCAGTGCCAATCCGTCGGTAGACGAATTGACTGTGGGCTGTTTCTATCGACAAAAGCCCACGGTCTGGAATGGGCAGACCGTGGCTATAAACCCGCCGCCCCGCAGCGGGTCGCGCGGTCAGGCCATTTTCGACTTTCTCGCTGACCGCATTGCGGGTTCGCCGAACGAAGCAAGCAGGCCGATGGTTGCAACCATCCAGATGTACCACGGGATCGGCTCATGATAGTGAAACTGCAGGATGACACATACGACGAAGAGCAGACCTCCCAACATGATTCCTCCTAAATGAGCGCAGGGTCGCAAACTTTTTCACGAGTAACGCGGTCTCCCGTTTTAGGGGTCCGCGGTCATTCATTTGGAACAGCCGCAGACCTCACAGGCGGAGGTCTTCGCTACGCTTGCTGATCCTCCACTCGCCCTGCTCTCTATTCAATCTACGAATTTAGTGGCCCAAAAGATTCCCCAATGCCCCAAAGAGACGGGGAGCTACTGGTCCTGTCCAAGCAACCGAGCGATTTCCTCGAAACCTTTGTTGCGCGCCAATTAATGAGCCGCTTCCACCGTGAGTCTGAACCCAATTGCTTTGGTGACGGCAACCAGCGTGGACAAACGAGGGTTGCCATTCGCCGACAACGCGCGGTACAAACTCTCGCGCTCGATGCCAGCGGCCTTGGCGACCTTGGCTACACCCTGCGCTTGGGCGAGGTGGCGCAAGGCAATCAACAAAACGCGGGGCTCGTCTTCATCTTCCAGTGCTGCTTTCAGGTACTCGGCGGCGAAATCGGGGTCCTTCCGGAGGCGTCGAATTATGGCCTCATCGTGGGAGATGCTGGTTTTACGTTTCATGAGGTTTCGCTCCTTTCTTTGTAGTCTTCAAGGTACTCCACCGCCCGGCCAGTGTCTGACGACTGTTTGCGTTTATCGCCGCCCCATAGAAGCAGCACGCATAACCTTCCAACCATCGCGTAATAGACCCTGTAGCCCGGCCCTCAATCGATTCGCAGCTCGCACACGCCCTGTCGCAACGGTTTGCAATCTCCAAAATTCCCGCTGGCGAGCCGGTTAATTCGGCTCGCAATCTTCGCCTGTGCTCGGGCATCCGCCAATTGCGAGAGCCAACCGTCAAAGACGTCTTTACCGTTGCGGCTGACGTAATGGCGAATCTCGATCACGTTTTTATTGTAACTTATAAATCACAAGATGGCAAGCGGTAGTCGGTGGGGCGGATTCGACGCGGCGAGTCCGCGGTTCTTCTTTTGGAATAGCCGCAGACCTCAACGATGGAGATTTTCGCTACGTCTGCTTGTTGGCACTACGCCGCCACGGGCTTGGTTTCCTCTTCGAATCGTTTCTGCCACTCTTCGCGCCGCGACAGCACGTATTTTTTTGCCGCTTCCATGGACGAAAACACGCGCGTGCCTTTCATCAAATTACAGGGGCGGCAGGCTGTGACCAGGTTATCCATTTTGCGATGGCCGCCCTCGGCGCGCGGGTGAATGTGATCGATGGTCAGGACCAGCCAGTTGGAAAAATTGTGCAGGCCGTCAAGGCCGCAGTACTGGCAGGTGAAGTGGTCGCGGCGAAAAACTTTCATGGCCTCGTGGCGTGTCATTCCTGAAGAAGATCCAAATAAGAGTTTCTTGAGGCGGTGGATTGGCATGGCTCCTCCTGTTACCGCGGATACCCGTTGCGGGTTGTTTTGTACCCCCAACCCTATCTCCAATCAGGGCGCGATGCAATGGCTCGGGGGTTTGGAGGGCGAGGTTACGGTAGAGCCGACCTTCAGAGCTTGCCCTGAGCGTAGCGAATGGGTCGGCAGGTCAAAGGAATTCGAGATGCCGATCTCCCGAAAAGATCGGGACAAGTTCCGATCGGACCTACAAAACCGGGATGCAACGCAAATCCCCCACCTCGCTTGACCTCGCTTGACTTTTGAAAAATGCAGGAGTAAGGCTATATTGGACTGAATTCGGGGGTGTGGCGCAATGCCCGAACCGAACGTGTCTCCCCCACGCCTGTCGCTGTGCACCCGCAGCTTGTCCTCGCCGTCGACGAATGGCATTGTGCGCTCCCGTTCTCAAAACAACAACCTCCCTACCCGAGGGAATTCAGGGTAAGTCGTGGAGGTCTCCATGTTCGAGATGATTGACGAACAAAAGCCCAGTCCTGAGCGAAGGAAAATGTTCCTCACGAAGGCTGTGATTTTTGTCGTGGCGCTGGCCATGGTGGCGGGCGTGATCTACCTTCTGGTATTCTCCGGGGCGAAATAAATTCTTGATGGTCGAAAGAAACTCCGGCCGCGCATGACGCGAGGTCAATGTTGGGAAGGAGTCGTGCGCCCGCTTGCGTACACACAATTTCGCGAGCGTTGCAGCTTCCAATCGCAGCAGGGCAGGAGGGAACCGGGCAGAAGCAGCGCACCCCAGGGGTCCCGCAAAAAAATGCGGGGCCGTATATTTCGCGGCCCCGGGAGGTTGGAGAAAACAAGAATCTACCTTGGATTTACATTCTGCTCGAAGCTTCATGGACGAGCAGACCGTGCGGCCGGCCCAGTTGGGATTCCATCTCCCACTCGACGTCATCCGGTTCCGGCCTCTCGAGGTAATCCACCGCGCCCAATTCCATCGCGTCCAGGTAGCAATGGATGTCCATGCACCGGGCGACCACGAGGATGGGCGTTTTCAGATGAAGCACGGCGGCGCGCTCGAGCACGCATCGTCCCTCAAACGCCGCGCTCCCTTGATTGACGATGGCATACGTGAAATCGTCTGCCTCGATTCGCTTCATTCCTTCCTGGTACGTACTGCACATGACGACATCAAAGCCGAGAGCCGGCAGCATCCCGGCGTACTTGGAAAGATCGTGGATGTCCTCACTGATGATGAGCACCTTGCCGGACTTCACCTTGCACCTCCCTCCTCTAAGCTCAGGAGGATCACATATTGATTTTTGAGGGAGACTTCCCCTTTTAGAATGATGCATAGAATCCTTCAGTGAGTCTGTGATCCTCATCACAGGTGATTGTAATGGGCATGGCATGCCGATCGGGATTCGGCGGGGCTCAGTACAGGATTCCCGGGCTTGGTGCGGCTTGGCTGAGTCGCAGGCTCGCTGGCGAATTCACTGCGCGGTCATTGACCTTGACTCTCCAATGGGAGTGGCGCAAAATCGGCTGAAGCGTTACAGACTTGGTTTCGATGAATCGCAAATGGTCGTTGAGCTGCAAAAGAGTGCGCGCGCTCCCGAGCCAAGTCTAAAGTCGGGGAAGCCATGAGCAAGAAAACATCCTTCGCTGCCAAGGCAATACTCCTGGCGTGGGCCGTGTTGGGCCTGGCGGGAGCCGCCCCGGCTCAGGACGATTTCACTTATCACGTGAACCCGCCGCGCATGTTGCTCACCCGGAGCCAGGTGATCCCGCAGACGATTCCATTTTGCAGCGGGGGTCTGGTGATTTGCTACTCGCCCGGTTTCGTGCGCGCGGCTTACAATTTTCCCGCCAATCTTGATGGGCGCGGCCAAACCATTCTGCTGGTCGATGCTTTTGGCAGCCCAACTATCCGGCACGATTTGGAGTTTTTTGACCAGTTTTTCAGCATCCCCGATCCGCCATCGTTCACCATTCTTTGCCCGGAGGGCGGATGCCCGCCGTACGACCCCAAAAAACTGCCCGACGAGATTAGTTGGTCTATCGAAACCAGCTTGGATGTGGAGTACGCCCATGCCATGGCCCCGGCCGCGAATATCGTACTGGTGGTGGCGAAAAATGGCTCAAGCATCGCGATCAACGCTGCCGAGGACAGAGCCATCAAGCTGTATCCTGGCAGCATCATGTCGCAAAGCTTCGGGACTCCCGAAATATTGATTCACGGCCACGGATCTCAAGTCGAACGGGCGCACCAAAATTTTAAAGACGCGGCCGCCGCGGGCATCACGGTGCTGGCCGCCGCGGGGGACACGGGCGCCACCAACGGCTCTGCGGTGTCCAACCCGCTTTTTCCTTCTTCCGATCCCCTGGTCACAGCGGTGGGCGGGACGGAAGGCGATCCCTACCCCGGAGGTCTCGCGGGATGCAGCGGAGGAACTTGCACCGGTGTATACGGCGGCGAGCAAGTGTGGAATGATTCCAACTTGGCCACGGGCGGGGCGCAGAGTTTCTTCTTCACTGCGCCTTCCTATCAAAGCGCGCTGGGCCTGAAAAAGCGCACCACGCCTGACGTCGCTTACAATGCCGCGATAAACGGCGGCGTGCTGGTGGCCAACAGCAATGTGGTGGGGACTGACATGTTCTTCCTGATTGGCGGAACCAGCGCCGGGGCGCCTCAATGGGCGGGAATTCTTGCGCTGGCCAATCAGGGGGCGGGACATTCACTGGGCTTTGTGAACCCCGCGATTTATAAGGTGGCGATGTCCAGCGCGTACGCGACGGACTTTCACGACATCACGGTGGGCAACAACAAGGTGACCGGAGCGCCGGTGGGATTTAACGCGGGGCCGGGGTACGATTTCGCGACAGGGTGGGGAACGCCCAACGTCGCCAACTTGATTCCCGACCTGATTGACGCCGTTTCGCATTGAGTGTGCGCAAGGTTTATCTGTTATTCCTTCCTTGGAACAACACCCAGCATTGGAGGCCAATGGTGATACGGATTGCCCGGTTCTGTCTTTTTGGCTCTGCCACACTTTGTTTTCTCGTTGCGCCCTTATGGTCGAAGTTTGGCGTTAACAAGACGCACGCGCGCTTCAGCATTTATCATCCACCGGCGTTTCTCACTCCCCAGCGGCAACTTCGCCTGGAAGTCGGCTCGGTGGACATGCGCACCGGATTCCTAATGGTGCCGCGCCTTCAGCACTTTCTGGAGGAAGCTATGGTGAGCCAGGGTTTCAAAATTTCACCGGGCGCCCGCACCAAACTCGAATGCACTTTAACTGATGCCAGCGCCGGCCTCGAGACGGTGCAGCGCTCCGAGTCCGTGAACATCCACCTGGGCGAGCATACGGAGGAAAAGAACGGCAAAAAGAAGGAAGTGGAAGACTGCAAGTCTCGGGATGTGCGGGTCACTTATCTAATTTCCTCCGGCCACCTGGCCATGGAAGTGAAGGCGAAGGATGCGCAGACGCTCCTGATGAGCCGGATGGTGGAGCGCAGTTACCGGCAGGAGTCCGCGATTGCCGGCCCGCCCAAGTGCGGTGGCGAGGCTTATAACGTCCAGCGCGAACAGTTGCAGGACCCTTCTGCCATTCTCGGCCAGTTGGGCGACGAGGCGGTTTCAGATACGGTGGCGCTGGCCGCCGGCTTTGACGAACCGCGCGACGTTTTGCTGGCCGTCGATGACGAGCTCAAGCCGGGCAACACTCAGGCGCAGGCGGGCGCGTGGCCGGAGGCTTTGGAGACCTGGACCAACGCCGCAATGCACTCCACGCCCGGGGAGGCGGCGCGCCAGTACAATCTGGGCGTGGCGCACGAGGTGATGGGCGCCGCGGCCATGCACAATTGGGCGCTCGACGAGGCTGCCAACCATTTTGCGCAGGCGCAGGAGTGTTATTCGACGGCACTCAAGACCGATCCCAATGAAAAATATTTTCGCGACACCATGGGGCGCCTGGAAATGGACCGCGGGCTGCTCCACCAACAGTTAAATCAAGCTTCCCAGGAACAAGCAGCGTCGGGGGGCGCCACGCCGCGCCGGGGCCCTCCTCCTACTTCTTCACTCAGCATTCCCATGGAGGGCTGGCCGGACGGGGAAGCGGGGCCGGTGCACGACTACCGCGTCTACGTGCGCACCCGACTGTCCGCACAGAAAAGCCGCCCCGCCGACGCGCTCCGTCAACAGCTGATTGCCGCGGCAGGGGACTACGGCGTGCAGAATGACACAGCACTCCAAGTGCTCGATTCCGAAACCCAGCGGTTGGATGTCGTCCGGAAGAACATGGAACAGTATCGCCAGGATTTTGCCGCTGCGGTCGCCGGTGGCTCCGTCAGCCCTGACGAGCGCGAAATGCTTCGCAAGCGTCAACAGATTCTTCACCTCTCCGATGATCAGGTGAGGGAAATCGAAGC
The DNA here is from genome assembly GCA_041481635.1 of Terriglobia bacterium. GTDB lineage: Bacteria > Acidobacteriota > Terriglobia > UBA7540 > UBA7540 > DASYXZ01. Next base: position 27,814 of record JBGPCF010000050.1, on the reverse strand, counting down.
GCAGTTCCAAGCCAGGCCCACAGACCGGTAGGGGCCGCAAGATAAGTGTTGGGGCAGAGCCGCGCGCGGCGGGCCGGTCGGCGATTCCATCGGAGGAAAAAGCGTGAGCAAAGAGACAGACAAGATGGTGGGTACGCTGTGCATGATCGCTGCGTTTGCGGGGTTGGCTTACGGAATTTACAGCATGGCGACGTACTCGGGCCTCTACCGTTGGGCTGCCGAATGGCAGATGGACCATTTCGGTTCGTACGATGTGGAGTTAACGGCGATAGGGTTGATTTTCGTTCTCTTTCTCACGCCCCTGGTGGTGATGGGCGTCTACCTCAAAGGGCGCCCGGCGGAAATCAGCAATGACGTGCTGACCCGCGTGGCGCTGGGCGCGACGGCCCCGACGAGTGGCGAGGGTTCGAAGGCCGCCTTGGTTTGCGTCGTGATTGGCCTTTTGGGCATCTTCGTTGCGGGCGGGGCGTACCGTTTGGGTAATGCCAAGTCAAAGCAGGCCCTCACCTTTGAGCCGCTCGACCTTGCTGAACATCGCATGCCGAAAACCAAGTATGTGGAAGTAAAAGGCGTGGTTCAGACCGGCATGACTGTGGAATTCACCGAGACCACGAATGGGAGTAAGACGGTTACGGAATACTTGCCGCTGACGCCCAACGGTTGGAAGACCAGCGAGCCGATTGTTTTTTTCCTGCGCCCGCATGGCAACGTTATTATTGCGAACAACCAATCCTACAACTTCGATACAGACACCGCGCCCTTTGAGATCAAACTGCCAGGCGTTCTATTCCGCAACGATTTGCCGGGACCCGTCATCTCGCAATATGAAAAACACGGTGTGAAGATCGCCTCGCCCCACATGGTGCTGGATACCAATACCAGCGCCGTGTTGGACATTTACTGGGAGGTGGCGCTCATCAGCGCCATAATGGGTGTGGTTGCACTGATCACCGGCGGCATCATGGCCTACCGCAATTGGAAAGAAGCGCAGGGCTGAGGGCGATCATGAGCGCTGAGAGATTGGATTACCCTACCATCCATTCTTGACTTCGACCCGCAAGCCAAGGGATCCCCGAAAATTAGGGCTTATCAGGATGCGCCGTATCCGCGCGACTGACCTTAATCTGTTCGCCGATCGTGATGACCATCAAGTCCTCACCCATATCCAGCGGGCCGGAATAAGTCTTGCGCGTCCGCGCGAGAATCTGTTCCTCGTTGACGTTCCCGAGCAAGACGATGTGGGAATAGACGGCGAGTTTGGGTTGGACGCGGTTGAAAACCTCTGCGGCGCGCTCGGGCGTGATGTGATGAGCCATCACGTGCCGCTCGTGCTCGGAGCCCTTCAAAACTTCGGGGTCGGCCAGACAGACTTCGTGAATCAGCACGTCCGCGCCTTGGGCGAATCGAATCAAATTCTCCGAAAAATTTGTGTCGCCGGAGAGCACAACAGAATGTCCCGCAACGTCGATGCGGTAGCCCAGGGCGGGCTTGACCGGGCCATGCTCGACGTCAAACGCCGTCACTTTCACTCCGCCATTTTCATAGACTACACCCTGGGCAATGTCCTTGGCCAAGACCACGGCCCCTTCGGCGGGCCTCAAATCGTCAGCCTGGCGAATGTGGATGTCGAATTGGAAGGCTTTGACCAGGTGCGACATCATCGCCCGGGTCCCCGCGGGCCCCCAAACGCGAAAGGGAACCTCTCGCCCCAGCAGCCATCCGGTGAGGTACAAATCGGGGATGCCGACCGTGTGATCGGAATGAAGGTGGGTGAGGAAGAGCGCGCTCAGATCGTTCCAAGGTATGCCGAGCTGTGCGAGTCGCTGCATCCCGCCGCGCCCGGCGTCAAAAATCAGTTTTTCGTTGCCTGCCTCCACCAGAATGTTGGGGCCGAACCTTTCCATCAGCGGGTCGGGATCGCCTGTGCCGAGCAATGTGACCTTGAGACTTTGCGCGGAAGCCGGCAGGGGCAACATCAGCCCCGCGACAACGCAGCAGAGGATCAAAAACAGAAATCTGTGCAACCGTAGTCGATGGGTCACGCCCAAGACCTTACCATTAACAAGCCGATCCCGCATCCTTTCACCAAGGGCGGCAAACGCAGTCGATGGGATTGGGGAGGGGCCGGGAGATTTTGACCCGTTTACGAGGCGGAGCCGATCAAGTCGCTTAAGAAGACCGTTTCAACGTCGGAGCGACTCACGGGGAAGTCGACGATTCTGGATTGACTGGGATTTGTGCCGACGATCCTGGCGCTGATCTTATATTTCCCACCGGCGAGCTGCTTGCTTCGGTATTCGGCCTTAAGGCCTATGGGCAGATTGGAAGTCCATTGGTCTTTCGAAGGGGAATTCTCTTTTGCTCTGGCTGCCATGCTTCACTTCAGACTGATGCCTTTCACTCACTTAGATTCAATCGATTGTCCTTTGGGTGGCAACGGTTTTTGGGACTAGGGATTATTCCATCGTACGTTATTACCCAAATGGATAGCGTGGGTCGGCCGGAGGGTTAGGCTGGCTGGGCACCCGAGATTTCAATTCAAGTGTGGCGCACCGCGCGGGACATGCAAGCGGGTGTTTACATGAGTGGAAGGAAGTAGAATAGGGGGCATTGAAGTCTTCCGTGTAACCTTGAAAGGTCCAGACACGTCTAGCTTAAGCGAAAGGGGATTACCCTTTGGGGAGGAATATTCGTGAGAAAAAAGACAGGCGTTTGGGCGATTGTACTTATGTGCGGAGTATTTATGTTGCTGGCGGGCGGGCTTTCCGCCGCAGATGAGCCTGCAAAAGTCGACGGGGCGTGGCAGGTGACCGTGGAAAGCGAGCGCGGCACGTTTGACCAGACGCTTGCCATCCAGCAGGACGGCGGCAAGATCAAAGGGACGCTTAGCGGGCGCCGTGGAGACAGCCCCTTCGAAGGTACGGTGGATGGCAACAAAATCAATTTCACGGTCAAACGTGAGACGCCCAATGGAACGATGACTATCGAATACACCGGGACGGTGGATGGCGCCTCCATGACGGGTACTTTTAAGAGCGATCGCTTCAACGGCAAGTTTACCGCCAAAAAGGGGAGTGCCGGAAATCCGAAGTAGCGCGATGCTTAAGGCAGATCAGGTGGATCGTTATCTGGATTTCTTGTGACAGTCGGGTGTTGGGATCTGAATGGTGAGAAGTCCCAGCGGCAAGGCAATTTGACCTGTCAATTATGTCCACAACCAGCCCCGCAAGGTTATTCGCAAGCGTAGGAAATCTTCATTACCCGAAAGGTGAGAGCAAGTGAAAAAGGCGTTTTTATATTTGATGTCGGCATGCGTGGGGATGGGATTCACGTCTGCCGCATGCGCGGGCCAGGCACCCTCCTCGCAAGCAGTCCGGCCCATCGGCGTGGTCACTGAGATAGACGCGGGAAGTTTTCATTTGCACACCGACGCCGGCCCCGACTTGCTGATTCAATTGCCGGATAACGTCACGGTGGTTCGCGTTCCGCCTGGAGCAAAGGACCTGAAAACGGCCGCCAAGATCAGCGTGAGCGACATCGCGTCGGGCGATCGGGTGCTGGTACGGGGCCAATTTTCCCCAGACCAAAAATCACTCACGGCCAATTCCGTCATTGTGATGAGTAAGACCGAATTGGCCAGCGCGCGCGAGGCTGAGCGGCAGGATTGGCAGCGGCGCAGCATCGGCGGACTGGTGAAGGCCGTCGACTCGGCGAGCAAGGAAATCACAATTTCTGTTTCCAACACTCCTCCCACTCCGGGCAATCCTACCCATCCCGTCGCCATCGCGTTGGCGCCCAACTCCACGTTGCTCCGCTACGCTCCAGACTCGGTAAGATTCAGCGACGCCAAGCTCAGTACGTTTGACGAAATTAAACTGGGCGATCAGGTGCGAGCGCTGGGCGCGAAGAGCGAAGACGGGAACCGCTTTACTGCGGAAAAAATGGTTTCCGGGACTTTCCGGAACCTTGGGGCGACCGTGATTGCTGTTGACACGGCCAACGGTGCCGTTACCGTGAAAGACTTGGCGACCGGCACGTCGGTCCTGGTGAAAACCAATCCTGACTCCAAGCTCCACCGGCTGCCTCCTTTCATGGCCCAGATGATTGCGATGTTCAATTCTGGCCAAACGCCCAACGGCGCGCCCGGGGGCGCAACAGCGGGAGGACCTCAGGGACGTGCTACAGGCGATAACGCGAGTGCGAGACCAGCCGGCCAGGGGACGCCCGGCCAAGGTGCGAGCGGCGAAGCAGGAGGCGGCAGGCCTCCCGGCGGAGGCTTTGGCGGAGGCCGGGCAGGTGGCGGTGGACGTGATTTTAATTCGATGCTGGACCGTACACCTCCTCTGAAGCTCGACGAGCTGAAAGCGGGCGATGCGTTGATCGTGGTCAGCACAGAAGGGGCGGACCCTTCGCAAGTGACGGCCATTGTGCTGCTGGCCGGAGTGGAGCCGATTCTGGCCGCGCGGCCCAAAGGCAGCACCGATGTTGTCCTGGGGCCTTGGAACATGTCCATGGGTGGGGGCGACGCAGCGCAATAACGGCAATGCAATTGGCAAATGGCAATCGTCAAATTGCAAAATAAAAACGATGAGTTTTTGACTTTGCGGTTGCGATTTTAGTGGAACAGGGAGTTGAGAATGAGCAATTGGTTCAGGAACGTGGGGCGGGCGCTTGGAGTCATGCTGGTGCTGTCCGCTTTTTCTACTGCTCTGCTGGCGCAGTCGGGTGAGATCAGTTTGCGGGGGCAGGTGTTTGACCAGTCCGGCGGAGCTATTCCCGCCATCAATGTCACTTTGACCGCGCCGGACGGGAACACTAAAACGGCGCAGACCAACGAAGAAGGGAAGTACACCTTTCGCAATCTCGCGTCCGGCACTTACAAGGTTCGGATCAGCCTGAAAGGCTTTGCGGATTTCGTGGAGACCGCAGTGCAAATTGCCCCCGGCAAACCTCAGGTGGTCGATGCCCACCTGGTGGTGGCGCTGGAAAAACAGCAAATCAACGTGGAAAGTGAGACGGCACAGGTGAGCACGGCCGCCGAAAATAATGCCACTTCGCTGGTGCTCAAAGGGAAGGACCTCGAAGCCCTTTCGGACGATCCTGATGAGTTGGCGTCGGACCTCCAGGCGCTGGCCGGGCCATCGGCCGGGCCGAACGGAGGCCAAATTTATATTGACGGCTTTACCGGCGGCCAGCTTCCGCCGAAGTCCGCTATTCTTCAGGTTAAAGTCAACCAAAACCCATTTTCGGCAGAATACGACCGGCTCGGCTATGGCAGGGTTGAAATCACCACCAAGCCGGGGTACGCGCAATATCACGGCCAATTCTTCGTCAACGGCAATGCCTCGGCTCTGAACTCGCGCAACCCGTTCGCCACGGTCATTCCGGGTTACCATTCCGAAATGTTCGACGGGAACTTCGGCGGGCCGTTAGGCAAGAGCAAGAAGGCCTCGTTCTTCTTCGACGGGCAGCGCCGGAATATTCAAGACCAGTCCATCGTGAGCGCGGAAATTCTGGACGCGAACTTCAATCCGATTCCGTTCAGCCAGGCCGTACCTCGTCCTCAGTGGCGGACTGAACTCAGCCCGCGAGTTGACTTTCAGCTCAGCACCAACAACGTCCTGACCATCCGCTACCAGCTCGAGCTAAACAAGCAAAACAACAATGGCATCGGACAATTCAATCTGCCGTCGCTCGGCAACAACTCCGACGGTACAGAAAACTCCCTCCAACTAAGTGACACGCAAGTGGTGAGCGAGCGGACTGTGAACCAAATCCGCTTCCGGTATCGGCGTGAGACCAACAACCAGCTCCCTCTGAGCCTCGATCCGACGATCAGTGTCCTGGGTGCGTTTACGAATGGCGGCAATGGTGGGGGCAGAAATCTGGACACGGTGAATAGCTACGAGTTCCAGAACCTCACCTCCATCACCTTGGGTAAACACTCGGTGAGCTTCGGGGGCAGGTTGCGAAACTTAAGCGAGTCGAACAGCACGAACGGCGGCTTCAATGGCGGTTTCACGTTTCCGACGCTCCTCGCCTATCAAATCACCGAGCAAGGACTTCAGCAGGGTCTGACCCCGGCGCAGATTCGGGCGGCAGGAGGCGGAGCGACGCAATTCTCCCTCACCGCGGGAACTCCTCTGGCTAGTGTCAACCTCTTTGACGTGGGACTTTACGGGCAGGACGATTGGCGCGTTCGTCCCAACATCACGCTCAGCCTGGGCCTTCGCTTCGAATCGCAAAACGATATCGGCGACCATGCTGACTGGGCCCCGCGCGTCGGCCTCGCCTGGGGAATTGGCAAGGGTGCCAGGCCCAGCACGGTATTGCGGGCAGGTTTCGGTGTTTTCTACGACCGCTTCGGTCAGGGCGGGCTTCTTCAGGCGGAGCGCCTGAACGGCATTAACCAGCAGCAGTACGTGGTCCCGAACCCTGACTTCTTCCCTACCATTCCACCCGTCAGTGCATTCGCCAACAGCACCCAAACCAACTTGCCGACCAAATACCAAATCGATCCGAATTTGCGCGCGCCGTACACGGTGCAGTCGGCGGTGGGCCTGGAGAGGCAGGTCACCAAGACCGCCACCGTGGCCGTCACCTATCTCAACGCGCACGGAGTTCATCAGCTCCTGACGAACGACATCAACGCGCCGCTTCCCGGCAGCGGTTACGACCCATTCGATCCCACCAGCGGCGTCCGGCCGTTTGGAAATGCTGCGGGGAACATCTACCAGTACGAGACTGTGGGTTATTTCAATCAGAACCAGGTAGTCGCGACTTTCAACGTTCGCCGCGGCACAAGGCTCTCCGTCAATGGCTGGTACACGCTCAATTACGCCAATGGCAACACAAGCTCGCCCATGAACCCGTACAACATCGCCGAGGATTATGGCCGGGCCGCGTTCGACGTCCGCCACCGGTTCTTCTTGATCGGCAGCCTCACTTTCCCTCATGGATTTCGCCTCAACCCGTTTTTGATGGCAAGTTCCGGCGGACCTTTCAATATCACGGTTGGGCGGGACCTTTTTGGAACTTCCCGGTTCAACGGCCGGCCTGCATTGGTTACTGACGGCGCAACCGGGCCTAGTATCGTTGGGCCCACTCCTTTCGGGACATTCAATCTGTTACCGCTACCTGGCCAACCGGTCATTTCTCCGTACTTCGGCACCGGTCCCAGCCAATTCTCTTTGAACATGCGCCTCGCCAAGACGTTTGGCTTCGGCGAGAAAAAAGAGGCTGGTGGTTCGGGAGGCGGCCAGGGCCCTTGGGGAGGCGGGGGTGACCACGGACCAAGGGGTGGCGGTCCAGGTGGAGGCTTGGGCGGCCGCGGGCTGGGTGGGGGAGGCGGCATGGGCGGCTTCTTCGGTGGGGGAGCGCCCTCGAACTCGCCCTATAACCTCGAGTTCAGCATCAACGCGCGAAACGTCTTCAACAATGTCAACCTGGGAACACCGGTTGGTAATCTCGGCTCACCGCTCTTTGGCCACTCGAATTCACTCGCCGGACAGGGATTCGGCGGTGGGTCGGCGTCTAACCGCCGCCTGGAGTTGCAGGTCAGATTCAGTTTTTGAGCGCGTCCTAAGGTTAAGATGAGCCGGCCTAGCTTTTCCTTCTAACTCTGCGCCCCTTGATCCAACCCAAATGTTGGTAAGTTTCTGCCTGGGCCGCTGCAGGCTGGGAACCGTTTTCATGTTTCCCGCATCAGAGAATGAGGTAATATCTCCGGCCGGAGAGGACTCCGACATGCAAACAACCTGCACCCATCTTAAGGACCTCCACGACGTTCGCCCCAGCGGGGAGGGTTGTAAAGAATGTTTGGAGATGGGCGATGAATGGGTTCATCTGCGGCTGTGCCTCACGTGCGGACACGTTGGCTGTTGTGATAGCTCGAAAAACAAACACGCCACTAAACACTTTCATCACACGCATCACCCCGTCATCAAATCATTTCAGCCGGGCGAGGACTGGCTCTGGTGTTACGTTGACGAAATAATGATGGAGTGAAATGTAGGACCTCGTTGAGCATCCGCGTTCTCCGTGAGGATTCTTGAAAGAAGAGGACCATGAATAATAACATTCTCGTTGTCCTTGGGTTGATGGCCTTGGCCGGATACCTCCTTTGGGGAGCGACGACGGGCTCATTACGCCAACACCGGTCCGATGAAATCATGCTTCTTTCCAAACGGGGAAGGCTGTTTTGCCTTCTTGTCGGAAGCGGACTAACTGCCATCGCCGTCTATATATTCTGCTATTTTTCAATGTAGTACACTACCGGATTCCGCTGCCCGTTGCCGTTGATGACTCACCAATTTATGATTCGGCCCCCAGTTGGAAAAAACGGTCACGTAGCAAGCCTGAACCAAGCCGGGTGAAGCTTGAATACGACCAAATGCCCCTCGTGCGGAGCTGAAGTTCTGGAATCCGGGCGATTCTGCTCGTCGTGCGGCGCGACGCTGGCCTCCGACCTGCTAATGACGGCTGGCGAGACCTCCGCCGAACCCTCGCCGCCCCCAAGAGCCCCATCCTCCAATCCCAAACCAACCTCTGGCGGGACGCGGGGCGCTGGAGCCCCACGCCGCGAAGTCAGCTCCAGCGGACTGTCCTCCGAAGGCCGTTTTCTGTCCGGAACCTTGCTCGCCGAACGTTACCGGATCGTCGCGCTGCGAGGCAAGGGCGGGATGGGTGAAGTCTACCGAGCCGACGATCTTGTCCTTGGCCAGCCGGTGGCTCTCAAGTTTCTTCCCGAGGCCGCAAATAAGAACCAGGACCTCCTGGCCCGCTTCCGCAATGAAGTGCGCACCGCCCGCCGAGTCTCCAATCCCAATGTCTGCCGTGTGTATGACGTCGGGGAAGTGGATGGCCAGACATTTCTTTCCATGGAGTATGTCGATGGCGAAGACTTGGCTTCGCTTTTGCGCCGAATCGGCAGGCTACCGGAAGACAAGGCTGTTGAAACGGCCCGTCAACTTTGCGCAGGGCTCGGGGCGGCACACAAAGAAGGCGTCCTGCACCGGGATTTGAAGCCCGCAAACATCATGCTGGATGGCCGCGGGCACGCCATCATCACCGATTTTGGATTGGCAGGCCTGGCCGGCGATTTACAAGGGGCTGACGTCCGCAGCGGCACTCCGGCCTACATGGCGCCCGAGCAGTTGGCAGGGAAGGAAGTCACCGCCAAGAGCGACTTATATTCACTGGGCCTGGTGCTCTACGAAATCTTTACGGGCAAGCGCGCATTTGAAGCCGATACACTGGCCGAATTGGTGCGCGTGCGCAACGAAAAGCCGCTCGGCAAGCCTTCGAGTTGGGTGAAGGACTTGGATCCCGCGGTCGAGCGCGTCATCATGCGTTGCCTGGAGCAAGACCCAGCGGCCCGGCCATCCTCGGCATTGGCCGTTGCGGCGGCGCTTCCGGGTGGCGACCCATTGGCTGCGGCGCTGGCGGCCGGGGAAACGCCATCCCCGCAATTGGTGGCGGCCGCCGGAGAAACCGAGGGGCTGAAGCCGCGTGTGGCGGTCACTTATTTGGCCGCAGTGGTCGTGGGGATCGTCATCACCACAATCCTGGGAGCCCGTACCAGCCTCTTGGAAAAAATACATCCCCCATTTTCAGCAGAAGTAATGGCGCAAAAGGCTCAGGAGATCCTCAATAGTCTTGGGTATACAGACCCACCCGTTGACGCCGCGTACGATTTTTCTTTCGACTATGATTTGCAGCAGTACTTGGAGAAGAATGACAAGCCCAAGCCCCGCTGGAACGAAATTGTCACCGGCTCGCCCTCTTTGCTCTGCTTCTGGTACCGGCAGAGCCCGGACTATATGTCCGCCACAGAATTCATCGATCAAGAAATGACGCCAGGCATTGTGACCCATGATGACCCGCCTCGTACCCTTTCAGGGATGATTTATTTGGACCTTGATTTCAAGGGCCGGTTGATTTATCTGGAAGCCATCCCTCCTCAATTGGACGAACATCCCCAGCCTTCTAAACCTGCCGATTGGAAACCGCTCTTCTCGGCAGCGGGGCTGGATCCGGCCCAGTTTCAATCGGAACAACCGATTTGGAATTCGCTGGCGGCTTCCGATGAACGCAAGGCGTGGACCGGGACGTGGCCGGGCACGTCCCGCCCCTTGCGTATCGAAGCCGCCGCCTGGCGGGGAAAACCAGTTTACTTTTCCTTGATCGGGCCTTGGAAGAAACCGAATCGTATGCACCGGGACGATTCAACAGGGGCAAATAAAGTAGCCACGATCCTCAATCTTACAGTGGGACTTTCGATCATGTTTGGGGCGGGCTTGTTGGCGAGGCGCGCTTATGTCCAGGGAAAAGGGGATCGTCAGGGGGCTTTTCGATTGGCCTGTTTGATTTTCATCTCGCAGATGACGCTCTGGCTGTGCCGCAGTCACTTTATCCCTACGATTAGCACATTCGGCCATTTCATTGTCGCTTCGAGCACTGCATTGTATTGGGCATGCCTGTTGTGGCTGATCTATATGGCGGTCGAGCCTTATGTGCGACGGCACTGGCCGCAAGCTATCATTTCCTGGAGCCGCCTCTTGACGGGACGCCTGCGCGACCCTGTGGTGGGGCGCGATCTCCTTTTCGGCGTAGTTCTTGGCTTGGCATGGGTGCTTCTTTTTCAATCGCGCTACATTTTAATGGAACGCATGGGTGCCTCACCGGCCTTAGGATCAACTGAATTTCTCCTTGGAACTCGCCTCACCTTGGGAACATGGCTGATGCAGGTACCTAGTTCGATTCGAGGAACGCTGGTATTCTTTTTCGCGCTCTTCCTGCTTCGGGCGCTCCTCCGGAAACAATGGTTGGCGGTGGCAGTCTTCGTGGCAATCTGGGCCGGCATCCCCTCTTTGCAGAGTCACTACCTTTCGATTGAAGTGCCGGCACTTATTCTGATTTACGGGATTGCGGCTTTGGCAGTGGTTCGTTTTGGACTCGTGACGCTGGCCGTTGGAATCTTCACTGCGGACGTCATGCTAAATCTTCCCTTTACCCTTGATCTTTCCGCTTGGTACGCGGGCAGCTCGGTTTTCGTACTGATGACCATTCTCCTGATGGCTGCCTGGGGTTTTTACACGTCGCTCGCCGGGCAAAAATTGCTGAAGGAAGACCTTTTTCAGTAGTAAGGGTAGGAACGTTAGCTAGGGTGCTTCAGGTTGGAGGGCTCACGACGGGTGCGCGGGCCCGCGACACCCGCCGTGCCCCAAAATGAGCCCACGGGACGCTAATTGGGAGAAAAGGATCAACTGGCCATGGCTTCAGGATGCTCTTCCTGGATGTGCACTTCAAACGCCTGGCGGATTTCAATTGCGCCCTCTTCCAAGTTCCTGTCCTCAGGGCGCAGAAACGATTGGGCACATACCGAGCACATATAGGCAAAGGGCTCGTCATGAACGTACCGCGCGATAATCAGCTGGGGCATCTCGTAGGGCATGGGTTGCGGGGCTCCCTCCATGAATTTGCTCGACCCTGAATGAAGGGCAATCTACAACCGACTCAATTGTTAAAAAAATTCGCGTGCAGTTGCGTGGATTGTAGGTGAAGCGAATTGAACCTACAATTCGCAAAATACTCACTTCCGGGGTAAAAAATTCTCGGCCAGGCGTAAGCATCAGTTATTGACATTTTGTGAGTAAGCGCTAAAGTTATTTAAAATCGATTGCTAAACAGGCAAAGAGTAGGTTGAGGGGTGGGCGGCAAATGTCTCATTTTATGAGATTGAGAACAAAAGAGAAGCACATTCCTTTCCCTCGATAAGTCGTTGGGAAGGTTTACAACGTGGCTTATGAAGTGGCCGATTCATTGGAAAGGAAATGGAATACACGGGAGTTTTTGGACCGAAGGGGGCACAGAGTGTTAAGTCAACACCCGGACCTTGTAAAACACAGCCAAGATCTGATTTATACCCACAATTTGGAAGGACGGCTTCTCTCCATTAGTCCAGCGGCGGCGAGAATTCTGGATTACCAGCCTCGCGAGCTCGAAAAGAAGCCTATTCTGGAGCTCTTGGCGCCTGAGGTTCGGGCAGATTTCGACCGGTACCTATCCGACATTCGCAGGGAAGGAGTTGCACGAGGGCGGGCCATCGTGCTGACTCGACACGGTGAGAGGCGAGTATGGGATTTCAACAACTCCCTGCGGGTGGAAGGCGTGACATCACCCGTGGTGACCGGACTGGCCCACGACACGACGGAACGCAAACGTACCGAAGACGACCTGAGAAAGCAAAGGGAAATCCTGCAAAAGATATTCGACAACGTTCCAGCCATGCTGGAATTTGTGGGTCCGGATGGCCGGATAAAGATGGTCAACCGGCACTGGGAACGAACGTTGGGATGGACCCTGGAAGAAGTGAACGGCCGGAACATCGACATCTTTGCGGAGTTATATCCTGATCCCGTGTATCGCCAGGAAGTCTTCAATTTCATTTTCACCACCAATGCGGAATGGGGTGATTTCAAAACCCGGGTCCGCGATGGGCGGCTGATCGACACCACTTGGGCCAAGGTTCACCTTTCCGACGGAACTGCCATTGGCATTGGCACGGACATCACCGAACGCAAGCGCGCCGAGGAATCGTTGCGGCAACTTTCGGGCCGCCTCCTTCAATTGCAGGACGAGGAGCGGCGACGTATAGCCAGGGAACTCCACGATAGTACAGCGCAGGATTTGGCGGCCCTGACCACCAACCTCGCCCTGATCAGCGATTTGATACTCCCCTCTGATTCAAAAACCCGGAGCTGCCTCCTGGACAGCCTTGCCCTGGCCGAAAAGTGTGCAAGTGATTTGCGCACTCTTTCATACCTGTTGCATCCGCCCGTGTTGGACGAGGGGGGGCTGAACGCCGCCCTGCCGGAGTTGGCAGAAGGTTTTTCCAAAAGGTGCGGCATTGTTCTGGAACTCGATCTACAACCCAATTTGGGCCGCCTGCCGCAGGACGTCGAGACCGCACTCTTCCGCGTTGTCCAAGAGAGTCTGAACAACATTCTGCGGCATTCCGGGAGCGTGAAGGCTCGCATCCGATTGGAATGCCAGGGTGAGGAAATCACTCTCGAAGTAAGAGACGAGGGGCAGGGAATCCCCTTGGAGTATTTGAACACTGCGGGCGAGCCCGTTACAGACCTGGGAGTGGGTATTCTGGGTATGCGCGAGCGAATGAGACAGTTGGGTGGAAAACTGTTTATTGCTTCGCGCCAGCCTGGCACCATTGTAAGAGCGATCCTGCCTATTGCCCAGAAGGTATGATGCCCTCTTTGCGGATTTTAATTGCCGATGATCATGAGATCGCCCGCCGCGGAGTGCGGCAACTCCTGGAAACTCATCCGGGGTGGGAGGTGGTTGGGGAAGCGGTGGCAGGCGAGGAGGCGGCGGCTAAGGCCGAGGATCTGAAACCTGCCGTAGTAGTACTGGACATCACGATGCCGGGGCTCAGTGGCTTGGGGGCGGCGCGCCAGATTTTAAAATCGCTTCCTCGAACCGAAGTTCTTATTCTCACCATGCACGAGTCCGAACACATGGTACGTCAGGTGCTTGACACGGGTGCCCGCGGGTACGTGCTGAAGACCGATGCCGGGCGCGAATTGGTGGCGGCAGTGGATGCGTTGAGCCAGCACAAGCACTACTTCACCTCCAAGGTGGCGGACATGGTCCTGAAGGGCTATCTGGGGGAGGCGGGCGGAGGCGAAGGCAATGGAGCCCTGCGCCGGCTGACTCCCCGCGAAATCGAGGTATTCCAAATGCTCGCGGAAGGTATAAGCAATAAAGATATTGCCTTTGAGCTGGATATCAGTATTAAGACAGCCATCGCCCATCGCGCCAACATCATGCGTAAACTCGGGTTTGAATCCCTCAGTGATTTGGTCCGCTTCGCGATCCGGACCAAAATCATTCCTGAGTAGGCGAGTCGGAGACTCTTCCTACCACTTGCCGTTGCCTCATACCCGCAGTCGTTTGGCGCCACTTACGAATGGATTGCCGCGCTCATAAAAGCGCAACACGCGGTCTATTTCGCGAGTCAAGCCGATGCGCACGCTTTCGCCGATGGCCCCCACACGGCGAACTGCCGTGCCCAGCCAAAGCGCTCCCGGGATACAAAGGTCCACACCATCCAGCCGCCGATCGATAGCCATCGCGACGGCGAGGCGTCCGGGGCCGCGGGTCAGGTCGAGCAATTTCGTTGTTCTGCGCCTGCGTTGCATCAATTCGATTCCCTCCAGTGGCTCGAGAGCTCGAATCAAGACGCCCGCGCCCACACCCGGCTTTTCGCTCGTTACGTTCATCATGAATGCTGAACCATAAGTGAAATAAACGTAGGCAAAGCCGCGCTCGAGGAAGAGAGAACGATTACCCGGCGTCAATCCGCGGAAAGCGTGTCCGGCGGCGTCACCCACGGGATAGGCTTCCGTTTCGACGATGCGGCCACTGGTTCTGCGCCTCGAATTTTCGTGGACCAGCGTTTTGCCGATGAGGAACCACGCTATTTCAAAAGTGTCGACGGGCAGTTCCGCTCGGTGAAGGCGACGAATCGGTCTCGGGCACTTCTGATCGGGCATGTGTCATTTCCTCAGCCAATCGGGAATGACAATATCCACAGGCTGGCTACCCACCGGGATGGTGGTGACCAGTGCGGTCCGGTCGGTCCGCAGAACTTCCAGGCTCGAGGATCCGTTGTCAGCCACCACCAGAAATCTTTCATCAGGAGTCAAGGCGAGCGCGTGGGGTGAAATGCCCACGTGGGTCGAAGCGAGCACGATTCGGTTGGGCGCGTCGAGGGCAATGATGCTTCCATCAGCGGCGGAAGCGATGTAAAGGTTGCTTGCGTCGCGCTCGAGAACTGCGGCGACGGGCTCTCGGCCCGTCGTCAGAGTCTGTTCCACGTTGTCGTGGAAAGCGTCAAGGATCGTCAAAGTGGATTCCGGGGCGCTGAGGACGAAGACCTCGCCGCCATCGGGTTTCACGATGAGGCTGCTGGGATGTGAACTCAACTCGAGGTGGGAGAGAATTTTCCGGGTCGCCACATCGATGGCCGTGACGACTTTCTCCCCAGTATTGGCCACGAAGACTTTGGAGCTATCCGGAAGAATCCCTATGGGTCCGGGATTTTTTCCGACAACAAGGGAGTCCAGAATTTTCTGTGTTGCGACATTTACGAAATAAAGACGCTGGGATTCGTCGTTCACGGCTACCAGCGTTTTTCCGTCAGGCGTCAAGGCCAGGTGGGAGAGTTTCGAGTCGGCGTGAACGCGTGCCGACTCACGGCCGCTCTCCGCGTCGAGGAAAACGATCTGCCCGGCATCAGGGTCCAGCAGATAGGCCCGGCTTCCGTCGGGCGCAAACTGCAAGTCGCGCGCCGAGTGTCCGGCCCGAATGGTTTTGATGACGCGAAGCTCAGGAAAAGCAATCACGCTGAGTATGCCCGTCGAGGAGATTGCGCACACTTGCCGGCTGTTTGGCCGGACCACAACCTGCACGGGGTCTGGAGCGACGCTAAGCGAGGCGACGACCTTGTATTGCGCCAGGTCTACCACCACTACGGAACGGCTTTGCTGAATGGCCACAAAAGCCAGGTAAGGTAAGGGTGGAGGATCAGCGGGGCGCTTGTGGCATGCAATGATGCCCATTACTGCGCAGAGGATTGCGAGACTGCAACAGGCCTTCGGTGAAAAACGCCGGAAAGAGCGCGCCCTCACAGGAGAATGAATGACCAGGCGTCTCAGCTTCATTGGGGGCGGGCACTTTGAACGGGCTCCGCTTCCAGGGAATGTCGAGCGGTGTGCGGTGTGGTCCTGCCCAGTACGCCCGCGATAGCCGTGACTTCTTCCATGAGCGAGTCGAACTGGTCAGGGAAGAGCGACTGGTAGCCGTCGGAAACGGCTCGGTCGGGCTGCGGATGCACCTCGACAATGAGCCCGTCGGCGCCCACCGCCACTGCGGCGCGTGAAAGCGGTATCACCTTGTCGCGCCGCCCCGTGCCATGGCTTGGGTCGACAATGATGGGGAGATGGGATAGCCGCTTGACCGCCGGAATTACGCTCAGGTCCAGTGTGTTGCGCGTGTGGTCGGCAAATGTCCGGACCCCGCGCTCACAGAGGATGACGTTGTAGTTGCCCTCAGACAGAATGTACTCGGCGGCCATCAGGAATTCTTCAATAGTGGCGGACATCCCGCGCTTCAGCAGTACGGGCCTGGCCGAGCGCCCGGCGCGCTTGAGCAGGGAAAAGTTCTGCATGTTGCGCGCGCCGATCTGCAGCACGTCGGCGTAGCGCTCCACCAGGTCGCAATTCTCTGGGTCAATGGTCTCGGTGACGATCAGCAGTCCAAATTCGCGCCGCACCTCGGCCAGAATCTTCAACCCCTCTTCGCCCATCCCTTGAAAGCTGTAAGGCGATGTACGTGGTTTAAAAGCGCCTCCTCGGAACAATTGCGCCCCGGCACTCTTCACTCGACTCGCAGCGGCGAAGGCCTGCTCGCGGCTTTCCACGGCGCACGGCCCTGCAATGATGGCCAGTTCCCGCCCGCCAAAGGTGAAACTCGCCCCCGAACCTTCCGAGGGTTTCACTTCAATGAGTGAGTCCTCGTTCTTGATTTCACGGCTCACCAATTTGTAGGGCTTGGAAACAGGAATCGCTTCCGCGACCCCGGGCAGACTTTCAAATTCCGCCGGCTCAAGAGGTCCAGGGTTGCCCGTAATCCCAATGGCTGTCCGCTGCGCCCCCGGCATAGGATGAGGGCGGAAGCCCATCGCCTCGATTTTCCTGCACACGCCGCACACGTCATCTTCGGTTGCGTGCGGCTTCATCACGATCAGCATATTAGCGAGTCCTTCTTAAGTGACGTCCCACCCCTAAACCAGGTCTGTCAGGTCATGCCCTGGGAAAGCCACCAGTGGCTCATGGCCTAACAAGGATGCAGGAGTTAAGTTTAATTCAGGCTTGCACAGCAACGCAATTGGTGTTTGCCTTGGATATTGATGTTAGGACGAATCGGACGGCGCATGATCGCCCGGCGGCCTTTGCAAAAAGGGCCGCCATTCCCTGGAACTTTCGTTACAATCTCTACCAGCCATGGTTACGCATAGAAGGTAGGTTTGATCTCATGATTGCAAGAACTTCGTTCATCATTCTTGTTTTCTTTTCGGCAGTGCTCATGAACCCCTTAGCGGTGGCGGCCGACTGGCCAACCTTTGGGCATGATCCCCAGCGTTCCGGCTGGGCCAGCGAAGAAGAATCAATTACCCCCAAAAACGTTCAGGGACTCGAATTGAAGTGGAAGACCAAAGTTGAGAATGAACCGCGGTCATTGACCGCGCTTACCGTGCCGGTGGTGGCCAGCGGCGTGACTACGGCGAAGGGCATAAAAACGCTGGTCTATGTGGCAGGTAGTGCCAATCATTTTTTTGCCCTCGATGCATCGGATGGCTCCCTGGTTTGGAGCCGGACATTCGAGTCCGACGTTCTTCCCAAAGACGTGGGCATGTGGCTGTGCCCGAACGGCATCAATGCCACGCCCACCATCGACCGAAGTACGAACACAATCTATGAAATCGCCGTGGACGGCAGGCTGTTCGGAATGGATTTGGGGACGGGCGACATCACATTTGGCCCAGTGCAGTTTGTCCCTGCGTTTTCCAAGAATTGGAGCTTGAATCTCTCCGGCGGAGTGATCTACACGACCTTGTCTCAGGGCTGCGGCGGAGCGCAGTCGGGCATCTATTCCATGGATGTCCGAAATCCCATGCAGCCGGTGCAGAGAAACCTTAACGTGGCGAAGCATTTCGGCGCTGGCATTTGGGGACGGGGCGGGGCGGTGATCGGAAAAGATGGCCGGGTCTACGCCTCCGCAGGGGATGGCCCCCTTAATCCAGCCGGTCACGAATACGGAAGTGCAGTGATCGGTGTGGTGCCTGGAAAACTCGACGTCGCAGATTATTTTACGCCGCCGGATTTCCGGGAGGTCAACGTATTCGATCTGGACCTTGCTGCGGCGAGTCCGGTTTGGGTTTTATCCGGAAAGCGCAACCTGGTTGTGGCGGGCGGCAAGGAAGGCACCATCTACTTGCTGGATGCGGATTCTATGGGTGGCTCAAACCACCAAACGGCTCTCTATACAGCTCGATTGACCAACGACCAGCGAAGTTTTGAGGGTGAAGGAATATGGGGTGGTTTCTCCGCGTGGCAGGACAACAAAGGAAATGCCTGGGTGTATGTACCCACCTGGGGCCCGGTCTCGAGGGACCTTCCGAAATTTCCTGTAACCGACGGAGAAATTACACACGGCAGCGTGATGGCTTTCAAGGTGACTTCGAATAAGGCCACAAAAAAGCAGACGATGGAGCCGGCATGGATTTCGAAAGACTTGGACGTTCCCGAACCTGTGGCCATTGCGAATGGCGTGGTCTTTGTTGTCTCGACCGGGGAAAACCGCGAGCAAACGGAAGGCCCAAAGGTGATCACCAAAGACCAACGCCTCTTGACGGATGCGGAACGTGCGGCGAACACCCGGCACGCCATTCTTTATGCTCTCGACGCGGCCACAGGCAAGGTGCTCTACGACAGTGGAAGCACTATCACCACCTGGGTGCACTTCAGCGGGCTGGCGGTAAACGATGGGCGCGTGTTCGCAGTGGATCACGATTCACAAATATACTGTTTTGGTTTGAAGGCCCCATGAGGGTACAGGGCCTGACGCCTGCCGTCACGGCTGCCGCGTAACAATTCTGCAATGAGATCGATCCAAATTGAAATCTGTGAGGTGACTTGGATATGGGTTCGCTAAGAAATTGGATGATCGTCACTTTGTTAATTATTTCTTCTGTTGCCCTCGCGCCGAAAGCCGGCCCCGAGGTCGAGCGTGGTTTCAATATGGCCAATCTGGATCGCACCGTAAACGCGTGCGTGGACTTCAACCAGTTCGCTAATGGAGGCTGGTTGGTCCACAATCAAATCCCCGCGGCCTATCCGAGTTGGGGCAGCTTTAACGAATTGCAGGAAAAAAATCGCGACGTCCTCCATCAGATCCTGGAAGACACTGCGAAAAGTGCTCCCGTGTCCCTTGGGTCGAACGAGCAAAAAGTGGGTGACTTCTACGCCAGTTGCATGGACGAAAGCACCATCGAATCGGCGGGCTTCCAGCCCATTCAGCCTGAATTCGAGCGCATCTCTGCGATTCAGGATGTCTCCGGCCTTCAGCGAGAAATCGAGCGCCTTCAGGGTTTTGGCGTGCGCGCGCCGTTTATGGTGGATTCCACCCAGGATTTCAAGAATAGCTCGCAGGTGATCGGCGAGATCGATCAGCGTGGTTTGGGGATGCCGGACCGGGATTACTACACGAAGGACGATGCGAAATCCAAAACGACTCGCGATGAATACGTGAAACACGTCGGCAAGATGTTTGAGTTGATGGGTGACGAACCCGCCCCAGCCGCGGCGGAAGCCAAGACCATCATGGACATTGAGACCACGCTAGCTCAGGCATCCATGACGCGCGTCCAGCGGCGCGACCCCGACGCGGTCTATCACAAGATGAGCGAGGCCCAGTTGAAAACGCTGGCCCCCACCATGAATTGGTCCGGTTATTTTGAGACGATGGGTCTGGCAGGGAAAGGCGATATCAACGTTGCGACACCCGACTTCTTCAAGAAACTGGACGGCATGCTGACCTCCATCCCGCTCGGGGATTGGAAGACTTACCTCCGCTGGCACGTGATGAACGCTGCCGCCCCCTACCTTTCCTCCAAATTCGTGGATGAGGACTTCAACTTCAAAGGGAAAGTGCTGACCGGCACCACCGAGAATCTCGTCCGGTGGAAGCGCTGCGTCAGGTACACCGACCGGGCCTTGGGCGAAGCTTTGGGCCAGGTCTATGTTCAGAAAACTTTCACTCCGGAAGCCAAGGCGCGCGCCGTGGGCATGGTGCGGAACCTGGAGGCGGCCCTGCAAAGCGACCTCTCCACACTTTCCTGGATGGGTGAGGCGACTCGCAAGCAGGCCATTGCCAAGCTCGATGCCTTCATGAACAAGATTGGTTATCCTGACAAATGGCGTGACTATTCGGCGCTCAATATCGTGCGCGGAGTTTTTGTGCGGGATATATGGCGGGCGAACGCGTTCGAGTTCAACCGGGACATCCACAAGATTGGCAAGCCCGTGGACCGCACGGAGTGGGGGATGACGCCCCCGACGGTGAACGCGTACTACAACCCGCAAATGAACGAGATTGTTTTTCCTGCTGGTATTCTTCAGCCGCCGTTCTACGATCCGAATGCCGACGATGCCTACAACTACGGGGGCATGGGCGCCGTAATCGGCCACGAGATGACCCATGGCTTTGACGATGAAGGCAGCAAGTTTGACGCCCAGGGGAATCGCAGTGATTGGTGGGCGCCCGACGATAGGAAGAATTTTGAAGGCCGCGCGGCGTGCATCGTCCACCAGTTTGATGGCTTCAAGTTTGAGGAACTTCATGAGAATGGCGAATTGGTGGCTGGGGAAAGTATTGCCGATTTAGGCGGGCTGACGGTGGCCTACGCCGCGTTTCAGAAATCTTTGGAAGGGAAGCCGCGGGCCAAAGACGCCGAGGGGTTCACTCCCGAGCAGCGATTTTTCCTGGGCTGGGCGCAGGTCTGGAAGGAAAACCAAAGGTCTGAATTCGCGCGTCTCATCATCAATACCAATGAGCACCCCCTGCCGAAATTCCGGGTGAATGGACCGCTATCCAATATGCCCGCCTTTGCCCAGGCCTATTCCTGCAAGGCCGGCGACCCAATGGTGCGCCCGCCAAGCGACCGCTGTGTGATTTGGTAGTTGGGCAGGAAACGGCGGCATTCAAGCCACCGCAAAATAGCAGAAGGAACGAGGAAGGATGACCAAGCCCTCCTGCGTTCTTCAATACTTCCACGCGCGTGTGTCTTCGCCGGCAGGAGCATTCTTGGTGATGTGTTCCGCCATCATCTTCATCAAGTCCGGAAATTTCATGGGCATCCAGCCGTGACCTTTCATGGGACGGCCATACTCCACCAACCCGGCGTAAGGCGGGTTTTGGGTTTTGGAAAGGAAGTCTTCAAAGAGATATACCGCGAGGTTCAAATAGAAATGATCCATGTCCCCGCAATAGAGATGAATTTTGCCTTTCAATTGTGGGCCGATCCTGGGCCAATTCGTTTCGGTGTAATAGCGTAAATCGTAACCGTGGTCCCGCATGTAATTCGCAACGTCGTGGTCGATCTTGCCGGTCAACTTGTCCCAAAGCGGTTTGGGATATCCGTCGCCGCCAATGGGTCCATAGGCGGCTTCCCAAATCTCGAGTTGTTGGCCGGACCTGCCGTGGCTTCCCAGAACGGCTTCCAGCCGGCTGAAATCGCGCGAAGTAACTTCGGGTTGGCCATCGGGATCTCGCATCATGTAACGGTCGGTGCGCAGCCAGTGATGGCCGGGCGCGTAGAAAGCGTTTTCATCATCATAGATGTTCGTCAACTGGTAGCGGCGAAAATCGATGGGATCAGGAAAGAAAGTCCACGTGCCGGCGAAGAAATCCGGGTGGTACACTTGCAGCGCCAGAGACTCCCACCCCCCTGTCGAACCGCCCGCCAAAACACGCGCATAGGGTTTGCGGATGATCCGGAAATGATCCTCCAGATAGGGAATCAGTTCCGTCATGATGGCGTCGCCGTATGGGCCATTGTTGACCGAATTGACGGCGTATGAATCGTCAAAGTAAGGCGTGGGATGTTGGAAGCGAACAGCGATCATCCGCGGGAAGTGTTCTGAGGTCCAGGCGCGATAGAAATCAATGCCCATTTGGGCCCATTGGCCTTCGTGATCGCCGGGCGCATTGGGGTCCACAAAAGGAAGCGGTGGCCCGAGATTGAAATGGTCTTGCATATAGAGAACGGGATAGTGCGCTTCGGGATGCGCGTCGTAAGCTTGGGGCAGCAAGACCGTGGCGCCCAGAAACATGGGATGGCCCCAGAACTTTGTGAGGAGTGTGCTCTGAATTTTAATGTGCTTCACCCACGCCGTGTCGGCGGGCAGGTCGATTGGCGGGATGACCTTGGTCAAGCTCAGTTTCACATCATACCCCGCCTGCGGGTCGAGATAAACGTCCTGAGTTTCGCTGTAAAGATTCCCGGGTGAAAGGTTGAATTGCTGCCCCTCCCACTGGTCCATGTGCGCCCAGATCACGTGGCCGTCGGAGCGGTAAAAC
Source organism: Terriglobia bacterium (assembly GCA_041481635.1). GTDB lineage: Bacteria > Acidobacteriota > Terriglobia > UBA7540 > UBA7540 > DASYXZ01. The sequence continues at coordinate 5,593 of JBGPCF010000050.1, read as the reverse complement.
TCTGTATACACATTCATCAGCGCCTGGATGTGGTAGTCGCCGGGTGGAATGTCTTTCAAACTCAGCGGTGGGTAGCCCAGAGATGCAGAGTCAATGATTGCGGCCTCGCTGGGCTTCAGCTGACTCACGTCCGATCCGAACAAGGGCGGAGCGTCGCCCCAGAAGCCTGCTTGGAGGCGAGGTTCGTTCTCTTTGTTTTTTGTGATCACCACAAACACACGCCCCGTGACGGGTTGATCGTGAACGGCAGCGGGGAACGAGATCTCGAACGTCAGCTTGTCAGCGGCCCCGGCAATGCACACGGATGCCAACAAAATAAGGCTCAGCGCGATCACGTTTCGCAGTCTTCCTTGTGAAATCCGTCCATGAGAATGGGTCATATTGCTTCTCATATTTCGCCCCTGATAGAAATGAGTTGAAATTCGATTCGCCCCTGCGCATGGTAACGCAAGAGAAGGGAACTCTGTATCAGTTTTTGGTGGGATTGAACAATTCTGAGTGCTGATTGCTATTCAATGAATATTTATTCGGCAACAATGTTTCGCCCGCGGCGTTTTCCGGTTTTAAGGTGAATGCCGCACGGTTGTTGCGCCGAGACCTCATCCCTGTGTGGATCCTTCGCTCGTTTGGGGCGTGAAGGAACTGGGAGAGGGAACCGGCGCAGGCGAAGCATGCGGCGAAGCGATCTTGGATTTTGTTTTGCGCCCGAATTTCTTATCTACGGCTTGTGAGATCACTCGATAGATCGGACCTCGATTCTCAAAGAGAACTCTCAGCCACTGACGCTTGGTCATTTGAGGGAAATAAATCCCGCGGAAAGCCATCCGCGCCAACAAGTGGATTACCTGGTCAGCGACGGGCCTTCCTTCCAGCCATTCCATGGCGGCGGCGGTGGTGGCGGGATCGTAGGCCGAGGTCCAGGCATGGCGAACCTCAGCTTCAGCTTGCTCAATGGAAATCCCCAGAGGCGTGTGGGCCATGTGGAAGGGCTTGAAATCAAGCCAATGCTTGGGCCGGGTCAGGCGGCCGGCTGCGGAAAGGCGGTCGTAGAGCGGCGTGGAGGGGTAAGGGGTAAGCAATCCGAACACGGGAAGGCCGGGCGGCCAGGAACGAATCTGCTCCAACGTGCGTTCGGCCACACCAGGGCGGTCACTGTCCATCCCAAAGATGAAGGAGGTAATACCGTAAAGGCCGTGGCGCGCGAGGCGCTCCAGGACGGCGGGGTACTCCGAGGGTTTGTTGAAGCCCTTGCTCACGCTTTTCAAATTTTCAGGGTCGATCGATTCCAGCCCCATGAAGATCCATTTGGCGCCGCTCTGAGCGATCAGGGAAACAAGTTCTTCGTCGCGCAGCAGGTTCATGCTGATTTGCGCCGTCCAGGGAACCTGCGCGCCGGCGGCGATAATGGCTCGCAGCAGGGATTTGGTTCTTTTGGGGTTGATGGCAAAGTTGTCGTCGATAAAGAAGACCGCAATCTTTCCCTTCTGTTTTCTCTCCAAAGACTTGAGCAACAGCAATTCATTTACTACACTCTCATCGGAGCGGAAGCGGATGGAGTCCCCGAAAAAGCCGGTGACGGTGCAGAACTCGCAGCCGTAAGGGCAACCACGTCCGGACTCAATGGGGATCATCAGAAAACTTTCCCATTTCATGCCCACGCGTCTCAGCATGGCGCGCGCCGGTCTGGGAAAGTGGCTCATCATGTTGAATTGCGAAAGGTCCATGTCCGCCCACGGAATCACAGGGTAATCGCCCAGCGCGGGCTTCACTTCTTTCCCTTCCGCATCGAGGGGTGTGTAAATTTCCTTTAAAGTCCCGCGCTCCGCGTCGGCCACGATCTGTGGCCACGTCGCGTCGGCCTCACCCAACGCTACTGCGTCCGCGTGCCGCGGGGAGCCGTCGCGGCCCAACGGTTCGTCGGGGACCTCCGTGACATGAGGGCCTCCCATCACCACCTTGACTCCTGCGGCGCGCACCGCGTCCGCCATCTTATATGCTTTGGCCACCATCCTGGTCATGGCGCCGATACCCACGAGTTCCACGTTGTTTTCGTGGATGTAATCCACCAGTTGTTCCTCGCTCATCCGCTGCGCATTGCCATCCACTAAGAAAACGTGATGTCCGGCGGGAGTCAATGACTTGAGCAGGAACATCCAGAGGTGTGGCATGAAATTATTGGTGACTTCATTGTCGGGATTGTAGAGAAGAATGTTCACGGAGGCCCCCCTCTTCTTGTCCAAAGAATCGAATTGGAAATGATTCTTAGTTTCCGGCAGTCAGGAGGAGGGAGCCCACACTTTATATTCTGAGGGAGCGTGCTCATTACGCGCCGCCCGCTGGGCCACCAAAGTCGAGTTGCCCTAACTGGTAACAACAGGGTGTGGTCTTTTGAACAGCATGTCAAGGAGTTAATTTGGCGGGGTATGTGACTTTCTTACCTGGTCGTGATTTCCACAACTTTCTCTTTTTCCGCAGCCTTGAACAATTCCTGGATGTCCTCAAGCTTAACTGTGCCGTAGTACCACTCGCCGGCCGAAAGGCTTTCGGCGCGCACCGCTTTATAAATATCCAGTAGTGAGCGCTTCCCGTCCACATAATTCAGCGCCTCGAATTTCATCAGACCATGCAATCCGGCGGGTCCCTCAATTTGTTGGTTGTGGCGAAGATACTCACCGAGTGTGCCGAGATTCTTCGGTACCTGGGTCGCCAGGGCTTTTTCGCGGTCTTCGAGCTGTGGATGAACCATTGTCCCACCCAATGCCAGATACCATTCCTCAATCCGCTTTTGATGATTCAATTCGGTCAACTTCATGTCCTCCTCCAGACTCTCCAGGAGCTTTTGGACATGGGGAGGCGAGAACTGCCGCACGGACTCGAGGCCGGTGACCTCGCGTTTCTCGGCTTCATCGAGGAGAATCAGCGCGTCGTGGTAGGCCGCATGCAGGTCACTCCCAACTTCAGGTGATTTACCGGAGGGCGGCTGCACCTCTTTGCGCGCGGCTGCCTCGGCCATGCGCGACAAGCCGATGGCCAGGTCGTGCGAAAGCCGCTCGCGCGCTTTGCCGGCCATCACCGCCAGCAAGGTTGGAACTTCCCGGTCGTTCAGATCGGCCAGGTAGAGGGCTGAAGCGGCCACGGCGAGAGCGTTGCGCTGAAGCTGGGTTCGATCGATCTGCCAGAGATCGTCATCCGTCGAATGGATGTACTCATCCGGCCAGTTGGTAAAAGTCACCCCCGGAATGCCAATGGCGCCCTCATTGAAAACCATATGATCGGTGGAATCGAAATAATGGACCATCTCCGCGTGGTAGGGCTCGCGCGAGCCCAGGTGCGAAAACACAGGGCGGGAATAGGGAGCGCGGTTGTGGTTTTGCCAGCTCGCCAGATAGGCGTTGTTGCCTTCAACCAGACTCGAGACGACGCTTTCTACAACATCGTTCAGATAGCTCCATCGGGAATAAGGCGTCTGGCTGACGTGCTGCACACGTCCGCCCAGGGATTGCTTTGCCCCCACCATATCCTGATTGATGTCGGCAACGATTTGTTGCCGCTCCTCGGGGTGTTCGGAGAAATATTCGTATTCGGCGGAAATCTCATTCGTCCACCAGAATCGGATGTCGCGCTGTGGGCGGGGGAGGCGGCCGTCGGCGATCATCGCCTCAAGGGCGCGCGCGATTTCCAACAGGTTGGCGCACCCGCTGCGGTCGTCGTTGGCGGAGGTCTTCTCCTCTTGCATGTGTGCGGTGAGGACAATCGCCTGGTCATGATACTTGGTCCCGTGAATGAACCCTTCCACAAAGCCCATGTGGCCCGGCTTCGTGACTTCAGATTCGATTTTCATATGCACTCGGAAGGTTGGAGTCGCAGCAGTGGAAGCGGAAGAATCCGAGAAGATATGGGTGGAGCCACGCCCCGACATTTCACGGCTTAGCGCCAACCCCTGGCGGGGGGATATCACAAAGACAGGAGGCGCCGGTTTCTCGCCTTCCTTGGAGGCGCTGACGCGCGTCCAAGCCACTTGGTCCGCGTGCTCCGTCCACGGATCTGTCCGGGTGGAATAATAGGAGACAATCCCGACCGCACCCCGAGCCCAGCAAGCGAGCTCTTTTACTTTGTTGGGGGGGCCGTAGGCCAGCACCACTTTGCCCGAGACATCATGTCCCGCGTAATCACTTTCCGCGGTTCCTTCTCCGATGTCAACCAAATCGGCAGTGATGTCGGCCTTCGGGCTGTTGTCTCCTACAGAAGTTGGAGTTTCGCGCACATCACCCAGCTTGACAGTCTTCGGAGCGATGAGCCACAGCTCGCCACCCTTTAGCGTCCAATTTTGATCCACTGCCTTCGGATCGCGCCGCCACGAGGGCAATGCCACGAAGTGGACGTCCTCCAGGCCGTTAGCCTTGGCAAGCGCCGCAACCCAATCCGCCTCGTCCTGAAACCCCTGCGATTCGCCGCTGGGTGCATGGTACATCACCAACGAGCGAAGGTTGTCGTAAGAAATGTCGCCGGAGATTTCGTTCACCAATTTGTCATAAGTGGCCTCGGGTAAGAGCGGGCTCTGTTGGGCAGAGGCCAGGGAAGGAGTTGCCAAGTACAAAAGTACGCATAATAGGAGCGTCCGACGGCTCATAGCAATCCTCCGGTTCTTAAATCACTTTCCTCTTTGGCCGATGAAGAGTCATCAGTATAGCGGGCCTTGATTCGACTTTTGCCCGGGCCTGACGGAATGGGGAAGGGAGTATCCTCAAGGCTCAATAGACTTTCCTGGAAGGATTCTTCTTCCAAATGCTGAAAAGGGCGCGGCACTCGTTGCGGAGCAAGCCAGCCTCGACTTTGAGCGGGCTCCCACCCATCTTCACAAGATCTCGCGCGCGGACGTGCAGCTCGGAAAAGCCTGCCGCATCCGCATCCGCGATCGAAGCACCGAAAACAACCCGGCGGATTTTTGACCAGTGGATCGCCGCCAGGCACATCGGACACGGCTCGCAGGTGGAATAAATCGTACAGCCTTGCAAGTCGATCCGGCCCAGGTCGGCAGTTGCCTGCCGAATGGAATTGACCTCAGCGTGCGCAGTTGGGTCTGAGGCGCTCCAGACAGTATTGTGGGCGACGGCCAGGACTTTGTCCCCGCTAACAATTACGGCGCCAAAGGGCGACTGGCCTGCATCGATACCCTCGCGCGCTTTCCCAATGGCTAACCGCATGAAAGCTGCATCGTCCATAATTGGGGTAATAGAATACCAGTTTCCGGCCAGAAAAGTGTGAAGGTTGAAGGTTAATGGATGAGATTCGAGCGGCTGTTTGACTCAGCAGGAGTGGATTTCTCTGGCACAGCGCGGGCTGCATCGACACAAGTCCACATATGGAGTCCCAAATTGAATTCGCATCACACAGCTACGAAGTAATCGGCAATGACACAGACCATGAATCATCCTTCATATATTATCCTTTGCCCTTCCACCTTTCATCGTTCATGTTGTGCCTCGATGATAATGTCCCCTTTTGTGCTCGATAGAAATGTCCCCTAATGGGACCTCCGAGGGGAGGTTTGATTGGGGAGAACCGAGATGAGCAAGAGGGAGTTGGCAAGGGT
>JBGPCF010000049.1:0-41719 GCA_041481635.1 Terriglobia bacterium | reverse complement strand
CGTGCGTGGCTTCAAAAACGCCGTAGCCATCCCCAATGTTTGCGCCCGGGGCAAGTCCAAGCCCGCCAATTTGCGCCGCGCACGCGTCCGAAAGGTAGTCACCATTCAGATTGGGTGTGCACACCACTTCATATTCACCGGCACGAGTGAGAATCTGCTGCAACATGGAATCCGCGATGCGGTCGTTGACCAGGATCTTTTCTTTCCACTTCCCTTTCCCGTGCGTGAAAGTGAGCGAATCGAGCGTGGTCTTCACTTCCTCGCAGACCCCTTTCTGGAACGCCTCGTTGGCCATTTCCAATCCCGGCTCCACCAGCGCTGCGTTGGCCTCAATCGAGAGGGTGGGGTTCGCGTCCTGATTGCCCAGCACCCAGCTTTCGCGCTCAGTAACAGTCTGCTGGCGGAATTCCTTCTTCGCAAGTTCGTAGCCCCAGTCGCGAAACGCGCCCTCGGTGAACTTCATGATGTTCCCTTTATGAACCAGGGTGACAGTCTTGTGGCCACGATCGATGGCATAGCGAATGGCCCGGCGAATAAGCTGGTTCGTCGCCGTCACGGACATAGGCTTGATGCCCACGCCCGAGTCCGCGCGAATCTGCTTCTTGTTCTTGTCATCCCGCAAGACCTGGTTGAGGAAGTCGATCACCCGCTGAGCCTGAGGGGTGCCCAGCGCCCACTCGATTCCCGCATAGACGTCCTCGGTGTTTTCCCGGAAGATGATGATGTTCATCGCCTGCGGATTCTTGACCGGCGAGGGCAACCCTGGGATATATTTCACCGGCCGCCAGCAGGCGTAGAGGTTCAGCAATTGCCGGAGCGAGACGTTTAAGCTGCGGATTCCCCCACCCACCGGCGTGGTGAGCGGCCCTTTGATGGCAATGCGGAATTCTTTGATGGCGTCGAGCGTCCCCTGCGGCAGCCACTCGCCAAACTGGCGAAATGCCTTCTCGCCCGCGAATACTTCGTACCATGCCACGCGGCGCTTCCCTCCGAACACGCGCTCCACGGCAGCGTCAAACACCCGGCGCGAGGCCTTCCAGATGTCGCGCCCCGTCCCGTCTCCCTCGATGTAAGGGATGATGGGAGTGTCAGGGACGATGAACTTATCTTGTTCGAATCCGATAGTCTTGCCGTCAGCTGGTACGGGATTATTATTGTAGGAGTTTGGCATAGGATTTTTCAGTGGTCCGTCGTCCGTGGTCAGTAGCCGTTTGCCCGTGGGTCTGTACGAGACACCCAGAACATTCCCACAGTTACTCAACACAAGGCGACGCCAGTGTCTACGGGCTCATGACAACATGCAGCTCACTTTTCCTTTAGCAAGCTTCGCAGCACCGTCGGCAGGATTCCCCCGTTGCGGTAGTAATTCACTTCCACGGCTGTATCAAGCCGTGCGATTGCCTTAAAATTCTTTCGTGAGCCGTCAGAACTCGCCGCTGTGATTGTCACTACGGGACGAGGCCTGATGTCGTCGCCCAGCCCGCTCACATCGAAAACTTCCTGGCCTGTCAATCCGAGCGAGGCAGTGTTCTCACCCTCCAGGAATTGCAACGGGAGGACGCCCATGCCCACCAGGTTGCTGCGGTGGATGCGCTCAAAGGTCTCGGCCAGAGCTGCGCGCACACCCAAAAGCAGCGTACCTTTAGCAGCCCAATCGCGCGAGGAACCGGAGCCATATTCTTTGCCGGCAATCACCAGGAGGGACACTCCCTCTTCCCGATAGCGCATGGCCGCATAGTAGATGGGCATGCGCGCGCCGTCCGGGAAGTGTACTGTAATCCCGCCTTCGGTTCCCGGCACCAGCAGATTCTTCAACCGGATGTTGGCAAATGTCCCCCGCACCATCACCCGATCATTTCCGCGGCGCGATCCATAGGAATTGAAATCCATTTTCTGGATGCCGCACTCAATCAAGAAACGGCCTGCCGGACTGTCCGCCGCGATGTCCCCGGCGGGCGAGATGTGGTCGGTGGTGACCGAATCGCCGAGCAACGCCAGCACGCGGGCTCCGCGAATTTCGCAAATGGGCGAGGGCTCCGCGCCAAATTCCGTAAAGAAGGGCGGCTCCTGAATGTAAGTGGAATCCGGGCGCCAGTTGTAGAGTGCGCCACCCGCCACGGGGATGGCGTTCCAAGTCGGATTGCCGTCCCAAACATTATTGTATGAGGCTCGAAACATTTCCGGCTTCACGGCGTGGCTCATCGCTGCAGCAATCTCTTCTTGGGTAGGCCAGATGTCCCGTAGGAACACTGGCGTGCCATGGCGGTCTTTACCGAGCGGCTCGGTTTCCAAATCCTTATCCACCGTCCCGGCCAATGCATAAGCCACCACCAGGGGGGGCGAAGCCAGATAGTTGGCGCGCACGTGAGGATGAATTCGGCCTTCAAAATTCCGATTGCCGGACAGGACCGCGGCGGCCACCAGTTGATTCTCTGTGACTGCTTTGGCCACTGCGTCCGGCAACGGCCCACTGTTGCCGATGCAAGTGGTGCAGCCATAGCCCACCAAATTGAATCCCAACGCGGCAAGCGAATCGAGCAGGCCCGCTTCCTTCAGGTATGCGGTGACCACCTTTGATCCAGGCGCGAGGCTGGTTTTCACATAGTGCGGAACGGTCAAGCCACGCGCCGCGGCTTTCTTGGCCAGCAGCCCCGCGCCCAGCATCACGGACGGGTTGGAGGTGTTGGTGCACGAAGTGATTGCGGCAATCACCACCGCGCCGTGGGCAATTGTTTCACGGTCGCCATTAGATTGAACGGTCGCGGCACGGGCCAGCTCAGTCGTGGGCAACCCGAACCCGCGCTCCTTTACCGGCGCGGAAAGTGCCTGGCGGAAGGCGCGCTTCATGTCGGAAAGCGCCACACGGTCCTGGGGACGCTTTGGTCCCGCCAGGCTCGGCTCCACCGTCCCGAGATCCAGGGCAAGCGTTTCGCTGAACTCCGGGTCGGGAGTTTGGTCGGTGCGGAAGAGCCCTTGCTCCTTTGTGTAGCGTTCAACACGATCCACTTCGAGGTCGGTGCGCCCGGTCTGACGGAGGTAGCGCAGTGTCTCGTCGTCCACCGGGAAGAATCCCATCGTTGCCCCATACTCAGGCGACATGTTCCCGATGGTGGCGCGATCTGCCAGCGACATCTGCGAAAGACCGTCACCGTAAAACTCCACGAATTTGTCCACCACGCCCTTCTTGCGTAGCGTCTGGGTGACCGTGAGGACGAGGTCGGTGGCCGTCACACCTTCGCGCAGGCGGCCCGTTAATCTAAAGCCCACGACCTTGGGGGTGAGGAAATAATAGGGCTGGCCGAGCATCGCGGCCTCGGCTTCGATGCCCCCCACGCCCCAGCCCAGCACACCAAGCCCGTTAATCATCGTGGTGTGCGAGTCTGTACCCACCAGCGTGTCGGGGAATAAAACCGTATCCCCATCTTCCTTTTGCTCCAAAACCACTTTGGCGAGGAATTCCAGATTCACCTGGTGCACAATGCCTGTGGCAGGGGGAACGACGCGGAAATCCGCAAAGGCCTTTTGTCCCCAGCGCAGGAATTCGTAGCGCTCGCGGTTGCGATCGAATTCGATATCCGCATTGCGCGCCAGTGCCACCAACGAGCCGAATACATCCACCTGCACCGAATGGTCAATCACCAAATCCACCGGCACCAGTGGATTAATTTTCGCCGGGTCGCCGCCCAGACGCTTCATCGCCGAACGCATGGCGGCTAGATCCACGACTGCTGGCACACCGGTAAAATCCTGCAGGATCACGCGCGCGGGTTTGAATGGAACCTCACGCACCGCGGGCGACTTGGCGTTCCAGCCGGCCAGCGCGCGAACGTCTTCTTCCGTCACCAGCTCGCCGTCACAGTGGCGCAGAACGGCTTCCAGGAGAACTTTCATTGAAAACGGCAAGCGTGAGACTTGAGCCAGGCCTGATTTCTCCAGGCGATCGAGACGGTAGATAAAAGCGCGCCCATCGGCAGTTTCAATCGCCACACGCGCCCCGAACATGTCTTTTTGTTTTCCTGACATCACCTTTCACCCTCAAACGCAAACTAGAATGCCGGCCGACTGTTGCCGAGTGGAGGCTTCCTTTCAAGGCATTACGTCAGCAGAGACACCTGACGCTCTCTGGCCAGCGCGTCTCCGCATACAGGCACATGCCTCGCCGCCAAATATGTGCGAGTCAAGCAAGATATCACCCGCGACGCGCGAATTCAAGATTCGATCCAGTGTGGACGGGATTATTACCCAAAGTCGAGCAGGCGATGGCAGAGGGATTGGACCTGAGCGTGGGTGACAGCCGTAATCCTGGGTAGTGAATCGTTCTTCCCAATTAGTCCCCAGTGACGGGTGAGGGCTTCCACCTCTTCGGACCGTGAATAATTTTCCGGCATACTGCCCGGCTTGAGGCCGGTCACAAGGCGAACGGCGTGATCAACGCTGCGCAGAAAACTCACACCTTGCGTGAGTCCCCCGGCGTCCCGGGCACTAATGTGCCCTGTAGAGCACAAAGCGGCAACCTGGTTTGGAACATTTGTTTCTGCGGGCAGCTTGACGCATTGACGAAGGCGCAGAATGGAAAGGGTCAATTCCACCTCACCGAAGGCTCCATGAGCGCCAGAATGTAGCACGGGCGTCTCTCCGGCCATCCTCTTGAAGAGATCGTGCAGGCCGTCGTCGGATTTTCCTCCGGGCTCGAACCGCTCGAACAAAGCCTCGGTCAGCCGGGCAACGACATGGCGGCCCAGCTCTAGATCGCCGGCGACGGGGCGCGCGTTGGCAAAACCCAGGAGTTGATCGAGTGGCCCCTCACTGAGATGTTCTGTAAGGACATCTTCCGAAACCACAGTCACATCCTTGTCACCCTGGGGTAGCGGAAAGGCATCTACCGCGAACACGCTTCCATCGTGAGTGTAGCTGCAGAGCGCCTCAGCTATTCTGTCCGCCAGCCGCCGTGCGAAGGTCAATCCTTCCCCATCATTCCCGGCCGCCACAACAAACGCCAGCTCCGCGCTCGATGCAAGATCAAACTCATTCATCCCCAGGCGGCCGAGTCCAAGCACAGCAATCGGCATGCTGCCGCTTTGAGCTTGCGGACCGACAGCCATGGTCAGTGCGCTTGCCAGACAACGTACGGCCAGACTTGTCCACCGATTCAAGCATGTGAAGATGGGACTGAGTACCGTGCAATCTCGAGCGCCAAGCCGCAAGGCGTGGATGCGATACTCGGTTCTGAGAAGCGCCATTTTCTGGCTGAAACTCAGCCCTTCATCGGCCGCCCAAGGGAAGACGGATCTCTCACAGGGCGAAGCCGAAACTATGCTATTGGCGCCCGGTGCGCTTGCCGCCCCCTCGGAAATAGCGCCAATTAAGCCGATCTCCATTTGGTTCGGTGATTGGCCCACCCCTTCTGAGGCCAGCAAATCAAGCGTTGCCAGGTCTTCCGGATGCTGGATCATTACTTGCGCGAGGTGGGGGCTGGCGGCCGTAATCTGAAGGGCGCGTCGCAGTCGTTCGGGATTCTCGCGTGTCGTTCGAAAATATTCAGAAGATCTAAGAAGGGCAGTCAAAAGGCGTGCGGCGTCTTTGGAGGCTCGGTCGCGAAGCGGAGCCTCACGCACGATTCGGGCCAGGACCGGGGATCGTGCCTCAAGGAGGCGTAAAATCCCGTCAAGGTGATCGAGCTCGGGGTCCGGTGACCACGCAACCTCGGCGCTTAATTGAAAATCGGCGCTTGAAGTGGACGTGGGCTGGCCGTGGACCAGGCGTTTGCAAATCTCCTCCACAAGGGCAAAGGCTTGTTTGAGCTGGGCTACCAGCGCAACGCCGGCCTCCGCGGGCGTCCCGCCCTCCATGCCCAAGCGTCGGGCCAAGCGATTGAGGGCGGCATGGCCCAGCGGCAACCGATGCGCGTGTTGTTCCGCCTTGAGCTGGATGCGGTGCTCCACTTTCCGGAAGAACTCATAAGAGGAGGTCAAGCGGGCAAAGTCCACATCCGAGAGGAGTCCTTTGTCGTTGAGCTTACGTAAAGCCAACAGAGTTCCCCCCGAGCGCACCCACGAGTCACTGCGCCCGTGCACGCGCTGCAGGCACTGGATCAGGAACTCGATATCGCGGATCCCCCCGGGATGGAACTTGACGTCCAGGGGCCCCGCGGGGCTGTCACGGCGCTGGGTGGAAGTTCGTTCGCGCTTGTCCATTACGCTCTCAATCGCGTCCACGTTGCCAGCCGACCGGTAAACGTAAGGCTCAACGCCGTGCAGGAATTCCCGGGTCACCCAGAGATCGCCGGCCGAGTGGCGGGCTTTGATCAGCATCTGTAATTCCCAATCGCGCGCGCGGTGGTCGTAATACTCCAGAGCCGATTTCACGGAAATTGCAAGGTCGCCCTTCTCACCTTCCGGTCTTTCGCGCAAGTCGATGTGGTAAACCTCGCCGTGAGGGGTGGTTTGAGTGATGGTTCGATTGATGGCCTCCGCCAGCCGGACGAAATACTCCTTGTTGGGAATGGTCGAGGAAGACTCGCTGCCCCCCGCCGTTTGCCCATCCCCGGCGTAGAGAAATAACAAATCGATGTCCGAGCTGTAATTGAGCTCGTTACCGCCAAGCTTGCCCAGCGACACAATGCTAAACCCGCTGCGCGCAATTCGGCCTTCCGCGTCCCGGAACTGCGGCCACCCGTACCGCTTTTCCAATTCCTGGTCGCAATAAGTCAAAGCGTTCTTGAGGATGACGTCGGCCAGCGTCGATAACTCCAGCGTGGTTTCGCCCAACGTGGAAAGACCCAGGACGTCCTTTAGTGCGATGCGCAGAAGGTTTCGCCGTTTAAAGCGCGCAAGCTGCGACGCAAGCCAGAGGTCGGGATGGGTCACCGAATAGCGCGCGTAGTCTTGCATCAGGTCTTCAACGGATTTGAGCCTTGTAAAATGCCGGTCGTGCACGAATTGAAGGACCAGGGATGGATCCGACAAAAAAGTCTCTCCAAGCGTCTCGCTATAGCTAAAGATGGCCACCAGATATGTGAGCGTCGAGGGATGCAGGGCAAGCTCCTCCAAAACTTCCGGGGGCGCAGCCTCCGCGTAGCGCTGGAGCATGCCCAACGCGCCGTCGGGGTCGGGCGACTGCGCCAGCAAGGAAGCGAGGGGCACGAACAGCACGGGGGCCAGGCACTGCTCCAACCGAGTCAGGTGGCCTTTGGCATGCTGGCCGTCCAGAAAAGGCACGGCAGAGAATTCCTGTCGCATGGCGAGCCATTATAGCCTGTCGCGGATACTCTGGGAGTGAAACCCTAGAGGGGGGTGAGGCTTCGGGTCCTGATTGACGAGAGCTCAGTCTGGGCCTACCCGCATGAGATAACAGGATCGTGTTTCAAGGTATACTGTGGCGTCATAATTACTCTCAATGATTGTCGCGTCGCAGAAATCGGACTATTAGTCTTGTATTGAGGACCGCATGGAGCAAGCACCGCTTCAAGGCTCAGTGTTAGTTTTGATCCTTTATGACGTATGCGAAGAAATTCGCCTGGAAGAATTGAGGGCGATCCTGGGAGCAAACCCTCCGGGCCGCGAACCCAGTTTTAAGCACACTGCCCCGGAATACGTCCGATTTGAGAGGCCGCCAGTGGTCGAGGCTGTAGGAGCGATTACTTTGGATACCGGGGAGGTGGCGACGGGCCGGCTGAAATACCACGACTACGGCGTGGTGAGCGTGGAATTCCAATTCCCGTTCAAGGGGGAGTGGGACAACCTGGTCAGCATGTCTTCTCGATACGTCGCGGGCCAGGAATTCGAGCGCCACGCCCTTCGCATTACGCGCGAGAGGTTAAAAAAGGCCACCCCAGCCTTGGTCAAGCCTTACGAAAACTGGCTGTCAGAAGACTACTACGTTTTTCATATCGTGGAAGCAGAGGGGCAGCCCAGCGCTGCCGATTTAGTGAAGACGCACGGCGACGACATCGCACAAATCGTTCGCGGCGAGAGTGTACACCTAGCCGAGGAAGAGCGGCGCGAGGTGTTGAGTTCCTGTATCTCTTATTATCCCGCTGACCTCGCCGTAGTGGGCTGGAATGCCGCCTTTCTTTATGACACGGTGGCTGGAGCCGAGACGACCATCCAGCTCCTGGAGTACGCCAATTCCCAGTTGCTTGAGTTCCGCTACTACGATGAAGTGCTGACCCGGCGCCTCGCTTCCGTCTACCAATCGTTGGACAAGGGCACAGGATTTTGGGCGCGCTGGCGGATGGCCCGCGCTTCGGCCCGCTTGCACACTCTGTTGCTCGATGTCACCGAACTTACCGAACGAACGGACAACGCCATCAAATTCTTGAGTGATATGTTCTCCGCCCGATTGTACAGGCTGGCGGCCAATAAGGTCGGCGTGCTGGACTACAAGAGCCTGGTACAACAGAAAATCGACACCGCGGAAAATCTATACAAATTCATGGTGGAACAATTCAACCAGAGTCGCGCCTTTGTCCTTGAGCTCATGGTGGTCATCATTCTGATCATCGACCTGATTTTCCTATTCGAGGGAAAAACTTAACCCCGGCGCGCTTTGTAACCTCCGTTTAACATTCGAAAAATTCGATGGAAGTTTTTTCAACTTTTTGTTACGTTACCAACGCTTTCGCTTAAAGCCCGGGCGACGAGAACTCACAACGCGAAGGACGGAACGCAATGTTTGTACCGAAACGGATGTTTCTTACCAAGGGAGTGGGGAAACACAGGGAAAAACTGACGAGCTTTGAATTGGCCCTGCGCTCGGCGGGCATCGCGGCGTGCAATCTGGTGCGTGTCTCGAGTATTTTTCCCCCGCGGTGCAAGCTGCTGCCCCGTTCCGAGGGCGTGAAGGAACTGAAGCCGGGACAGGTGACTTTCGTCGTAATCAGCGAAAACTCGACGCGCGAACCGCATCGCCTCATTGCCGCCTCGGTGGGCGTAGCCCTTCCCGCCGACCGCAACACGTTCGGCTACCTTTCCGAGCATCACTCGTACGGGCAGACCGAAGAAGTGGCAGGGGACTATGCGGAAGAATTGGCGGCGGAAATGCTGGCCACCACCCTGGGTGTCGAGTTCGACCCTGACCGGAGCTGGGACGAAAAAAAAGAAATCTACCGGATCTCGAACAAAATCGTCCGCACAATGCAAATCACACAGTCCGCCATCGGCGACAAACGGGGCCTCTGGACCACGGTACTGGCCGCGTCGATCCTGCTCGGCGTCGACGAATGATCCGCGGAGTCCGGCAACTTACGCCCCGGCGGACCATCTCCCTTCCCTTCGTGGCCATGGTACGGGCTGCGAAGAATCAAAATTCCATTCACGATTGAAAGGTGGCTATGCGCAAAAACCAGATTCTCACCACACCTACCCGTCCTCTCGCTATTGACGGGCGAAAGAACGTCTCGGCGCTACTCGAAAAGATGGAGGGCATCTCATTTCAGGGCCGCAACCTCGGCGTCGCCCATGATGTCTGGCGCAGAATGCTCAAGGACCGTGTGCTGATCATGATGGGCTTGTCGGGCGCGATGATTCCCGGTGGGATGAGACGCCTGGTAGTGTACCTCATCAAGAATCGCCTGATCGATTGCCTGGTTTCAACCGGGGCAAACTTTTTTCACGATATGCACGAAAGCATCGGGCGGCTCCACTTCCAATGCTCGCCCAGTATCGACGACGTGCTGTTGCAGAAGAATCTGATTGACCGCATGTACGACACCCTGGTCGATGAGGAAGAATTCCGGGAAGAAGACGCTTTTATGGGCCGCTTCGCCGCGTCTCTGGACCAGACGCGCCCTTATACGACCCGCGAATTCCTATATCTCATTGGCAAAGAAATTTCCAAGCACGCCAAGGAAGACGGCATCGTGACCGCGGCGTATAAGGCGAGGATTCCGCTCTACTGCCCCGCCATCGGCGACTCTTCCATCGGCATCGGCATCGCGGAGAACCGCCATCTCGGCAAAAACCACTTTACGTTCGATGTAATTGGAGACGTGCTGGAGACGGCGCGGCTGGCGGGCGAATCTCCGGCCTCGGGCGTGATTTATTTTGGTGGGGGCACTCCGAAGAATTTCGTCCAACAAAGCGAAGTCACAGCCACCTTCATGCGCAATGCTCACAATGGTCACAAATACGCGGTGCAGGTGGTCACCGACGCGCCGCACTGGGGCGGCCTCTCCGGATGCACGTTCGAAGAGGCACAAAGCTGGGGCAAGATTGCCCACGACGCCAGCATGGTCACCGTCCACTGCGACTCGACTATCGCCATGCCCATGCTGGTGAGCGCGCTGGCAGAGGACAAAGCTCTCATCCGAAAGCGCAAGAAGCCCGTTTTCGAAATGGGCCGCGAACTGAGCTTCAAGTTTCCCAAGTGAGGTTCGACCCAGGAACCCTCAGAAAAACCCTCATATCTGCGAATAAGAAGTCGGGCGCAGGAATACGTTGCTGATGCTGGAAACGATTTCACCGTCGGTGTTACCCGGCGCTGTGCTCAATCTTTTCCAATCGGGATCAGCAGCGAATGCCGCCCAATTCTTATCGTGTGATTCCATGCTGTCAAAGGCGAGCATGTAGGTGAGCTGAGGCATTTTTTGTCCGATCAGGGTATCGCCGAAGAAAACGGACACGAGGCCGGTCCGCTGGAAAATGACCATCTCTGCCGTGTTGAACATCTCAATTTTCTTCCGGTTCGCCTTCTTGCTGTGGCTCTCATAAGTCCGCAACTCGAAAATCCGGCTTTTCTGCTTTTCCCCAAAGTTTGGCGCTTGGAGCCGCGGCATGCCGTCGAAAGCGACCATCAATGAGTTTTCCATGCGCACAATGGCCGGCTCGGAGGGGGGCGCGTTCAATACGGCCGCACCGTTCTTCTGAAACTCGGGGTCAGCCGTCAGCCGGGCCCACGAGCCTGCCATTACGTCGAGCGACTTGTAGGGGATCACCGCGTACATCGTCGGGTTCTCCGGCCCCACCATAACTTCAAAAACTCCGATGGGCGAAATCCCGATCCGGTTCATCGCCGGCACCCATGCGGTGCGTAGGTATTCATCAAATTGGGTGTGTTGTTGCCCCCGGCGAAGATGATAAAGACGGAGCTCAATATACTCCGGGCTTGGGCCAGGGGTTGCACTCGCTGAGGCCCGCGGAATAAGGCCCGAACCGCCCGCCAGTGCCGATGCCGTTACCGAAGATGCCAGAAAAGACCGTCGATTCATTTCAAACCTCCGCCTTTGGATTATTGAAGGAATTCTGTTCCGCCATGTCATGTCCCCACAAACACCCCAGAGGATACTCCGAAAATGCCGTGGCTGGCCGATTCCTTTTTTCAGCAAGACAGTATTGCACCCGCATGACTGGCGTATAATACTCCGTTCGAATTCAAAGAGCGAAGGGGATTCCATGGAGCGACTGATTAAATCCAAACACGACGGCAATTTTCAGCAGATTGTTCCAGCCGGCACAATGCGCTTCCTGGATTTTGGCAGGCTGCAACTTCCAGAGGGCGAACGCTTTTCGGGGTCCACAGGATCCCGCGAATCCGTTCTGGATGTCTTTTCTGGCACAGCAAACGTGACCATTGAGAGAGGGGGCAACAAACAGAACTTCAACAAAGTGGGCGCGCGAGGAGACGTTTTTTCGGGACCGCCCGTGATGATTTATATTCCTCCGAATTCGTCCTATGAAATCAAATCGCTCTCAGGAAAACTGGATGCAGGGATTTTTTCCGCGCCCTCGGTTTGCACGACCCCGGCCGCACTTCTGGAGGGGTCGACAGTGGTGACCAATGAAGTTGGGCGGGATAATTGGCGGCGAACTGTATATTCGGCTCTGGGCATAAACACTCCCGCGGAGCGCCTCCTCGCGGGTGAAACTCTAAACCCTCCCGGCAACTGGTCCAGTTATCCGCCCCACAAGCATGACCATTCCAATCCTCCCCAGGAAGCAGTTCTCGAGGAGATTTATTTTTTTAGGGTCAAGCCGGCAGGCGGGTTTGGCTTTATCTGGACGTACACGGCCCCCGATGACCCCCAGGGGTTTTCTAACGTATTTGTGGTGGAAGACGGGGACACAGTTATCCTCCCCAAAGGGTATCATCCGGTCGTCGCTGCGCCTGGCTACGAACTCCATTACACGTGGGTGCTGGCGGGCGAAGAGCGGCGATATGGCGCTTGGGCCGATGATCCCCGCCACGCCTGGGTCAAGAACCAGTGATCTGTGGTCGGTGGTAAGTGGCAAGCCAGGAGAAAGCCCATCGTGACTTTTTTCAAGCCACCTATAACGTCAAATTCCATGAAGATATCTTTCTCATACCCGGACGTCAGTCCCCTTGAAGTCGCTGGCGCCAACTTTTTGGCGATTCTCGAGCCACGCGCCATCGAACCCTCAAAGCCAGCCGAGGAATTGGTTGAAGACGCGCTCGACCATCCCATCGGGTCGCCCAAGGTCGAAGAGTTTATAGCACCCGATTCTCGCGTGTTGTTCCTGGTGGACGATATCACCCGGCAGACGCCAGCGTGGGCTCTCCTGCCTGCTATCATCCGGCGATTTTCCCAGCGCGGATGCCATCCTGGCAACATCAGGATTCTGATCGCGGCGGGGACACACGCTCGCATGAGCACACAGGAAGTGGCCAAAAAACTCGGCCCGCAGATTCCGCAGCAACACAAAGTGATCATTCATCACTGGCAAAGTGATGAAAACCTCGAACAGATCGGGATCACGGATGACGGGACGCCCGTCCGTGTGAACCGCTTGCTGGGCGAGGCCAACCTGGTGATTGGTATTGGACAAATCGTTCCTCATCGCGTGATGGGCTTTACCGGAGGCGCCACCATCGTTCAGCCGGGAGTTTCAGGCCGCGAGGTTACCGGATATACACACTGGCGCAGCGCTCTTTATGCCGGCCAACAGATTCTCGGGGTCGTGGAGAATCCTGTGCGGCAGGAAGTGGAGAGAATCGCGCGCCATGCCGGGCTCCGGTTCATCGTCAATGCGGTGATGGACGCTCAACACCGAGTGATTCACGTGGTGGCTGGCGACGTAGTAGCAGCCCATCGAAAAGGGGCCGAGCTTTCCCGGGCCATCCACGGAATCTCGCAGCCCGCGCTGGCGGACATCGTATTCACGGAATCCTATCCCGCCGACTACGACCTCTGGCAGGCCGCCAAGGGGATTTACGCTGCGGAACTTGCGGTCCGCGAGGGCGGCGTGGTCATCATCGTCACCCCCTGCTCTCACGGAGTCTCCACAGAACACCCGGAAGTTGAGCGGTTGGGTTATCACGGGTTCGATGAAGTGAAAGCAATGGTGGAGAAAAAGGAGATCACCGATCTGGTGGCTGCGGCCCACCTCGTTCACGTCGGACGAGTGGTCTGCGATCGGGCGCGCGGCATAATGGTTTCGCCAGGAATCAAATTCGAGATGCAAGCGCATCTGGGATTTCAGTCCGCATCAACGCCACAGCAGGCGCTTGAGATGGCTTTCAGGATCACCGGTCCACAAGCTAAGGTGGCAGTACTGCGTCACGGAGGGGACGTCCTTCCTCTCGTGACGGCAGAGTCTTAAATGGCCAAGGTTAAAGGCTAAAGGTTAAAGGCTAAAAGTAAGAGCAAACGGTTTAGTTCGAGATGGAGCCCCCTCCCGGGAAAGAGTCTTTAACCTTCATCCTTTAACCTTTACACTTTCCTCTTGAACTTATAACCTTTGTCCACATCAATGGCCCCGACTCCCTCCGACGAAACTCACAAAAGCAATGGGCAAGAATCAGGTTTCAAGGTTCCCAATCTTCGCTGGTGGATTTGTAGTCTGTTGTTTTTCGGCACTGCCATCAATTACGTCGATCGCGGAACCATCGCCATTCTTGCCCCCCAGCTGCAGAAGGTTTTCGTCTGGTCGGAAAGCGATTACGGCTGGATCGTTTTCGCTTTCCAGTTCTCCTATGCCCTCATGATGCTCGTTTCCGGGGGCGTTATTGACCGTCTCGGGGCACGCTTGGGATATGCATTAGCGATGGCATGGTGGTCGCTGGCCACCATGGGCCATGCCCTTGCACAAGGGGTTAACTCTTTCATCTTCGCTCGCTTCATGCTGGGCGCCGGCGAGGCGGGAAATTTTCCGGCCTCCATCAAAAGCGTGGCCGAATGGTTTCCCCGGAGAGAAAGGGCATTGGCGACGGGGATCTTCAATTCTGGAACGAATATCGGAGCCGTGATCGCGTATCCGTTGGTGGGGTGGTTGCTGTCACGATGGGGATGGCAGGCCGCGTTTATCGGCACGGGCGGGCTGGCCATGCTCGGTGCAATTCTATGGCTGTTGCTCTACCGGGCCCCCCGGTCGCATCCTTGGGCAACACGCGCGGAACTCGAGGTCATCGAGCAGCGGGATGCGGGCGATACTGTGCAAGGGACAGTGAGGGCTTCATGGACGAAAATTCTTGGCTACCGGCAAACCTGGGGATTCACGCTGGTGAAGTTCATGACAGACCCCGTGTGGTGGTTCTACATTTTCTGGCTCCCTAAGTACCTCACCCAAGCGCGCGGATTTTCTATGGAGACGATGGAATATTTTGGCTCAGTCCCTTTCATTGCCGCCATATTCGGAAGCGTCGCCGGCGGCTGGTTATCCGGCTTCTTGATGAAGCGGGGCTGGTCGCTGAACAAGGCACGAAAGACCGCCATGGCCGTCACCGCATTCTGTATGCCGGCAGGCACGGTGGCTGTATTTGCTCACAGCCCCTGGGTTGCATTGGCGTTCATCTCATTGGCTACTTCAGCTCACCAAGGCTGGTCGGCCAATGTCTTTACTCTGCCCTCCGACTTTTTTGCAAAGAAGGACGTTGGCTCCGTGGTGGGGCTTGGCGGAGCGGGCGGCGCACTGGGAGGAATGATCATCGCTCCCGTGGCGGGATACACCCTGCAATGGTTCCACACTTACGTTCCTCTTTTCGTGATCGCCAGTGTGATGCACCCGCTGGCCTTCGGATTGGTAATTTGGCTCCTCCCCAAAATCGAACCCATCCGGGAATCGAATGCCGCTTGAACGCGGAAGCAGAAGTAATTCTTCTGCCCGGCCCAAAATAATGTATCCTGCCCAAACTCAAGGCGGCCGGTTATTTGCTGGGCCGCAATAAATCGGAGCGCGACCGGACTCCACGCGATGAGCACCCAGACTGCATATACGGTTTCCAATGCGCGACGCTGGTCGATCGTCGGCCTGCTTTTCGCCGCATCCGTAATCAACTATTTTGACCGCGGGACGCTGTCGGTCGCCCTGCCGCTGATTTCCGCCGACATGCGCCTCGGACCCGAAATCAAGGGAGTTCTCCTCGCCTCCTTCTTCACCTCTTACGCCCTGATGCAATTGCCCATGGGCTGGTTTGCCGACCGATTCAACCTGCGCTGGCTCTACGCGGGAGCCTTCGCGCTGTGGTCGCTCGCCCAAGGTATGACGGGGCTCGCCGTCGGTCTCGGAATGCTGATTTTCCTTCGAATTATGCTGGGCATAGGAGAGTCGATTTATTTACCCGGCGGAACAAAGATTGTGAGCCTCCTTTTCCAACCGAAGGACCGCGGCCTCCCATCGGGCATCTTTGATTGCGGCACGCGCGCGGGCCTCGCCGTTGGTGCGCCTCTGACGGCGCTGCTGATTGTTCACTACGGCTGGCGGAAAATGTTTGTGATTGTAGGATTCGCAGCGATTTTCTGGTTGATCCCCTGGCTGCTGGTATTCCCATCGACCCTCGGTGGTTCGAAGCGGCGCGAACCGGATGAGGCGCGGGTGCCTCCCCAAAACGCCCGGCACTGGGTGACTTTTAACCGCAACCTCGTTGGCATTTGCCTCGGGTTTTTTTGTTTTGACTACTATTGGTATCTGCTGGTGAATTGGCTACCCGACTACCTGGTGACGGCTCGGCACATGACTTTGCTGAGGGCCGGCGTATATTCCGCCCTTCCCTACATTGTTTTCGGCGCCAGCGAGCCGCTCGGCGGTTGGATTGCCGATCGTCTCGTCCGCCTCGGCTGGAACGAGACGCGAACCCGCAAGTGGATTATCACCATCGCGTTTCTCACTAGCCTGCTCCTGATTCCCGCAGCGCTCACTGCAAGCGCAACATCGGCCATCTGGCTTATCTCAGGCGCTTCCCTGGTGGGCTTGGCGACAGCCAACTTGATCGTGATTCTCCAATGCTGCGCCCCCGACAACGAAGTGGGTATCTGGACAGGTTTTGAGAATTTTGCCGGAAACGTGGGCGGGATACTCGCCCCGCTCTTAACTGGCTTCCTGATTGCGAGGACGGGCTCGTACTTCGCGGGATTCGCATTGGGCCCGTTGGTGCTGATCACCGGCCTGCTGGCCTATTGGTTCATTGTGGGCGACTTGAATGCTCCCAGGGACAAAGAACACTTGGCTTGACAGGCGCACACCTTGGGATAAGATTCTTCAAGCGAGCTTTTTCCTAAAATTCGCAAGTTGGGGGGATTGAAGAAAAATGGCACATCGGACTGGAAGTGTGTTTCGTCGGTCTATATTGTTTGGCGTCATCACGCTCGCTATCATTCCAAGCCTTTCACTTTTCGCGCAATCCGGAAAGTCAGGTTTGCCTGACCACGTTCCCCCCAAACGCTCATCCCAGATTCAAAACGGCTTTGGCATCAATTCTGACCTCCCGCGCGAGCCTTACCTTCCCTGGAATCGATGGTGGTGGACGCGCATGTTTGACGCAGGCGTGAGTTGGATTCGCATCGGCCAATACGAAAACAGCTCGGAGCCCACCAGTTGGGATTGGGTGGAGCAAAAGCGCGGCGTTTATTCCATCGCTCCAGAAGTCGATGACTACGTGGGTTCCCTTGTCGAAAACGGCGTGAAAGTTCAGGTACAACTGCTCTACGGCAATCCCATGTATACTTCGCCCGCTGGCCGCCTCCCTGACGCCATCACGCCCGAGCCCGGATCATTTCACAATGATGACCGCAGCCTTTACTCCGTCTTCTGGCCTCCCAAGACGCCCGAGCAAATCGAAGCTTTTAGCAAATACGTAAGATGGACGGTCAATCACTTTCGCGGCCGAATCCACTACTATGCTTTGTGGAACGAACAGGACATCGGGTACTGGAATCCATGGGGCAATCCCGAGCAGTACGGCCGGCTCCTCAAGGCCTTCATTCCGGCGGTGCACGAAACTGACCCGGAGGCTAAAGTAATTTACGGCGGACAAGCGGATCCATCGCGCGATTTCAACCAGCGCGCGCTCGATACATGTCAGTGCGCTTCCGGCATCGACATCTACGCCTATCACACTTATCCCGGGTACGGTCGCAATGTAAATCCCGAGAAAATGGATTCCGGCGCCTACGGGGCCGAATCCCCGCGCAAGCTGCGTGACGCGGTCCTGCACTATCCTGGCATTCACCCGGATATCCAGTTTTGGGACGACGAGTTTAATTCAATTCCTTCCTGGGTGGGTTCGGACGAATCGGTTCAGGCCAAGTACATTCCACGAGGACTGATTTACAACTGGGCGGCGGGCGTGCGCACATTCGTCTGGCTGCTTGCCGCCGGGACCGACGGGAATGAGTGGGACGACTTTGGAATGATCCACGGCCTGCGATACCTTCCCGACGACTTCACGCCGCGCCCGGTTTATTACGCGCTGCAAAACACCAACGCACTTTTCTCAGACACGAACTATGATATTTCCATCAAGATTTCGAGCCCCGACCTCACCGCCATGAACCTGGATAAGGACTCGCCGTTTCTGGCGTACGGTTTCCGTTCAAAGACTCGGAAAGCGATTGTGGCTTACTGGGTGGCGGCGCACAGCCTCCCGGGCAACAATTTCGCCGCCGGTTCTGCCACGCTTAAGCTGACGAACACGGGGATTGATCATCCGGTGCTAGTCGACGTAGTCTCGGGCGAAATTAAACCCATCCAGTGGAAAGCTGGAACGAAGGATACGCTGGAGGAGTTGCCGGTTCGCGACAGCATTCTCGCCATTGCGGATGAAAATTATTTCGACTGGCCAATTCTACCCGAAGCTCCCAGTTCGCTCGTGCTTGCGGCGAGCGGAGGCGCCGCCCAGCTACGATGGGAGAATCACGGCGGCAACCCGACGGGCATTCTCGTGGAGCGCCGGCTTGAGGGCGGGCATTGGGATCAATTGGCGAAATTACCAGGCGGCAGCGGCGATTATACGGATTCGACTGTCACCCCAGGGCAAAACGTGGCCTACAGAGTACGCGCAATAGATGATGCGGGCCAATCCGCATATTCAAATATCGTCCGGCAATCTTTCTAACCGAGGGCCAGATTAGTCGGCCGGCCGAAATTATCGGAGAGCAATCACCATGGGAAAACTCGCGATTACCGGGGGAAAGCCGCTTCGACGCAAGCCATTTGCGAAGTGGCCTATTTACACCAATGAGGAAGCGCGCGGGCTGCAAAAAGTCCTGGCGAGCCGAAATTGGGGGGGCTATCCCTTCCCTAATCAAATCGCGGATTCGTTTGCCCAAGCCTTTGCGCGATTCCATGGCGCGAAATACGGCCTCGCTGTCGCCAACGGAACGATTGCCATTGAAATTGCCTTAAAAGCCGCCGGCATCCAGCCCGGCGACGAAGTGATTGTTCCTGCTTACACATGGGAAGGCACGGTGGGGCCCATCCTACTCTTGAACGCCGTCCCCGTGTTTGTGGACGTGGACCCGGACACCTATTGTCTGGATGCGAAGTTGATCGCGAAAGCGCTCACTCCCAAAACGCGCGCCATTCTTCCGGTTCACCTGGCCATGCGTTTCGCCGACATGGATGAAATCGTCCGTATCGCGCGTGGCCGGAACCTGGTGGTAATCGAGGATTGCGCGCATGCCCATGGCGGCAAATGGCGAAATAAGGGCGCGGGCGCGACAGGGGACCTCGGGTGCTTCAGCTTTCAGTCAAGCAAATTGATGACTTCGGGTGAAGGCGGCGCCGTCATCACCAGTAATCTCGAGTATATGGAGCGGGCCCAGTCCTACACCAACTGCGGGCGCGCCAGCACCACTGACAAATTTGGGCATCGTTTTATTGGGTTCAATTACCGGATTACTGAGTTGCAAGCGGCGTTGCTGGCGGCACAGCTCAAGCGCCTGCCCAATCAGCAGAAAACGCGTCTGGCCAACATGGAGCACTTTGAAAAACGCTTGCGCGGCACGCCCGGGTTGGGGTTCCTGAAGCGCGACAAGCGGCAAACGCGCGTGGCAGCTTATCAATACGTTTTCAAGTACTCGCCCGAGCATTTCCAGGGCATTCCCCGCGCCGCGTTTTTGGGCGCCCTGGAATTGGAAGGCATTCCTTGCGACGGGCTCTTTTACGAGCCGGTATACAAGAGCGCCCTCTTTCCTGTGAACCCATACGAGTACCCCGCCTTAAGCTGGGACAGGCCCGAGCCACTAGACTTGAAGAACCTTTACCATTGCCCCGTATCCGAGCGCGCTGCATACGTAGAATCGGTGTGGCTGCCCCACCATATTTTTCTGGGCAGCCGAAAAGATGCGGAAGATATCGCGGACGGAGTCTTAAAAGTTTGCGAGAACATCAGAGAGCTGCGCGAGCTAACACATCCGGCAATTGAGCGCAAAGGGATGAGCCGAGCGGAGCGGCCAAGAATCGAGAAGAGACAATATTGAAGGCAGAGGCCGTAGATGCCGGTGACACCAGTTGCCGAAACAAAGAGGATATTAGTCTGGTCGTGTGTACTCCTGTTTCTCGTGTACTTCGTCGCCTCAAACTGGAACGGCATTCACAACGGGCTCTCGAAATTTTCTCCGTTCGATGCGGCAATGATGATTCTGTTGGTTATCGGCATCGCCCGTAACCTCTATCGCCCGGCTCCCCCGCGCCCCCCGTGGGTGAACATCCTTGTGTGGGCGGCCATTTCGGCACCGACGCTGTACTTCGTGTTCTTGGAGTTGAAACACCCGAGCGGTTGGAAGGTCGATGCCTGGACCTTGCTTTTGGTTATCGGCATCGTCGCCTGGGGCGTCAGGGTGTTATCAGTAGGGCACTGGCTGGAAGGAATGCTTCACCGGAAGTGAGACGGCAGGTATTTTTTTTTAAAATCCGAAGTAGACACTCCTCACCCCAATACTTGCCACGGTCAGTGGAGCGCTGACGGCGGCTACAAATCTATTGAGTGAAATTACGCGCCTGTTGAATATCAACTAAACTTATGATCCTTCCCCTGACTCCTGTACGACTTAAGCGCCACGCCGCGCGCGTCTTTGGCCGCAAAGAAGGCGTGGTTTGCGCGAACCTGCGATTTACATACTTGGAATTCTACGAGCGGTGCGACCGGCTCTCGGACGCTCTCACCCGCTTGGGCCTCCAGAAGGGCCATGTCGTGGCGTTCCTGAGCTTCAATTGCCACCGCCTGCTCGAGGCTTATTACGGCGTGCCCCAAATCGGAGCCATCCTGCTGCCCTTGAATATCCGCTTAAGCGGGGAGGAATTGGCGTACATTTTGAACGACAGCACGCCGCGCTTTGTCTTCTTCGACCCTGAATTTGCACCGCTGGTTGAAGCCTTGCGGCCGCAATGCAAGTCAGTCGAGCACTTTATCGCCCTGCGCCCCGACGCGAAAGGCGCGAAGCCTGGTTGGGCACATCCCAAGTTTTACGACGAACTGGTAGCCGAGGCGAAGCCGCGCGAAATTGACTATCGCGGGATCGATGAAAACTCGGTAGCCGAGCTTTTCTACACGAGCGGCACAACTGCCCACCCCAAGGGCGTGATGCTGACGCACCGCAACCTTTACCTCCACGCCTTTTACACGGGGCTGAGGCTTCACGAGACCGACGCCACGGTCGGACTTTATACCGTCCCGCTGTTTCATGTGAACAGTTGGGGCTCACCCCACATCCTGACGTTGGCCGGCGGCCGGCACGTGATGATCCGCAAGTTTGACCCCGTGACGGTCCTTGATCTTGTTCAACGCGAACGAGTGACTCGCCTGCAAATGGTTCCGGCGATGGTGATCGCGCTCATTAACCATCCTGACTTCTCGAAGTATGATTTGAGCTCAGTCAAAAACATAATTACCGGAGGGGCGCCTTGCAACACCTCCCTCATCCGGCAAGTGGAAGCCAAAATGCCGGGGTGCGTGGCCATGGGCGGCTACGGCCTCACGGAGACTTCACCCGTGATTACATGCGCCGAAATAAAGTCACATTTGGAAGCCGATCCGGAGGATAAGCGCGTAGGGCGCAAAGCGACCGCGGGATATGCGTTCGCAGGTTCGGAAGTCCGGGTAGTGGACCCGATGGACAGGGACGTGAATCCCGACGGAGAGGAAGTGGGCGAGGTGGTGGTTCGCGGAGACGTGGTGATGGCCGGTTATTGGAAGCAACCCGATGCAACCGCCAACGCCATCCGGGACGATTGGTTCCACACCGGCGATCTGGCCACCATTGACGAGGAGGGCTACGTCCTCATCGTGGACCGTGCCAAGGATATGATTCTGACCGGCGGTGAAAACGTGGCCTCGGCCGAAATCGAGCGCGTTATTTGCGGCCACCCCGCGGTGCTCGAATGTGCGGTGATCGCTGTCCCCGATGATAAATGGGGCGAGGTGCCCAAGGCAATTGTCACCTTGAAGCCCGGAGTCCAAGCCAGCGAGGCTGACATCCTCACTCATTGCAAGCACCATCTGGGCGGGTTCAAAGTGCCGAAGTCGGTCGATTTCATTGACACGCTGCCCAAAGGTGGAACCGGAAAGATCTTGAAGAAAGTGCTGAGAGAGAAGTATTGGGCAGGGCGTGACCGGCGCGTGTCCTGAGAGCGAACATCTTATTCCAAAGCCCTGGTCCGGCCATCCTCCAAGCCTGCTACAATCGTCCCTATGCCCGCTGACGCACTCACCGGAGCAATTGAGCTCAAGACCAATGAACCTTTAAAGCCCTACACTACATTTAAGATCGGAGGGCCGGCAAGTGTTTTTGTTGAAGTTTGCAATGAAGACGAACTGCGGCAAGCCCTCAATTTCCGAGAATCAAAGAATTTCGATTTATTCGTCCTGGGTGGGGGAAGCAACATCCTGGTGAGCGACCGCGGATTCGAGGGATTGGTTGTCCACACGGCCTTCCAAGGCCTCCGTGTAGAAGATGAGAATGATCGTGAAGCCGTCCTCCGCATTGGCGCCGGGGAGACCTGGGACCATGTTGTTGACTTCGCAGTTGGTCACGAATTGTGGGGCCTCGAGAATCTCTCTCATATCCCCGGACAGGCGGGCGCGGCATTAGTCCAAAATATTGGCGCTTATGGGCAACAAGTCAGCGACGTGCTTCGAAGCGCCACGGTGATGGCCGTTCACACCGGCGAGGTGAAGATCCTGTCCGCTGCCGAATGTCAGATGGGTTATCGAAAATCCTTGTTCAATTCCACTCACAAGAACCGCTTTGTCATCCTGAATTCTCTCCTGGCGCTCAGGAAGCAGGGTCGGCCGAGCGTTGACTACCCTGACGTAAAGGCCTATTTCCAAAACATCGGGACCACTTGCCCGAGCCTCCTTCAAATTCGGGAAGCGATCATCCGAATTCGTGATTCCAAGTTTCCCTTCCCGAAAGAAGAAAAAGGCGGGAATGCGGGGTCTTTCTTCAAAAACCTGACGCTGGAAGAATCCGAATACGAGAACCTTCTGCGAGACCTTCGGCGAGAATTTGGCGCAGAAGTAGCTGATCGTCTTGGACAAATCAGAAATCGATTTCCCACCGCAGAGCAAATCAAGATCCCGACAGCATACTTAATGGAGATTTGTGGCCTAAAGGGACTTCAGTCCGGCGGCGCAAAGGTCAACGAAACTCAGCCATTAGTTCTGCTCAACACGGGGGGCGCTACCGCGAGTGATGTCCTGGGCTTGGCTCGACAGGTTCGAAAGACGGTCTTCCGTCGGACAGGCATGAAGATTTCGCTGGAGCTTGAACTGGTGGGTTTCAATCAGGCGGAGAAAGAGCAATACCTTGCCCTGGCTTAAGAGGAGAGGTGCGATTTGCACATCTTCAGTTGTCCAGCCTACCCAATCACTTCCCCGTAGGTGGAACGCGGTCCTTCTCAGCCTTGATGCGGATCAAGCTGAAGGGGCGTTGCTTAACCTCGTCCGTGAACTGCTTCAAGTTTTGGCTGGCAGCGCGGATATTCTGCAAGGCCTCATCCAGGTCGGGCCGGTCCGAATCCAGCGTATCTTGCACATCGCCCACCAGCCGCTGCACCTGAAGCAAGGATTCCCGCAAACGCACGAGAACCGCATGAAGCTCAGGCCGATCCTCCTGGAGCATCGCGTTCATGTTTTCGATTGTTTTATCCGCCTTATCAATCGTGGCGTGCGTGCTGTCGATGGTCGGACCGATCTTGGCGCTGGCTTTATCGATGTTCTCCAAAGTCGATTTCAACTCAGGACGCGTTTCAGCCAGCATCGCATCCACGTTCGCCAGCGCCGCTTCCAGATGCTTCCGGTTGGGTTCATTCACCACGGCATTCAGGTTGGAGATGAGTTTGTTGGCATTGTCGGCGACCACCAGGACGTTGTCGTCCAAATCAGTCACCAGCTTGTTGGCACTTAGAGTGAGAGTGTTTACATTCCCAAAGACATCCGCGAGCTGCACAATCTCTAGTGCCGGAATTTCACTACCCGGAGGCAACTTGGCGGCATCCCGCGTGCCGGGAGAAATCTCGACGTAATTGTCGCCCAGGAAACCCAGTGATGAGATGCGGGCCTTTGAATTGATCCGAATCGGCGTGCCGTCATCTACCAGGAGCCGGACGCGAATGCGCGTGCTGTCACCGGGGTCAAGCTCAGCGCTCTGCACCGTGCCCACTTTCATGCCTCCGAACCGGACGAAACTCCCCGGTTCAAGGCCGCCGGCAAACTTAAAGAAAGTGGTGTATACCACCCTCTTATGGCGAAAGAGATTTACCCCGCCCAGGAATACCAGGGCGGTTAGAAAAAGAACCGCGGACACCACCACCACGGCTCCAACCTTGATTTCTTCTTGTCCTTTGGCCATAGGTCGATCCCCTCGTGATTCAGCGCAGCCAGGTCAGCCTGGCCGCTGGAGCTTCACTCATCGTGCCGGCGCGTCAGGCCGGTGGTTGGGTGAGTTCCTCCAAATATTTGTGCGGATCCTCTGATTCGGCTTCCGGAACCCTCTGGAGGAATTGCTGGACCCGCGGGTGATCACTTTTCTCGAGTTCGCCCAGTGTGCCGATGGCAATGACCTCGCCCCGATCCATCATGGTGATCCGATCGGCAATGATCCGGGCGCTGGGCAATTCGTGCGTCACCACCACAATGGTCATCCGGAAAGCATTCTTGAGTTTCACAATCAGGCTATCGATCCCCGCCGCGGTGATGGGGTCGAGGCCGGCGGAGGGCTCGTCAAACAGCAGGATTTCCGGGTCCATGGTCAGGGCCCGTGCCAGGCCGGCACGCTTCTTCATCCCCCCACTCAACTGCGATGGCATGTAGTTTTCGAATCCGGTCAGGCCCACCAGATCCAGCTTGATGCGCGTCATGATCCGAATAGTCGAGTCTTCCAGTTGAGTCAGCTCGCGCAAAGGCAGCGAGACGTTTTCCTCGATGGTCATCGAGTTGAAAAGTGCGGCGCTCTGGAAAAGCATCCCAATCTTGGGCCGCAACAGATCAAATCGCTCCTCCGGCATGTGGCAGATGTCATGGTTCTTGATGTAAACGTGGCCGGAGGATGGCTTCTCCAGGCGGATGATGTGGCGCAGCAACGTACTCTTGCCGGTCCCGCTTCCGCCCAGTATGACCATCGTTTCGCCCTTGTTGACTTCCAGGTTCGCGTTCTTCAGGATCTGCCGCTCCCCGTAGAACGTGCACAGGTCGACCACGCGAATCATCGGGCCTTCAAAACTGTCGTGAGCCATAATCAACCCGTATAATAAAAGATTGCGGTAAAGATCACATCCGCCAGGATCACCAGGAAAATGGAGACGACTACGGAGGATGTAGTGGCTTTTCCCACGCCCTCCGCTCCCCCCTTCACTGAGAACCCTTCATAGCAACCCACCTTGGTGATGATCAGGCCAAAAACGATGCTTTTCACCAGCCCCGTCCAGATATCCCGCATATGAAGGGCGTCCCGGTTGTAAATGAGTAGGGTATAGAGATTCTGATCGAGCTGGAGTATCTCAAAAACTGCGCCTCCGACGATGCCGGAAAGATCGGCCAGGATGGTCAAGCACGGCATCATCACAATCATGGCCAGATACTTGGGCACCACCAGGTATCGGACCCGATCGAGCCCCATCACATCGAGCGCATCGAGTTCCTCCGAAACCTTCATTGTTCCGAGTTCCGCCGCAAATGCTGAGCCCGACCGCCCGGCGATGATGATGGCCGTGATCAAGGGACCGAGTTCCCTTGTCACGGAGACGCCGACCAGCGCCGTCACCATGAATGAAGCCCCAAACTGCTGAAGCTGATACGCCCCCTGCAGCGCCAAAACCAGGCCAATAAAGATGGCAATTAAGCAAACAATGGGAATGGAATCCACGCCCACCAAGACCATCTGGTGAATGGAACTCCGCCATTTCAGCGGGCGGCCTTTGAACGGAGCGACGAAAGCCCAATAGCCGGCTTCTCGCGAGAGGTCGATCAGACCGCTCACGTAGCGGATGAGTTCGAGCGTATTGCGCCCGATGTAGGTCAGAACAGAGGTCATGACCCGCCTGATTCGTCCTGGAAAAAGCTAGGTTTAGAGTCCCCCGAAGGGTTGGACGGATGAAATTTTTTCCAGGGCATCCTTTTCATTTTCAAATAATGCGAAAACCTTGTGCAGTCGGGCCAGCTCCAGTACCGAGCGCGCGTTAGTGCGCAATCCGAACAGGCCGAAGTGAGTCTTCTTCTCTCGTGACAATTGCAAGCCCTCGACCAGCGTCGCAATGCCCGAGCTATCGATATATGTGACCCCCGACATGTTGATGAGCACATTCGGCGCCCCGGACTTCATTTCGCCCAACAGTTTTTCGCGCAAGTCGGGTGAGGAGTAGAGATCCACGTCTCCCGAACAATCCAGGATGGAAACACTGTCAATTTTTCTGACTTGTACTTTCATCGTCACTCGATACCTTCCGGGGGAGATATTTGACCATAATCAGTCGGTTCCCCGCGTCAAAGTGCTCGTCGAAACAGCATGAGTCCATGAAGGAATGGATGAAAAATGTGCCCAGTCCACCGGGCCGAATTTCCTCCAACGGCCGGGGCTTAACCGCCTCCGGGCTGACCTTGGGCGCCGAGTCCTCCAGGATGAATTCCATCCGGTCGGGGAAGGCCTGGATACTCAGCGCAATCTTTCCCTCATGGCTGTTCTTGTAACCATGCCGTATGACGTTGGTGGCCGCCTCGTCAATGGCCATGGTCAGCCAATCCACATCTGATTCGGGGAATCCGGCTTCTTGCGCACGGTATCTTACCACACCCCGCAGGATGTTCAGCAACTTCGGATGGCTGCTGATCACAATTCTCATAGGATCGTGACCAATTTTTGTTCGGTCTTCCAGCCCAGGGTGAGAACCGTCATATCGTCTTGCTGAACCCCGGCTGTGGAAGCACGTGCGATCTCTTCAAAAACTGCATCCACCACCCCGTTCTCGTGCGAACGGCGATACTCAAAAATCTCCACTAATTTATCAAAGTTGAATACATCGTGACAGGCGCACAGGCCTTCGACTACACCGTCAGTCACCAATAACAACTCGTCATCGGACTCGAGCTTCAATACGCGCTCCCCGAGACTGGCGCGGGAAACAATCCCAAGGGGAAAACCGGAGTCTTCGTCCAGTACTTCCACCCGGCCTGTCCCGCCCCTCCGAAGCAAAGCCGGAAGGTGCCCTCCACTCGAATACTTCAGCTCGCCCGTGGAAGAGTCGAGCACGAGGTAAGTCATAGTAACAAAAATTCCGCGTGTTGAGCGAGAGAAGAGCAGATGATTGAGCTTTTCCAGAGCTTCCCGGGGACTGTCGGCCCGGAGAGCCACGGCACGGAAATCGCTGATAACCCGGGCCATATACACGGCCGCCGCGATTCCCCGCCCTGCCACGTCCCCAATCACAATACCAATCTGGTTCTCCGAAAGTTCCACGAAGTCGTAGAAATCTCCGCCCACCACATCAGCCGCCACACTTCGCGCGTTGGCCCGATAGTGAGGCGACCATGGAAAAGAAGCTGGGAGGAAACTCTGCTGAATCTGGGCGGCAAGTCTGATTTCCTGTTCTAGTTTTTCCTTCCTCAAAACCTCGGCGTACAGGCGTTCCCGTTCTTTATTCGCGATGGCCAGCTTTTCGACCATCATATTGAAGGAATCCCCCAACTCCCCTATTTCATCGCCCCGCTTGAGGTTCAGGCAGATATTCAGGTTTCCTGAAGCAATCAGGGCCGCGCTTTTCGTCATCGTTTTCAAAGGGCGCGTTACGTTGCGGGTGATTAAGAGGCCCAAGACCACGGAAACGAGTGCCGCGCCCAGCCCAGTTAAAAGCATCGACTCGAATTTCTCGCGCGTCTCGAGCCGCAGGCCTGAAGCGAGCAAATCTCCCCCCATCACCGCTACCACCCGTCCGCGGTGATCGCGGATAGGGCAGAAGGAAGAAATCCACCGGCCTTCGTCATTCTTGTAGATGGGCGTTTCGATGGGCTTTTGCTTGGCCAGGACGTAGCCCATGTTCGCCTTGATGACGGGTGCAAATTTAGCCTCTGCTTCCGAGCCGCTCAACATCACCAGGCGGGGTTCACCAGTAGTTTCCCGAACTAGAATGTATAAACGGGTTACCGAGGGAGTCTCATTCAAGAGGGATTCCAGGGTCTTGGCCACTTCTTCGCGCCCCTGCCCGCTTGACCCTTGGATTAATTCCTCCACCTTGGATCCTTCAAGCAACACTGCACCAGTGACTACTTCATGGCTTAACTCGTGACGTGTGTTCGATTCGAGGAGCTTGCGGTCCTTTTGAAATTCCAGCACGACCATCAAAAAAACAGCGAGGACAACGAGGAGAGTATTGGAAACGACAATCTTCCATGCCAATGAGTGACGCTTTACGCCCATATGTCGATGGTACAAACCAGGGTCGGTAAAATCAAATCTGAGAGGGGATATGAAACGAATTCCGCGCGTAAGGCCACGTTTAAAACTCGAGACCCGCCAATTTCACGTTAAGCCTGGTCCTGCGACTTGAAATCACAAGCTTCGCGACAATCACGACAGTAGTACTGGCCGTCTTCGGTTAGGCGCAACTCGTAATCGGCATGGCAAAGGGCACAGTACCGGTTGCAGGTGCACTGATTCTCAGGCTTGTCGCACACCATGCATTTAAACTCTTTAGTGAGCATCAGATCATTCTCCCGCTCGTCCTTACAGCCCCTTGGTCCATGGTCCCTGTCCTTGAACAGGGGCGGGACCGGCGGCAATCGCGGGCGAGCCAAAGTCATCCGCGTCTATTCACATTGTGAGTCACCCGGCGGGCAAAATCAAGTGCGCTCCCGCTTGGATGGCCGAAAAACTGTCGTTGCCTTGACCGGTCATTCCGGATTGTGTTACGTTGGGTCTTCCAAGCTGAGCCGTCGTTTTGTTCCCTACTGGAAGGAAAAGTTTGGCCACCCAAGCAAACATCGCGTTAAAACGCACGGCCCTGAATTCCGTCCACAAGGCTGCCGGCGCCCGAATGGTGGAGTTCGGCGGCTGGGAGATGCCGGTCGAATACTCGGGCATTACGGAAGAGCACCTGGCGGTGCGTACTCGGGCTGGTCTTTTCGACGTCAGCCACATGGGCGAAATCGATGTTCGGGGCCACCCGGCGCTGGCCCTCCTCCAGTACGTGACTTGCAACGACGTTTCGCAGCTCAAGATCGGCCAGGCGCAATATACCGCTCTAATGGACGTCGGCGGGAATGCCATTGATGATTGCCTGGTCCATCGCATGACGGAGGACGATTATTTCCTCTGTGTCAACGCCGCCAATACCGACAAAGATTTTGAGTGGATCGTGCGGCACAATTCTTTTGGCGCCGAGGTTCACAACGTTTCCTACCAGTATTCGCAAGTCGCCTTGCAAGGGCCGCGCTCAGCGAGTATCCTGTCGCGCGTCACGGGCTCCGACTGGAGCAGCCTGCGATACTACTGGTTTTCCAGGGCGAGGTGTTGTGGTGTGGACGGGCTGCTCGCTCGTACGGGTTACACAGGAGAAGACGGTTTTGAGTTTTACTTCCCTCCCGATGAGTCCGAGCGCGTATGGAACGGGCTGATGGAGGCAGGCAAGCCGGACGGTTTGATTCCCGCCGGGCTGGGGGCCCGCAATACGTTGCGCCTGGAAGCCGCCTTTCCACTCTACGGTCATGAGCTCGATGCAGAAACGACGCTGCTTGAAGCCAATCTTCGCTGGATTTGTAAGTGTGACAAAGGCGACTTCCTGGGTCGCGACGTGCTCGTCAAGCAGCACGAACACGGCACTCGAAAGAAGCTGGTGGGTTTCGAAATGACGGACCGGGGCATTGCCCGCGACGGATATCGTGTGATCGTGGACAGCCAAGTTGCAGGACGAGTGACCAGCGGTTCTCCGGCGCCTTTTCTCAAAAAGAATATTGGATTAGCCTATTTGCCTCCCCATCTTGCCGAGGTCGGCAGGCAGGTTCACATTGAAATTCGGGACAAGCAGGTCGCGGCGGTGCAAATTCCTTTGCCATTCTACAAACGGCCCAAGTAGTGGTGTCAAATTTTTGCCTCATCTAATGTCCAGCGAGTGATGTCTTCAAACCCCGGGGTGTGCTAGGGTCTCCGGGCTGAGCTTCAAGGAGAAGAGTTCTTCATGTACCCACCCGAATTGCTTTACACCAAAGATCATGAGTGGATTCGTGTCGATGAAATCACCGGGATCATCGGCATCACGGACCACGCCCAAAAAGAATTGGGCGATATTGTCTTTGTCGAGCTTCCAAAGCCGGGCGATCATGTCACCGCCAAGGAGTCTTTCGGGACGGTCGAATCCGTCAAGGCGGTATCCGAAATCTTCTCGCCGGTGACCGGCGAAGTGACCGCCGCGAATCCGAAACTCCAAAACAATCCCGAACTGATCAACACTGACCCGCATGGCGACGCCTGGCTCATCAAAGTTCGCCTGGAGGATCGAAGTGAAACGGACAGCCTGATGTCGTCCGAGGAGTATGAAGCCTATATCAAGGAAGAGAAGGCCCACTAATGCGCTACCTGCCGAATTCACCTGCCGAGCGTGAGGCCATGCTGCAGGCCACAGGTCACAAATCAATTGAAGAATTATTCGCCCAGATACCCGCGGAATTGAAGCTCCAGCGAACCTTGAACCTGCCTGGACCACTTTCCGAATCCGAGATACTGGAGTTCTTCCGGCAGGCAGCAAGCCAAAGCGGGCGCGATTACGTTTCGCTCCTGGGTGCGGGGGCGTATACGCACTATCGACCAGTCGCCATCGATGCGTTGCTGTCGCGTGGGGAATTTTTCACCGCTTACACACCCTACCAGGCGGAGATTGCCCAAGGCACGCTACAAGCCATGTTTGAGTTCCAAACGCTCATAACCCAACTCACGGGCATGGATGTGGCCAATGCCTCGCTTTATGACGGCTCCACCGCCACCACCGAGGCAGTTCTGATGGCGTTGCGAATCACGCGCCGTAACCGGGTCGTTTTGGCTCGCACCCTCCATCCTGAGTACAGGCAAGTGCTCCAGGCATACGTCCAGCACCAGGGCGTGGAACTTGTCGAGGCTCCCTACACAAGCATCGGTCAGCTCGACATGGAGCGCCTCGAGGCCTCGCTCAAGACAGAGACAGCGGCAGTGGTCATTCAATCGCCCAACTTTTTTGGAACTATCGAGCGTGCCAAGGAAATTGCCGGAATCGTCCACCATAGCGGCGCGCTGCTGATTGTGACCATCACCGAGCCGCTTTCGCTGGCCATCGTCCAGCCACCGGTGGATGCCGACATCGTGTGTGGCGAGGCACAATCGTTTGGCGTTCCGGTCGCGTTTGGCGGACCCTATGTCGGTTTCCTGGGTGCCAAACAGCAATTTATCAGACAGATGCCGGGCCGCCTGATCGGGCAGACGCAGGACACGGAGGGCCGTCGCGGGTTTGTGCTTACCCTGGCTACGCGCGAGCAGCACATCCGGCGCGAGAAAGCGACCTCTAATATTTGCACCAACCAATCGCTCTGCGCCCTGGCCGCAACAATCTATCTCACGTTGCTGGGGAAAAAAGGATTGAAGGCTCTGGCTGAACAAAACATGTCTAAGGCCAATTATGCGGCGGACGCACTTCGAAGCGCGACCGGATCACCACGACCTTTCGCCGGATCGCACTTCAACGAATTTGTGGTCAAGACTCCCGGGGATGCAGACGAAATGCTGGCTGCCTTACGCGAGGAAAAAATTATCGGAGGCTTCAGTCTCGAACAATATTATCCCGAGCTGAAGAATCATTTGCTGGTCTGCGTGACTGAAACCGTGAATAGAGATTCTATCGATCGCATGGCCGCGGTGTACGCCCGCATAGCCGCCCGCTCCAACGGCGAACCAGTGGGCGCCATGAACCAATCCCCCATCCGAGGGCGATGACCCTGGGTGCGCCGGTTTTTTGACGACAACGATAACCATGGAAAATCGAATTCGTACGGCAAGACCGCACGTCACAAGAAACGAAGACTTGATCTTCGAGCAAACGTCTCCGGGCAAATCCGGCGTGGACCTGCCTCCCCTGGATGTGCCCGCAGTTTCCGCCCAGGAATTCTTGGGCAAGGACGTATATCGCTCCGACATCGAGGGCTTTCCGGAAGTTTCGGAAACGGAAGTTATCCGGCACTTTACCCGGCTTTCAACCTGGAACTATGGCGTGGACACGGGCCTTTATCCACTGGGCTCATGCACCATGAAATACAATCCGCGCATCAACGAAGTGGTGGCGCGCCTGGAAGGACTGGCCACCGACCACCCGTATACGCCTGCTGCGTTGGCCCAAGGATGCCTTAAGGTTCTCGCGGAAACCGCACGTTGCCTGGCCGAAATCACCGGCATGGACGCTGTTTCGCTCCAACCCTCGGCAGGGGCTCAAGGCGAGCTGACCGGAATCCTTATCATTCGCGCCTGCCTCGCGGAACGCGGCAATCCACGGCGCATCATACTGGTTCCTGACTCGGCCCACGGAACCAATCCCGCCAGCGTCACGATTTCAGGGTACGAAGTGAAAAACCTGAAATCGAATTCGCGCGGGTGCCTCGATCCGGACGAACTGGACCGCGCGATGACTGAAGATGTGGCTGGCCTGATGCTTACCAATCCCAACACGCTGGGCGTTTTTGAGGAACAGATTCAGGAAATCGCGCGCCGCGTACATGCCAAGGGCGGCCTCGTTTACATGGATGGCGCCAACATGAACGCCCTGGTGGGCGTCGCCCGCCCCGCCGATTTTGGCGTGGATGTTATGCACCTGAACCTTCACAAGACTTTCACCACACCGCACGGTGGCGGCGGCCCGGGCTCGGGTCCTGTGGCTGTGAAACAGTTCCTGGAGCCCTACCTACCCTCGCCCACCGTCACGCAAGCTTCAGATGGATCATATTATATGGACTATAACCGCCCGAAAAGCGTGGGGCGGGTCCGGGCATTTTACGGAAATTTCGGGATGGCGGTTCGCGCGCTGGCCTACATTCAGGCCAACGGCTCGACGGGCTTGCGACAAACAACCCAAGACGCCGTCCTGAACGCGAATTACGTGCGCAGCCGTTTGAAGGACGTATATAAGCTTCCCTACGACGCTCCTTCTATGCACGAATGCGTGTTCTCTGACCGCCGCCAGGTGGCGCGCGGCGTCCGCACCGGCGACGTGGCCAAGCGTTTGATTGATTATGGCTTCCATCCTTATACCACTTCATTTCCCCTCATCGTTTCAGGCGCATTGATGATCGAGCCGACGGAGAGCGCGGGCAAAGCGGAACTCGATGCCTTTATAGATGCCATGCGCTCCATCGCCCAGGAGGTCGAAGAGGATCCGCAATTTGTCCTGAAAGCCCCTTACACTACGCGGGTTACCCGCCTGGATGAAACCGCTGCGGCTCGCAGGCCTGTGCTCCGCTGGAAACCCGCGCAGGAATAATCCGACCCGGTGTCGCCGATGAATCAACCTGCATCCAACGACCATAAGCCCCAGGTTGTGATAATTGGAGCCGGCTTCGGCGGGCTATACGGCGCTCGCGCATTAAAGCACGCCCCGGTCGAGATCACGGTGATCGACCGCCGCAACCACCATCTTTTTCAGCCCCTTCTCTACCAAGTCGCCACGGCCGGACTTTCCCCCGGCGATATCGCCTATCCGATCCGTGCCGTCCTGGCGCGACAGGCGAATGCCCGGGTGCTACTTGAAGAGGCGCTGGAGATTGATCCTACCGCCCGTATTGTCAAGCTGAGCGACGGCGTACTGAAATTCGATTACCTGATTCTGGCTTCTGGCGCACGTCACGCCTACTTCGGCCATGACGATTGGGAACCGTTCGCGCCGGGGCTCAAGAGCCTGGAAGACGCACTGGAAATCCGGCGGCGGATTTTGGTGGCCTTCGAAAGAGCCGAGCGCGAAACTGACCCCGCCAAGAAAAATGAACTACTGACTTTCGTGATTGTGGGCGGAGGCCCGACGGGAGTCGAA
This sequence comes from Terriglobia bacterium, assembly GCA_041481635.1. GTDB lineage: Bacteria > Acidobacteriota > Terriglobia > UBA7540 > UBA7540 > DASYXZ01. The sequence continues at coordinate 8,024 of JBGPCF010000049.1, read as the reverse complement.
CTGGCTGGAGCCATTGCCGAAATATCCCGGCAGGTCCTGGTTCGGGACTTTCGGGCCATCAATCCCAAGGACGCGCGCATTGTGCTCGTTGAGGCCGGCCCGAGAATTCTGCCTTCTTATCCGGAGGATCTGTCAGCGGCCGCGGAAGCGTCCCTCAAGAAATTGGGAGCCGAAGTCCGAACAAAATGTCCCGTAACAGCGGTCCAGGAGGGCCAAGTCGTTTTGGGAGGTGAACCTCTTCGTGCCGCCACGGTTCTTTGGGCCGCTGGAGTGGCAGCCTCACCCCTCGCCCGCTCTCTGGGCGCGCCGCTCGATAAAGTTGGCCGGGTGATCGTGGAACCAGACCTCTCGATCCCTGACCACCCCGAAACCTTCGTCATCGGGGACTTGGCAAACTTCTCGCATCAGACAGGCCGGCCGTTGCCGGGAGTGGCTCCAGTGGCCATTCAGCAAGGGCGACATGCCGCACGGAACATTCTCCGCCTCGTTAAAGGCCAACCTTCCAAGCCGTTCAAGTATCTGGACAAGGGAAGCCTGGCCACCATTGGGCGTGCCGCAGGCGTGGCGGACTTGGGCAGGTTGAAATTCTCAGGTTACATTGCCTGGCTCGCATGGCTATTTGTCCACATTTTCTTTCTCATTGGTTTCAGGAACAGGTTTGTCGTGCTCTTCGAGTGGGCCTGGGCGTATTTTACCAACCAGCGAGGCGCCCGGCTGATCACCGGCGACGTGGACAAAGTTCGCCCTGGCACGGGGCTCCGATAACTCAGAGCACGATTCATTGCCCCATAGTGGAGGCAATCCAAGCAGAGATACAAGCTTTTGCGTTGTCCCATTCGAAACTAGATAATGCCCCCTACTTATAGGGTGCCCTCCTACGCCACCCCACAATATTGTGGTTTTAGTGCTTTACATGCAGTGATTTCCGTGCTAGATTTTCGTTGAGTTGATTGGGGATTCTCGCAGCAGCCTAAGTTCGTGCGCCAGCACGGATGGCCAGGTTGGAAAGAACAGGGTTCACGCAGGAGCGTATTTCCTTGGACTTTTGGGGCGCCCAAAAGGGATTGCCCCCAAGGGCGGCGTTGCCATTCCTTTCCGACACATCATTACGTGATTCCAAGAATTTCTTGAGCAACGAGTTGAGCTCGAAAGATCAACGAGGATCGAGCAGGAGGAATGTAAATTGTTCAAGCTGAAGAAAGTAGAACTGCTTGGATTCAAGTCATTTGCGGACCGCACGCGCCTGGAATTTGCCGACGGCGTGGCCGCTGTTGTGGGACCGAATGGGTGCGGGAAATCCAACTTGTCGGACTCAATCAGCTGGGTTCTGGGGGAACAGAGCGCGCGCATGCTGCGCGGCGAGCGAATGGCGGATGTCATCTTCAACGGGACGAGCACCCGGCCTCCCACAGGACTCGCGGAAGTCAGCCTAACTCTCATCGACCCTGAATATACCGGCGCACCTGCTGGAAAGCTATTGCATGTTGTGGCGCCACCGGAAGAAGAAGTGCAGGCAGAGCTTCCTATCGAAGCAGACCCGACTGGAGAATCCATTGAGCCTGAAATGCCCGGGTCGAACGGGCACGGCGCAACGTCTCACAAGGCCAAGCATATCCTGCGGCACCGGGCGGGTGAGATCGTGGTCACTCGCCGATTGTTCCGATCTGGCGAAAGCGAGTACCTGATTAACGGTGAAATATGCCGCTTGCGCGACATTCAGGATTTGTTTATGGGGACAGGTCTTGGCCCGGAATCCTACGCCATCATCGAGCAAGGCCGCATCGGGCAGATCCTCAGTTCGAAGCCATCGGACCGGCGCGCCATCATTGAAGAAGCTGCGGGCGTATCGAAATTCAAATCGCGCAAACGGCTGGCCGAAGCGAAGCTGGAATCCTCCCGGCAGAATCTGGCGAGAATTACCGACATTCTGGAAGAAGTCATCAAACAGGTCAACTCGCTTAAGAGGCAGGCTGGAAAAGCCCGACGCTACCGCGAGATGCACGAGGAATTACGCGGGCGATTAAAAGTGGTGTTGACCTCGCGCCTCCTCACCCTCGAAAACGAGTGCCACCGGCTCCACGATGAGCTGGCGATTCTTCAGGATAAATGTTCGCTCGCCGGGCAACAGCTCGCGGAGTTGGAACGCGAGCAGAAATCAGTCACGCTTCGACACGAGGAGTTGGAGGCACGTCTGACCCAATCCCGCGAATTGCTGGCCCAGGGAGAGCTGGAACAGCAGCGGCTTGGGTCGCGCCTTGAACAGATTCATCACCAGGTCCAGAGCCTCGATGCGCGGCTCGCGGAATCCACAGCGGAGAACGGGGTACTCCAGGCTCAACTCGGATCGCTGGAAGAAGAGTCCTCAGAACTCACCAACCGCGCCGACCAACTCGGCCGCGAATGGACCATGGCGCGAGAAGAAGCGACAGAGTTATTGACTCAGAAAACTGGATTGTCGTCACAAGTCTCGGATGGCGAGGCAGATGTTGAGGCCGCCCGTCAGGCGCTGCTGGGGGCGGTGAGCGCGGCGGCGGATTTGCGCAACCAACTGGTCCAAGTGGAAGAAAATGGATTGGGACTTGACCGCCAGATCAAGCGAACAGAAACAGAAAAACTGGGAACCGAGCAGGAGCACGGCCGATTGGCAATGGAACTGGACGCCGTGGGCTCCGATCATACGCGCGGCGAAAGTAATTTGGCCGCCCTCATTCAATCCGTATCGAAAACCTCGAAACAACTGGATCGGGCCCGCGAAGATGAGTCCACAAACCGCGCGCAACTGGAAACCCTCCGCCAGGAAAATTCGGGAGTGTTGGCGCGCAAGCAAGCCCTGGAAGAATCCCTGGCCCGTCATGCTTACACATCCGAGAGCGTACGCAAGCTCCTCTCCATTCACCACGTTGATAACGGCCACAGCTTCCGACCCATGGGTCTCCTGGCGGATTTCGTTGAGGTTTCCCCAGGTTACGAAGAGGTGGTCGAGGATTTCTTGAAGCACGACCTGGAATGCGTGGTTGTGGAAGGGCACGCTGAGGCGCGGTCCGGTATCGCCCTCTTAAAAAGCGAAGGCACAGGGCGGTCCACTTTCTTCGTCACACAAGTCGGTTCAAACGGGCACTCTAACGGGCATTCGGACCCCGAGGTTCACTCGGCGCCAGGCGTAGTGGCGAACGTTCGTGACCTCGTGCGCTTTGAATCGCGCCTGGGATTGAATGGCGACTTGCCGTTGCCAGCCCTCCAGAATGCCTACATGGTTGAAGACACTGCCGCCGCCGAACGCTTGGCACTCCAATATCCCGATTACCATTTCCTGGCGCCCAGCGGGGAGCACTATCACCACCGCCTGGTTACCGGAGGCCGCGGCGCGGGCGCCGGACCGCTGGCATTGCGACGGGATTTTCGCGAATTGGAGCGGCGCGCAAACGATCTGGAGTCCACAGTGCGCACAGCTGAAGCGGCCCTCACGGAGCAATCCACTCTGGTGGCGCGGCTCGATGAACTATTGCGCACGCTGACCGCGGAAAAACTGGAAGCCGAGAAGAAGGCGATATTGGCCAACGAAAAGCTTCGGCAAACGCGCGAAGCTTGCGACCGCGCGGCAGAGCGCTTGCGCGCCCTCAAGGGCGAGGCCACCGCCCTCGAAGAAGAGCGCCGGGCCGTGTTGGAACGGGAGGCAAGCCTGCGTTCGCAGCTCGAAACTGCCAACACCGAACAAAAGCAGCGCGAAATACAAATTGAGCAAACCACAAATCTGTTGCGTGACCTTCGTGGGCAGTTGGACCGGATTACCCATGAAAACGCCCAGGCCCAGGCGCGCGCCAGTGCTCTGGAGGAACGGACACGCGCGGTGGAAACCGAACGGGTCCGCGTGGCAGCCCAGTCTGATGAAGTCCGGGCGCGTCTGGCTCGTATGTCCGAGCAATGTGGGGGCTGGCGCGAAGAACAAAAACGATTGGCAGAAGAGGGCGAGGCAGTGCAATCTCGGCGCACCGAGCTTGAAATAGAACAGCAGGCCGCGCGCCTCGATCTAACCAACTTGGACCAGGAATCACAACTAGTGAAGGAGCGGCGCGACACCCTTGGCCCTTCCATTGATGCCGCGCGCGCGACATTCGAAGGCTACCGCGAGAAGCGTTCCGAGACGGAAATTGGCATTGCCCGCGCCGAGTCCGACCATGCTCACCAGGCCCAACAGTGCCGGGACGAACTGAATACGGAGTCCGTGCAACTGCTCGCCGAATTGACGCCGGATTCCGCGCTTTCCGGAGAGTTCTTGCAGGCTGCGGAAGAAGAACTCCGGGCCCTGAAAGCAAAAATAGAAGCTTTGGGGCCTGTCAACATGATGGCGCTCGAAGAATTGCAGGAAGCCGAAGAGCGCTTTACATTCCTCGAAACGCAAAGGCAGGACTTGCTGGTTTCAATCGAGGATACGGCGCAAGCCATTCGCGAAATCGACGAGGTGTCGCGCCGGCAATTTATCGAAGCATTTCAAGCCATCAACAAGAATTTTGCGGAATCCTTCCGGACTCTCTTCGGCGGCGGCATCGGTGAGATGCGCCTGAGCGATGATTCCGACCCCGATAGCGGCCTCGACATCGTGGCTCAGCCGCCGGGCAAGCGGCTGCAGAATGTCCTGCTGCTTTCGGGCGGCGAAAAGGCCCTGGCGGCTCTGGCACTTTTGATTGCGGTCTTTCGGTTCACGCCCAGCCCGTTCTGTATTCTGGACGAAGTGGATGCCCCACTGGATGAATCCAACGTGGACCGCTTTACGCGCCTGATCAGTCAGATGAGCCAACAAACACAATTCATCCTGATCACGCACAACAAGCGGACCATGGAGATCGCAAAACTCATGTACGGCGTCACCATGGAAGAGCCCGGGGTCTCCAAATTGGTCTCAGTACGGTTCGACGAAGTGGAAGCTGAAGCGGAGGCCGTCCCCGCGTAGGCGAGTTTGCACTTAGGAAGGCCCGGCCTTTTCTCTCCCAATACATTATCTGTGTTCCCATTTCAACCGGCCTGCACTATAATGGTGCACCCCATTCAGTGCGTCTTTCCCCGAAGGGGAAACCTCGAATCTGGCGCTGTTGGGTTTGCGAAACATCGCACCCATTGGACGAGACACAAAAAATATCGTCCAATTTTTCCCTTTGACATCTTCTGGCGATAACTTAGAATGAGCGCTCCGAACAATCCAGTGGACAAACTGACTGAACACCCCCCTCTTCGAGAAACGCAGTTGACGGGCGTGAAGCTTTTTTCACGCGGCAAGGTCCGTGATGTATACGAGGTGTCGGGCGACCGGCTCCTGGTAGTGGCGACGGACCGCCTTTCCGCCTTTGACGTGGTCATGGCCGAAGGCATTCCCGAAAAGGGGCAGGTCCTCACCCAATTATCTTGCTTTTGGTTTAACTTCTTTAGCGGCGTCATCCCCCACCATTTTCTCACCGCGCGAATGGCGGACTTTCCGCCCGAGGTTCAGCCCTTCGCCGGCCAACTGGCAGGCCGATCGATGCTGGTAAAAAAGGCCAAACCGTTCCCGATTGAGTGTGTCGTGCGGGGTTATCTGGCGGGTTCGGGCTGGAAAGACTATAAGGTGACAGGCGCCATCTGTGGTGTCAAGCTGGCCGTCGGCCTTCAGGAATCCGCAAAACTAGAGCAACCCATCTTCACGCCTTCCACCAAGGCCCAGCAAGGCCACGACCAGAATATCGATTGGCATGAGATGGTTCGTGCCATTGGACATTCCGCTGCGGAACGCTTGCGCGAGTACAGCTTGACCCTCTACTCTAAAGCGCGGGATTATGCGGAAAGCCGGGGAATTTTGCTGGCCGACACTAAGTTCGAGTTTGGACTTGAAGGTGACACCGTTGTCCTGATCGACGAAGTGCTGACGCCCGATTCTTCCCGATTTTGGCCCAAGGAAGGTTATCAGCCCGGGAAGTCGCAGCCTTCATTTGACAAACAGTTTGTCCGGGACTACTTGGAATCCACGCGCTGGAACAAACAACCGCCTCCACCGCCGCTTCCCGGAGAGGTGCTGGAAAAAACCAGCGAGAAATACCTTGAAGCTTTCCGGCTCTTGACAGGGCATCATCTCAATCAAGGCAATTGAGCCGTATTGGCGAAGGGAATCGTGTTCACGTGGAACTGGCTGGACTGGATCCTGTGCATCATCATTGTCGTCTCTATTTTGATGGCAGCTAAGAAGGGATTCACCCGGGAACTGATATCCCTGGCGTCCGTTGTAGCTGGCCTGGCCATCGCCGCGTTGGGTTACGAATGGGCCGCGACATGGTTCGAAGATTTGACGCGCTCTCACGAAGTCGCTCTGGCGGCAGGTTTCCTGACTTTGTTTGTGGCGACGCTCCTGGTGGGCGCGCTGGTTTCATTACTTGCCAAGAAGCTGATCAAGACGGTGGGGCTCCAGACATTTGACCGGTTCCTTGGGGGAATTTTTGGGGCGCTTCGTGGCTTGATAGTGGATTGCATCTTGCTCATGGCACTTGTCGCTTTTGAGGTCAAGCCGGAAGCCGTTCAGCGATCGCTGCTGGCTCCATACGTTGCGACCGGGGCGAGGGTCGTCGCTTTTGTAATGCCGGAGGATTTGAAAGCGCAATTCAGGCTTGGGTTTGAAAAGTTCAGGGAGGCCCTGATCCAGCACGATAAGGGCGCAACTAAAAATTAACACTCATACCGGGACAGAGTTTTCCCACCTGGAGCTCGATCTTGAAAGAGCAACTAGATTCCCTTATCACTGCGATGGTGGAGAACGGGATATCCTACGAGGATGCTGTCGAGGAATTCGAAAAACGGTTCATACGGAGAGTTCTGGATAGGAGTAACGGAAACCAGTCGAAGGCAGCCCAAACCCTCGGAATTCACCGCAATACTCTACGTAGAAAAATCGACGAACTCGAGCTCGACCACCGGCCCAAGCGCCGAAAGCGCTCGAACCGATGATCAAGTTTTGAAGAGGTAGTTGGGGAAAGAATCCAGCCAACAACCGCTTTGTCGCGATTCAAGCCCTCTGTTTTAGCTTACGTAGTTCCTTTAAATTTTCACAAACGAAGCCGGCTCACCGCCCCGTGGTCTTTCTGCGAGTGGGGGTCCGTGGCTTTGGCTTTGGTTTGGGTTTGCCTTTGTCCTGGCCCGCCGCCAAGTCATCGTCGTTGATGGTTCCGTCCAGGGTAATGAAAAAATTTGGGGTCATGGTGTATTCGGCCATCGCTCCTTTGAAGCGAACGGGGGCCCCTTTGGCGAGGTGCTTGGCTTCGGGTTGTTTGTCCCTCAAAGCGATGTCGTAAGTCCCCTCTTTTCCCTTGGACACGTCGGAAATGTCGATGTGGACTACCGTAGTGTCAGGATCTGTTCCCGCTTCGACGCTATCCACAAATCCCGGACCTTCAAACTGCTGGCCCTTTAGAGCATTCCATTGTTCCTTCTCGGTGTCACCGCCGGCCTTGAGCGCGTCTTCGTAACTGTAGAAGGCGTCCACAAATGCGTTGCCGGTCGCGGCGTGTTTCGGTGCGGCGCCCACTTTAAAGCCATCCGGGGGGTTAACGGAAGCGGCGGCTTGGGTGACGATATCCTGTTCGCCTTCGTTGGACCCGTGGCGGTTGGTATAGACCTGATCATAGTACTTCGCGAGCGCGGCCGCGTTGGGGCTGTTTGATGCTTTGGACAATGCGACAGAGCGCGCCAAGCTCCAAATCCCATTGTCGTAGTCGGGAGGAGTTGATTGAAGGTAAGATTGTCCGAGCATGGAGAACGTCAGGTTGTTGCTCGGATCGTCCTCTGCGGCGGTTTTCAATGAAGTTATCGCCGCCGCATAATCCTTTTTTTGCATCGCCGCAAAACCAAGCGACCCATTGAAAACCGACCGCAATCCCTTGACAGCCTGGGTGAACTGCTCCTGTGTCGCGTTGGCGGGTTTCTGCAACTTCTCGAGAAGCTCCAAACCGTGCTTGGCTTCGCCCTCCGTCCGGGTTAATTGGGCGGCCGCGTCAGTATCGGTGGGTTTG
>JBGPCF010000048.1:0-41816 GCA_041481635.1 Terriglobia bacterium | reverse complement strand
TACGGCGCGGATTGATGCACCTTCCTCGGCATTGACCGTCGGATCGAGTTTGTTGCGCAGCAGCCATACTTCGCCTGCCGCCGAATTGTCGCCGATAAACAACTCGCCATTTCGGACAATTCCGCCGCCCAAGCCCGTCCCCAGGGTGATGCCGAAGAGATTTTTATAGCGCCTGGGATTCCCCGCCTGTTCGAGCAATTGATTCACGTAGGGCAGGAACCCCGCGATGGCTTCGCCATAGACAAACAGGTCTCCGTCGTTATTGATGAAAACGGGAATCCCGAACTTTTCCTCGAGCATGGGCCCTAGTGGGACGCCTCCGCGAAACGCCGGCAGGTTACCGACATTGCTAATGATGCCGGCCGGATAATCGGCTGGACCTGGAAACGCGAAACTAATGGCCACGGGGTCGTTTGGAAGCAGCCGCTTGACGCTTTGAAAACCGTCGACAATATTCCCCAGGCACTGCTTGAGATTATCCGCCGCCCAGGGCAGAGTTCGCGGGCCCACCAGCAGCTCATTGCCCCGCATGGCGGAGAACTTGAGCGCCGTCCCGCCCGCGTCAAGCGTCATCACAATACGCTGATCTTGGCTGGTTTCGATTTGCATGATTTCACTGGGTGGCAGTCTGGCTCGCCGCGGCTGCACTTCTGAAATTCACCAACGCCGCCCACGTAATATAAAGGATGGCCGATAGCGGCACCAGGAAAGAAGTCTGCACCGAGTGGGTGGCGTCAGCGAGCAGTCCCATCAGAGGCGGAAGAAACGCCCCACCCACAATCGCCATCACCATCAGGCCGGACAAAGCATTGGCATCCGCGGGCATTTTGTCCACGGTGATCGAGAAGACGAGCGGGAAGATGTTGGCGAAGCCCAGGCCGACCACAAAGAACCCCGCCACCGCCACGGATTCGTCTGGGCAGAACAATCCCAGCAAGCCGAGGATGGAAAGCAGGCAGGTAATCAGGAAAAACACTTTGGGCTTGATCCAATTCAGAAAGACGCCTCCGGAAAAACGGCCGATGGTGAGGGCGAGGAAAAAAAGCCCGGTGCCCAGCAGGCCGGTCTTGGCGATGTCGACGCTGAACCGGTCCTTCAGATATAGCGGAATGCCCGAGCTGACCGACACTTCCGCTCCTACGTAGACAAAAATCGCCAGCACCATCATGGCGACGTAGCCGCTCTTGAGGAGTGCGAGAGAGGAGCCTAGGGTCGCCGTCTGGTGGCCTGCGGCCGGGGTTGCTTTAACTCTCAGGGTCGCGGCAGAAATCAACGCGATCAAGATCGCGACGCTGAAGAATGGGAAAATCGCGCGCCAGCTTAATCCAAAATAATGCGCGGCCAGTACGGGTACGACCGGGCCGGAGAGAGAGCCGATTGCCTTAACAAATTGGGCCAGCGAAAGATTGCGCGAGTACTTCCCCGCCGGCGAGACGTCCCGCATGAGAGGGTTCCCGGCCACCTGAAGAACCGTCGCGCCCGCGCCCAGCAGCAGGACGGTAAGCAGGAACAACGCAAAGGTTGAAAAAGCGAACAGGGTCGGAATTAATACGCCCGCCAGCATGATGGACAATCCCAGAACCAGGATGTACTTCTTGCCTTTCTTGTCCTGAAACACTCCAACGGGGACGGAAAGAATCCCGAACATGATGAATCCCACAAAATTGGTTAGTTGGGCGGCGAAGTTGGAGAGGCTGAATTGTTGCTTGGCAAGGCCTACAAAAGGCCCGGCAGCGTCCGCAAAGCCCATGGCGAGAAAGGCCAGGAACACTGGTGCCGCCGTGAACATGGTTGAACGGCTGGCGCTGCTGGCCTGCGATTGGGCCATCGGTACTTCAGACATTTTCAAATCCCCCGTTGGGCGACCGTTGCGGGCATGTCATCCTGCCGCCGTTGCTTCGATGTTGAAACCCCCGACCACTACTCGAGGAGCCTCGCCCCGCGTGTCGGCCCCATTCACCTCAATCCTTATCGAGCGCCGTTCTCCCGGCATCAAGCAAATGTAATTGTCACTAAAAAGCGCAGGTAAGATTCGGTCACCGCTCTTCTCACGCACGACCTTTAACCTCACCATGAGTGCGGGCCTGGCAGAAGGGTTGTGCAATTCAACAGAAAGCCGGGCTCCATTTGCGATCGCTTGCTTTGAACTCGTAACGTCCAGCTTGACCACGGGAAGTTTGCGGATCGACTGGTAATTGGCTTCTTCGGTTCCACGCCAATAGAAATTTTCCGACATCACATCAATGCCGCGCGCCAATTTGAGCCTAAGGAAATGGACCGCAGTCAGATCCGAGGGATACTCCATTCTAATGCAAGAGGTGACGCTGTCCTCCCCACTGTCGAGCGGGGCCGCCTTATCCCACTTGACGGCTCCGTCCAAATTAAGAACTTCCACGCGCGCCGTAAGGCCTTTCACATTCCCGGCGCTGTAGTTCACCACTTCGATGCTGTCACTGGCGGGGTTCCACTGGATGTGCAGCGGCTCCGAGGCTTTCTTACACCCAAAGTAGGCCGCGGTCGGCTCGAAATAATAATCGTAGGTTTGCCACACAAACGACGGCCAGCAAGGGTGGCTCATCCAGATCAGCAGGCCCATGCGGTTCTTGCTCTGCGACTCGAACATGGCGCGGTAGCCGTCGTAATTCACAAACTGGGCAAGGGAGACCCAATCCGCGACGTTGTCCGCGCCGCCGTAACTTTTTTCGATAATATGCTTGAAAGATGCTCCACCTTGCGCCCCGTGCAGACAAAAATCGTGCAGACCCCATAGGCGCCCATGCGGCCACATTTCGCGCTCCGGCATCATGGCGCGCAGGCTGTCCATGCTGACAATATTGGGCATGCCGAGCTCGCTGTGGAGCATGGTGGTGGCTCGTTCCGCGTAATAAAACTTCGGCGGCATCGCCTGGTACGGCCCGTGGCCACTTACCACGTCGTCGGCCGAACTGGGAATGTAGTGCATGCCCGGATGCAGCTCCGCCAGCGTTTTTCTGATTCCGTCTTCCAAGGGTTTCGGAGGATAGCCTTCATTGCGTCCCACATAAATTCCCATAGAAGGATGATTACGAATGCGGAGGACCGTGTCGCGCACGTTGCGCATAAACAGGTCGTTGTCGTCAGGGTCCGGGCCGTCCCAGGGATTGGCGAGCCAGAAATCCTGCCACACCATGATGCCGTGCCGGTCGCAGGCTTCGTAAAACTCGTCGTCGCCAATCTGGCCGACCCAGTTGCGGATCATGGTGAAATTCATGTCCTTGTGGTAGCGCACCGCCACGTCGTACTCGCGCCCACGGTAACGAAGCATCGACTCGCCAAACCCCCAGTTGCCTCCGCGCGCCACAAAACGACGGCCATTAATCCACATCTTCAAGGCGCCGCCCTCTTCGCTGTAAGCCATTTGGCGAATTCCGGCCTTGAATCGCTTGGTGTCTGACAATTCTTTGCGTTCGGTTTCAAACCTCAACTCGACGTCGTAAAGGTTCGGCTCACCATAACCCGCGGGCCACCAGAGCTTGGGGTTTTGCAGGCGAAGTTGTGGATGGGCAGCGGGTTCAAACGTGAAAGATTTGCTCTCGGACCCGCCCAGCGACAGGAGCAGTTCAAATTCGACATCTCCAAATCTTCCGCGCAGCGTGCCCGTTATACTTGTTGGCTCGTGGTTGGTGAGCATTGTTTCAACTCGGACTTCCGCTTGCGTGATATCCGGCAGTGATAGCGTGGTAGTCACAAAGGGTTCGTCAATGGTGACCGGGCCGCTGAGGGAGAGAAAGACATCATTCCAGATGCCCGAATTGCGCCCGCGGATGGTGGGAATCCAATCCCAACCAATAGAAGCATGGTAAGTCGGGTTGTCCGCACCAAGGGCGCCGCCATTCTTGTCCGGATTTTCGAAGGTCTTTTCCTTGGTGCTTCCCGGGGTTGCATTTGCCTCCACCAGCACGGCGAGTGCATTCGTCTTGCCGGGTCGAATCCTGTGGGTGACTTCGAATCGCCCGCGTATAAATCCACCTTCGATGCGCCCAATTTTGGTTCCGTTCAAAAACACACTGGCCTTCCAATTGATTCCGTCAAAATTCAGCCAGGCGTGCTGGCCCCGGGCGAGCGAGGGCGCGGTGAATTCGTTGCGGTACCAGAAGTCGGCGCAGAAAAAAGAATCCGAGATCATCAACTGGTTGTCGCTGTAGTTGGGATCAGGCAATGCTCCGACATTGACATAACTCACGAGTGCGGTGCCAGGAACAGTGGCGGGAAGCCATTCGTCGTAATGACAGCCCACCTTGGACAGTGCTACCCCGTCCGCTTTTATCAATGACGCCCGCTGCAGGCGCCATGCCCCTCCTGCCAGGTTTTGTCGCGCCGTGGGATCGTTGGCGCGGACAGGCGGCTGGGGCTTGGGCTGAGGAACCGGCCCGCCGCGCCCGTGGACTTCAAACTCACTCAGAATGTAGCCATCAGGCGACTTGGGGCGCTTCATCAGCACGCGCACATACCGCCCGCGCGCCGGTTGAGTGAGCTTAATGTCATCCTTCAGGCCGTCTCCAGCGGGTAGCGCTTGAATGTCAGACCAATTGGCCGTGTCATTGGAAACCTGGATGGAACCTTCTGCGGCGCGCCAAATCCATGCCAGGACGACGCGGTCAAATTCACACTCTGCGCCCAGATCCACGTAAACCCATTCTTCACCGGCACCGGCGCTTTTCCACGCGCTGGTAAAATTGTAAGGCCCGGCGATTTCCAGGCGCTGGTTCTTATTGAAGAACTCCACTTCCCCGATACGCCAGAAAATCGCGTTCGCCGCCTCAAAGTTGATGCGATAGAAACGGCTCTGCGCCGCCTCGCTCAAGGGAATCGATGGCATGAAGATATTTTTGGCCTGGGCAAAACCTGCCGGCAATTTGAGATTGGGAGTAGAAGCAACATTGGAGGCGCGACCCAGTTCTTTCCAAGTTTGCCCATCGTCGGAACCAGACACGACGAACGAAACCCCTTCAGGCTGCGGCTTGCTCGCCAACACGAGAGATCCTACGTCTACCCGGTCGACTTCAGGAGCCCCTTCCCCGCCCCCGATTTCAATCTGCGCCCAGCCGCGCGGCCCCTTAAAGTCCACCGTGGTCACCGGGTTGTGGTCCAACAGCCACTCGCGTTCGTTCTTTTTCAGCACGCCGTGTTCACTGGTGGAGACAGCAACCCAGCGCGGCAATTTCGTCTCGGTGATGCCGTCGGTGATCAGTTGCGCGGTCAAATTGTAATCGTAGCTGCTGGAATGATAAGCAGCCCTACGGAATGCAAGGTTGCGAAATCCCCCCTTGCCGTATGTTGAAGTATCGGGAACCAACTCGGGCCCAAAATATTCCTTCGGGTCGCCGGGATAAACACCTACGCCGCGTGTAAATTCCGGCGCGCTTGTAGTGGATTCATCCGGTGGAAGCGTTTTCCCGGTCCCGGAGTTTGCGTCCGCCAGGGAGCCGACTGCATTGGGTTCCGCAAGGCCGCGCAATTCATTAAATGTCACACTTGCCCCGGCAAGCGTGGTCTTCAAGAAAAATCGACGTGACGTCGCCACCGCACTCCCTCCAATGGTTCGTTGCAGAGTGCGCTAAGTGTTGTCCAGTGATTTCGTCAGGTCAAGCCAATTTTGGATTAGGAGAGGATCGATCTCCAAGTCCGCCATAAAATGCGAACCACGGGGTGCCCACTTGGAAGCGCACGAGAAGAGCTATATCAAAATAAGTTGGGATTGTGCCCAGGAACCAGCCAACTCTACAAGAACCCCAATTCATGGGCGACTGTACGCAACTCGTCGCCGCTTATGAAGAGTTCGGTGAGTGCGGGGTCGTAGCCCTCTTCCAGCGAACGGCGCAAGACGCGTGCCGCGATCTCGGCCAATTGTTGATCGGTCAGGAATTTGTGCTCGCCTTCGCGCAACGCGGTAAGGGCAGCGCAGGATATCGCCACCAACACTTTTCGGCCATTCACCAGAAACGCACAGTCGATTGAGTCGCGATGTCGCGTGGCGATCCCCGAAAGCAGGTGCACGAACCTGATCTTGACCGGTTCGGTCAGCGCTTTGGAACTGACTTCAAACGGAGTGATGACGTAGCTCATTTCAGATCTTCTTTCGCATCATACCCGAATTCAAGGACGCGAGTCGACTGGAAACGCAGGGTTGGATTGGCGGCCGTCGATTAATTCAAAGCCGCGAAACAGCACCCATACCGGGTCCTCCGATGCGATTCCCAATTCGGTGGAAGTAGGCTGTGCTCATTTGAATGTTTTCAATTGCCGCTAAACCTTCCGTATCTGCGGCTTGACTTTCTTCTGCAACCTTTTTTTGGGGGGGAGCATCCATGTATATAACTAGCACGAATGACTACCTGGGGAAGTGGGTAGCGTTGAGGGCAACCGAGTTATCCACTTCCTCCTTCCTTGAATCAACACAATACCCCCGATGTTAAATTGACCGACAATCGATTTAAGATTTGCACACCGAACCCGCCGCATATATACTCTCCTCGGGAAGGAAATCTAGCCAGGACAAGCATGGACTCCAAGGTAATCAAGGCAACGCATCGGGAGAAGGCGCCCGCAAGCGCGACGGCAAAATCCGCCTCCCTCGAAATCATTCGCGAAATTGAAGACCTGGGCGAAGAGCTCGCTACACTGCTGGAGCCGCAACCCATCCTGGATGCGCTGACGGCGCGTATGGTGAACCGCTTCGGCATGACCGCGTCAGCGGTGTGGACGGTGGACAAGACCGAAACCGGTATGGAGCTGGGCGCCACGGCGGGCACCGTGAAGCCGCCCTCCAATCTGATTAAAGCGCGCGTGACCGAATCCCTTTTGGGGCGCGCCATCCACGAGCGCCAACCCCAGGTGCTTTCGACGCAGGACGGCAAAAATAATAATGATGACCTGGCTCGTTGGGCCGAGGAGCACAACTTCCGGTTCGTCGCGGCATATCCCCTGCTGCACGCCGCCCAAGTGGAAGGCGTTCTCTTGCTGGCCAGCGAGGAAGCTCCTGCCGAAGAGCGCCAGGCTCTCTTCCGGGTTCACACCCGGCTGGTTTCAACAGCTTTGCGCGACTCTGAGTTGCTGGCTTCAACCCGCCACTCTCTCAACAAGCTGGGCATTCTGATTGAAGCCAGCAAAGCCCTGACTTCCACCCTCGACCTTTCCGAATTGCTTGGCCGGATCCTCGACGTGGCCAAGACACAAGCGGAGGCCGAGCGCGGCACCCTCTTCATGGTGGACGAGCAGACCTCAGAAATCTGGTCGCTGATTGCGCAAGGCCTGGAGAAACAGGAAATTCGGCTGCCTTTGGGGCGCGGGATCGCGGGCCACGTGGCCGCCACCGGCGAAATTGTAAATATTCCGGACGCCTACGCCGATCCCCGATTCAATCCCGAAGTGGACAAACGCACTGGATATCGCACGCGCAATATCCTGTGCCTCCCGATTCGGAATAAGGCGGGAAAAATCATTGCGGCCCTGCAACTTTTGAACAAAAAGGATGGGTTCTTTACCGACGAAGATTCCGAGTTTCTGCTCACTTTATCAGGCCACATGGCGCTCGCCCTGGAAAACGCCCAACTCCACCAAGTCCTCCTGGATAAGGAACGGATGGAGAAAGAATTGGCGCTGGCTCGCGGGATCCAGCGCAGCCTGCTGCCCGAGACCGCACCCGTGGTGGAAGGCTTTGACATCGCCCTGCTCAACGAGCCTTGCTTTGCCGTGGGCGGCGACTATTACGATTTCCTGAGCTTGGGCCGGCAAACCTTGCTGGTGGTCATCGCCGATGTGGAAGGCAAAGGCGTAAGCTCGGCCATGGTGATGTCCAACCTGCAGGCCACGTTGCGCGTGTTGGTTCTCCACCTCCACTCGCTCAATGAAATCGCCGAAGCCCTGAACCGCATGATGTTTAATGACACGCGCGCGGAAAAATACCTGAGCCTTTTCATGGGCCTCATCGATATCCGCCGCAAAACGATACATTACATCAATTGCGGACACGTCCCACCGGTGATCGTCCGGCGCGACAAGGACCCCGTTTCGCTCACCGAGGGTGGCATGGTGGTGGGGCTGTTTGAGAAAGCCAAGTACGATCGCGGGGTGGAAAAATTCATGCCCGGCGACATTCTCATCCTTTGCACCGACGGGATCACGGAGTCAATGGATGCTGAGCACGATGAGTACGGCTCCGAGCGCCTGATCGAGCAAGTGCGTGAGAACGCGGACCAAAAGGCGCCAGCGATTGTGGATGCCGTAAGCGCGGATGTGGCCCGCTTTTCCCGCAACGGGACGCACATCGACGACAAAGTGATGATCGTGATTAAGGTGAATTAAGGAACTGCGAATTGCAGGATGACTGACCCGCCAGGAAATCACCACCTTCAATATTTCACTTCTTCCGCTCGCTGAGCTTGAGAGTCACTGCCTTCCCGTCCCCGAATTTTCGCGTCAGCCAGTCCTCCATGTCGGCCTGCAGCGCCGCGAGGTCCACTTGAAAGCCGGCTTCCAATTCTCCATCGGCCACCGGCAAAGTCTCATCGAAAGCTGAGCGCCCGGTAAAATTTCGCATGCAAAAACTATCCAGCCAGGCCATGGGACAAGCCCGCGGCCCTTGCGAATCGATAACCTCGACGTGAATTTTTCGCGCAAACATATTGCCAACCAGTTGACACTTGACGGTTTACAAGTCACATTCAAGAACGTCTTAGTTTTCACCCGAAGCAAGAAACTGTCAACACGTGATCAATCTGGAACAATTCGAACTCGAGCACTGGGGGCCTGTACTCAAGTTCGCCGCTGCGCGGTTCCTTTATCAGGCCTTCCCTCAATTGGCTTCCTCGGCACTCGAGATGACCGCCTCCGGCCTGGGCGCTCCGCGAACCCCAAGGATCTTCGCCCAGGATTTACGCGAAATTTCCCCGTCTTTGAACGACGACCTGCTCGATTTGTTTGGGCGCAGTGAAAGAACGCTTTCCAACCAATTCACATTCCAAACTCAGAGCGATGGTTTTCAAGAGGAAATTGGCTGGGAATTACATGAGAGCCCGGCATGGCGCACCGAGCTCCACGCTTTTGATTTCGGGCTGGAGTTGGCATTGAATTATCGTATCTCCAGAGAGGAGCGATACGCGCGGCACCTCCGGTACCTGATTGCTCACTGGATTTGCGCCAATCCACCCGGCCAGGGCACGGGATGGTCGCTCAATCCCCTGGCCCGACGCGTCCGCAACTGGATTTTATCCGCCGATTTGGCGCGCGACGATTGGGAGCGCGACACGATTTTCTTCAACATGGTGGCCAAGAGTTTGATGTTGCAGGCCACCTATCTGTTACAGCACTCCGCTTCTCTTCGCTTCACCGATGATGCTGTGCAGGCTGCTCGCGCCTTGCACCTCGCCGGAAGATTCTTTGGAGGGCGCGAGGGGGCCGAAATTAGTGCTTGTGCACGGGAGAGTCTCCTGAACGAAATCAACGAGCACTTCACCGCTGACGGCCACTATGCCGAGTCTCGGCCGGGCTCCCAACTGCGGCTCGCCTGTACAGTTGTAGAGTTCCTTGCATTGGGTGTGGCCGACGGCGCGGTAAAGGCCTTTCTGGAGGAAAAGTTGTGGGCGATTCTGAAGGTAGTCGAAGGCTGTCTCCTCCCTGACGGGACCTTGCCCGCCTTTGGTCCGGCGCCCGCCTCCGCTGGCGATGACTTGACGGATCTCTTTGCCTTAGCCGCGGTGCTTTTGGACGAGCCCATGTGGAAGGATCTCGCCGGCAAGTTCGGCGTTTTTCCTTACATGCTCCTGGGCG
Organism: Terriglobia bacterium; assembly: GCA_041481635.1. GTDB lineage: Bacteria > Acidobacteriota > Terriglobia > UBA7540 > UBA7540 > DASYXZ01. The sequence goes on along the minus strand of JBGPCF010000048.1, from coordinate 32,009 downwards.
AGATGGGCAAAGCACACTTCGATCGATTGCCGGAGTTTCCTTGGGAGCCCGCTCGGTGCCTTCAACCCCATTGTGGGATCTCTCGCCTGAGTATTACGCACGAGTCGGCGATGGTAATCAACGGACGTCTGCCCCGCACACGAAATGATCACCAGGACGCTTTAAGCTACGAGTTGGCCATCCATGGACAGCGGGTGATTGTTGACTCGGGCGCCTTCGCTCTGGGGAGCGAAGCAAGTGCAGATTATTTCTCCAGTCAACAAGCTCATAATGTGCTGATGGTGGATGGTAAAGGCCCGCAGTGCGTCAAACCGGCCGAATCGATCCCCCCCATGGATGTCCAGTGGGATCAGGAAGAAAGAACCATTGGATTAAGCGTGGCGTGGCCCGGGTTTCCTTTCGCAGGTCTTACTCATCAGCGCGCGTGGTTCTGCCTGGATGGCCAGGCATGGGTGGTTCTGGACGGTATCAAAGGCTCGGAAAGGCATACGCTCAGCAGCTTCGTCCATTTCTATCCAACCTTTGAGACGGAGGTGAAGAACAATGCCGCCATTGTCCGCAGCCTATCATTCGTCTTCACTGTTTTTCCCATAGGCCCGCCGGGTGGCAAGATGTACGCAGCGCGAGGCGATAACACAGGGCTCCAAGGTTGGTACTCCCCCGCGCCGGGAATGAAGTATGACTGCAGCGTGCTAAAGCTCGAGTGGGAAGGTCCGCCGCTGCCCTGGGTGGGAGGATATGTCATTATCCCAGGCGCCGAGGTTAGCTTTCATGCAGAAGATACGGACCCTGTCGCCGGAGCGGTCAACTTCCGCATCGGAGATAGAGAATATCGCCTCTCAATGGGCCCAATCTCCAACCCGCCAGAACACGGGCACAGCGATTAACGTCGCAGAAAAGAGAACCAACCGCGCTTCTTGGAAGGCTTGGCGTCCATCGGCTCCAGTCCCGGCGGAAGTGGCTGCCCGTTGATGACCGCTTCTGGGTTTCGTGTGAGGAGCAAATCGGCGACTTCTTTTCCCCGTGCAGCAGCAACTTTTTCGTAGCACTCGGAAAGAATAGGCGGGCGGTACTTCAGGTCGTGAGCATCCGAAGCAAAAAAGTGAATTAGATTCTGTTCCAACCAGAGTTCAGCAAAGCGCCGCGCCGTGGAACCAAATCCACCCGTGTAGGACTTGGCCGTCACCTGGACCAGGCAGCCTCGCTTGACCCAACGATTGAGCAACTCGGGCTTGCGCACGAAAACCGGATTGCGTTCCGGGTGAGTGAGAATCGGGATGAGTCCCGCACTTTCAATCTCATAAAACGCGTTGTCAATCTGATCCGGAATGAAATGGTCGCCAAATTCCACCAGGACGTATTCTGTGTAATTGATGCTGAATTCCCGCGGCTTCTCCACCAGCCGCTTGATGTTGTCAAAGGAAAGGTGGAAGTCACAACCCAGCATCAGCTTCGGCGACTCCCCGGCGGCCTTCTGGAGTTCCGCAAGCTTGGTTTCGTTGGCTTCCCGCAGGTAGGGATAATTATAATCACAGTGGGGGGTGGCAACGAGGTGAGTGATGCCATCAGCCGCTGCCATCTTGCACATTTCAATTGCGATTTCCAATGTTTTAGCGCCGTCGTCCGTGGCGTGTAACGGGTGGCAGTGGATGTCGACCATTCTAGGCCTTTGGTCTTGCTCTTCGAATCTTCTGGAGGTTATTTAACTCTGCCGCATGGCCTTCCGTCAAGTTTGGCCACGACGCACCTCCGGAGCATCTTGGAATCCCGATGGCAATAAGGGCATGCTTGGCAGGATCCGCTTGATGCCGTTCGCCAGTCTGTCAAAAACAGTATTTATAAATCTTAAATTTAGTATATTGGAGCAATTGCCCATTTGGCGTTCCCATGTTTAAGGCTTTTATCTAATTGTATTTTAAGGGTTTAAGTTAATCGCCGCCATCCAAATCATTTGGCATGCCAGTTGCTCTTAAGGAAGCCGAGCTAACACCAGCCTATCTTTTATAGATAGGGGATTCTGGCGACAGGCTCAAAGATTAGACCCCAACACCCGACGCTTTGAGGGAGGAGTGACATCCTCCCTCAACTTTTTTGGGGCCACCCCAATCGCCCATCCCACCAGAATACTAGTTTCGGCTACCGTCCCCATACCAGTACTTCGTTTTTTTTGCCCATTCGGTCTTCGGATATTGCGCGTGCAGGAGTTGGAATGCGACCTTAGAAAGCCCACCCGTCACCTTATCCGGGCATCCATAACGGGTGGACCGAACTGCTAGGTAGAGGGCCTCGGCCTCGCGTGGATCGTCGGGGTGCTGCTTTCCCTAAGCAAGTACTTCCCGGGCGAAAAAGTCAGGAGCCACTCCCAGTTGCCGCAGTTTCTTCCAATCTTCCTGGCCCCTTGCCTTCTCTTCCCCGCTGAGAAATGCTGGAGCCCCAGGTTCGCCGCCGGGGTAAAGGGAACGCAAGGGTCTACTCAGGACCATTCGCCCAAGATCTCCGTCGGAAGGGTCCTTGGGCGCGCCGGGTTCCGGAAGGCACCACCAATTGTCCCGGTAATTATCGATCGCGTCCACCCGCGTAAGGCGGGCCACGCCTGAATCAACGATGGGCCGGGTGCCGGGAAATTTGAGCATGAGGTAAATTGCGGCGAACTGCGCCGCCTCAGGGGATTTTTCCGCCCGGTACACCTCCAGTAGATTCTTAACTGGGGGCTCCAGACTTTCCCATACCGGCGTCATTCGCTGAGCCATTGCGGCATCCCCTAATATGACCGCTCTCACCCAGGCGGCCTGTGCCATCTGCCGGCGAAGATCGTCCGGGAGAGTTTTGGCTTCCGCCGCCCGCGCCAGGACTTCCAGGGGCAGCATCTTATTCAGAATTTCGGTCGCATCGTTGTCGAAGCGAGTCGGCTCGGCCGCCACCTCCTTTCCCCCGGCCGAATGCGAGTCAATGTTATCCGGCAATTCCATTCCCTCCGTATCGTAAGCAACGGTCGTCGGAACTCTCTGGGCAAATCGGAGCAATTCATCCAGCGTAGTTGCGACTTTCATCCGCAGGGCCAGAAACAGATTCTGCGCCGAAAGGGGCATTTTCTTTTGGTTTTCGGGAAGAAGTTTGTCGAGACTGGCCCGGACTTCATCGGCATTGTTCGCCTCGCTCATCAGGCGCAGTCGATGAAATGCAACCGTCGCGAACCCGGGCGAGTTGGGCGCGACGCCTTCCGAGGCTTTCAAAAGCTCCGGCACCCCTGGTTGCCCCGCACGTATTTTGGATATGGAAGCCACAAGCCAGGGCATTGAGCGCGATTGTTTCCATCGCCCAGCAATTTGGTCTACGCTCTGTGCATTCGTTCCCTGCATGGTCGCGATCCAATCGGTAAGGTCGTCGCCTGCAAGATTGTCCTTCGTCGCGCCCACAACCTGGGAAGGCTGACCGGCAGCGGTCTTTGCAGTCTGCTCGCCGTCCAGCCGAAACGATCGATCCGCGAGAGTGGTGTAGTCCCACAGATTCTGCCTAAGAGTGCTCTCTATGTTGTCCAGTAGGAGATGCGTGGCAAGTTGGCGCTCCATTTCCAGGGGATGAATCCGGAATTCGATGAATTCAAGCAGCCGTTGCGCCGAGGCGTGCACGTCAGCCATGTTTCGATCGTCGAGAATTTGGTGTAACTGGCTTGCGGCCTGGGCCAGTGGCCCTTTATCGTACTTGTCGTCGTCTGTGCTCAGCGTCGCTTTGCGGAGCACGCATCGGACAACCAGGAGGCGCGCAATTTGCCGCCAGGGTGAAACCGAATCCTGAGCAATCGCCTGGAATCGCTTCCCTGCTTCATCGTAGTCGGTGGCATAAAAATACGCGGCGGCAATTTGATAATCCCGGTCGGCGCGGGCAACCGGCGAAGCGCTCGATTGCAGGGCGACGGGAATGAATTTTACCAGAGCCTGTTTTTCACTCACCGGCCGGATTCCCTGACCTCTTCCCGTACAATTCGCAAACACCTGGTCCTGGGCGCCCAGCCATTCTTTCACGGTTGGGTTGTCCACCCCGAATCGCGCCAAACGCTCGTCCAGGGTGGCGATAGCTGACTTGAAACTTTCGTCGGTACAGTTGACAAATTGCTGGTAGTTATTCCCAAACGAGCGGAAATATTCAATGGAAGGATCAGGGCCTGCCCCTGGAACTTTTTTCCGTGCCTCAAGCCACAGTTGCGGCCAGGACTTCTTGACGGCGTGAGACGAATCTTGACCATCGGGTAATTCAAAGGCCAACCGGTAGTGCCACAGATCGAGCAGCGCCTTCTGCTCCTCCGAGTTGAACTTTCTCCCGCTCAGATACCGGTAGGCGACGTACAAATACGACTGGGCATAAGTGGGCTGGATGACGCCCAATTGCCCGCGCGCGTATCCGTCCAATGGGAAGTCGGGGTGCAACGAGTAGGTGAAGAAGGCAGTCGGAAAGAATGGGCCGCAGCCGTAACCGGTCCCCATGCGGTAAATCAAAGCGCCTGAGGCGGACACCAGAAAAAGTGCCACGAGCCAAAGCGATCGAAACCTCATCGAGGTAACCCTCCCAAAGCCTCTTTCACGGATTTTTCGGACTATGCGCCCGGTTGAAACATGTAGACACGCAATCTTGCGGGCAGCGCGTCCAGCGGCTCATCCGTGGAGACGCCGATGCTCTGGTTGCACACATCCGCCGCAAATTTGCCCTCGCTCCTCAGGTTGCGAAGAATTCCCCGCCGGTCCAAACCCATCCGAAAGAGCATCGGCACAGCCTCATCAATGGGCAAATCGGCCAGCCAGTTGTCTCCCGCGCACCATGAGGCGAGAGCCGTAATGGACAATGCAGTGGATGACGGCAACTGGCGCCTCACGTCGGTGAGCATGTCGCGATAGAATCCACGCTCGGAATAGGTGGCGTCAAAATCGATCTGCACCGCTTGCACAGAAGGCAGGCCCGAGGCTTTCACGATGGCTGCCTCCACATTCGCGCGTTGGGCGGACGAAAATAATGGTGGATGCAATTTGTGCCGCGTTTGGTTGGTCTCAATCCGAAGAGTGGCCATCAGAAAAGTCTCCGGGGGTACCTTGAGGGGCTGCAACCTCGGGCGAATCTCAACCTGGTCGCCGCTCAAATAGATTGTGGTAGCCAGAAAAGCGATGCCTACTTCGTTCGGATCGATAAAGCGAAGATCGGACGGATGCTCCCATGCCCATATTATTAATTTCGGAGACCGGGCAAGGCGAGCCTGCGATGGGGAGTCGCTCTGCGGAATCCCCGCCAGATGGCGCGGCCCAGGCATGGCGAGAATGGCTGCAAAACTCGTGATCAACGCCAAAACAATTGCGACAGAAAATCGTCTGACAAAACCAAGTGGCCGATTCATGACCGCGTCCCTCTGATTGTACCGATGCTGTGCTTGGAAAGGCGCGAAAAAAACGGCGTCCTACTTCGCCGGTTGCTCGCGGGTCAGGCAATGGATGGTGCCCAGCCCCCAAACCAGATCAACCGCGTGGATGCCCACCACCGGGCGGTCGGCAAAAAGTTCGGATAGCGTGCCGAGGGCAACGCGGTCATTCGGGTCATTAAAGGTGGGCACGAGAACCGCGGCGTTCGAAATATAAAAATTGGCGTAGCTGGCGGGGAGCCGCTGGCCGTCAAAATAGAGAGGCGCAGGCATGGGAAGGGGTACCACTTCGATTTTTGAACCATCTTCGAGGTGCATCCCCTCCAGGCGCTCGCGGTTTTCTGCCAATGGCCGGTAGTTGACATCTCGTGGGTCAACTTCTCTCATCAGCACAACGGTCTGCCGGTTCACAAACCGGCACAAGTCGTCCACATGCCCGTGCGTATCGTCACCGGCGATGCCCTTTCCCAGCCATAAGATGTTGGACACTCCCAGCAGAGATTTCAGCGCCACTTCAACCTCGCGCCGCGAGAGGCCAGGGTTCCTGACCTGCGTGCTCTGGTCGAGCAAACATTCCTCTGAAGTCATGAGCGTGCCATTCCCGTTCACGTCAATGCTGCCGCCTTCCAACACGAGATTATGGTTGTTGAATTTCGCCGGAAGGAGCCGGCATCCGGTGGCCTTCGCCGCGCGCCGCGGCACAGCGTTGTCTTTCTTCCAATTTGGATAGCGCGCCCACGCGTTGAAATGGAATTGGATGATTGCCGTCTCCCGGGGCCGCTCGTTCCTGCGCAGAAAGATGGGGCCGCAGTCGCGCGTCCATCCGCGGTCCGTAGGAATACGGAACCATTCCACTTGGAGCGCCTCAACACCCAGCCGTGCCAAGACTCGCCGGGCTTGCAAAGCGTGTTGCTTCGATTGCACGAGGACACGAACTTTTTCACCGGGGGCAATCTTCTTGATAATTTCGCCAAACACCCAAGGGATGGGCGCAAATTTCCCCGGCCAATCACTCACGTGATGGGGCCACGCCAGCCATGTGGCCTCATGGGGTTCCCATTCCGCCGGCAATGTGAAGCCCATCGCAAGGGGGGTATTGTGGTTGATGGGCCCGGCAGATTTCAAATCTCTGAGTTTCTTTCGCATGGCAGTTTGTGAAGTGCTGCACAGGGCTGGCGGCTAAGCCTTACCTCGCCAGGTTTCCTCATCGAGTTGGCGCTGCTCGATGCCCGCGTAGGCGTCGATCCGGCGGTCGCGCAGGAAGGGCCAATTGCGCCGCACCGTTTCGATTCGATCTACGTTCACTTCAGCATACAGAATTTCTTCGCGGTCGATGGAAGCCTCGGCAAGGACGATTCCAAACGGGTCGCATATAAATGACGATCCCCAAAACTCAATGCCCTGCCTTGCTGGCGAGCCCGCTCCGTTGGAAGTTCCGGCGACCGGCTCAAATCCCACACGGTTCACCGCGGCAACGTAAACTCCATTGGCGATGGCGTGCCCGCGCTGAACGGTCCGCCAGGCATCGCGCTGCGCCGCGCCGTGGCGCTCTTTCTCGTCCGGATGCCATCCGATGGCGGTTGGATAAAATAAAATGCTCGCGCCAGCTAGAGAAGTGAGGCGGGCCGCCTCCGGATACCACTGGTCCCAGCAGATCAAGGTGCCGACGCGGCCCTTGCTGGTGTCGAATGCGCGGAAGCCAAGATCGCCGGGCGTGAAATAGTACTTTTCGTAATACGCCGGGTCATCCGGAATGTGCATCTTGCGATACAGCCCCGCGATTTTTCCATCCGAATCAATCACAGCGCAACTGTTGTGGTAGAGGCCGGGCGCGCGTCGCTCAAACACCGGGGTGATCACCACCACACCCGCCTCGCGGGCCACCGCGCCGATCGCCTCGGTGGTCGGCCCCGGAATTGATTCGGCAAGGTCAAAGGCGCTCGAGTCTTCGCGCTGGCAAAAGTATTGCGAGCAAAAAAGTTCCGGAAGGCAAACCAGTTCTGCGCCGCCTCGCGCCGCCGCTTCAACCCGCGCGATGGCCTTCGCCCGGTTTTCAGCCGGGTCAGTGGTCATCGACATCTGAACCAGGCCTACTTTGAATTTTCGAGGGGTCCCCATGCGACGAAACTAACACAAAATCCCAAAAGGCTCCAAGAAGATTGCGCTCGAGGCCCGTCGTTCCCGAAAAGGTTATTTTCCCTAAATCCTGATTGGGTGCGAACGGCTTAATAGCAGCAGGTCACTTCTGCTTGACTAAAAATTCCCTGGTGGCTACAGTGAATTTTGGTACTGCAGTCAGGCACGCGAACGCTTCTTTCTCCGGTTCACTGATGAGCAACGGCTGGGTTGTCGATCTGATGAAGCGAAAGGTGCTTGCGGTTCAGGAGTTCACCGGCCTCGTTTTCACTTCTTTGCGCGCTGCCTTCAGCCCACCGCGCTACTTTACCGACACCCTGATTCAGATGGACATCATTGGGTTTGGCTCACTGCCCATCGTCCTGCTGACCGGATTCTTCACCGGGGCAGTCCTCGCGCTTCAGACCTATCGAACTCTGGGGACATTTGGTGAGGTCGGATTGTTGGGCCAGGCGGTTTCTCTCTCCGTGGTGCGCGAGCTGGGCCCGGTGTTGACCGCGCTGATGGTGACGGGGCGAAACAGTTCCGGCATCGCCTCCGAGCTCGGCTCCATGCTGGTGAGCGAGCAGGTGGACGCCATGCGCGCGCTGGGCACGGATCCCATGCGCAAGTTGGTGACGCCACGGATGTACGCCACGCTGATCACCTTGCCTCTGCTCACCATCCTGTCCGACTTTTTTGGCTTGATGGGCGGTTATTTTGTGAGCTACTACACCGCGCACCTCTCCACCGCGCAATATTGGACCTCCGCCTACCAGGCGTTGGACGTTCAGGACGTTTTTCAGGGGCTGATTAAACCGGTGTTCTTTTCACTCGTGGTGGCAGGGATTGGCTGTTATTTTGGCTTGCGCACCACCGGAGGAACGGCGGGCGTGGGCCGCTCAACCACTCAGGCGGTGGTCGCGGCGTCCGTTTTGATTCTTATTCTCGATTTCTTCATCACCAAATTCTTGATCGGAATCAAGTTCACCTAGCGCAAAGGCAATTGCGGCCCAGCGGCGATAACAATTTCTGATTTTCAAATATTACTTTTGAATAGCGATTGAAGTAATAAAATTCTTCATGGATCAAGCAGCCTCCACCCTCGTCCTCGAATTTGACCACGTCTCCCTCTCCTTCGACGAAAAACCGGTGCTCACTGACATTTCATTTCGATTGGAACACGGGGGCACGCTGGTGTTACTGGGCGTCGCGGGCACAGGGAAATCAGTTCTGCTCAAGTTGACCTTGGGTCTCCTCAAACCGGACGCGGGCAAAATCAAAGTGGAGGGCCAGGACGTCGTGCCGTTGCCCGATACCGATTTGCAGCCCATCCGAAAGCGAATGGGAATGGTTTTCCAGGAAGGCGCGCTGTTTGATTCGCTCACCGTTTACGAAAACGTGGCCTACCCCCTGCGCGAAGCGGGTGAAGCTAATGAGGAGAACATCGAAAAGCGGGTGCGCGAAGTGCTGGGCTTTGTCGAGATGGAACAAGCAATCGAGAAAATGCCTTCTGAATTGTCAGGCGGCATGCGGCGTCGCGTCTCCATCGCTCGCGCCATTTCCAACCGGCCAAGCATGATGCTTTATGATTCACCCACCGCAGGCCTCGATCCCGTCACCGCGCATACCATCACGATTCTGATTGCCAAGCTTCGCGACACGGAGCGCGTGAGTTCCATCGTGGTCACTCATCGTTTACAGGACGGTTACATGCTATCGAACTTCGTCTACGCACCGGGCCAGCAGAACCTGGTGCCCCCGTCCACCAATGGCGAAAGGGAACAAGCGCCGGCCACACGCTTCCTTGTCTTGCGAGATGGGGGTATCTATTTTCAGGGGACCGGGCCGGAGTTGGCGAAAGAATCCGACCTTTACCTGCACAAGTTTCTTATCTGAGGGCCAAAAATCAGCGAAGTCGCTACTTTTGGCGTCCGCGGCGCATCCATTAATCTGGTTATGACTCCAAATCTAAAATCTTCCACTACCATGCCTGCGCTCATCGGGGCTCTGGTTTTCATGTCTTGCCTGAGCTTCGCAATCGTCACGAGGGCTCAGGACAACTACGAAATCCAAGTTTACAGCTTCGACCTCGTTCCCCCGCACCACACCATGGTGGAACTGCACAGCAATTTCACTTTCGAGGGCAGCAAAGATATTGAAGACGGGGTCCGCCCCACCGAACACGCCTGGCACGAAACCATCGAAATCACCCACGGATTCACGCCTTGGTTTGAGACGGGCTTTTACATTTTCACCGCCGTCCGGAATGGCGACGGTTGGGACTGGGTTGGCGATCACATCCGCCCACGCTTTAGCATCCCAGAGAGTTGGCATTGGCCGGTGGGCCTCAGCCTATCCAATGAATTCGGCTATCAGCGCCACGCGTTTTCCGCCGATACCTGGACGTGGGAAATGCGCCCCGTCATCGACAAGAAAATCGGGCGTTGGTACGCCTCCTTTAACCCCACGTTTGACCGGTCGTTTCACGGGCCAAGCGTCAATAAAGGCATGGAGTTTTCGCCCAATTTCAAGTTCAGTTACGATTTCACGCCCAAAATCGCGGGAGGGCTGGAGTATTACGGCTCGCTCGGCCCTGTGACCGGCTTCGATCCCCTCAAAGATCAGCAACAACAAATCTTTCCCACCATCGACCTCAACCTCTCGCCGCGCTGGGAGTTTAATTTCGGCGTGGGCGTCGGCGCGACACGCGGCACCGACCACTTGATCGCCAAAATGATTTTGGGCTACCGGTTTGACTTCTAATCGAAATCCAAGCACATGCTTTTCCCAAGTCCGGATCAGTCTGAAGGCGCGTAATATCCGGGACGGGCGCGCACCATGTACGTCTTCTTGGACACTACTACATGGATTCTCCGGAAAGATCCGTCGTGGCGGGAATTGGAAGGGGTGTAGCCCAGGAAATATTGCGATCGCAATTCCTCGGCGAGTTCATTGAAAGCGCCAGGGAGCTCGCGTGGAAGCGTCAACCAAAAAAGGCGTCCTCCGGTCTCCTGGGTCAGATTCAACAGCACCGGACGGCCTGCGGTCCCTACTCCGGGGATCGCACCCAAGATAGGGTCCTCGAGATTGATACAGTAAATGATGGCGCCGGCGCGTTCCGCCACATCGAGCGCGGTCTTTTGTGTGGTTCGGCTGCCCTGCTCGAAACCGTCCGTGAGAAGGATGAGCACTTTCCGCCCCGCTTGCCTCCTTCCCATTTCAAGGGCTGCTTCCCCAATTGCGTCATATAGTCGATGAGGGCCTCGATCTAATTTGCCATGGGATTGAATTCTTGCCCAGGAAGTGGGGTGGGGCTCGATTTGAAGCCGGTCGATGGCGCTGGAGAGGAGATCCACTTCGCCGGTCAGTTGTTGGAGGAACTCAACCTCGGAGCCGAAATGTTGCACGAATCCCTGGTCGCCGGGCTGCATGACCTGGTGAATGAATTCCTGCGCCAGCTCTTTCTCTAGCGGCAGGCCTTCGTCCTGGCAGACCGTAGTGTCCACCATAAGTCCCAGGGTGAGAGGAACATCTCGCGTTCGCGAGAAGTATTTGATGAGTTGAACGCGGCCGTCTTCCGTAATCGAAAAGTCTTCGCGCTTCAGGTTTGAAACCAGGCGCTCGTCCGCGTCCCGGACCGTCACTGAAACGTTCACGACCTCAGTAAGACTCTTAAAAGTGTGTTCGGACTTTCCCACAGTTCCCTTTGATCCCGCGGGACCTGAGGATTTTGAAGGAGACGATTCGTGTTGGCCGGATACCGGAGTCGCGGCAAAAAACTCGCCCATTCCAGGCACAGCGGAAACTGTTATGGCGACCGCCAGAGCGTATCGAGATGTAAGCCTCACCAAGGCGCCCATTTTAGCTTCTACTATAGATGCAGAATCTGGCCAAAGTGCGGGAAGGATCGCTTGGAAGGCTGATAAAAAAAGAATCCGTCCTGCCGCCCGCCTCACCCTCATTTCGCGCATCCCAAGAATGATTGGACTACAATGCAGATATGCCAATTGCAGGAGGGAGATGAACCATGCCGCAACGCAAACAAATCGCCTGGGCGCAACTTCGAGTGGGCCTTCTGGTCGTAGTCAGCCTGATTGTTCTGGGCGCAGGCATATTCTTTATCAGCGGGCAAGTGGGGTTTCTGAGCCGGCGATACACGCTGAAAACTTATTTCGCCAGCGCGAGTGGAGTACATGAAGGCTCTGAAGTTCACCTGGCCGGCATTGAAGTAGGCAACGTCAAGACGATTCAATTATCGCCCTACAGCGACCCGAACCGCGCCGTGGAGGTTGTGATGAAAATCACCCGGCGTTTCGAGGACCAGATCCACGCGGACTCGGTGGCCAGCATCGAGACCGCGGGGCTGCTGGGTGATTCCTACATCGATATCTCGCGCGGAGGTCCGGGCTCTCCCGCGCTGCCCAACAATGGCGAGTTGAAAAGCGAAGAGCAAGCGAACATCAAGGCGATCGTGCAGAACGCCAACGACGTGATCACCAACCTGCGCACTTTGAGCTCAGCGCTCAACGGGATTACCGACCAGATTAAAACGGGCAAAGGCTCCATCCATCAATTGCTCTACGATGAGACCCTCGCCGACCGCATGAACGCTACCACGGCCGACCTGGACCGCCTGCTCTCCAAAATCGAAAAGGGCGAGGGCACGCTGGGCAAGCTCGTTTCCGACGATTCCGCCTACCAACAGGCTTTGCAGGGTCTCAAGAAGATGAATGACATGCTGGACGAAGCCCAACACGGCAAAGGGAGCGTGGCCAAGTTTCTCTCGGACCCCTCCGTCTACGACGACATGAGGAAATTAATGGCGCGCACCAACGCTGTAGTCGACAAAATGAACAGCGGTCAGGGCACCATGGGCAAGCTTATGAATGACCCGCAACTTTACGACCGCCTGAATACCACCGTGGCCCGGCTGGACACCATCTCAGCGCGCATCGAAAAGGGCGAAGGCACGCTGGGGAAACTTTCCACGGATCCCACGCTTTTCAATAATTTGAGCGAAAGCTCCAAATCGCTGCGAGACTTCCTGACGGAGTTTATGAAAAATCCCAAGAAATATCTCACGCTGAAGCTGCATATATTCTGAGCGAGAGCGTGGGTTCGACGCAGTGGGCAAGGAAGTAGGCGCCCGGCGCGGCATTTTTCACTGCGCGTCCACCACGCAGCGGAACCCCACCGTGCCCGACCGGTCGATGCTGGGCGCCATCAACAGAAACTTTCCGTGCTCGTCCAGCCGGTAGGCTTGCGGGAAGTACCAACGCGTCCCTTGAGGCTGATAGAAACTTCCACCGCGCAGGATGGCGGCGCGTGTGTGCTCGTCGGTGAACTCTTCAGTCCACTGCCAGACGTTCCCCACCAGGTCCATCACTCCAAACGAGCTGGCGCCGCGCGGGAAAGCATTCACGTCAGTCGGCGCTCGCATCGTCCGGCCCTGGTCCGGCAGGGGAAGCGCGCTTGCGTCCAAGTCGTTGCCCCAGGGATATAGCCGCCCGTCCGAGCCCTGCGCCGCAAATTGCCACTCCCATTCGTGAGGAAGCCGTTTCCCCGCCCACTTGGCGTAGGCCCGCGCGTCCTCCAGCGAAACCCAGGTGACCGGCTTGTTCCCTGCCCCATCGGGGTACATCCCATTCTTCCAATCTTTCAGGAAATTATGGTTGTCAGCGGGATGGTAATGCGTCGCGTCCATAAAGCGATGGTAATCGGCGTTGGTAACTGGATATCGGTCGATATAGAAAGATTGAATGTGCATGGAATGAAGATGGTGACGGCGGGGCGAGTCTTCCCAAGGATACTGCACGTCCACACCCACTTCGTTGCCTCCTTCGATTTCAATACCTGAAACTCGAAAAGTGAAATCGCCCGCGGGGATTTGCACCATCCCGTCCGGAGGCAGCGCGGCGGCCTCTGTTGGGGCGATCTCCACTTCGCGTTGCGGCAGGAATTTCCACTCGTGCGAAAAGCCCTGTAGAGGCGTCCGCGCCAGCTCCTTCATTTCCGCGAGCATCCTGGCCACGGCAATCGGCGCGCTTCCCTCAACGGCCAGCAACGCACCAAACCCGTGTGGCTCAATTTCAAAACTGAGCGTGGCCGTATCCGCGGCGACTTCCGGTTGCAACTCCTCGCCGTGCCAGGCGTCGAAGAAGCGCATCCCTTTATTGAACGCCACCTGGATCTCGCGGCCCTGACTGGCATATTCATTCCGGTTGACTATGGTCCAAAGCGTTTTCCCTTCCCCGGGCCACTTGCTGGCGAATACGCCGTGACGGAGCATGGGCGTGTGAGGCTCCCAATCGGGGCTGATCAGCAGATCGGTGAATGCGCGCTCGATTTTGGAAACGCGCCGCAACGCCTCAGCGTCGCGTGGAGTAATCTGGTTCCAGATGCCCCAAATGTTTTCCCAACTCTCGTAGCCAACCCCGTTAAAGAAAGCGAATTGCAGGTTGTCCGTCTTGTCGCGATTCCATCGGTCGCACACGTTCACCATGTGGCGCGTCTCCAGCCACTTGTATTTGCTGATCATGGGAACGAAGGGATATTTCCAATAACCCCATGTGGAATTGTTCCAGGCGAGAGCCTCGTCATACGGGCCGCCTTCGGGCTCGAGGGCGAGTGGATGCCCAATCGCATCGGAAGAGGCACGAAAAGCGCGAGGCACGCCATCCAGTGTATCTCCATTGATCCCGTCGGCGCCAATATCGGCCATGGCACGTGACGTGGCTTCCCAGTTCGTTGCGCCGACATCGCGGGTGCCCTGGTCCCATAACATCATGGGGAATAGGACACGCACGTGGCGCCGGTGGAAATCCGCCACCATCTGGCGCAGGCCCGGCACACCCCCTGGCATATCGTGCAGCAAGTCGTATTGATTGCGATCGTCGATTCCGATGTTGGTGTAGGTGTGCCAAATCAACACGGAGTCAATCCCGCCGTAGCGTTTTTCCAGGTCGTCCAAATAGCGGTCCACGGTGTATTGGCCGCGCGCGGGGTCATAAAAATAGCGGTCTTCAATCATCATTTGCGGCTGGATGAAGCTGGACTGCGTCCATTTCAATTGCGGGCGCGTGTACTGCAATCCATCGTAACCCATGCGAATCAATTTCTCGCGGCGCCAGTGCTGGATGTCCGCCAGCCAGGCCGCGAATCCCGCGTTGGGCGGCCGCAACTGGCCGGCAGTGAAGCAGCATTGATCGGGGTCGACTCCTTTGTATTCCGGTCCGGGAATTTGCTCGTCCTGTGGCGGAAACTTTGTGTCCTGCCCTCTGCCGGCCACTCCAAAAAACAAAAGGGCAGACACAAAAATCAGAAAACTTCGCTTGATCATATGCTCTCCAAAACTGAAATCTTGACGCAACCGCTTGAAACGGCTTTATGTCCAAGTAGTGTACGCGAATGGCGCCGCCAGATTCCAGACGTTTCGAGCTACCGAGGACATCCGGGGCGCGCGATGGGCAATCCTGCTCCCAATTGCTATGATAGGAAAAGCTGAATTCAAATGAATCCTCACGAGAAGGAAGCCGGCCTCAACCGCGCTAGTGTGGCCCGCCAGCCCACAAGGGCGATGGCCATGCGGCCGCCCGGGCCTCGTGGCAACCTTCTCAAGGGTAACCTGTCTCAGTTCCAGCGCGACCCGCTGGGTTGCATGACTCGCTGGGCACGCCAGTATGGCGATGTGGTCGCCATTCGATTTGTGAATGTGCGCGGCTGCATCTTAAATCATCCCGACCTCGTCGAGTCCGTCCTGGCCAGGAACTACACCCAATTCAAGAAGGGCCGGGCACTGCAAATGACCCGGCGAATTTTCGGCAACGGCCTCTTGACCAGCGAAGGCGATTTCTGGCTGCGCCAGCGCCGGCTTGTCCAACCCGCATTCCACAAGGGCCGGATCGATGCCTATGGAAAAGTCATGGTCGATTTCACCACTCAGATGCTCAACGAGTGGCGAGATGGCCAAACCCTCGACCTCCACGAAGCGATGATGCACCTGACCCTGCGCATTGTCGCCAAAACGCTTTTTGATACCGAGGTGGCTGAGGAAGCCAATGAGGTTGCCGAAGCGGTTCAAATCTTCATGGAAAAGTTCGTTGGGCTACGAAGCCTAATCCGCCGCCTCATTCCCGAGAGTTTTCCAACGCCCAGTAACGTGCGCTACGCACGGTCGGTCCGGAACCTGGACCAAATCATTTACCGCATCATTCGCCGTCGCAGGGAAAGTGGTGTGGACGCGGGCGACCTGCTTTCCCTGCTCCTCGACGCTCAGGATGACGAAGGCCGCCGCATGACCGACGTTCAATTGCGCGACGAAGTCCTCACCTTATATCTGGCCGGCCATGAGACTACTGCAGTTACGCTCACATGGATGCTTTACCTCCTCTCGTCTCATCCTGAGGTAGAGGCCAAACTCATGAACGAACTCAAAAGCGTCTTGCGCGGACATACGCCCGAGGTGCAAGACCTGCGACAATTGGTTTATACAGACCGGATCGTCAAGGAATCTATGCGCCTTTATCCACCCGCCTACGTGGTAGGGCGCGAGGCTTTGAAGGATTTCAAAATCGGCGGCTACGAAATCGCAGCAGGCACGCAGGTCTTGATGAGCCAGTGGGTGATTCAACGCGACCCGCGATTCTTCCCCGATCCCGGGGGGTTTAATCCCGACCGGTGGACCGAAGAATTCACGAGGCAGTTGCCCAAGTACGCCTACTTCCCTTTTGGCGGCGGCCCGCGCCAATGTGTGGGAAATTCCTTCGCCATGATGGAAGCCGTTCTGGTGCTGGCCACTATCGCGCAACGATTCCACGTAACGTTCCCTCCTGGCCGGGTACTGGAACCAAATCCCACTTTCACCCTGCGCCCCAAAACCTGCCCGCGCGTAGAACTGAGAAAACGCTGAGTGACGCCTACGCCTCTTCCCTTCGGCGCACGGTTCGGTTAAGATGGCATCCTGGATGGCAAGGGCTGGCATCCAACCGTCTATGGCTACAGCAGCAAACCAATCTTGGGTAACACAGCGCGTGCAGGAAGCGATTCAAGGCGGCCTCTACCGCGCCTACGAAAAGCTTAAGGTAGACGCTGACCGCTATCTGCTCCATTTGCGCCGCGCTCACGGGCTGCCCATTGAATCCTTCCAGCAGATCTATTACATGCACCCGAACGTCTTGGACAACATCGCGGACCAGACGATTTCAGCGGGAATGAAACTCGCCGCCGCGGAGGGACTTGGGCTGGGTCTGGGCGGCATGCTCACCGCGATTCCGGACATTGGAGTGCTGAGCGCCATCACCATGCGCATGATCCAGAAGCTAAGCTTGATTTACGGCTTTGAATACTCCACCGACGCCGAGATCGCCGAGTTGTGGATTGCCGCGGCCAGCGCGGCGGGCGTCAATATGGGCAAAGACCTCTTGGAAAAAGAAGTGATCGAGCGCTTTGTCCCTCGCGTCATCGAGCGCATCGCAATCAAGATGGGTGCCGAAGTTGCCGAAAAGTGGGTTGTCCGAGTGGTTCCGGTGGTCAGCGCCTTCGCGGGATGCACACTAAATTACTACTTTGTCCGGACGTGGGGCCGCCGCGCCAAGCGCCACTTCCGCGATCGCCACATGCGAATTCGAAGGCGCGAAGAACTCTCACCCATTGATCCGCGTGCCGAGCTTCCAGCTCACACTGATATCTAGAATTTCCAGCTAAATAAAACATTTAATATAGCTTAATAGAATTCATAAAATTCACTTGACAAGCCTAAAACGCATGTTGTATACATGTGTTTCATACAACGGTTTGCATTGTTTGTTTGAGGTGAACGATTGGTTACCAAAGCTCCAATGAACGACCACGAAACTCGCCAACGGCTCCTGGATGCTGCGGCCCGGCTCTTTGCCGAGCGCGGCTTTCAAGACGTCACGGTCCGCGACATTTGCGGCCAGGCTGGCGCAAATGTGGCTGCGGTGAACTACTACTTCCGGGATAAGTCCGGGCTATATCAAGAGGTCATCCAGCAAATCATCGGGTTCATGCAGCAGATGATGGAGCGTGCCCACGCTGCGGGACCCAACAAGTCGGCGGAGGAGCGCTTGAGACATTACATTCGCACCTACCTCCAACACATTCTTCAAGGCGGCGACGAGTGCTGGCAGGGGATGCTGATGGCGCGCGAGATGACTGACCCGACTCCGGGCCTGGATTTGATTTTCCAGCAGGCCATCCGGCCGAATTCCGAGAGGGTTCGCGCCCTGATCAGCGAACTCATGGGGCGCCCCATCTCCGACGAACTGGTTGGGATGTGTGTGGGCAGCGTGCAAACGCAGATGTTTGGCCTGGCAAACCCCATTGCCAAGAGATTTATCCCGCATTTCACACCGGAAGTAATCGACCAGATCGCAGAGCACATTGTCAGGTTCTCGCTGGGCGGTATTCGGGCTATTTCAGACTCCGCGACTGAGGCCAGGGGTTGAACTGGATGGGCAACCACGCCGTATGAATTGGGGAGGAAGTCATGTTCAAGCATCTTCCATTGGTCTTCAAGAATTCCTGGCGCAATAAGCGCCGCACGGCACTCACCATCGTGAGCGTAGGCGTGTCACTTTGTCTGCTCGGCCTACTGATGGCCATCTACCATGCGTTCTTCTTCACCAAGCCGACTGCAACGCAGGAACTCCGCCTGGTAACGCGCAATCGAGTTGCCCTCGGCTTTCCCATCCCTCAATTCTACGGCGACAATATCCGCAAGATCCCGGGAGTCCGTGAAGTAGAAATCGAGCAGTGGTTCGGCGGGACTTATATTGATAGCCGGCCCGAACACATGTTCGGGCGGATGGCCGTCCAACCCGACAAATTCTTCACCATCTACACAGACGTCAAACTACCCGAGGACCAGCAAAAGGCTTTTCAGAAGGAACGTAGCGCGTGCATCGTGGGCCGGGAATTGGCGCTGAAACAGAACTGGAAGATTGGTGACCGGATTACCATCAAAGGCGACATCTTCCCCGTCAACCTGGAGTTCACTTTGCGGGGCATTATGGACGCTCAAGATGCTTTCATGAACCGGGCCCTCTATTTCAACCGCGAATATCTCGAACAAAGCCTCCCCGAAGGGCGCCGCGGCAACGCCGGAACTTTCGTCATTCTCGCCGCATCGCCGGATGATGTTCCGCGCATCGAGCGCACGGTGGACGAAGGGTTCCGCAATTCACCTGTCCAGACCAAGACTGAAACGCAGTTGGCCTTCGGGTTGAGTTTCCTCGCCTTCCTGGGGAACGTGAAGGCCATCTTGCTGGGCGTTTGCGGCGCGGTTACTTTCACCATCCTGCTTGTTTCAGCGAACACCATCGCCATGTCAGTGCGCGAGCGCGTACGCGAGGTGGGCGTGCTTAAAACTCTGGGGTACACCAGCGGAACGATTCTCAGCATCATTCTGGGTGAAGCGGTCACCATATCATTGATCGGCGCCGTCCTCGGACTGTGCCTCGCCAACCTCTTGGCGCTTGGAATCCGTCGCAACGTGCCAGCTATGAGCGCCCAGCTTGCGACGCTGGAAATTGTTCCGTCGGTTCTTGTCCTTTGCCTGGTCCTGGCGGCGGCCATCGGTATGGTGAGCGCCTTCGTGCCGGCATACAACGCCGCCCGAATTTCGATTGTCGAGGCGCTGAAGAGCGATGATTGAAAGGCAGGAGTCAGAAGTCAGGAAAAAGGAGTCACGAGGAAAAAGAGCAGAAAACAGGCTGGTCAACCGCATGCTTGATGCTCACTCGGCGCGATTCTGACTTCTGGCTCCTGACTTCTCACTCCTATTAAAACTATGGCCATTCCAATCGCATACAACTTTCGCAACCTAGTGGTGCGAAAAACCACCACCGTCATGACGGCGCTGGGCATTGCGTTGACGGTCGCCGTGCTGCTGGCCATCCTGGCGATGCTGCGCGGGCTGAGGACCTCGCTGGAATCCTCCGGAGACCCGTTACACGTGCTGGTGCTGCGCAAGGGCGCGAATTCCGAACTGGTAAGCAATTTCACCCGCCAAGGGTTCCAAATCCTCAAAGACAAGGCCGGCATCGTGCGCGATCCCAAGGGTGAACCGATGGCCTCGCTCGAACTCGTCACCATCATCAACCTGGTGAGCGTTGACGCACCCGACGGCATCAACATCAATGTGCGCGGCCTCGCGCCGGTAGGCATCGAGTTGCGCAAGGACTTAAAGCTGGAAGAGGGGCGTTGGTTCGACCCCGGCAAGCGCGAAGTGGTGGTGGGCAAGTCCATCAGAAAACGGTTCCCCGCCGCCCAATTGGGTAAAAAACTCAAGTTCGGCAGTGGGGATTGGGACATTGTGGGCATCATGTCGGCCGGGGCGAGCGTGACCAACAGCGAAGTTTACGCCGACCTGAACCAGTTGAGTTCCGACCTCCATCGCACCGAGGTCGTGAGCTCAGCGATCGTCGAAGCTCCTGACGCCGTCACCGCCAATGCTTTGGTGAAAAGCATTTCAAACGACCAGCAGTTGAACATGGATGCGGAGCTCGAAACCGCATACTACGCCGCCCAGATGTCGTCCGGGGCGCTGCTGCAAGTCCTGGGCACGCTGGTCGGAGTCATAATGGCGGTGGGCAGCAGCTTTGCCGCCATGAATACCATGTACGCGGCCGTGGCACGCCGCTCAAAGGAAATCGGCACCCTGCGCGTCTTGGGCTTCTCGCGCTTCAGCATCCTGCTGAGCTTTCTTTCGGAGTCCGTGCTGTTGGCAATTTTGGGCGGAGCCCTCGGCTGCCTTCTGGTGCTGCCCTTGAATGGCACCACCACGGGCATCGGCAACTTTACCACTTTCAGCGAAACCGATTTTGACCTGACCGTGACTCCGGCCATCATGATCACCGGAGTCGTGTTTGCGATTGTGATGGGCGCCTTCGGAGGCTTGTTCCCTGCCTGGAATGCAGCGAGGAAGCAGGTGTTGACGGCGCTGAGAGCGCTTTGACAAGAGGTCTGTCAGTATTCCAGGAGGTCAGTATTTCAGTTGAGAGTGGTTGGCCGAAGTCCCATAGCGGTCTTAACTGACCGACTGAGGACCTGACAACCTGAGGGACTGGAGCAATATGGACGCAGAATTAAAAAGTCTACAAATCGATCGTGGCCAGAGGAAGGACCCACAACCCTCCAAATGGGCCACGCGCTGGATTATCGGAGGGATCGCGCTCTTTGTTCTCCTCGGGACGGGGCGTCTGGCGTACAACACACTGAACTCGGCCACCGAGGTGGAAACCGTCCGCGTGACGGCCGCCAACACTGGAGCGGGCGCAGCCGGAGGGGCTGTGGCGCTGAACGCCACCGGGTACATTGTGGCCCACCACGAGATTCAAGTCGCTTCCAAAGTGGTTGGCCGGGTGAAATGGATTGGCGTGGAAAAAGGCGACCACGTGAAAGCCGGGCAGCCCATCGTCCGATTGGAAGACGACGAATACCAGGCGCAACTCGACCAAACGAAGGGCAACCTTGCCAATTTGCAGGCTCGCCTGCTTGAAGCCGAGCACGGCTCGCGCCCGGAAGAAATCGCCGTGGCCAAGGCTAATTGGGAACAGGCAAAGGCCAACCTCACCAATGCCAAAGTCACTCTGGACCGCACCAAAGAACTGGTGGGGCAAGGCGTTCTCTCGCGCCAGGCCCTGGACGATGCTCAGGCTAAGTATGATGACGCGGTGGCGCGTGTCGCCTCACTCGACAAAATATACGAACTCTCCCGCCTCGGCCCGCGCAAGGAGCAGGTTGATTCCCTTCGCGGCCAGGTGGAGCAGGCCAAGGGCATGCTGGCCTACGCCCAGAACCAGATTGATAACACGGTGATCCGCGCTCCCATCGACGGCACGATTCTTGAGCGCGCCGTCGAACGCGGCGAATTCGTCACCACGGGTTTTGTGGGCGATAAGGGCGCCAAAGGCTATGTTGTCACTCTGGCTGACTTGAACGACCTTCAGGTAGAACTGGACATCAATCAAAACGATTTTGCCCGGCTGCGCATGGGCCAGAATGGCGTGGTCACCACCGACGCTTATCCCGACCGCAAGTACGACGGCGTGATTGAAGAAATGTCTCCCAAAGCCGACCGCCAAAAGGCCACCGTACAGGTGAAAGTAAAAATTCTGCATCCCGACTCTTATTTGCGCCCGGAGATGAACTCCAGCGTCGCTTTTCTCACCGATGAAAAGACCGGTGCGGCCAGCGGCGCGCTGGCAAAGCCGTTAATCGTTGTACCCGCCTCGGCCATCAAGAGCGACGCTGTTTTTGTAATCCTCAGCGGCAAAGCGGTGAAGCGAACTGTGAAGACCGGTACCACCAACAGCCAGGGCGTGCGGATTGAGGATGGCCTGGTCGGCGGCGAAGACCTGATCGTCAATCCTCCCGCCACCCTGAAAGACGGCGACCGGGTGCGCACCAAAACTTCTTAGTTGCGCCACTTAAAGGGGAACAGCATGAGCGAAGCAGTGATCACGACCCAGCAACTCACTAAGGAATATATTCGCGACGAATTTCATGTCATCGCGCTGAAGGACGTGAGTGTGTCGATTGCCAGGGGCGAATTTGTCGCCCTCATGGGCCCATCGGGCTCGGGCAAGTCGACTCTTTTGCACCTGATCGCCGCGATGGACACGCCTACCGCGGGACAAATCATCGTATTGGGCGAAGATTTACGCAAACTCAGCGACGGCCAAATCGCACACTGGCGCAACGCGAACATCGGCTTCGTGTTTCAGTCGTTCAATTTGATTCCTGTTTTAACCGCGTTTGAAAACGTCGAGCTCCCGCTGAAACTCACCCATCTGAAAAAGAGGGAGCGCGCCGAGCACGCGACGACGGCTCTGAAGCTCGTCGGCTTGGGCGACCGTCTCGGGCACTATCCCCGCCAGCTATCGGGGGGGCAGGAACAACGAGTGGCCATCGCGCGCGCCATCGTAACAGACCCGTCGCTGATCCTCGCCGACGAGCCCACCGGCAACCTGGACGCGGCATCAGCTGACGACGTCCTCACGTTGCTCTCGCGGCTGAATAAAGAGTTTGGCAAGACCGTGGTGATGGTCACTCACGACCCACACGCAGCGCGGTTTGCCACCGTTACGCACCATCTGGAAAAAGGCGAGCTCTTGCCCGACCCTCCAGCACAGGTGGCAAGGGCGTAGAGGTCGCAGGCTGCGGGCACCACTTGAAAGGACGGTCCAATGAAAATTTCAAGAAGAGCATTCGTCCGTAGCACAGTTCTGGCAAGTGGCGCCGCTTGGCTGGCGCCCGGCAACAATCTGCTGCGTGCCAATCCCCTGGGGCTCGCGCCCGGGGTCCAGCTTTGGACAGTGCGGGAAGAGATGAAGGGAGACTTAGACGGCACGCTTCACCAGGTAGCGGCCATTGGCTATCGCGAGGTCGAACTGTTTGAAACTCCCAAGGCACCGCGCGAATTCAGAAAGAAAGTTGAGGACGCCGGCTTGAAGTGCGTGAGTGGGCACTTCGAGCTGAAAGACCTGAAGGACCCGGCCGTCATAGCCGCCGCCCAGGAACTCGGGCTCAAGTACATGATTCTGGTATTTCCCTCCCTGCCCTCGTTGCAGGGCCCCAGCGTCGAAACCACCGACTTCAAAGACCTCGTCCCCCTGTACGAAAAGATTTCGCTTTCCGACTACAAATGGAACGCCGAGCAGCTTAACCAGATCGGCGAAAGCTTGAAACGCCACGGAATCCGGGCCGGGTATCACAACCACGCCATCGACTTCAAGATGTTCGGCGACACCCTGGGGTTTGACACGCTCATTCAGAACACCGATCCGAACCTGGTCTGTTTTGAAATGGACTGCGGGCATGTGATCCATGCCGGCCATGACCCGATTGCCTATTTGAAAAAATACCCCACTCGAATCGAACTTCTTCACATCAAGGATCTCGTGCCGGGATATCAAATTTCCACGACTCTCGACACCGAGGATAAAGACACCAACTCGGAAATCGGCGCGGGCAGTATTGAATGGAAGAAATTATTCGAGACGGCAAAGCACGGCCACGTGAAGCATTACTTTGTGGAACACGAAGGCAAAATGGCCCATCCGCCCTTGGAGTCTTTGCGCATCTCCTACAACTATCTGCAAAAATTGAAGGTCGGATAAAACTGCTGACCAATTCTTCCCCCAAATGTTAAACATGGAGTTCTATCCATGGGCTGGTGTTACACTCACCCCATGCGAACAAGAACAATCGTCGCCAGCCTTGGCCTTCTGTTGCTGTGCAGCTCGGCCCACGGGAACGACACCTTTGCGACCCTGGGTGCGGGCGGCCTGGTTCCCCTGAAGACTGCCCAGGTTGTTATGGAATCCGAGGACCTTCAGATTTCCTCTCATCAGATCGTCGTGCGCTACGTATTCCGCAACATCACCAACCGTGATGTCGATGCGGTGGTGGCCTTCCCCCTCCCCGATCTCAGCGGCGGCGACGTTTACAACGAGCCGATGACCCTGCCCAGCGCGTCCCAACTAAACTTTGTCGATTTCACCGTGACCGCGGATGGGATACAGATTTCACCCAGCGTGGAATCTCGAGCATTGCTTAACGGCCGGGATATCACGGGGCGCCTCCAAGCCGCTAATCTGCCCGTGTCAGTTTTGCTCGAACCCCTAAACGCCGGTCTGCTAAAACTCTCTCCGGCAGAACGTAAACGCCTCGAGACCGAGGAGCTGATTGTGCCGGGCGACTTTAATCCTCCGCTACGCAGCGCAGGAGAACATGGCAGGTGGGCCGCGTGGACGATGCGTGTGAAGTTTTATTGGACGCAGCACTTCCCCGCTCAACAGAATGTCGAGCTCGCGCAAACCTACCGGCCGGTGGTGGGCGGCAGCTACGTCCCGGCGAACGACAGCGGCAGGTCGAGCGCAAAACGATACTGCGGCGGCCCAGGCGCCCTACGTGAGATCGCGCAACTTAAACAACGCCGTCCCGCTAAAAGCGAGCATGACATT
Source organism: Terriglobia bacterium (assembly GCA_041481635.1). Lineage (GTDB taxonomy): Bacteria > Acidobacteriota > Terriglobia > UBA7540 > UBA7540 > DASYXZ01. The sequence goes on along the minus strand of JBGPCF010000048.1, from coordinate 7,502 downwards.
AGCCTGTGGGAAAGAACTTTCAAATATATTCTGACCACGGCCAACAACTGGAGCGGTCCCGTCCGTCAATTCCACCTGACGGTTTTAAGCGACACTCCCGAAGACTTAGCGCTGACCTGCATGCCTGGCCTGAAAAAATCTGGCGATAAGCGCTACGAGCTTTCGCACTCTAACTGGCGGCCCGCCAAAAACCTCGACCTTATGATTCTGCAAACCAACAAGCCGGAGGGCAGATAACCCCGCCCTCACCCGCACCTTGTAAAGGTCCGTTCTTCGTCAACGCACCGCCCGAGCGAATACACCTTGCCGTTTTTCCGGCCTCGTTGTTAGAATCGTTATCGAGCTGGAGTGGCGGAACTGGCAGACGCAGCAGACTCAAAATCTGCCGCCGGTCACCCGGCGTGGGGGTTCAACTCCCCCCTCCAGCAAATTTCTTGCCCATAATTCGCGCCTTTTTGACCCAAATGCGATGGGGGCTGATCCCCCTCCAGCACTATGCTCCTCGTTTTAGCCTCAAGGAGATACAAACCCCTCTTTGCTCGCGTGCCCTGTGCGTGCCCGTCGCTTTTTGCGCGGATCCAATTCCATTGCACAGACTCGGGCTCACTTCGAGATCGCGGCCACGGAAGATTGACCTGAGTTGCCTGGTGTGGGTGGAGGCCATGCTTTTGGCTCGAAAAGCGTTTGCAATTCCCTTCCCCACCGACATCACGATAAGCGAACAACCGATGGCTGATCACGAAAAAGCCATAGAGGATGCCGAAGGTGATCGTGGGAACCGCGAAGAAATCCATCGTCGCGAAGGCTTCCCTGTGATCGCGAAGAGAACCGGACCTTATGGAAGAGATTGGGACGTCCTGGTCGGGAACGGTCTCGCCACAGACTCCAGCCTGAGAAGCTGGCATTCTTCCAACTGAATTACCCCCGCTACTCTAGTCCAGCTAATCATAACACAATAAATGCCTTGTTCAACAGCGATGACCCACCGGGTCTAGAATCTAGATTCTACTGCTGTTGAGCTATGTCCTGCGTCGCTAACATTGATGATCCGAACGAAATTAACTATGGACAGTAAGTCCGCCTGATGCCATCTTGCAGGATTTTTCCTTTCTCCTGGGCCAGAACGGCAATCGGCTCCAAGTTAAAATGCCCATTAGGCCATTCAACGTTTGGTGTTTCATGAACCCCATGTATGCCCCGCTTGCGGACAGGCTGAGCATTGATATGACAAATACGTTTCCAGCCACGCGATGCCGGCGGGGACCTTTGCGGAAAAACATTGCGGCAGCACCAGAGCGCAAACCTAATGGAGTCTGTCTCAAAACTCGGGGTTGAGAACCAAACCTAGAGTGGTATAAGAGATGGCATGAGTCAAGAGATACGAGTCAACTACGATCAGCTCGATTTGCTGCCACAAAGTTTGGAAGACTGGGTGCCCAGGGATCACCCGGCGCGGTTCATCCGGGAGGTTGTGGACGCCCTGGATCTGCGCGGGTTGGGTTTCCAGTCGCGCGAGGGTGAAGAAGGGCGACCGAACTACGCGGCGGATTTACTTTTGAAAGTGTGGCTGTACGGTTATCTGACGCGAATCCGGAGCACGCGAGAGTTGGAGCGGGCCTGCCGAGAACATCTCGCGCTGTTGTGGCTCACGGGGCGGCACACGCCCGATCACAACACGCTGTGGCGGTTCTGGAAGGAGAACCGGGAAGGGTTGCGGAGAGTCTTCCGGCAGGTGGTGAAGGTGGCGGCGGCGAACGGGCTGGTGGGGATGATCTGCCACGCCGTGGATGGGAAGAAGATTCGCGCCGCGTCGTCGCGACAAACGATGGAGCACCGGACAGAACTGGAAAAGGAATTAGAGCGAGTGGAGGCCTCGATCCGCGAGATGGAGCAAGCGGTGGAGGAAGCTGAAGGGCGAGAAGAGGGGGAGTACCAATTACCTGAAGAGTTGCAAGAAGCGCGGCAACTGCGGCAGGCCATTCACCGCTCGCTAGACCGGATGCAGGAGGTGAAGCGAGACCATCTGCATCCTGAAGAACCCGAGGCGCGGATGATGCCCTGCGAGGAACGTAAAGAATTGGCCTACAACGCGCAGGTGGCGGTGGACGAGGCGAGCGGACTGATCGTGGGCGAGGAAGTGGTGAACGAGGAATCGGATAACCGGCGGCTGGTGCCGATGCTGGACGAAGTGAAGGAAAACCTGGGCGGGGTGGCAGAGGAAACGGTGGCGGATGGAGGCTACAAGTCCTCAGTGGGATTTGGGGAAGCGGAGGCGAAAGGCTATTCGGTCCTGGTCCATTTGGGCGGGGACGCAGCGGGCAAGCAAGGGGGGCCGTATCACACTTCGCGGTTTGGTTACCGGGCGGAAGAAGATGTGGTGATCTGCCCGTAGGGAGAAAGGCTCGAGTTCGAAGCGGTGAGGACGAATCGAGGAAAGCGTTATGCGGTGCGCGGCTACCGCTGCCGGAGTTTTCGCTCCTGCCCGGTGCGGGACGAGTGTAGTCGCAACCCGGCAGGGAGGCTGATCGAGATCAGTCCGTATCACGCGGCGGTGGAGAAGCAACGGCAAAAGCAACGCGATCCGGAGAAACAAAAGTTGTTTCGCCAACGGAAAGTGATCGTGGAACCAGTGTTCGGGATCATCAAGCAGGCACGAGGATTTCGACGTTGGACGGTGCGGGGGCTGGAGAATGTCCAAACTCAGTGGTCGCTCATCTGTTCGGCCTTCAATCTAAAGAAAATGTATAAAGTCTGGGCCGCCCAACAACCGGCTCGGGCCTGAAAAAGCATTCCCGATCTCGTTGCCGCCTCAGGAACTTTGTCGCCCTCCCCGCTCACCGCGCCTGCACACAAGTTAAGAGACAGACTCTAATGTCCCAGCGCAAATATGAAAAACTAATAAGGGCGAGAATGACTTTTTCCCCTCCTTTAGCAAGCGCAGTTCTGGTTCCCGAGGTCTCCGACTTGGTCGTTTGGGTGTTTCGACCGGACCAAAGGAAGCCGCATACCTCGCTAAGGCCCCGCTGGTGCCCTAGTCAGCGCGAAGGGCTTGGACAGTGTCGACTCGAGCAGCACGGGCCGCCGGCATCACCGATGCCAGGACCGCGGCAGTGAGGATGACCACTGCAGATCCTATCAAGGGAAGCGGCCCGGGAAGTTGGAGTTCCTGAACGTAGTTGCCGGCCAGGCGCGACAACCCCCAGCCCACGAGCGCGCCCGCCGCAACACCGATGGCAGCGACCGCCATCCCGTCGATCAGCAAGCCGGCGAGAATCTGGCGAGGCAGGGCGCCCAGAGCGAGGCGGATTCCAAACTCGCGCGTGCGCCAGCTTACCGAAAAGGCCAACACGCCGGCGACCCCGACTACTGAAATCGCCAAGGCGAGGGCGGCGAACCCGCCGAAGACGATGGCGTTTAGCCGGTTGGAGGCCAGGACCTCCGCCCGGAGATCGTCCAGGGTGCTGGCTTGCTCGACGGGCTGAGTGGAAGCCAGGACGTGAATGGAACGCGTTATGGTCGGAATGAGCGCATAGGGATCATTATGCGCGCGGACGAGCAAGCGGGCCATAAAAACCGGCCCCTGCTCGAACGGCTGATACACCGTCATGTTTGGTTCGGGAATGATGCTCTCGTCGTCGAGGTCGGCCACGATACCAACGATGCGACGAGGCTGGGGGCTGATGCCTCCGTACTTGATCAATGGGTCAGTCCACTTCAGGTGCCGGTTCAAGGCGTCCTGCCCGGGGAACAACTGCTGCGCGATGCTCTTGCTGACGATCACTACCAGTTCGGCTCCCATCCGATCGGCCTCCGTGAAATCACGCCCTTCGAGAAGCGGAATCCCAAGAGTGGCGAAGTAGCCCAGGGAAACGCTGCGGAACCGGGAACGGGGATCATCCTGACCTCTCTCACGCTTCAAACCCTCGACCGAGAACTGGAGAGTGAAGCCCAGAAAACGGGCGTCACGGAACGGTGCGCTCATGCCCGTCGCGGCACTTTCCACTCCCGGCAGCGCACCCACGCTGCGCTGAGCTTCCCGATAGAATTCAGCGATCTGCTGCGGCGTGCGGCCGTCAGAAATCAGGGGCAGGTTCGCAACCAGAACGCCTGCCGTTGCAAACCCCGGCTGCGTTTTTTCCAGTACGAACAAGGTTCTTAGCAGCACAGCTGCGCTCGCCAGCAACAGGAATGACGCGGCGATCTGCGTTATGGCGAACACACGAATGCGGCGGCTGCTGCCGGTGACGCGAACGCCGCTGCTGGATACTGCCAGCCCGCGTGATGGATCCGCGGAAAGTAGCCGCGGAACAAAGGCCAGGAAGACGGCCGCCGCCAACGCCAGGAGGAAACCGATCCAGAGCGCGCTGAAATCGAGGGTGAGGTCCGTCGCGCGGACTGAAAAGTTCGACGCGTAACGCGCGAGCACTGTGAACATCGGCACGGCTATCAACACCCCGGCCAAGCCGCCGCTGCCACAGAGGACCAGGGCTTCTGCCAGCAGCGAGCGGCGGATTGCGGCCGATGTGGCTCCGAGGGCCGCGCGGATTGCCAGCTCGATTCACGACGAACGGTTCGGGCGAGGATGAGATTCGCTACGTTGGAGCAGGCAATCACAAAGAGCAGCCCAGAGGCCGCCAGCAACACCCATAGTATGATCCTGGCGCAAGAATTGATCGCGTCGCGCAACCGCGTGGCGTCGATTTGGTAATGATACTGGGGCTTGTATACTTCGAGATGCGCCGCCACCATTGCGGAGTACACGGTGCGAAGCTCAGCGCGGGCAGACGCGAGTTCTGCCCCAGGCGTGAGCCGCCCGAAAACCTCGGTCATGCGGTGCTCGCGGCCGGTCACCATCGTCGCCGACAGATGGTGCGGACTGGTGACGATATTGGCGATGATCACCGTCTCCACCGGATAGGGTATCGAGGGTTCCAGAACTCCGACGACGACCGCGGAGCGAGCAGTACCCGAGCTTCCGAGCCGGATCACCCTTCCTATCACGCCTGGATCGGCGTGCAGCGAATTAACCCAGAAGTGGTAGGTGAGCACCACTGCGCCAGCGGCGGTTGGGCCGTCGTCGCGCGCGTCGAGTGGGCGTCTCATTACCGGGCGCAATCCCATGACCTCAAAGTAGGCGCCGTCGACAACTCCCGCATGGATTCCACGTGGCTCGCCCAATCCCTCCACCGTAAAGTCGACGGTCGAGAAAGTGCCGAGGTGCCCGATCGTCTTCAGCCGGGCGCCTATGTCCTGGATCTCAGGAATCGAGAAGGTGGCATTGTCCACTTGTAAGCCCGGCGCGCTCTGGCGGACATAAATCAAGCGATATTCATCACGATTCACTAACGGGCGCAAAAGCACACCCCGCACGACGCTGAAAATGGCCGCGTTCGCGCCAATGCCCAGCGCGAGCGTAAGGGCCACCGTGATCCACAGTGCGGGGGCCCGCCCGAGTGAGCGGAGCGCAACTCTTAAATCGTCAAAGAATGCTGTTGCATTCGTAACCAAGTAACCAGTCCCTGCGCCTCTTGCAGCTTTGCCTTGTGATTTGTCGATGGAGTAGTTCGCCATTTTGTTTCTTCCCAAATACAGATTTCCTCCACGCCCGTCCGGATCTTCGTCTTGCAGCTCTTGAACATCGCATTACGTGACACCCGCCGCTGCGCTGGCCTGCTCCTTCCATCGTTGAACGTTTACGCCCTTCACAATGAGCCACAGGCAAAGTGATAATTCCGCGATAAAGGCAGGGATCAGAATGGCGGGGAATAACATATTCGCGAACGCGGGGGCAAGCAGCAGCGCAAAACTATTCGTCAGATAGCAAATGCCCGCAATTTGCATCAGGACTCCCAGAGTCTTGGGCAGATAGCCCGATCTAAAAATCAAATGCCCAACCACAAGGCACTCAAAGCCAAAGAATATGAGGCCGAGGCCAAAACCGTAATCGTGCAACTTGATAGAAAGATACGCAAGCGCATAGAGCTGATGGGGCTCGAAGGCTTTCAGGTATTCCGCGTTCCCCAATAAGAACAATGCCGCCAAAAGGTTTAACTTGTTGGCCACCAAAACAGCCGTCTGAACCAAATTAAAGAGCACAGCCAGCAACGCAAGACTCTTATTTACCGGCCTGAGTAATACAAAAAAGACAAGCATTAAAGGGACATCGCACACGTGCATGATCAGGTCGCCGGCAATCCCAATGCGCCACAGCAACGGAGAAGCCATAATGTTATTGGCTGTAGCTGTGGGATCACCTCCCACAATGAGTTTGCCTCTCACGAAAATCACACCAACCATTCCGGCGAGTATGAGAATCAGATAGAGCACTCCGCCGACTCGTGCATAAACTTGTGGCGATGTTTCAACGGTGTGATCTGTCATTTTCCGCTCCCATGTAAATGTGATGTCAGCGTCATGAGGTTAACGATCACTAGCGCATTGGGAAGTCGCGAGGATTCATTGCCGAATTGTAATTCTTTGCGCGGGTTCGATCTATGGCGCCGGGACGGTCCGGTAGGCGGAAAAGAATTCCCACAGTTCCGGCGCTGATTCCATGTCGGCGGCGGCGCCGCCAAGAACATAGTCCATGATACTGCTGGTCCGCGACGGCAGCACATGACCCGAGCCGTGCAGGCTGTAAAGACGTACCTCCACATCATCGCGTCCACGCCATATCTGTCGATCGATCCAGGTATTGGGATTGCCGTCCAGTTCCGGCAAACGCTGCGCTGCGGCCGGCGCCACGGCTCCCGCCAAGCCGGTCCAATATTTCACGGTTTCCGCCGTGGAGCGCACCACGCCGCGGCTGCTATTGCCGAAAAGTTTTACCAGGCCGCCATTATAGGGATTGATGGGATCGTTGGTGCCGTTGAGGATGGCGATGGAAATCGGCCGCTGGCTCGGCTGACAATCGAGATTCGATTCGACCGGCAGATTGGCGGCGACCGCGGCCAGCGCGGCGAAGGTTTCGGGCGTTTCCAGCGCCAGCCGGTAAATCATATGGCCGCCGTTGGAAACACCCAGGGCATAGACTCGCGTTGCGTCGGCATGAAACCGTTCGACAAAAAATCTCACCATGGCGCGGAAAAAAGCCGGATCGTCGATATTTTCCGCGTTGCTCGCGAAGTCGGCGCTTTTGCGGCAATCGTTCCAGAAATTCTTGTAGCCGTCTGGATAAACGACGATAAAACCTTCGTGATCGGCCAGCACATCGAATTGAAAATGGCTGAACTTGCGCATGCCCGCGCCGTCACCGTAGGAGCCATGAAGCACGAAAATCAATGCCGGTGCTTTAGTTACAGAGTCGGGAACATAAAATGAAAATGTGCGTTGGTGCTGCGCCGCCACGAGGGTTTCGTGCCGGAATTTGCCGGCCAGCGCGGGTTCGCGAAACGCCCGGTGCAAGTCGTAAAGAACCCAGCTAAGGGCTATGGCAATCAGCGCGATGACGGTGAGGAGAATCTTCAGCCATTTTTTCATTAATGTAGTCTCCGGATAAGCGC
>JBGPCF010000047.1:0-42665 GCA_041481635.1 Terriglobia bacterium | reverse complement strand
TGGGATACCGCCCAGGTCGGAAACGGCCGGCGCACTTCGCGATGAACAGGTTCCGTACATCTCCAGCCCGACGAGGCGCCCAAGCTGCAAGAGTGCCGTGCCGACCCCGCCTGCCGCGCCGTGAATCAACGCGCGCTGGCCCGGTCTGACGTGAGCCGAACAATGCAACATCTGGTACGCCGTGATGTAGTTCAGCACGAGGCTGACAGCCTCGGCGGCATCCAACCCGGATGGCACCGGAACCAGTTCACGTTGCGGCAGGCACACGAACTCAGCGTACGCACCGCTGATCGGCAACGCGGCAACTATCTGGCCTGGCTCGATTCCAGAGATACCGGCGCCGAGCAGATCCACCACGCCCACCAGGTCCCACCCCGGAGTGAAGGGTACCCGGGGCGTTTCGGGATGAATGCCCTCGCGCGCCAATATGTCGGGCAAGGAGACGCCTGCGGCCAGCACTCTTACCCGCACTTCACCATCCTTCGGCTCGGGGCACTCTTCTTCAACCACCTGAAGTGCATCGGGCCCGCCGTAGTGAGTGACGATGATGCGCGTGTGTCTCATGGACCTCTTCCTCCCTTGGCGGGCGCTCGCGCTTGTGCGGCGTAACAGTATTTATTGTGCCTACTTCGCACCATTCAAAGACGGATGTCAACCATTTTTGAGGCTGTGTCTGTTGATCAAATTCTGGCGTCGTGCAACGGTCTGTGGGACAGTTGGTTTTGCGTACTTCAGCAGGCCGCCTCGGTCAGCGAATTCCTTATCGTGGGCTTTTTCACGGCGACCGCTCTGCTGCATTATCTTGTCTTGCTAGATCACATCGACATCTTAAAAGACCTTTACGGCCGCGTGATTATTCCTGAGGCTGTTTGGAGGGAATTACAGGCGGCCAAGACGCCGGCCGTGGTTGTGCGTTGGATTTCCCATCCGCCCAGTTGGCTGGAAGTCCGCAAGGTGAGTGTGCCGAATGACCCGGCATTAATGGAATTGGATGCCGGGGAGCGCGAAGCCATAGTCCTGGCGGAAATGCTGAAAGCGGACGCAGTGATTCTCGACGACAAAGCGGCGCGCCGTGAGGCCGAGCGGCGCCACTTGCCAGTGATTGGAACTGTTCGAGTTCTGGACGATGCGGCAGTGGCCGGTTTGTTGAACTTGCCGGAGACCCTTGAACAGTTGCGTGACGCGGGATTTTATCTCGATCCAAAATTGGTGCAGTTCTTGCTCGACGGGCAATCCAGGCGCGCCAATGGCAAGAGATGACTGGCCCGTGGAAAGAAAACGTTGGACAGTAAACGGTGGACGGGAAAGAGAAGTCAGGAGTCAGAAGTCAGGGGGCGGAAAGACAGGGGCTAGGTTTTAGCGGCTGGGTGTTAGGAAAAAAACAGTTCTACACTCGGAACACCCGCAGACCTCAACAACGGAGGTCTTCGCTACACTTGCTGTGACTGCTCTTCAGGGGCCGGGTCGTAGCGCCCACCTTCAGAGCCTGCCCTGAGAGTAGCGAATGGGTGGGCAGGTGCCGACCTAAAGGCCGGCTCTACAAAATAGCGATGTAAAATCGCCGCTACACTTCTGGATTCCCGTTTGCACGGGAATGACAGGCGAGCGCGGGAACGACAATGGCGCGTGAATGACACAGGCCCCTCGTTGTCACCCTCGCGAAAGCGGGGGTCCAGCTTTTCCGGAGATAGGGTAGGTTCCAGCTGGCGCGAGAATGACAAAGCATGGATTCCCGTTTGCACGGGAATGACAGGCGAGCAAAATCATCTGGAAGGGCCGCCGACCAGGGATGGTCTGCGCCAGCCACCCTTCACGTTATGCACTACAATTTCTGCCGAATCCACACCACCCTTCGCTGCACTCCCGCAATGGAGGCTGGGATTAGCAAACACGTTTGGACAATTGAAGAGATGCTTGATAGAGTTGGCATTTAATGCCCGCCAGTTACCAGATCGACGTAGCTCACAAGTTGGTGATCATCAAGGCTACCGGAGTCGTGTCTGCCGCAGAAATGCTCGCGCATAACGCACGTCTGTATAATGACCCCTTGTTTCAACAAGATTATTGGCAGCTTGTGGATTTCTCCGAAACCACCGACTTCCAAGCGACCACTAGGGAGATTCGCCAACTAGCAGACGACAATCCGTGGAGTGCCGGAATCCGGTGCGCCTTTGTCGTGCCTCTCCCATTCCAATATGGACTCGCTCACATGTTCAAAGTCTTTACTGAGGATCAAGGGGCTGACCTGCGACTGTTCGATACATTCGCCGAAGCATCAAAGTGGCTCGGGCTGGAACCGTAGCCGAATTGCTTCCATCCATCGACACAATTTTAGGACATCGCCCAAATCCAAACTGAGACACTACCCTCTACCTGCTTCACTTGCTTTCAACCCTTGAAAGCGCATACATTCCAATGTGCGCAACGCATGCGCCACCCGTGAAGGCCGGCGCTACGCTTGCTGCTTTTATAGAACCCGCGAATCACTCCGGAATCATTCCGATCGTCCCCAGCCAAGTCTCCACCAACTGAGGCCATCCCGTTATGGGAAACTTCGTGCGCCGCAGCCCAAACGCATGCCTGCCTTGCGCATACAAATGCATCTCCACGGGAACCCCGGCGTTCTTCAGTGCGATGTAGTAAGCCAGCGAGTCGTTTACATCGTCCACGTTGTCATCCTCCGCCTGCAGCAAGAACGTGGGCGGCGTCTCGCGGGTGACAGGAATATCAGGATTCAATCCAAGCTGTTTATCGGCAATCGGCAGAGGCCCCGGATGACGAACCACAAACTTTTTGGCGCCTTGCCTGGCATCCCACTCCGCCGCGGCAATCGACAGATGTCCCGGATAAATAGCCACCGCAAAATCCGGGCGGCAGCTTTCTCGGTCGGCGGCATCTACAGGCGGATACAAACGCTTCTGAAAATGCGTGCTTATCGCTGCCGACAGATGCCCGCCTGCCGAAAACCCAAGCACACCAATCTTGTGCGGATCGATGTGCCACTCCGCCGCGTGAAAGCGCACCAGCCCCACTGTCCTCTGCGCATCTTCGAGCGCCATGGGTGATTCCGGATATGGCCCCGATTTCGGATACTCCCCCAAATCCGTCACGCGGTATTTCAACAGCACACATGTGATCCCCTTGGACGTCAGCCAGTCGCAGACCTCCGTGCCTTCAAGATCGATGGCCAGAATCTGATAGCCCCCGCCAGGAAACACGACCACCGTAGCGCCCGTATTCTTCTCCTTTGGCGCATAGACCGTCGTCGTAGGCCGCGAGACGTGGCCCACATAAACCCACGGCCTGCCGGCGACCAGAGGGTCCTTCACCGTCCCCGTATCCTCAGGCCCCGCGACAAGCTGGGGATCAGGCGCCGCCCCCGGCCATATCGGCACTTGCGCATGTCCCGGCGATGGCTGCCAGGTAGTCTGCTGTGCGCTCAGACCGCCAAACGCAAACAAAACACCGAGAGCAAAGAGCAAAGGTTTCATCACAAGCTCCACAGGTTAATATATTCCAGTCACTGCTGATCCCACGTTGATCCTTACCTACGCCGCGCCACCCTGCCGCAACCTGAAGGGACAGGTGGCGCGTTAATTCTGGCCGGGCGGGTGGGGCGATTGTTGGTCCAACTTCTGGCGAAGAGCGTTGGCGCGCGCGGTGATCTCTTTCGCCCTTGCCGGCTGGTTCAGCATGCGCAAGAGGGCTGAATAGTGGTCCAGGGTCCCAAGGAGTTGCGGATCATCAGGGCCGGCGGCCCGTTCCTTGAGCGCGATGATGCGCTGGTAGAGCGGCTCCGCGGCCTCAAATTTCTCTTCGTCCTCGTACACGGCGGCGAGTTCCTGAAGCGTGAGGGACAGCTTGGTGTGCTGGGTGCCCAGGATCCGCTCTTGCAAATCGAGCGCCTGCTGGAGGACGGGCTCGGCGTCGGCGGCGCGGCCTTCCGAGCGATAGAGGCGGACCAGGGGGGATACCGTGGCAAGGATACCTTGCGCGCCCTCCGGCCACTCCGGGGTGATGCTTGCCTCTTGGGCCTCCACCGCGCTTTCGTACACTTTCTCCGCATCCTCAAGGCGTGCTTGCTTTTCGAAAAGACGGCCCAGCATTACGATTTCAAGCGATGCATCGCCCGGCCTGCCTTTAAGTTCCGGCGCCTTTTCGATTACGTCGATGGCCTGGCGGTACGCCGCCTCAGCTCGCGCGTAGTCTTCGTCTTCCTCGTATTGCCGCGCCTGGGCATTCAGGGCGCTCACCTGGGTGTACCAATCGTATTTCGATTCCACGCTCTGCTGAGCGCCGCGGGCGACGATCTCGTCGGCGTAGGTGGCGTGACCTTGGGCGCGATTCAGATTGGCGAGTTGATTACGAAATCCAGAGCAGCCAGGGAAGTGCGGGCTTGGGTGAGCGTCGCAGTATTCCACCGCCTCAGTGAGCAGGGCTTCCGCGTCCTCGGTGCGGTCAACCCTTTTGTAAAATTCGGACAAATGGTCGAAGAGCAGGGGCACGTTTAAATGGGCCCTGTGCATCACGGCCAGCGCGTGCTCAAAAGTCTTGCCCGCGGAGGCATCGTCCTCGGCCATCACATAGTACTCGCCGAGGTTCGAGAGGTCTTCGACCACGTTGGAGCTTTCCGGGCCAAAAGCCTTTTCGTCGAAGGCCACCATGCGCCTGGCTGTCGCAACAGCTTCCGCGGGATGTCTCAGTTGGATTTCAATGCCGGCCAGTTGGCTGAGAAGCGCGCGCAGGCGGCGGTCGGGAGGCGATTGCGGTTCGGCGTTTCTTATCGCAACCTGCACCAACTTCTTCGCGTCTACCAACCGCCCTTCACTCTCGGCCTTCATGATGGGGCCCAAGACCGGGTCTTTCTGCGGAGGGACGCCTTGTGTGAGCGCGGGATTGGGCAACAGCGCAGCCAATATCAGGAAGGCGAGAAGTAATATGGGCGCACGCAGGGGGCGTGGCGACTGCCGAAAAATCTGGCGGAATGCGCTGGGGCAATGAATGCGCGATGGGCACAGCATGACACGGATTATACGTCCGATGTACCACACAACCAATATTATTCTACGGTAAACGTCGGGAGGGACGCGGGGCGGGGCGAGTTGCCGTGCGAGATGTGGGGGCCCGCGCTCATGTTGTCTATCAACATGAGGGGGGCAGGCGGTCGATCGTTTCAGATCCAGCAGAACGAGCTATCACGGAATCCGGTCCATTGGCAGATAGGTCGTCCCCTCAGCCGGGTGGCTCGACTTTGTGAGTAGGAGGCGCTTTGGCCCAGAGCGCTTGCACGGGCAGCCAAAGCAGCCCGGGGACGATCAGCACCATGCCGAGGTCCTGGGCCAGTTGGGGCGCGGAAAATTTCCACGTGTCGAGCCCGATGCCGATCACAAAGTTGGAAGCCGAAACGGCGAGCATCAGCATGCCCATGTCGAGCGCGAAGACGCGCCCGCGGAAGCGGTCGGTGGTATGGATCTGCAAGAGCGTGGTGCTCACCACCCAAATGTTGCTGCCGCCCATGTGAGCCAGCGTCAGGGCGAGCAGGGCGAGTGGCAAATTGGGCGCGTGGCTGAAGACGATGTACGTGCCGCCCAGCAGAAGAAAACTGATGCTGATGCTCCGCCACATCCGGCTCTCACGCTCGCGGATGATCCAGTCGCCGAGCAACGGCCCAACGCCCGCGCCCAGTCCCCGCGCGGCGTAGAGCAGACCCACCGCAAGCGCGCCGTGGCCCGCGATGGGAAAGACCTTCTCCCCGAAGATCACGAGAAGCAGAAGTCCTCCGCCCAGAAATCCGATGCCGAGTTTTGCCATGACCAGCGCGACGGCTCTTGGGTTCTGTTTCAGATAGCGAGCGCCCTCGATGATGGTGTTCTCCTTCGAGTGCGGTTGCTCGTCACCTGATGCACCGCGCGGTTGGGCCACGTGAGTTTCATGGCAGCGAATGCGCTGCAGCAGGATGGCCGAGGCAAAAAACGAAATAGAGTTAAGGACAAACGCGACGCGCCGGCCGAGCAGAGCGGTGATCAATCCGCCGAGTGCCGCGCCCACCATCAGCGTGAACGACCACGTGGCCGATGAGAGGGCGTTGGCGGGCAATAGCTCTTCGCCGCGCACCAGATTGGGCAAGAGCGCATTGCGGGCCGGCTCGAAGATTGACGCAAAGATCACTTCCATACCGAGGAGCAAATACACCAGCCAAACTTGGGAGGGCGTCCGGACGAGCAGCAGGCCCAGCACGACCACTCCTTGCAAAACGTCGGAGAGAATCATCAGGCGGCGCCGCGAGAAGCGGTCGACCAGGGCCCCGGCGAGCGGTGTCATGAAGAACCAAGGGAGGGTCTGCATGATGATGGCGTAGCTCACCGCCTTGCCGCTGTGCGTCATTTGAAAAAGCAAGTCGTAGACGGCCAGGCTGTAAAACCAGTCGCCCAACTCGCTCACCAGTTGCGCCATCCAAACGCGCCGGAAATTCTGGTTGCCGCGCAGCAGGGAGAAGTAACGAAGGTGGACGGGAATTCGCCCCGTCGAGGGAGTTTCAGCTACGGGAATGAGTTGCGTTCCGCTTTCGCCCGCCATGTGAGGAGCGGAATTGTAGCACGGTCGTCTTCACGGGCTAGAGCGAGGTTAACCGGCTCGCGGCGAAATCAGTCGCAGGATTTGGTTAAGACGGCGCGCGTTCTTCCGCGAGGCGCTTGATGTGGTTGAGGACGCGCATGTGGATGCGGTGAATGATGGCGTCCGACCAGAGTTGCCAATAAGACGCTGGCCAAAGATGGTGCTCGTACCAAGTGGTTCCTTCGAGCAGCGTGCGGCCTCCGCTCAGAGGCGTGAGCAGGAATTGACCTTGGCGGGAGACCAGGAACCCGTTCAGGTGGCGAGGGTGGACGTCAGAATAAATCGTCCACTCTTGCATGGGTGCGGGATTGGAGGTCACGCCGAAACGCAGCAGGCGCGGCTCGTCCCAAACCTGGATGGGCTCGACGAAAGGTCCGGTGGAGAAAACGCAGGTTCGAATCGCGCCCGGCCCCGTGCCCGCGATGCGCGCTCGAATGGGATAAGCAACGCCCACATGGAAAACCCACTCATCGGGTGGTGGCAGTTCCGCGAACGAGACTACATTCCTCCAAACTTGCTCGGGTGGCGCGTTGATCACGATGGAGGATTGCACTTCGAGCAGCGGCGTCTCCGGAGGGTTTTCGTATTCGGCGCCCATCAGGACTGGGACGAACAAAACGAGAAGCATCAGCATAGCCGGAGCTTCACCGCGGCTCCAGGGGCGGCGCTGGATCACGTAGCCCACCGATCCTCCCATGCACGCCAACACGGTTGCCAGAGGCCAGGCCATCAACAAGCAGATAGCACCTTCTATTGCAAATCCAAACAAGGCTATGCCCAGAAAATTGATCGAAATGGCCGCCACGCCGATGCAGCTGAGGAGATTTCTTGGATGATGGTAGCCATAAAGCAAAACAGCCGCGAGGCCGTGGCAGAAGGGAAGCGCGACGAACAAACTCCAGCCGTATTGCCCGAAGGCCTTCACGCAAAGCGCGACGGCCGCAAGCTCAAAGGGCAAGGTCAGGAGGACGGCCATCGCGGCGCTGCCCAGCGCGCTGTCGGGAATCAGGCGATCGAGGGCGGACCCCAGCTTCCCGCTCGGTCGCGAGTCTTGCCCGTCGATGCCCTGCCGGGAGGGCATAAGACTGAGCAAGAGGAAGAACACGAGATTGACTACCGGCAGGAAAAAGAAAACGACGAGCCAGGGAGAAAGTCCGATGGCTCGGAGGCGCCGTAGGGTGAGCACGACCCCAGTCCAGATGAAGGGCAGCGCAACGGCCAGCATGGTGGCCAGCAATATCGCGTCTTCTTTGGGCAGCTTCATAATGTGGACTGCGGTGGTTGGCGGAATCCAATAATTGAACAGACCCCATCTGCGGTTGAACACCAGCGTGGCCACAAAGCGGTCGATGTTGTGCTTGATGCCAAAACCCAGCACACCAATCAGCGCGTAGGGCCCTCGATCGACTACGCCGTCCCACCGCCAGAGATCGGAGAATTGAACTTTCATGGGAGCCACCTCTACGCGCCTGTGTCCGACCACGTATCCAACTTTCAAGCAAAGCGCAAGCAACGATTCAGGCAAACCAGCGAAGGTCTTTTATTCCGAATCGAGCTGTCTCAGGAAGCCCACGGCGAATTTGTTGCGGATCGAATTGAGTTTGAGGCAACAAGTCGTCCGGCAGCGATTCGCACGCGGGCAATGGGTCGACGATTCCCTCTGACAGGATCCGGACTTGTGCCAGCGAGACCAGGGGGATCGTCATGAGGCGTTCCAAAATCCAACCAAGAATGTAATGAAAGAATACAGGCAATCGAACATAAAGTGGGCGCCTGCCAAGAACCCCGGCCACACGCCGCACCGCTTCACTCAACCCCATTTCCTCAGGGCCGGTTATTTCAACTGTTTTGCGGGAAAGTTGTCCCTCTACTAGCGCTGCCACCATCACGCGGACTAAATCCTCCACGGCCAGAGGTCGCATGCGAGTTTCGCGCATTCCGACCAGGGCAAAGATAGGAAAAGTTTGCAGCGCATGGCTGAGATGGTCCAGCATGTGATCGCCCATGCCGTAAATCACCCCCGCCTTGAATACTGTATAGTCGATTCCCGAATCACGGACAATCTCTTCCGCCTGCCACTTTGATTCGTGATAGCCCGAGCCGCAACTCGGCCGGGCGCGCAAAAAACTGAGAATCAGCAGCTTCTTGACTCCAGCGCGATTCGATGCGTTCACCACGTTTTTAGTTCCTTCCACGTGGACGCGTCGATAAGTCTGCGCCCCGATTTCCCGGTTGATGCCGGCGCAATGGGCAACAGCGTCGCATCCGGAAAACGCCGCGGTCAGCGCCTCCTCATTATGGGTTCCCACGGAATAGAACCGGGCGCGCGGAAGCTGGCGGATGCTTTCGTCACGATGGTCGGCCCCACGTGCGATGAGAACCACCTCATGCCCCTGGCTGGAAAGCTCACGCGCCAGGTGCCGCCCCACAAATCCCGTTCCCCCAGTGATGGCGATCCTCATGATTGTTTCCGCGTGCCCGCCCGGAAAAATTTGACTTTCGGAAGGCCGAAGACGCCGGCCCATTATTCGTGAACGACCTTGCGGCCCATCGAGCGATCGCTCGCAGCATCGTGGCCTTTGAAAATCCATCAAGCTGCCTTCGCCACTCCGAGCAAACTCGATAATGCGGTTTCCAGGTCCGGATGTCGAAATACAAATCCCGACGCACTCAGTTTCATAGGAAGAACCCGGGCGCTGGCCAGGAGCAATTCGTCGGCCATTTCGCCAAAGGCCAGGCGCGCTGCGAAAGTCGGCATGGGCAAGACTGTCGGGCGCTTAAGAACGCGGCCCAAAACTCGGGTGAATTCAGCATTGGTAACCGATCTCGCCGTCACGGCATTCACCGGTCCCCGGAGCGAGTCCATTTTGAGCGTGTACACAAAAATGCGAATAAGGTCGTCGATGGAAATCCAGCTCATGTATTGCTTCCCATTCCCCACAATCCCTCCTACGCCCATGCGGAACGGCATCAGCATGCGTGCCAACGCGCCGCCACTCGAGCTGAGAACAATACCGGTACGAAGGTTCACCACACGAATACCCTTTTCAGCGGCCGGCGCAGTGGCTGCCTCCCATTCGCGGCAGACTCCGGCGAGAAAGTTGGAACCGGGGGCACTTTGTTCCGTAAGTACTTCATAACCGCGGTCACCGTAAAAGCCAATCGCCGATGCTGAGATGAGGACCTTGGGCGGCTTGGCAAGTTTTGCGAGCGATGAGGCGAGGAGCCGTGTACCCTGGACACGGCTCTGACGGATTTGATCCTTCCTTGCCTTCGTCCATCGTCCACCGGCAATACTCTCTCCGGCGAGATGAATCACCGCATCCAGTCCCTCCAGCGGTGGCGAATAAAGCTCATTCGATGAGGGGTCCCAATAAGTGTCACGGATTCCCAATTCCGCCTTCGACCGCACCAGGCGGCTGACGCGGTGCCCCTCCGCTGTCAAAACGGGAATCAAGGCTGACCCAACAAGCCCGCTCGAGCCGGTCACGAGGATGTGTATGGTGTCCCTTCCTTTCTTGTTAAGCGATCAGCGATCGCGCCACCAACCCAAGATAGGTTGCAGCCAATCCCACAAAGAGCGCGGTCAGCAGCACGTGGCCGACGACGAAGAGCGCGCCTTTTGGCCAGTCCGAGTGGCGGAAATACAGAGCGTCGACCGCAATTCGCGCTGACCAATAAATGCCGATAAAGCCTGCCAGGCCGAGCGCAGCCCGATCGCCGCGCAACATCTCCGTATGAAGAGCGAGAGTGAGAATTCCAAAGGTTAAGATGGTGAGAACTGTGAATCCGCCGTAAGTCCACATGAGTTTGCGATTGAACGGCGTTAGCTTGGCGAGGTCGGCTTTCCACCCGAGTCGCGCCGGTACCTGGAAACTGGCGATGAGCACGCAGAAGTGACCCAGGCCGGCAAGCCAAAGCGCGGAACTCAGAAGCTTCTCAGTCATTGGAGGCCCCCAAAAGTTGCCGCTGCAAAAGTGGCGGCCATGTAAAAAAAGGCCAGAAGAAACATCACATCGGCAAGGCGATTCTGCCGTCGGAGGTCTTTGTCGTAATAGAAAAGCTGTAAGGCGCAACGCGACACCCAGAAGATTGTGAGTGTGGCGCTTAGGTATCTGCCCAAGGGGGAACCGCTCAAAAGCTGCGGGGCGAAGAAGAAACACAGCCCGCTAAAGACCAACAGGACGCCGACAATATATGCCCAGTGGACGATGGAGATTTGCTGGAGGATCGTGGACATTTTCGCCGCGTTTTCTCGATAGCGGAGCTTGGCGCGAATCGGAAAATTCGCTCCCGCCAGCCCCAATTGCACCGCACCGGCCGCCCAAATGATGGGAACGAGCGAATTCATAGAATTCTCCTTACACAGCCCGCATCACTTTCAAAAACGGAATGACCACCCGCATCACAAACCACGGGTGAAACAACCAGAATGCCGGGCCGGCTGTTACGATCAAGGTAAATAGCCAACCGAGTGTGCCGCGACCGAGGCCCCACACTTTCCCGCGATTAGAACGTTCAAAGGACAAGCCGGCCGCTTGCAAGATGAAGTAGCCAGTCGGAAGTCCATAACCGGCTCCCGCCGGAAACGAGATCACCAGGTCGTGTATAAGCCCGGACACGAGGAAGACAGCGAACATCGCTACCATCGTGCCGAGGCGGCTTCGTAATGGCTTGAAGACGAGGCTTGCAGCCAGTTGGTGAAAACCCGTGTTCCACCGCCCGCCCCAAAATTCACCGAGCGAGGTGGCGAGCGCTGGCGTTCGCATTAATGGGCGAGCGGCAACTCCAGCGGTCCTCCACAAAAGAGCCAGTAAGTGAAAAATTCCAAAGTGCAGCAGAAAAACGAGCCCCAGAAGTCCCGTCCACCCGCACAAAAGTGGTAGCGAGGGTGAGACTCTCCGAACGCCTGCCCAGAGTACTGTTGCGCCAAGGAGCGTTTTCAGCGCCGCCCAGCCCCACTCGCGCGCAGACGGCGAGGCGGGGTGTGCGGTGGTGTCGAGGAAAGTTTCAGCGTCCATCCCGGGCCAGGCGAATAAGTATCCGAGATGCCTCGCGCGAGTGCTGGGAGTATTTCTGAATGGCCACCAGGTGAGCCACTTGCAGCCGGCGTAGATGGAAACGGCAAGCGCCCACATCAACGCCCACGGCGGGAGTTGGTTTCGAGTGGCAACGACAACGGAAGGAAGGATTACCAAGGGCAGCCAGCCGGGCCATCCTGCCGCTCTCGTCATCGGCTGTGGTTGCGCACAAGCGCCGTTCGTGCAGGTTCGGCGCGCCGCGATCCATCGATAAGCGCGGCGCAAGATGGGCATGCCGAGGGGGAGTTTCGCGGCGAGATAAAGCGGCCATGCCCACCAGATCTTGCCAGCCAAGTAGGCAACCGCATCCCCTCCGCTCAGGGGGCTGCCATCGTCGGTCAGGACTTTCATTTCAGTAAGCGGCTCCTTAGGGTTCAGGCCGAAATGCGCGCGTACCCACGGTGTTTGGAGCGGCGCGAGCGCGAAGCCTCGCCGATGCAGTGTGCCCTCTAACTTCCGCGCCATGCTGTTGCACCAGGGACATTCGCCGTCGAAAAGCACCCAACGCTTCCGAGAAGCGCTTCCAACGGGACTGACCATCTCTGTGGCCAACGAATTTTCGAACCGCGAAAACATCCGGCCTCCAACCGCCACGGACGTAGGGGGGCAGTTGCTACTCACCGGACCGCTTGCCGCGCAACAGGTTCTTGATCTTGCCCTTTGCCTTTAAAACACCGCGCACCGCCCCGGTGGGCATGCGGTGGATTTCCTCGTAAAGGGAAGTGAGGGTGTCGAGGAAAGCGAGCATTTCGAGCAGGCGGTCGCGCGTCACCGATTCGTCAGGGCCGCCCGCCTTCAGTTCCGCCACGCACTCCCGCAGGGTAATCAGAGTGGGGTCGATCTCGCGCCGCTTGCGCTCGTCCAGGATGACCCGCGCCATTTCCCAGATATCCGTCATGGAGGTGTAGTGCTCCCGGCGGTCGCCCAGCAGGTGAACCGGCTTGACGATGCCCCAGCTTTCAAGCTCGCGCAGGCTGGTGCTGACGTTCGAGCGCGCCACAGACAGGGTTTGGGCGATTTCCTCGGCGTTGAGGGGGCGCGGTGAGGAGTAGAGGAGCGCGTGAACCTGGGCCACCGTGCGATTGACGCCCCAGCGGGTGCCCATTTCGCCCCAGTGGAGGATGAATTTCTGGACGGCGGGTGTTAAACGGATCATGACATTTCTCCTATTTCTGTCATTACAGAATATACAGTACGCACTAGCATTTGTCAAGTCTTTTTTCCACGGCATTCGGAATGCCGGTTTGGGCGTTGGAAAGGCCCGGACCATTAAAGCCGGTGGGCGAATTTGGATTCGAGGTAACTTACGGGGACGTCGTAGAGCAGCGCCTTGGGGGAATGGCGCAGGCTGTCGTGGATAAAGCAGACGTGCGTGCACCAACACTGGTCGCGAACAATCGAGCCGGCTTCTCCTTTGCGGGTTTCAGTCTCCCAAAACCTTCGGAAATCGCAATCGAAGTCGCGCAGATTGGCCAGCGGGGAGCGCAACTCGCAGGCGCGCACCTGGCCATTGAAGTCGATCACAATCGAAGTTTCGCTCGCGGTGCACGGCATGGGCCAGGGGTGGGGCGAGTCGATATTCTGCAATTGAATTTTGTTGTGCAGCGCCAACGTTCCCTGGTAATAGATCCCGGCTACTTTTCCTTCAAGTCCTTGCAAGCGGCGCCGCAGTGTGGGCGCATAGTATCTGTAAACTTTCTGAATTTCCTCGTAGAGGGCGGGAAGGCGCTGGCTGGGAATCTCCTTCAATCCCCCTTCTTTGGCATTGCCTCGAATAATGTTGAAGTAGTGGCCATCTACCACACAATTCTTTTTTACGAACTCCGCGATGTCGAGAATGTGGTCAAAATTCTCCGCACAGATGACCGTGTTTACATTCACGCGCAAGTTCTGGAACTTGCGGCGGCAGGATTGAATCGCTTCCAGGGTTTCCAGGGTCTTTTGGAAATTTCCCGGTACGGCGCGGATGGAATCCTGCATTTCATGGAGGCCATCGAGGGCAACGTTCAAGTCCAGGTGCAATTCGGGATTCTCGGTGCAAATGCGCGCCACCCATTCCGCCGTACGTTCAGGCAGGAGGCCATTGGTCGGCAAGTTCGTCCAGCGTATGCCGTTGTTCACGTAAAACATGTGCAGGATTTCGAGGAGTTCTTTGCGCAGCATGGGTTCGCCACCCGACAGCCAGAGGTCCGTGAACCGGGGCATGGTGGCGGAGAGTTTTTTGATCTCCTCCCAGGTGAGGTCCCCGCGTTGGTTCAATTCTTCCCAATAGAAGCACGTCCGGCACTTGGCATTGCAGACTGACGTGACAAAGAGGATCACCAGTTTCAGGCGCTTGGGCCTGACGAGCGCTTGATAAGCCTGTCCCAGCTTGTCTTGGATTTTGAGTGACATTGGATCTGCTGTAACTCTTTCCAGCCCGAAACGGATTGTAGCAGAATGGCCGGCCCGGTGGGCGACAACCCTGCCCAACCAGTTCTGTAGCCATTGACCCGCACGTGCATTTTATTGTTTCCGCATTTTCCCCGCCGATATAGAATATCCGGGGCTGGTTTTAGCTATTGCAATTTAGCCTGTAATTTGGATATTCTTCGGCGCGTAATCGCCCTTTGGTCCGTTGAACGGTTCCTGGGCCGTCCTTCCACCGCGACAGACCTTAACAGGAGCACTGGACTCTACCCAACGATGAATCCTGGAGCTGGAACAGACAGCGTTCTCGCCAAAGTCAGCCGCCAACTGGCAGCCATAGAGAAGCGGGACTTTGAATTGTGGATGATTGTTGTGGGCACCGGTATTCTTGTCGGTGCCGGGCTCATTGCCATTACCTACCCTGCGGCGCTTATGAAAGAGAGGAACGTTCACATGGAGATTAATGTCTCCCGGGAGCTGTTCCTTGGCTTGGTTGCTTTGCTGATCCTGTTCAACACCTACGTGATCACTCGCCGGATGGATTTAAGGCGAACTCGTGAAATGGTAATTTCCGGGACGTTGCAGAACGAGCTGATCCGGCTCCAGTCTTTCACGGATCCCCTCACAGAAGTTTACAACCGGCGGTCGCTGGATGAGATGGCGGCCAGTTTCATGAGCCGGGCCCGGCGTTTGGACAAACCCCTGTGCTTTATGGTGATTGATGCTGACCGCTTCAAGGACATCAACACCAAGTTTGGACATTTGACTGGGGATTTTGTCCTGGCCGAGATCGCCGCCCTGCTGAAGGGCGCGGTGCGCGGGACTGATGCCGTGGTCCGTTTTGGTGGTGACGAATTTCTGGTTATTTTGGCGGACACATCCCTTAAAGCGGGCGCGGACGTGGTCACTGGCCGGATCGCCAAGGACATCGATGAGTGGAATAAGGCCGGACACCTTGAGGGTTATCAAATGGCGCTCAGCCTAGGCGTGGCAGAATGGGCCGTGGGCAAGACCCTCGACCAGATCCTTAACGAAGCCGACCAGAAGATGTACTCGACGAAAGAAGCCACGAAGCGCACCTCCAACTAAGTTCGCACGCAACGCCTCCCGCGTTGTGAAAACACCTCGTTGACCGCATTTGACCTCGGTAGGTCAATCTGCGGCGCGCAGCCGATTCCTCGTAAGAATCAATAAACGATATCGAATTGCACGTCAAAAAGGCGATGCTGAAAGCCCACAAAGTGGCCGAAGAATGGGGAGGTGATATTGGAATAGACGCCCAGAGGATTGGAGTGGTTGGTGATGTTGTAGATCGCGAGGGCGACTCTGAACCTGTGGCTCTTCAGCCAGTCCATCAGGGGGACGTTGAATTCCTTGCTCAATTTCAAATCAAGGGCAAAGAAGGTTGGAAAACGCTGGCTGTTGGCCGGACCGGAGTAATTCTGCAAGACGTCGAAGTTGGAGTAAGGGAAGCCCGTGTGGACGTCGACCAGGGGGGTTGCTGTCACCGCCCAGGGAATCTTGAATTGGCCCCAAGCCACGACCCGGTTCGGCACGTTGGAATCCAGCGCTCCAAAAACATTCGGGCGGATCACAGGTTGTTCAAATGGAACGTAAACACGGCCCAGGGTGTTCAGATCGCCGCGCGTCAAGCTGTAAATGTACGAAATGTTGAAATCGGATCGTTCGCTAGCGTGGATGCGAACCGTTGATTCGAATTCATGATAGCGCGAGGCGCCGGTGTTAGTGAGCAGCAGAACGGAGTTGGCGCTCGTGAGGGTTTGGGGGTTGATGATAAACACGTCATAAGTGCGGCTGGACAAATAGCTGATGCGAGTCAAAACGCGCGGCCCCAGTTCGCGATCGATCTCCATGTTCCAGGTCAAATTGTAGGGAGTGCTGGACAAGTGGTGGGCCTTGGTGCTGACCGCGCGCCCTTTTTCGTCCGTTCTCAAATAGACATTTTCATATGTGACCGGAGTTCCCAGCAGCACTCCTTGGGAATCAAAGTAGCTGACCGCCCGCGTTGGGTTATTGATAAAATCGCCCGCCAGCAGAGGCAGCCGGTCGTAGAAGACCCCGATCCCCCCCCGAACAACGGTTTTGGTCGAGGTCCCCGGGGAATAAGCCATTCCCATGCGCGGCGCGATAGCGTCGTAGGCCCCGATAGCCTGGCCCGAATAGCGCAATCCGCCATCCAGAGCCAGGTGCTCGTTGAATATCCAATGATCCTGGATGAACCCGGCCCACTCCGAATCTTCCACGGAAAGGTTGGCAGGCCCGGAGAAATCGATGCGCTCGGCCAGCGTGCCGTCGGCTCGAAGTATTTGGATCGGCCGCGAATCGCTGACCCCGTCGTAGCTCCGGTGGACGTAATCGGCGCCGATTCTCAGGTCGTGCTTGCCCCGCCACTCTTTGTGCGGGAGCTCGTAGGTCTCGGCCAATTCCTGCTGATTGCTGGTCCGGGTCCAGGAATTAAAATAATTGCCGCCATAGCCGTTGGGAGTCACCAGCATGTCGAGCGGCCCTTGTCCGTGGGCGTAGCTGTCAAATTTGGTGAATTGGAAAAGGGTCGTAGCCACCGCGCCTGAGGTCAATAAATAGCGATCCGTGCCTGCCAGGGCGAATCCTCGCTGGCCGTAGTTGGAAGACGCCGATTGGGGAATAAGGGCATTGATGTCTGCAAATTCGTGTCGCAACGGGAAGAAATTCGAGTTAAGGGTAAACAAGTGATTGGGTCCGAAGATGTACTGAAAGCTGGTGAATGAGGTGAACCCTTCCGTCTTGATTTCATTGTTGGGCCAGGCGAGACCTCGGACAGGCTGCTTGTTCAAGTCATAAGTAAAGGATTCTGAAAAATTCAGGTGGTTGGACCACAAGGGTCCGGTAAAGCTTAAGCGCGGCTCGTCGTCAGCTATTCCTACAAGTTTCCCGCTGCGGATCCGGGGAGTGGGGAGGAAGTCATTCACCTCATAGTGCCACTGCCCGGAGGGCGGCTTGGTCTCGATTGTAGTCAGCCCGCCGGAGAACCGGCCGTACTGCGCGTTGTAGGCGCTCTTATAGACGTCAAGGGATTCGACCGCGTCCAGAGGGACATCAATGGAGAAGCTTCCTGTCACCGGGTCCACTGTATCGGCGGAGTCCACCAGGAGCATGCCCTGGGATTCGGCGGATCCCTTGATGCTGATCCGCCCGTCGGGCGTGCGCACGACGCCCGGCACCAGCGGCAGCGCGGCTTTAAATTTCTGTTGGGCCAGTGGGAGGGATTGCAATTGTGGCGCGGACAATCGCGAAGGCTGGGTGGAGGCCCCGGTTGAAATTGTGGAAATCTTTTCGTGAACCTCTACCTGCTGTTTAACTATTGTTTCAGTGGGAAGAGCAATTTGGATGAAGGGAGTCGGTTCCTCAGAAACCTGGAGGTCCTTCTGCTCTACGGGTGAATACCCCACGGCGGCGCAGACCAAATCATAAGTTGCAGGAATCAAGCCGGGAAAATTGAATCCGCCATTCTGGGAGGTCGTCTGCGAAAGTCCCTGTTGCGGTAGGATCCCGGCGTGCGTGCTGGTCAGAGTGCAGACCGCCCCTTTAATGGGGTCGCCTTTTTCGGTGACGACTTCCCCATTTAAGCCCTGGGTTTCGGGTAGAGGTCCCGAAGAAGTTAAGCTGGTAATGGGGCAGGCAAGAGCTATCGCCATTGCCGCAGGGAGCCATCGAGCTTTCAGAACTTGCATATCTTTATTTGATGCACGTCGGGATAAAACCGTCACTCGTCCCCGTTGGCCAGGCAAAAAGGCCGCCGACGCGCACAAGAGTCCTTCATCTATTCTCAAACCTTTGGAAGCGCTCTGGTCGATTGGGCTCGCGAGCGCAAACTTGCTTTCTTTATTATACCTTGGTTTTATTGAAATGAAATCATTTCAGTTCGCATCCGTTCTCTTGCTTACCTGGGGCTTGCACGGTTCTCGGACTTACCTCCCTTGGATTTGAAGTCTGCTGTTCCGTTCTGCAGCATTTACGGTGTACACTCGCGCCTGCCTCAAGAAGGCAAATCAGAAAATCAGGAGCCCTCTAAATGAAGAGTGCTGCGGGGCTATTCGATTTGACAAAGAAGGCGGCAATCGTAACAGGCGCCTCCCACGGGTTGGGAGTGGTTTTCGCCGAAGCGCTCGCGGGCGCCGGAGCGACAGTGGTGCTGGCCGCGCGCAGTGCCGAAAAGCTTGATGGAGTCGTTTCGAAAATCCGGGAACAAGGCGGAACTGCACACTCACATGCCTGCGATGTGGCCAAGCCGGAGGAAGTGAAGTCGATGGTGGCGCGCGCTTGGAAAGAGTGCGGGCGTGTGGATATTTTGGTGAACAACGCGGGCGTGGTGGCTGAGGCAGGCTCGGTCCCTGAGAGAGTCACTGACGACGCGTTCGAACAGACCATCCGTGTGAACCTTCTTGGCCTCTGGACCTGCTCACGCGAAGTGGCGGCGCGCATGCTGGCCGACGGCAAGGGTGGTTCGATTATCAACATTGCGTCGACAGCGGGTTTGGGCGCCGCGAAGGATTTCCCCAGCGCCTACCAGGCGTCGAAGGCGGCCGTCATCGGCCTGACTCGGAATCTTGCCTGCAGTTGGGCGGACCGTGGCGTGCGAGTGAATGCTCTTGCCCCGGGGTGGTTTCCAAGTGAAATGACCGCCGGCATTTTGTCGCTTCCCGCTTTCGTTGGATGGGTCAAGCATGGCTGCCCCATGCATCGCACCGGCGACCCGAAAGAGCTGGTCGGCCCGCTCCTGTTCCTGGCGTCAGAGGCTTCAAGCTACGTCACCGGGCAGACGCTGGCGGTGGACGGCGGCATATCCTCAACCACTGGTGGTGGGCAGTTTCCCGATGCGGTCTACGACGCGCTGGGCGCAAATATGCAACCGATCAGGCCGAGATAAGAGTAGTTAATTCGATGCAGCTATTCCGAAACCGCCCGCTCCGGTGTAGACTCTGCTGCCTTGGTTCTCTGGATTTTGAGTGCGGCGATAGAGGGTTATGGCGACACTGCCCCCCACGAATATCGAAGATGAAGCGGAACAGCCGCACCACCCGGCCGGCCCATGCGCGATTGTCATCTGTGGGGCGGCGGGCGATTTGACTTCGCGCAAGCTGATTCCTTCCTTGTATAACCTCGCCAAGGCCCAGCTACTCCCCTCGGAATTCTGCGTGCTGGGTTTCTCGCGAGACGAAATGAGCGACGACCAATTTCGCAAGCAGGTCACGCGGTTCCTGCCCGCGACGGAGCAGGGGACTCCGTCCTGGGAATGGTTCACCCAGCGCCTGCGCTACCAGCAAGGTGATTTCGGCGACGCCAATGCGTATGCGCAACTCGCCTCGCGGCTGACGCAGCTTGACCAGGAGTGCAAGACGGACGGGAATTATTTATTCTACCTGGCCACGGCGCCCTCTTTTTTCGGGCCCATCGTTCAACACCTCGGCCAGGTGAGCCTTTCAGACCAGTCGACGGGCCGCTGGCGGCGCGTGGTGATTGAAAAGCCCTTCGGCCACGACCTTGACTCGGCGCGCGCCCTCAACCGCGAAGTCAAAAGCGTGCTGACTGAAAATCAGATTTACCGCATCGATCATTACCTGGGCAAAGAAACCGTCCAGAACATCTTGGTCTTCCGGTTCAGCAACGGCATCTTCGAGCCCATTTGGAACCGGCGGTATATTGACCACATCCAGATCACCAATGGTGAAACAGTGGGCGTGGAACAGCGCGGCGGGTACTTTGACACCGCGGGCACCTTGCGGGACATGGTGCCCAATCACATGATGCAGCTCATCAGCCTGACGGCCATGGAGCCGCCGGTTTCATTCCAGGCTGACGCGGTCCGCGACGAGCAGGCCAAGATTTTGACCGCCATCCAGCCTCTGAGCGCTGAGGATGTTCTCCACTATACGGTGCGCGGGCAGTATGGCGAGGGCACCATTGGAAATGACAAAGTGCCCGCCTATCGCACCGAGCCCGGCGTTTCGCGCGAATCGCGCACGGAAACGTTTGTGGCCATGAAGCTGAACATCGACAATTGGCGCTGGGCAGGGGTGCCTTTTTATTTGCGCACGGGCAAGCGGCTGCCGCAACGACACACGGAGATCGCCATCTATTTCAAGCGTGCTCCCTTCGTGCTTTTTCGGCAGACCGCTGTTCACAAACTGCAGACCAATCAACTGGTCATCCAGATTCAGCCCGAAGAGGGAATATCCTTGAGTTTCGGCGCGAAAGTGCCGGGACCCGTGCTGCGACTGGGGTCGGTGGACATGAGCTTTGAGTATTCCAAGTATTTCGGAGCCGATTCTTACTCGGGCTACGAGGTTCTGCTTTATGACTGCATGATGGGTGACGCCACGCTCTTCCAGCGCGCGGACATGGTGGAGGCGGGTTGGCGCGTGGTGGACCCAATCCTGGATGTTTGGAAGGCCCTGCCGCCCCGCAGCTTTCCCAACTACGCCGCGGGCGCGTGGGGGCCCAAGGACTCGGAAGATCTGATGGAACGCGACGGACGTCGATGGAGGAAGATCGGCAATGATTCTCGCAGGTGATGTGGGCGCGACACACACGCGCCTGGCCGGATTCAACTCGGACGGGAACACGCTCGTGTCTGTGGTGGAGAAAGTCTACGAAACGCAGAAGCACTTGAGCCTGTCTGAAATCATCAGCGAGTTCATCACCACCGAGGGCATCCCCGTGCACCAGGCGTGCTTCGGGGTGGCCGGCCCGGTGCGGAGCGGAAGGAGCAAGCCCTCCAATTTTCCCTGGATGATTGACGCGCGCGAGCTCGCCACGCAATTGAAGCTCGCCTCCGTTGGGTTGATTAACGACTTGGAGGCGTACGCTTATGGAATGGACGCGCTGGGCTCGGCGGATTTCATCACCCTCAATGGCGGCGCAGCAGACGGGGAAGGGAATATGGCTGTTATTTCCGCCACCACGGGCTTGGGCGAGGCGGGCCTGTACTGGGACGGCTACCGTCACCACCCGTTCGCGTGCGAGGGCGGGCACGCGGATTTCTCTCCTCGAAACGAAATCGAATTGGAACTGCTGAAAAACCTTTTTACGAAATACGAACACGTAAGCTGGGAGCGTATCCTCTCCGGCCCGGGGGTCAGAAACATCTACAATTTCCTTCGCGATACTGGCAGGGCAGAGGAGCCGGCGTGGTTGAAAGAACAAATCAGCCAGACACCCGATCCTCCCGCTTTGATTTCCCAACTGGCTCTCGAAAAGAAGGCGGCGATCTGCGAGCAAACCCTGGATATTTTTGTGAGCGCCTACGGAGCGGAGACCGGGAATTGCGCTCTCAAATTCATGTCCACGGCCGGAATCTTCATCGGGGGAAGCATCGCCGCCAAGATCGTCTCCAAAATGAAAGAACCGCTGTTCATGAAAGCCTTCCTGGACAAAGGCCGCATGCGACCGTTGCTCGAAGACATCCCGGTTAGAATCGTGCTCAACGACAGCGCTGGGTTGATTGGAGCAGCGCGTTGCGCGTTGGTCCAAAAGGCGTTTGGCCGAATGCGCCCGGCGGAATCGTCTTGATCTTCCCGCCATCCGATCCATCGATCAGCGCCAAAGTAGACGCAGGACCCTCCGCACCGAAATCCGAGATTACTTGAAACAAATCTACTCTAAAATCAAATACCTATAACTCCTCGAAGAATTCAGCAACGAATTCCGCCTTGCCTTTGCGGCACCAAGATTGTGACGCAGGACACAGACTGGGACAAACCAATAACAGATAAATGTAAATGAGCGGACCCGGCGTTATGGAAGGGCCTGCTCCGCAAGGTGGCCCATGAGGAATTTGTTTCAGGACATTCGTTACGCCTTTCGTATCCTGACCAAGAGCGCTGGATTTACCGCCATCGCGGTTACCACGCTGGCATTGGGCATCTGTGCCAACACCACCATCTTCAGTTGGATCAGCTCCACTCTGCTGAATCCTATCCCGGGCGTCGCGCATACCAGCGACATGGTGTCGGTCATGCGAGGAGAGCGCACTGAGCACCCCACTCCTCCGTTCTCCTTTCCGGATTTCCAAGACCTGCGCGACAATAACCGCAGTTTTGTCGGGTTGTTGGCCTTTCACCACGATTACATGTCCCTGACCGGTGTGGGCAAGCCCGAGCGCATCTACGGGACGCTGACTTCAGCGAACTATTTTGACGTGCTCGGCCTTCGACCCATCCTGGGCCGGGTGTTCCAACCTTCGGACGAAGAGAAACGCGAGGGCGCCGAAGTGGCGGTGCTCAGCTATGGCCTTTGGAAAAGCCACTTCGGCGCCGACCCTGCGGTTGTCGGCAAAACGATTCAAATCAACCGGCACCCCTACGAAGTCATTGGAGTCGCACCGCCGGAGTTCGAGGGATGCTTCCCGGGATTGCGCTCCGATATTTGGGTTCCCTGGGGAATGGCCCACGAAGTTTTGGGCTTTAACGGGCTCTACGATCGTGAAAATACGTGGCTCAATGTTTTTGGGAAGCTCAAGGCGGGCGTGGATCCCCGCCAGGCGGAAAGGGAACTGGACCTCCTGATGCAGCGCATCGTCGAAGCTTCGCCAGATTCGCATCGCGGCCCCAACCAGATTACGCTGGACCCGCTTTGGCGCTCGCCCTTCGGCGTCAACGTTTATCTGTACTCGACACTTCCATTGCTTTTGTCGCTCGCCGCAGTGTTGTTGTTGCTGGCTTGCGCGAATGTGGCGAATCTGTTGCTGGTACGCTCCGTTGCCCGCAGGCGCGAGATTGCCATTCGATTATCGGTGGGCGCCAGCCGTTGGAGGCTGGTGCGCCAGCTTCTGGTTGAGAGCCTTTTGCTCGCCCTCGCCGCAGGAGCGCTAGCCATGCTGTTCACCACCTGGACGGCCGGAACGTTCGCGGCCTTCGTCCCCTCCAGCACTCTCCCGCTTAAGCTCGGTGGCCAGATGGACCGCAGCGTGATGCTGGCAGCGCTGCTCGTTTCGTTGATCACCGCAGTGGTATTCGGCACGCTGCCCGCATTGCGCTCAACCAACGTGGCCCCGATCACAGTGTTGAAGGAAGAGGCCGGGAGCGTTATGGGAGGGCTCCACAAGTCACGCCTGGCCAGCGGACTTGTGGTTGCCCAGATCGCCTTGTCCTTGCTCTTGCTGATCTGCGCCGGCCTGTTCACCCGAAGCTTGCGCAATTCCCAGCATTTGGACCCGGGTTTTGACCCCGAGCACGTGCTCGTCTTCTCCTACGAACTTAGACCGTCGGGCTACTCGGCGGTTCAGGCTATTGAGTTCGACGGGCAACTACTCCCCAAGCTCGAAGCGCTGCCCGGCGTCGAATCGGCGACCATCGCTGACTTTTCCCCCCTTAATTTTTCAGTACACTCCAGCGATGTTCTTCCCGATGGTTATTTGCCCCACCTTAACGAATCCATGGAGATCGATCGCGCTGACGTGGGGCCGAGTTATTTCCGGACCATGCGCACGCCCCTCCTCGAAGGGCGCGATTTCGCGATGGAGGACACGTATAAGTCGCAACTAGTGGCGATCGTCAACCAGGCGTTCGGGGCCCGCTATTGGCCCGGCCAGGAAGCTATCGGCAAGCGGGTTCAGATGAATGGCCGTTTGTGGACCGTAGTCGGCGTGGCACGCAATGGAAAATACCGTCGCCTGATTTATCGGCCAGAGCCATGCATCTTCTTTCCCCTGTTCCAGGACTACCGGTCGGATGATTTGGCATTCATCCACACGCGTGTGGTGGGCGACCCAGTGGCCTACGCTTCGGCTGTCGAAGCGGTCGTCCATGAAATGAATCCCGATCTGCCTTTCTTTAACGTGACCACGCTCAGGTTAAGCATGCAACTCAGCACGATTTTTGAGCGCGTCGCGGTGACCTTTGCCGGTTCGTTTGGTTTGCTGGCGCTGGTGTTGGCCGGCGTGGGTATATATGGCGTGGTGGCCTACAGCACTCGCCAGCGTACCCTCGAAATTGGGCTGCGCATAGCGCTGGGGGCACAGCGGGGCGATATTCTGCGCTTGGTGTTGGGCCATGGACTCCGCTTGGTTCTGGCGGGATTGGCGGTCGGGCTCGCAGTTTCTTTCGCGGTTACGCCCCTGCTCAAAAGCTTGCTCCTGGATGTTGCTGCGACCGATTCATTAACTTACGCCGGCGTTTCCTTCACTTTGTGCGCCGTGGCCCTCCTGGCTTGCTACATTCCCGCGCGTCGCGCTACTAAAGTCGAGCCCATGGAAGCCTTGCGATGTGAGTGAACCTTCCGATTGAACTTGTCTTAACAGCGATTCCTAACCAAAGAAATCACTTTTAGTAGTGGACTCGTTACTCGCCCGTTGGCATGCCCAGCGACTTCATCTTTCGATAAAGGTGGCTGCGTTCGAGCCCCAGGACCTCCGCGGTGCGGCTCATATTGCCCTGGTTTTCTTCGAGTTTCCTCAAAATGTAGTCGCGCTCGTAGGCAGCGCGCGCTTCCTGGAGAGTGGAGAAACCCCCGGTCGAGCCGCGAGAACCCGCCCCTGCGCCCGGTGCGGTACCCTGAGAGAGCTTAGCTCTCGCCGCTTCGTGATGGAGGGTGGGCGGGAGATGGCGCACCTCGATCACGTCCCCCGAACCCATGATCACCATGCGCTCGACGAGGTTCTTGAGTTCTCGGACATTCCCCGGCCAGCGGTAGTGGACAAGCAAATCCATGGCAGAATGGGAAAAGTGTTTAGGGCGGCGGCCGTAGGCCCGCGCAAATTCGGACAGAAAATAGTTGGCCAACACCGGGATATCCTCGGCGTGCTCGCGCAAGGGCGGAACGAAGAAGGGAATCACGTTGAGGCGATAAAAGAGATCCTCGCGAAAGTTTCCCTTCTGTATTTCCTCATCCAGATTCTTGTTGGTCGCCGCGATCACGCGAACGTCAACCGTCAGATTGTTTCCGGTCCCGATGGGCGTGAAGCGCTGCTCCTCGATCACGCGCAAGACTTTGGACTGAGTGCGCAGACTCATGTCGCCGATTTCGTCTAGAAAGAGAGTCCCGCCGTCGGCCTGCTCGAATTTCCCGGTCTTGTCGTCCACGGCGCCGGTGAACGACCCTTTGACGTGCCCAAAAAGCTCGCTCTCGATGAGTTCTTCCGGGATCGCGGCACAATTCACTTCAACAAATGGTTTTTCCTCACGCAGGCTCATCAGGTGGAGGGCGTGCGCCACCAATTCCTTGCCCGTCCCGCTTTCGCCGTAAACCAGCACGCGGCCATGGGTAGGCGCCGCCAGCGCCAATTGCTGGCGCAAGGCCTTCATGGGAACGCTGTCGCCCACGATGCGGTACTGGCCATGCAATTCTTCGCGCAGGGAACGGTTTTGCGCCGCGAGTGTTTTTTGCTCGATGGCGTGTTTCAAGGTCAGGAGAGTCTTCTCAATGGAAAGCGGCTTCTCAATAAAGTCGAATGCTCCCAGCTTGGTCGAGCGGACGGCGGTCTCAATGGTTCCGTGCCCGGATATCATGATGACGGTCGGATGATTCTCTAGTGCGTTGATTTTCTCCAAAGCCTGGAGGCCGTCCATGCCGGGCAGCCAGATGTCGAGCATGACCACGTCGTAGTGTTTCTTGCCCAGGGCGGCGAGGCAGTCTTCGCCGCTCTCCACAGCAGCCACGTCGTACCCTTCATCGCGCAACACAGAGGACAACGACTGGCGAATGCCCGCTTCGTCATCGACAATCAGAATGGAAGGCATAGAAAGCAATTATGAATGATGAATAGGGAATGATGAATGAAAAAAATGGAAGTTCATTGATCTGACGATTCTGCCGCAAGCCGCGCAGGAGAAATTCATTTTTCATCATTCATCATTTATACTTCCGCATTTGCCACCACTCTCTCCACGGGCAATTCGATTACAAATTTCGCACCGGTGGGGAGGTTGTCCTCCACTCGAATGGTCCCGTTATGCTCGGAAATGATCCGGCTGACGATGGCGAGGCCCAGTCCTGTTCCTCGCTGCTTGGTAGAGAAGTAGGGGAGGAAGAGTTTCTCCAGGGCGTCGGGCGGGATGCCCGGCCCGCTGTCCGCGATCACCAGCTCCACTACATCGCGCTCAGAGTCAAGCGTGGTACGCAACCAGATTTCCTTCGCCGGAGCTTTTTCGAGCGCCTCTGCGGCGTTATCGATCAAGTTGACGAGGGCGCGTTTCATTTGCTCCGGGTCAGCCTGAACCAGAGGCAGCTCCGGCGCCAATTCACGGTGCACGCAGATGTCCTTCAGCCTTCCGTCAAAAATATTCAGCGCGTTCTCTATTATCGAATTCAAAGAGGACGGCACGGGTTGCGAGGCCGGGAAGCGGGCAAAACTTGAGAATTCGTCCACCAGGCTCTTGAGCGTGTTCACCTCGCGGTCAATCAGCGTGGCACTTTCCGCCACCGCGGCAACGAGATCCGCAGACGCCGGGTTGGGGCCGGTGCGGGCGATTAAACGCTGGATTCTTTCAGTGGAGAGCTGGATGGGCGTCAGCGGGTTTTTGATTTCGTGCGCGATACGCTGCGCCACCTCGCGCCACGCCGCCGCTTTTTGGGCGCGCAAAAGTTCCGAAAGGTCTTCCACCACCAGAACCGAACCCACCGAGCCGTGCCGGGCGCGGATGGACGAGAGAGTCAACGCAACAAAGATGCGCCGCTTGTCGAGGCCAAGCTCCATGTAGCGGGTGACCACACCCTGCCGGGCGGCCCGCCGGAATAATCGGGAAATTTCACGCGCGTCTTCCGGAGCGAAAAGGTCGGCGAGTTTTCGCGCCGCGTTTGTCTTGTCCTTGCCGAACATCCGCTCCACGGTCGAGTTCACCTCGGTGATCTCACCCTGCGGGTTGAAGGAAATCACCCCATTGGGGATGTTTTCGAGTATCGCCTCCATGGTGTTGCCGCGCTCTTCCAGCTTCTGGTTCGCGTGCTGCAGTTCCCGCGCGGCCTGCTCAATCGCCATGCGGCTCTCCTGCAATTGGCGGGTCATGTCATTAAATGACCGGATGAGGATACCCAGCTCATCATCTGCTTTCGCCGTGACCTGATATCCGAGGTTGCCGCGCGAAACCTCGTGGGTGGCCTCGGCCAGCGCCTGGATGGGCACGGTAACTTGCTTGGACACAAACAAGGCGAACCACGTGGCGACAAAAAGAATAAGCAGGGTCAGCAGGAGGAGCACGGAGAGGTCAGTGCGCTTCACCGCCTTGCGCTCCCGGCTCAGCGCGTCGTATTTATCTGCCTCGCGCTGGATCTCATCGGCGCGTTGCTGAATGTTGATGGACACGCGCGTGACGCCCACCACCGTCCCCAACCGCTGCCCGCGGGCGTCATTGACTGGTCCCGCCGCAAGGAACAATTCGGAATCCGTCGAGCGCACACGCGCTGTCTGGATGGCTTGGGCGGCCTTGCCCGAGGCTAGTTGAGGAAAGGAGGTAGCCATTTCCTCCATGCCAGGCTTTCCTTCCCCGGCCCGGGCCAGAATTCTGCCGTTACGGTCGAAGCAAACAGCGGCCGTTATATTCAGGGCGGCGACCTGCTCGGACAATATTTTTTCTATTGTCTTCGAGTCGCCGCGTTCCATGGCCGAACGCAGATCGGCGTCCATAGTCAAGTGTTCGGTGCGGTCCACCGCATGCGCTTCCGCCAGCACTTGAAATTCTTTCACAATAGTGGTGGCGTCGCCGCGTACGATGTCAAAAGGAATGTAGAACCATTTGTCGATGGTGCGATTCAAGAGCCCGTATGAGAAAGCAAAGAGGAAACAGACGGGAACCAGCGACAATCCCAGAAAAGCAAACACCATCTTGGTGCGAAATCGCGAGCCCAGTTGGCCCTGCCTTCGTTCGACGTACAGTTTTAGGAGGATTCGGCCCAGGATGAGGGCGAAGATGACGAAAGCGAGGAAGATCAGCGCAGACAAAAAAAGGAGAAGTATGGTTTCCTGCGCGTTCGTGGGATGAATGAACGAAAGATCAAATGAGGCCTGGCTCCACCCGAGAAAGAGTAGGGCGGGCACCAGGACAAGCAGGAAGACCAGAAATGCCTTGCGCGATTTGTGCGGAGATGGTTCCATGCGATTTGGGTCGTTCTGCCTTAGCGGCCTCGGACCGGCTCACCTCCGGCAAAGGCCGTTCATCCTGTCCTCAGCCGGGATGCTGACAATTTGATCGGCTGATGCGGTTGCAAAAAAACTTCCAAAGGGCAATCGCCGCACTGGGCCACTTGCCGCTTGCAATACTGCTTCCCGACCTCGACCAATAATGCATGATACTCGTTAAACAGGTTCGGGTCAGCGGGAAGATGATGGTGCAAGAATTCTTGGACTTCGCCATAGCTCGCGCTGGGATGCACCATCTCATGCCGTGCCAATATTCGCCGCGTGTAATTGTCTGCGACAAAGAACGGGCGCTGGCCGGCGTAAAGCAGGATTGCATCCACCGTTTCCGGCCCCAAGCCTTTCAGTTGCAGAAGTTGGCGGCGAAGCTCATGGGGAGCGAGAGCAAACATGTCCGTCAAAGACCCCCCGCATGTGCTATCCAGCCAATCGAGGAAGTTGCGAATCGTGCCCGCCTTTTGCCGGTAAAAACCGGCTGACCGGACGCACCCCTCGAGCTCAATCTGCGAAGCGGTGCGTAAGCGGCCCATGTTCAACAGCCCTTTCTTGCGCAGGTGTTTCAACGCCCGGGCAGCATTCTGCCAAGCCGTATTCTGAACCAGGATGGCGCCCAGGATTATCTCCAATCGAGTTCGCGCGGGCCACCAGTCCTGTGGGCCAAGCTCGGCGAGCATTTTGGAGAAAAACCGGCGGAGTGCCGCACTCGGCTCGACCTGGGTTACCCGAGTCCCCGACAGCATATTTAGAAAAGTTATCCTGCCATTGGAGTGAAGTCAAGATTGGAACGGATCTGAGTCCTTCTCTTCTAAATGGAATCTCCTGCCATCCCAGGAGAGTTTAACCTCGACCCTCAACCCGAACGATTTTGGCGCTGCCGCGGGTCCGTCCTTATCAGGGAAGTCCTTAAAATTCAACCGGCAACAAGAATCGCGGTCGGGGCCGCGACAACCGACAAATCTTTTCGATGGTTAAACCCAGTGGAATACATCGTTTAACCTCGAAAAATAGCGTTGCATGTAGCGCCTGACTTCTGAGGGCCGCATAATTCGCGGCACAAACCTTGGAATACCCCGAAACGCCTTGACAATAATGCCTGACTTTTCTAGGATGTGACCCAAGTGTGGGCCGGTGCAATTTTGTGAACACGTCGTGGGCAGAATCGAGTAGCATGGAATTGTGGTCGAGGGCTTAAACAGCGAGGGACATACGAATGTCCGGTAAGTTAGGCGAACTCCTTCTCAAAGAAAACCTAATCAGTGCGGATCAATTGAAGCAGGCGCTCGAGCACCAGAAGAGCTCTGGCGGGCGGCTGGGAAACTCGCTTGTAAAGCTTGGGTTTCTAAGTGACGATGAGGTCACTGCCGTGCTCTCCCGGCAATACGGCGTTCCTTCCATCAACCTGGGCTATTTTGAAGTTGACCCCAGCGTCACCAAGCTGATTCCCATGGAAACAGCGCTGAAGTATCAAATCCTGCCCCTGAGCAGGGTGGGATCTTCGCTGACCGTGGCGATGGTGGACCCCACCAACGTCTTCGCCATGGACGACATCAAGTTCATGACGGGCTTCAACATTGAGCCTGTGGTGGCGTCCGAGTCGGCCATCAACGATGCCATCAAAAAGCACTACGGAAGCGTTGAGGATGTCGAACGCAAGAAAGAAATTGAGGAAATCGTCAGTTTTATCGACGAAGGGGGGG
The DNA here is from genome assembly GCA_041481635.1 of Terriglobia bacterium. Classification (GTDB taxonomy): domain Bacteria; phylum Acidobacteriota; class Terriglobia; order UBA7540; family UBA7540; genus DASYXZ01. The sequence goes on along the minus strand of JBGPCF010000047.1, from coordinate 12,735 downwards.
CGGAAAGTGTCGAACTGGAGGACCAAGACGAGTCTTCTTTGAACCTTGCCGCGCTGGAGAAAGCGGCAGAAGAAGCCCCGGTGATCAAGTTGGTCAATTACATCCTGACTGACGCTGTGAAGCGCGGGGCGAGTGACATCCATATGGAGCCTTACGAGAAGGAATACCGCGTGCGTTATCGCATTGACGGTATGCTCCAGACCATCATGAATCCGCCCAACAAGCTGCGCGACGCCATTACCAGCCGCGTCAAAATCATGGCCAAGCTGGATATTTCCGAGAAGCGCCTGCCGCAGGACGGCCGCATCATGATCAGGATGATGCACAACGGCAAGAAGAAGCAACTCGACTTCCGAGTTTCCGTTCTGCCCACCCTGCACGGCGAAAAAGTGGTCATGCGGCTGCTCGACAAAGAAAATCTGCGTCTGGACATGACCAAGCTCGGATTCGAGCAGGAGTCACTGGACAAATTCCAAAAAGCCATTTTCAAGCCTTACGGAATGGTCCTGGTGACCGGACCAACGGGAAGCGGCAAGACCAACACGCTCTATTCCTCCATCGCACAATTGAACAAAGCGGACACCAACATCGTGACGGCGGAAGACCCGGTGGAATTCATGTTGCCGGGGATCAACCAGGTGCAGATGAAGGAGCAGATCGGGTTGAATTTCGCTGCCGCTCTCCGCTCGTTCCTGCGGCAGGACCCGAACATCATTCTGGTGGGCGAGATTCGAGACTTTGAAACCGCTGAAATTGCCATCAAGGCAGCCCTCACCGGCCACCTGGTTCTTTCCACCTTGCATACTAACGACGCGCCGGCCACCATCTCGCGTTTAATGAACATGGGCATTGAGCCCTTCCTTGTTGCAACCTCTGTCCACCTGATCTGCGCGCAACGCCTGGCGCGCCGCGTTTGTACCGACTGCAAGGCGGTGGATGATGTGAGCCCTCAGGTTCTGATTGACGCCGGGTACACTCCGGAAGAAGCCAAGAAAGTGCACGTGTACAAAGGAACAGGCTGTTCGACCTGCGGCAACAAGGGTTACAAAGGGCGCGTGGGCCTGTACGAAGTCCTGGAGATCACGGATGAATTGCGCGAGTTGATTTTGGTGGGCGCCTCGGCGCTGGAACTGAAACGGAAGGCCATCGACCAGGGCATGATTTCGCTCCGTCGCAGCGGCTTGATCAAGGCCATGACCGGGCAGACGACATTGGAAGAAGTGATTCGAGAGACCGTCTTATAGTTTGAATCTGACAATCTTTCCATTCAAAGGGGAACGGGAAAATGCCAATACCAGCGCTTAGCGAACTGCTAAAACGGATGGTGGACGTGGGGGGATCCGACCTTCACATCACCACCAACACCCCGCCACGCATTCGCGTTCATGGCGAGCTCAAGCCTTGCGAAGATCTCCCGGCTCTCGGTCCCGCCGACACCAAGCAACTGGCCTACAGCATTTTGACCGACGCCCAGAAGCACCGGTTTGAAGAAACACTCGAACTCGACTTTTCCTTCGGCATTAAGAATATCGCGCGTTTTCGAGGCAACCTCTTCAACCAGCGCGGCGCGACGGCGGGCGTTTTCCGCGTCATCCCTTTTGAGATCAAATCATTCGAGCAGTTGCAACTCCCGGCCGTGCTCCGCAAACTGTGCGAAAAGCCGCGCGGCCTGGTTCTGGTGACAGGCCCCACGGGCAGCGGCAAATCCACCACGCTGGCTACCATGCTGGACCTGATCAATCAGACCCGCCACGAGCACATGATCACGATTGAGGATCCCATCGAATTTATTCACCCGCACAAACGATGCCTGGTGAACCAACGCGAAGTTCACTCGGACACCCAGTCTTTTTCCGCCGCATTGCGCGCCGCCCTTCGTGAAGATCCCGATGTGGTGCTGATCGGTGAAATGCGCGATCTGGAAACCATCGAATCCGCGTTGCGCATCGCGGAAACCGGCCACTTGACCTTCGGAACTTTGCACACAAATTCGGCCTCATCCACCATCAACCGTATTATTGACGTTTTCCCCGCCCACCAGCAGTCCCAGATCAGGGCACAGCTATCGCTGGTGATGGAAGGAATCTTGTGCCAGACTCTCATCCCCAAAGCGGACGGCAAAGGGCGCGCCATGGCTATGGAGATTCTGATTCCCAACCCGGCTATTCGAAACCTGATTCGTGAGGATAAGATCCACCAGATTTATTCCTCCATGCAAACCGGCCAGGATAAGTTCGGTATGCAAACATTCAACCAGTCTCTTTATTCGCTCTACCAAACCAAGCAAATTACCCTGGAATCCGCCCTGGCGCGCTCCAGTAATACTGACGAGCTCCAGGACATGATCAACCGCGGCGCCCCGGGTGTTGGTGGACAACGGGCTGCGACGCCCTACGCTCCCGCCAAGCGGTGAGATTATCGGGATTTTGTTTCGGCGCTTGAATTAAATAGGGAAGGGAATTTTAATCCGGGTCAACCCGGGGAGGTCACATAGCGATGCCTCAATTCGAATATCGAGGAACGTCTCGCACCGGCCAGGCAGTGACTGGAACTCGCGCAGCACCATCCCGAGAAGCTTTAGATGCCCTGCTTCGGCGCGAGCAGATTACCCCGTCGCGTATTGTCGAAAAGGGCCGGGAGATCGCGATTCCCAAGCCGAAGGTGGTGGGCAGGGTTTCCGCCAAAGAGTTGGCGATCTTCACGCGACAGTTCTCCGTCATGATTGACGCAGGCTTGCCCCTCGTCCAATGCCTGGAAATCCTCTCTACAGCTCAGGAGAACAAGGCGTTCGCGAAATGCCTGGCTGGTGTCCGATCCTCCGTGGAGAGCGGCTCCACGTTGGCCAACGCGTTGCGGCAATACCCCAAGATCTTTGACGACCTCTATACCAACATGGTGGAGGCGGGTGAGACAGGCGGTATTCTCGATACCATCTTACAGCGCCTCTCGGGTTACATTGAAAAGGCGGTGAAATTGAAGCGCGCCGTCCAGTCGGCCATGATTTACCCCGTCGCCGTGGTGGCCATCGCCGGCGGCGTCATCTTCCTTCTGCTGTGGAAAGTGGTGCCCATCTTCGCAACGTTATTCGCAGGATTGGGCGTTGCCCTCCCGCTGCCCACCCGAATCGTTATGGGCGCATCCTATGCCGTCGGAACCTTCGCTATTCCGATGATCGTATTGATCATTCTGGTCGGCTGGGGTCTGAAGGTCTATTACGCTACTCCTGGCGGCCGGTTTATGATCGACACAATTGTTTTGAAACTTCCCCTCCTGGGTCCATTGATGAGAAAAATCGGCGTGGCGCGCTTCACCCGCACCTTGGGCACACTGATCACCAGCGGTGTTCCCATGCTTGAGGCAATGGACATCACTGCGCGGACATCAGGAAACGCCGTCATTGAAAAGGCGATTCAGACCGTCCGCAAGGCGATTGAAACAGGCCGAACGATCGTCGACCCGCTGCGCGAAACCGGCGTGTTCCCGAATATGGTGGTTCAAATGATCGGCGTCGGTGAGCAAACGGGCGCCCTGGATGCCATGCTGCAAAAAGTGGCTGATTTCTATGAGGACGAAGTGGACGCGGCCGTGGGCGACCTTCTGACCGCTATGGAACCCATGATCATCCTGGTCTTGGGCGTGGTGGTTGGCGGTGTCGTAATTTCCATGTACCTGCCACTGTTCACCTTGATCGGCAAGCTGGCAGGCTAAATTACAGTTGCGGGCTTTCTAACCCTCCCCGGGAACTTTGGTCAGGCTCCCCGGGGAGAGTGCCTTTGAAAAGTCACCACGACCCACGCGATCCGCCACCGCCGGCCTCGCGCTTCGCGAAGGCTAAGGCTTGCAATTCCATCCCGCCCCACGGTGATGCGTGCTTGCTTAAAATATCCCGCCTATGATGCGAGAGAGGCCATCTCAAGTATTCACCGAAGAACTCAGCGCGTGGCTCCCCTGGGTTATTAAAATCCGTTTCGTTATCATCAGCCTTGTCTTCTCAATCGATTTTGCCATCAGCCAATTGATGCAGTCCACGAGAAGCGCCACGTCCATCAGATATTTGGGGATTTCGGTCATCTTGTGGTTCACCGTTGGGCTCTTTTTTCTGATCTACAACCAGTTGAGCCGCGATTTCCTGTTGCAGGCATACTTGCAACTTTTTTTCGACATCATCATCATCTCCGCAATCGTGCACGTCACCGGGGACCTGGACAGCCATTGGCCCTCGTTGTATTTGATCGTCATCATTCTGGCCAGCATCCTTCTCCCCCGGGCGAGCACCTTCATGGTGGCTGCAGTGAGCTTCGTCTGTATGGGCGCAGTCCTGGAGATGGCGTATCTCCCCAGCCTTTATTCCGATTTTTCCCTTCGCCATCCCTCGTTGAGTTTCCTGGCAAATGCCTCGCAGACCAGTGGGGACACGGGTCCATTGCAGGTCAAAATCTTTGTCAGCCTTTTCGGATTTTTTGCTGTGGCCTATCTGTCCAGCTACCTGGCTGAGCGGCTTCGTGTAACAGGAGCCGAACTCCGGGACAAAAGCGGGCAAGTGGCCAGCCTCCAGGCCATCAACGAAAACATTATTCAAAGCATGCGCGACGGCTTAATCACCACCAACCTTGAGGGACGCATTACGGATATGAATCCTGCCGCGGCGAGTATCCTGGGGCAGAACCTCAACGTTCTGAAGGGCAAACCCATCCCCTCGATCTTTCCGGGTATCGACTTTGATGGCCACCTTGGTATGGCTCGCCAGGAATTAACCTACCTGCTCCCGGAGGGTGAACATCGCATTCTGGGGATTGCCTCTTCGCCCCTGGTGCAAACCGAATCCGGAGTGGTGGGGCACGTTTACAATTTCCAAGATCTCACCGATGAGAAACGGCGTGAGGCCGAATACCGCGCCAAAGACCGGATGGCCACGCTGGGGCGCCTTTCGGCCGGCATCGCGCACGAAATCCGGAACCCTCTGGCATCCATCGCTGGTTCGGTGAAAATTCTTCGTGATATCGCGAAGCTGGACGACGACCAAACCAAACTGATTGAGATTGTGAGCGGAGAATCCGAGCGGCTTAATAAGCTGGTTTCGGATTTCCTGGCCTACTCCGTGGACCAGCGGTTTGAATTCAGAGAAGTCGATTTGTCCAAGCTTCTCGAGGAAACTCTATTGCTCCTCGAGCATCATCCGCTCTTCAGCGAGGACCATCGCATCAAACGCAAGCTCCCCAAAAGTCCTGTCATGGCGCATATCGATTCAGACAAAATTCGGCAGGTTTTTTGGAATATCTGCGACAATTGCCTGAAGGCCATGCCGCGAGGGGGGACGTTGACCGCTGAAATCTTCGGGGACTCTTCCCAAAATGCCAGCGTCATACTCGCGGATACCGGCATCGGCTTCTCTGATTCGCAACTTGAAAAGCTCTTTGAGCCGTTCCAACCGGGATTCTCGAATGGCACAGGCTTGGGACTGGCCATCGTATACCAAATTGTGGAAGGGCACCACGGGCGGATTCAGGTGGGTTCGACACTGGGTAAGGGCTCGCGATTCACGATTGAGTTGCCGCGTGATGCGCGCCGGCCATAGAACTGAATGCCCAATCCTCTGGCGTCCCGGAAAGTCTCCCGCAGTTCATACTTCATAATTCCTACTTTCTAATTCATAATTGGACGCATGAGCCGACTGCTGATTGTTGATGACGAAAAATCCCTTTGCCAAATGCTGGAGATTGTTTTCCGCAAGGAGGGGATGCTCGTTGAGACGGTGACCAGCGGCGAGGCCGCGAAGAAAAAGATCGAATCACTCGTCTACGACCTGATTATTTCGGATATTCGGATGCCGGACCTCACCGGCACCGAATTGCTCGAATACGCTCGGGCCACGCGCAATCCGGCGGCATTTATCCTCATGACGGCTGTCCCCACGGTGTCCACGGCCATTGAGGCGCTGAACCTGGGCGCCTATCGCTACGTGATCAAGACCGACAAGCTGGTGGATGAATTAAAACTGGTGGTTCGCCGGGCCCTGGAGGATCTGGCGCTGCGTGAGGAAAACATCAGGCTGCGCCGCGAAATGCTTCGCGTCTTCGCGCAAAACAACATAGTGCGGGGCAGCCGGAAAATTGAAGACATCCTGGAAATGATCCGGACCGTCGCCCCCACGCTCAGCACCGTTTTGATTACCGGCGAGAGCGGGACAGGGAAGGAGTTGGTGGCCCGAGCTATCCATGAGGCGAGCCCGCGCCGCGAGAAGCCTTTCGTCTCCATCAATTGCAGCGCGTTCCCCGAAACGCTCCTGGAGAGCGAACTCTTCGGCTACTTAAAGGGGGCCTTCACCGGCGCCGATACCAACAAAAAGGGGATCTTCGAATCCGCCAATTCGGGAACGCTCTTCCTGGACGAAATCGGGGACACCAGCCTCACCATGCAAGTCAAGCTGCTGCGCGCCCTGCAGGAGAGGGCGGTGCGCCCACTTGGAGGCTCTGTGGACGTGCCTGTGGACGTGCGCATTATTGCCTCCACGAATCGCGACTTAAAGGCCATGGTCTCTGCAGGCGAGTTTCGGGAGGACTTTTACTATCGCATCAGCGTGATCCCCATCCATGTTCCTCCCTTGCGCGCCCGCACCGACGATATTGAGCCGCTCGCCCGGCACTTCCTGCAAAAGTTTGCCCTGCAGATGGGAAAACCCCTGAAGGATTTCGACCGCCGCGTTCTGGACGCTCTGAAGAATTATGCCTGGCCGGGCAATGTTCGTGAGCTTGAGAACGCCATTGAGCGGGCTATCGCCATGAGCGGCGAGGGGGCGCAGGTGGTGCAAGTGGAAGACCTGCCCGAGTCCGTAACCGGTGCCGCCGCGCTCGCCGAATCGAGCGTACAGATTCCCAGCGAGGGCGTGGACTTCGAAAAACAGGTTGCTCAGCTCGAGGAGCGCTACCTAAAGGAAGCTCTCCGCACAGCCGCTGGGGTCCGCACTCGCGCCGCCGAGCTATTGCGAATGTCGTACCGATCTTTCCGCCATTACGCCAAGAAACATCATATCTAACGCCAGCCAGCCCAGACTGGAAGGCTGCGGGAGTGGAAGTCAGTGTCTCCTTCAGTAACCTGCAGTTCCTATTCCAGATCCGCGCCGGCCGCCTGGTTGTTCGCTACTACCCTTTGCCGACAGTGGAAGCTGCCTCGTTGGGGTTTAAGACCCGTCCAAGAATTGGGGAGGCGCAAGAGAAGCCCTGTGGAATGAGCCACTTCGGGTTGTGCTGGGACCGCATGAGTTGATCCCCTTCCCTAACCTCGACTGCCGGGGTCGCTCGGGATTAATGGAAAGACATCGGAGGCGTTTGGATGTATACTTGCTACATACGATCTCCAGAGACGGAAACCATGGTTAGGATGGGCAGAGGAAAGAGCTAGACACCGAAAATGGAAACGGGAGCTTGCGCCAACCGAAGCGCCTCGCCGAAGTCTTTGTCGCCACCACTCGTTACCGTGGTGCGTCGGGGTATCTGCGTCTTCGCATTGTTACTTTTCACTTCCGTACTCTACGCTCAACAAAACGCCATCCAGATTGAGAACGCTAAACAAGGCGATCCCAATTGGGACAACATCAACCTGGCTGATGCCCAACCACCGGTTTATACTGACGCGATCGAGGGCTACGCGTCCCTCACTAGCGTTAACCGAGGCGGGCAGATCACTTTTTATGTAAATGTAAGCACCCCCGGTCACCATTTCACTATCAAAATATATCGGATGGGCTGGTATGGGGGATTGGGCGCCCGATTGGTCCATACCTCAGTATCGCTAATCGGCGTGCAACAACCGGTATGTCCGACCGATCCCACTACTGGTCTGATTGAGTGCAATTGGACGCCTAGCGATTCCCTGACTCTCAACAACACCTCTGACCCCGTCAGTAATTGGGTCAGTGGTGTCTATATCGCGTTGCTCACCGACACCACAAGCACCCTGCAGCGCTACATGGTCTTCGTCGTGCGCGACGATGCGCGAACTTCCGACTATTTTTTCCAAAGCGCCGTTACCACCTATCAGGCTTACAACAATTGGGGCGGGAAGTCTCTCTATGCCTTCGATAGTGCCGGCGGCAATCCGGCCACCAAGGTTTCCTTCAATCGTCCCTATAAAGAATCCTATGGGTACGACGGCTCGGGCGACTTCATCACAGGTTGGGAGTACGACGCGGTCCGGTTCCTCGAGCGCGAGGGATATGACGTTACTTATGGCACCGATCTGGACGCCCACGAAAACGCCAGCCTCCTCTTGTCTCACAATGCTATTCTCATCGTCGGGCATAGCGAATACTGGTCCAGGGAAATGCGCAATAACATTATCGCCGCTCGCGATCAGGGGGTGAGTCTGGGGATTTTCGCCGGCAACGTTTGTTACTGGCAAGTTCGTTTCGAGCCGAGCGTGGTCAATCCGGCGCCCGACCGCACCATGGTCGGATACAAAGACTCCGCGACGGTCTCTGGCCCTCCGGCCCAGGGCCAGGGCCAGGGCCCGGACCCTTACTACACCGCATGTATCGGTCCACCTGCAGACCCCACCAGTTGCAACCTAGTGACGGAGCGCTGGCGCGACGCTCAGGTCAACATGCCGGAAAATGCGTTTTTGGGAGTTATGTACGAGGCCGATCCCGTGGACGGGGACATCGTCGTTACGGACGCCTCCCATTGGGTTTTCAACTCCACGGGTCTGCAGAACAACGACACCCTTCCCGGGTTGCTCGGATACGAAGTCGATGGCCTCTTTAATAATGGCTTCACCCCCACCGGAATCGTCACGCTTGCCGCGTCTCCTTACACCACGACGGGAAGCCCACCAGTCAGCGGCACGTCCCACATGACGGTGTACACCGCGGCAAGCGGCGCCACCGTGTTTGCGTCCGGATCGATTCAATTTGCCTGGGGGCTGGACGACTATAGTCTCGTGCTCGCCAACGAGAACGGTCGAGTGAGCCCCGCCGCTCAGCAACTGACCCGCAACCTCCTGACCCGGTTCAGTACGATTGCCAAAGCATCCCCTTCCAGCCTCACTTTTGGGAATCAATGGGTGGGCACTCCCAGCGCAAGCCGGACGCTCAGCCTTTTAAACACAGGCACCTCCCCACTGACGATATCGACCGCCGTGTCTACCGCCGGTGACTTTAGTGTGCAGAACAACACCTGCCCGATTTCTCCAAGCACGCTCGCGGCCGGCCTAAGCTGTGATTTCGATGTCATTTTCCTTCCCACCGCGGCAGGTCCCCGCAAGTCGTCGATTGTTATCACCGATGACGCGACGGGGAGCCCGCAAATGGTCATCGTGACGGGAGTCGGCACAGCGGCGAGCCTGTCACCGGCCAGCCTGACTTTCGGGGGCCAAACCGTGGGTCTTCCCAGCACGCCTCAAGCGATTACTTTGAGTAATGTGGGCACCAGCCCGATGAACATCTGGCAAGCTGCTTTTCTGGGTACCAATGCCTCGGACTTCTCCAAGACTACGACGTGCGGTAGCACACTTGGGGCGGGGGCAAGTTGTACTTTCAGTGTGACGTTCACTCCTGGCGCGGCGGGTACTCGAACTGCTTCCCTCATGGTGAGCGACGATGGTGGAGGCAGTCCGCAGGCGGTTCCAATGACCGGAACAGGTGTGGCGGCCGCCTTGTCGCCTCCCCCTCAAACTACGACGGTGACTGCCACTAGCGCGGCCTTTGCAAGTACATCCGGAGGAGCAAGAGCAGTGGGTGCCTCGAGTGGCCTGTCTCCGTCTGCCCTGTCGTTCGGCAAGCAAAAAATGGGGACTTCCAGTTCGCCGCAAAACGCTACGTTCACCAATACCCGAAAAACTACAACGAGAATTCGGAAGATTAATGTCTCTGGTTCGGGCCAGGGCGATTTTGTGCTGACGAACACGTGCGGAGCAAAAGTTGTGGCCGGGAAGAGTTGCACCCTGCAAATCACCTTCACGCCCCACGTTCTCGGCGCCCGAAAAGCCGTCATCACTATTCAGGACGATGTCCTGGGCAGCCCGCCTCAGCTTCTTGTTGAGGGAGTGGGTGTCCAGCCGTAGGGCTCGAGCCCGGTTGCTTCGCCCCAGACCCCACGATTGCGAGGACTTCAACCAACCACCAGCTTCTCCGTCAATGCTTCTGGGTCAAGTGCAAGAACAGGGTCAGATAGCTTTTCACATTGCTCGTAATCAGGAAATGCTCTCGAACGTGCTCGTGGCCCTGCTCGCCCAGCCGGGCAGCGAGTGCGGGGTTGGAAAGCAGGAAACGGATTTGATAGGCCGTGCCTTCCACCGAGTGCGCCAGCAGGCCAGTGTGTTTATGGATCACCTGGTTTGGAATACCTCCCACGGCTGAAGCCACCACTGGTTTCTTCTTCCACAACGCCTCAGTCACGGTCAGCCCGAAGCCCTCGCGCAAACTCTTCTGAATAACAATGGTCGAGGCGGATTGCAGGGCGTTAATCTCGAGCGCGCTCCAAGGCGGCAAATCGAGAAGGTGGACGTCGGGATCCCCTGCCGCAACCTGGCGAACCTCATCCAGAACTGCGCCACCCTCCGGATCGTCCGCGGCGCCGCCACCTGCGAGGACCAACTGGCAATCAAAATACCGGCGCACGATTCGATAGGCGCGCACCACGCCTACAGGATCCTTCAAGCGATCGAAACGGGATATCTGCGTGAGGATGGGACGGCTGGGATCAATTTTGAAGCGCTCCAAAACCTTGCGGACAAAATCCGGCTCGAGAGGCTGATTCTTTTCGGAGAGCGGGTCGATGCAAGGGTAAAAAAGGTATTGGGGGATGGCGAGTTGACGGGTGAACTCGGGTGAGGAAAATATGGCGCCGTCATAGCGGAGGACGTAGGGCTCGAGAAACTCCCAAACGGCCGGATTGGGCCGCGAAAGGTCAATGTGGCAGCGCCAGATCCAATGCCCCGCGTGATTTGTGCGGGCATTGATCAGCGCCACGGGTTGAGGGTCGTGGATCACCGTGAATTCCGCGTCAAAACGCATGCGCGAGCGGTTCTGCTCGTTATACGCCAAAAAAGTTTCGAAAGCTCCGGGATGGGCCGCGTAAGGGGCGCCGTGCAGGGCATTGTGAAACGCCTTGGTGATCTCGAAGAAATCGTTTCCACCAGTGATGACGTCCCAACGGATGTTCACTCCCAATTCCTGGATCAATGGCACCAGCCGGTTGAGGATCTCGGCGACCCCACCTCCCACGGCGGTTGAGTTCACCATTTGAACGCTCCGTTGTTGGAGAGGAGCGGCCAGAGCGCGCAACGCGGCCACCTCCTGAGCCCCCACCACCTGGGAATAGTCATCCAGGTGGAGGGAACGAGATGGAGCTTCGGCTTGAGCAGGGGGAACGATCATCGTTTCAACTCCTGGTCGATGAGATGGAGGATCTTGGTCTGTGTACCTTCCAGCGTATTGGTGTAAATATCGACGTAGTTCAGACGTTGGGCAAGTGAGCCCATCCCCAGTGCGGCGGAAAGCCAAAGCGAAAAATCATTCGTGCGAAGCTGCAATCTCAGGCGAGATGCGATGAAGTGAAAATAAAGGGAGGCATGGCTGAGCTGCTCAAGGCCACGACGAAATTCGTCCAGCGTTTTGGCCTCGACGCCCAAGGGAACGGTCACCTCAATGGCCTCGCAGAAGTAGAAAGGCTCAAAAGCGGCCTGCTCCGCCGCTGGGGAATGGGCGGCGCAGAAATCGCTCACAATGCGCCGAAGATCGCCGCGCAGTTGCGCGCTCGATAGATAATCCCGGATATCGAGGCCGCCGAGCGCCTCAGCCAACTCCGGCCGATTGCACGCTGCCAGGGCCCACTGTGCAAAATCATTGGAAAAGCCTTCGGTGAGAAAGTGATGCCGGTCCAGGCTCTGGAAGGTATGATAAAAAATCGAGGCATCGCTGCAAGTCTTCAGCCCGTCCAGGAGGCCGGAAATGTTCGTGGCCTTCTGATTGCCCACTTGGGTCAAATAAGCCGCGGTGAAAAATTGGAAAGGTGATTCGGCGCTCCTCAAGCGATTTCACCCTCGACTTTCTGCAGGAATTTGAACACTTCTCCGGTGTCGCGCAATTCAAAACGCGCCATGCTCTGGCGGGGCCGGCCCACTCGCACGGTCACTCCGTGAGGGAGCGCCTGGAACGCGGATTCGTCCGAGGTGTCATCGCCAACGTATATGGAAAGCACGGGGCGGGGAAACTCCGCCAGCAAGGCGCGCACGGCTGCTCCTTTGCCTTCAATCTCGCGGGGCAGGACTTCCCAAACATTCCGGCCGGGGAGAATCCGGGCGTCCTTCTTCAGCGGCCTGAGCACGGTCCGAACGATGGCGCGCGCCTTTCGGATGGTGGCTGCACTCGCGCCCAGATAATGCACTTCGAAGCACGGACCTTTGTCGCCGACCCAAATGTGGGGCAAGCCGGAAAGGCGTTGCGCAAGCAGGCGTCGGGCAGGTGACAACAGTTCCCGAGCCGCCACTGATGATCGGGCGCCCTTGTCCCGCTCCCACCCGTGCAGGCCCAGATAGATCGCCCTCCGCACGTTGACACGTTTTTGCAAATCTCCGCGCCGCCTACCGCTTATGATGCAAAGGGTGACGGAGGGATGGCGCGCCAAGCGCCCCAATAGGGCACGAGTTTCTTCCGCCAATTTCGAATCCGTTGGTCGCCGGCGAAGCGGTGTCAGTGTTCCGTCAAAATCGAGAAAGATGGCCAGGTGTTTGGCTGCCGCC
>JBGPCF010000046.1:0-42987 GCA_041481635.1 Terriglobia bacterium | reverse complement strand
TAGAAGGGCGAAGTTTAACACGGGAAAGCCGGCCATCGGCCAGTAAGACTTTTCCATTGACAAGCTACTCCGTCCCGCCTTAAATCGCCGGGAATCCCAAATCGGAGAATAGAACCATGGATGTGTCGAAATTTTGTGAAGAACTCAGCCGGGCCAACTTGATCGATCTCAGCCAGACGCTGGAAGAACACATGCCGACCTTCCCGACCCATTCCAAATTCTTTCACAATATGTGGGGCTCGTACTGGCACGGCGGTCGGTCATTAAGCTACCAACTGGTGATGAACGAGCACAACGGCACCCACGTGGATGCTCCCGCGCATTTCATCAGCGATAAAAACCCCGTGGCCCACGTCACCATCGAGCACGTGTCGCTCGCCCGCTTGATCGGCCGAGGAGTGCGGCTCGACTGTCGGGGGTTCAAAGAAGGCGAGTACGTTTCCAGGAAGTTTATTGCGGAGTGGGAAGCGAAGCACGGCGAGCTGAAATCGGGCGACATCGTGCTGTTTGATTTCGGCTGGTCGGCTCGCTGGGGCGTTCGTCCTCACGACCAGCCCTATATTGCCAACTGGCCCGGGGTTGGGATGGACGCGGCGGAATACCTGATTGAGAAATCAGTGGACGCACTCGGGGTCGACACCCTTTCACCCGACACGCCTGAGACACTGGCCAATAATCCCATTCATCCTGTGGTGCTCGAAAAGCAGATCCTGATCATCGAGAATTTGTGCAACCTCGACCGGCTTCCCGACTTCTTCGTCTTCTTGGCCCTGCCCTTGAGGATCAAGGCAGGCTCGGGATCGCCCATTCGTGCCGTGGCGTTGGTTTAACCGTCGCGAATGTTGGGACGGCATACCGAAGTTCGGAGGAGCTCCATGAACAAATCCCCGCGCGTACTCGCTGCGTTGGCGCTGGTCCTTGTTTCAGTTTCCCAGCTCGCGGCACAAACTCAAAAGAGTCAGGAGCCACCGCGCAACTGGCCGGTGGAATTCCGCCAGGTCCTCCAACAGAATATTCTAAAGTTCTGGATAGATCATGCCGTCGACCGTGAATATGGCGGCATGTTGGGCTGGCTTGGTCGCGAAGGCGATCCCATTCCTCCCGGAACAAAGTCCCTGGTGCAGCAATCGCGAGTGGTGTGGACTTTCTCGGCCGCCTATGAGCGCTACCCCGAACCGGCTTACAAAGAAGTAGCCACACACACGCTCAAATTCTTGCGCGAGCACATGTGGGATGAGGACCACGACGGATTCAACTGGCTGGTGGACCGCAAGGGCAAGGTGGTGGATGACAAGAAGCATCTCTACGGCGAAAGTTTCGCCATTTACGCTCTGGCGGAATACGGGCGGGCTTTTCATGACGGATCCGCTAGCCGCCAAGCCTTTGAATTATTCAGGCTGATCGACCTGAAAGCTCACGACGATGCCAACGGCGGCTACTTTGAGGCCTTTAACACCGACTGGAGTCATCAGATCAAGAATCAACTGGCCATGAACATGGCGGACCGGAAATCCATGAACACGCACATCCACTTGCTCGAGTCGTTCACCACGCTCTATCAGGTGACGGGCGATCCGACGGTGCGCAAACGCGTGGAAGAGTTGCTGAACCTCTGTTTGAACAAGATTGTTGATTCGCAGCGCGGCTATCTGCGCCTCTACTTCTCCAACGACTGGAAGCCGGCCGAAAATTCCGAGACGAGTTCTTACGGGCACGATATCGAGTTGAGCTGGCTGATCACGGAAAGCGCCGAAGTGCTGGGCAGGGGCAATGATCCGCAAGTGAAACGCGTGGCGCTGGCGCTGGTGGACCACACACTGCGCGACGGCTTCGACAACCAGCAGGGCGGCGTTTACAACGAAGGTCCGGCGCAGGGTCCCGCAAAAGACAAAGTGAAGGTTTGGTGGGTGGAAGCTGAATCGATGGTGGGACTCTTGAACGCGTACAAGCTGAGCGGCAAGCAAATCTATCGCAACCGCTTTGACCAGCAGGCCAACTATGTTCTCTTGCGTTTCGTCGACCGCCAGTTCGGCGATTGGTTCAATGAAATCCAGCCGGACGGCATGATCACTGGGGACAAGACCAACGAATGGAAGGATCCCTACCACCAGTCGCGCGCCTGCATGGAAGTGATTCAACGGCTGGAGAGTCTGGCGAAGAAGTGAATCAGGAAGCCTTTTGCACCGGGGTTACGGTTTGCTTCCGTGGGAGGAGCATGGCCAACGCGGCGCCCATCAACAAACCCAGGCTGAGCGCGCCAAAAGCGTAAACAAAATTCCCTGTTCGATCGTTGAGGTAACCCACGATCGACGGTCCGAAGTATCCCCCCAGATTTCCGAGGGCGTTGATCAGTCCCATGGCAGAGCCCGCTACACGGCGGGGCAGCGTTTCGGTGGGAATCGCCCAGAATGGACCGTGCCCACCATATGAGCCGGCGCCGACCAACGCAATTGGAATAAAGGCGAGCATGGGATGATTCTGGCTGAGAAGAACGCCACCCATCAGAAAGGCGCCCCCCCAGGCCAGGGCAAACGACAGGTGTCCGGGCCGCTCGTGGGTTCGGTCCGAGTGCCGCGAATTCAGAACCATTCCGACCATGGTGATGAGATAGGGTATGGAGTAGAGCACTCCCACCTCAAAATTAGACAGGTCCTTCGACCCGTGCTCGATGGCGGTGGGAAGCCAGGCCTGATATCCATAATTGGCGCAGTTAATAAGGAAATATATGACAACCAGGATGAGCACTCCCGGGCGCAAAAACGTTGCAAGCATGGACTCATGCGGCAGCGCTTCAAGCTCTCCCGCCTCGCGTTCCAGGGTGGCTTCCAGGTGTTCACGCTCTTCCGATGATATCCAGCGAGCGTTGCGGGGGTGGTCTGCGATGTACCAATTCCAAATCAGGAGCCATAGGAAGGGCAGCGCACCTTCGGAAATGATCATAAAGCGCCAGCCCCACCGGCCGAGAATCCAGCCCGAGATGGGCGACGAGAGCGCGACAGCAGCGGGAAGACAGAGCATCCAATAGGCGTTGGCGCGGGCGCGCTCGGCGCGGGGAAACCAGTGGGAGAGCAGCACCAGAGTGGCCGGCCAAACTCCGCCCTCCGCGACGCCCAGAAGAAACCGCGCAACCAGGAATTGAGTTTCGGTTTGGGCCAGCCCGCACGCCACGGCGCAGATGCCCCACACCACCAGCAACGTGCTCACAAACCACTTGGCGCTCCACTTTTCAGCAAGGTACCCGCCGGGAATCTGAAGCAGAACGTAGCCGAAAAAGAACAGGCCAAAGGCGTTGCCCAGTTGCGCGGAATCCATATGCAGTTCCCGCCCGATCTGCGGCAAGGCAAGTGAAATGTTTGTCCGGTCGACGAACGCGATGGTGTACATGATGAAAGCGACCGGAATAATGCGCACCCAGCGTTGTTGAGGCATCAGGGAAGGTCCGTCAAACGAGATTGATAACGACGACCGACGTCGATCAAATCCACTCCTTTGTCATAGAGCGACGCGCAACCAACCAACAGGCACACGCCCGAATCCAATAGTCGGGTGCAACGACAACCAGGGTTCTTCGCGCACTGGCCCGGCGCGGTCGGGATTATAGCCTTGTTCCCGGCGAAAGTGGTCGCAATTGACTTCGCTGGGCGCGTGTGCTAACTATCGAGGGCAACAGAAAGCTGACATGAGTGGCGAAAACCTTCAATCCGCCTGGGAGCTTTTGAAAGAAGCTTACCAGTACCAAGTCGGCGGCGAGTATGACATGGCCGTCGAGCTTTACAAGCGCTCCCTCGATCTTCACCCCACCGCCGAGGCCTACACCTTCCTCGGATGGACCTACCGCTTTCAGGGCAAGATTGAAGAAGCCATCGCCGAGTGCAAGAAAGCCATCCAGATCGACCCCGAGTTTGGCAACCCTTATAACGATATTGGCGCCTACCTGATCGAAAAGGGCGAGTACGATGAGGCGCTCTCGTGGCTGGAACGCGCGCTACAGTCCAAACGCTACGAGTCTTACCACTATCCTCATTACAATCTGGGCCGCGCCTACATGGCCAAAGAACTCTACGGCAAGGCTCGCCACCACTTCGAGCAAGCCCTGAAACTGAGCCCCGATTACACCCTGGCTCGCGAAGCGCTGGAAAAAGTCCGGCGCAAGTTGCAGTAGATTTCGCGGCGATTGAACGACCGGCTTCATTTCCTTTACTGTCTGATATCGGTTGGCCAGAGGGAAGTTCCGGCCACCTCGGGAAAGGAAGAAATGAAACGATTACTGTTGATCAGTCTATTCCTTGCAGGACTCTCCGTCGTTGGTATGGGCTGGGCGAAACCCTTGCCGCAGGACCAATCCGAACCATCGCTGGGCGACATGGCCCGGGACCAGAAGGCAAAGAAGGGCCAAACCGCGAACCCCGGCAAAGTTTATACGAACGACGAAGTCAAGAATCCTCTGAGCATATCTCTGCCAGACAAAACCTGGGCGGTGGAGATCCATGCCGAAGGGTTTACTCTTACTGCGGACGATTCCGCTCCGGGAGGCAAGCGCCGCATAATGGCCATCGACGAAGCTAGAGGAATCACGATTTCTGTTCAGTTGGAACAAGTTAACCATGAGCCTACGTTGGATGAATGCCGGCAATCTCAGCGGGATCGGGTCAAAGCGTTTACCGGGAAGCTTCAAATGCGGGATATTAAGTATGGGGACGACGGCAAGATGGCCTTTGTGGAGTATTTCGTTCCTGAATATGAAGGCAGACCGGTCAGGCAGAATAATCTATTTGCGTGCTTTTCTAAGGAAAACGTATTTGTCGACGTTCATGTATCGAAAATACCTTTTGAGCCCAAAGACGAGGAGATGCTGAGCGCTGTGATGGGTACGGTTTATGTAGCGGAGAAGGACGCCGGGAGCGGCTCTACTTCCGGACCAAACAGCATGGAGCTCTTCCGCCAAGGGTCGCTCTTGTACAACAAGGGGCGCTTCCGCGAGTCGATTGAGCCCTATCAAAAGGCGCTCGACCTGGAGAAAAAGGACCCGAAGCTCGAGAGATTTTTTTGGCGGGTGCTGGTGGATAATCTTGGGATGGCATACGGGATCACCGGCGATCTGAACAAGGCCAAGGAAACTTTCGATTACGGCGTTTCCCAGGACAAAACTTATCCGTTGTTCTATTACAACTTGGCCTGCACCTACGCCGAGATGCAGGATCTCGACAAGGCCATTGCCAACCTCAAAACCGCGTTCGAAAACAAGCAGAATGGGATTCCGGGTGAGAGGATGCCGGACCCCCGCCGGGACGATTCATTTCAACGCTTCATGCAAAATAAAAAATTCCGCGACTTGGTCGATTCGCTTGCCGGGTCTTCACGATAGCCGGAAAGACTCCCCACCGAAGATCGCTTTATACCCCAACCTTCGCCGAGACATTTGCGATGTGATAAGATGACCGCTCTCATGCCCGCCGCCACCATGCAAGCGATCGTGAAGCCGGAAGCCCGGCCGGGAGCGGAGCTTCGCCATGTCCCTGTCCCGCAAATTGGCGCACTCGATGTTCTGGTCCGGGTGCAGGCGGCCTCGATTTGCGGTACCGATTTGCACATTTATCAGTGGGACCGCTGGTCGCAGCGGCGCATCCACCCGCCCCTCGTCTTCGGCCACGAGTTTTGCGGAGTGATCGAGCGCGTGGGCTCAGAAGTAAAAGCCTTCCGCGAAGGAGATTTTGTTTCCGCCGAGATGCACTTGTCCTGCGGACACTGTTACCAGTGCCGCACCGGACACCCTCACATTTGCCAAAACGTTCGCATCATCGGCATCGATTTGGACGGCTGCTTCGCGGAGTACGTCCGCATTCCCGAATCGAACGTCTGGAAAATCGATCCGGCGATTCCCGTGGACTACGCTGCCGTGCTCGACCCTCTGGGTAACGCGGTGCACACCGTGCTGGCAGGGAAAATCGCCGGGCTGAGCGTGGCCATCACGGGCTGCGGGCCCATCGGCCTGTTCGCCATCGCCATCGCCAAAGCGTGCGGCGCCGGGCCGATTTTTGCCACCGAGCCGCACCCTTACCGTCAAAAGCTGGCGGAGAAAATGGGCGCCACGCGGGTGATCGATTCCTCGAAAACCGACCCCGTCGCTGAAGTGCTGGCTGCAACGCATGGCGTGGGCGCGGACGTGGTGCTGGAAATGTCCGGGAACCCCGTGGCCGTGCGGCAGGCATTCCAAATGTTGCGCCGAGGCGGGCGCATCTCGCTGCTGGGCATCCCTTCCAAGCCCCTGGAACTCGATCTGGCCAGCGACATCATCTTTAAGGGCGCGCTAGTGCAAGGCATCAATGGCCGGCGAGTGTTTGAAACCTGGTACCAGATGCAGGCGCTTTTAAAATCCGGCGCGCTCGACATTTCGCCGCTCATCACCAACCGCATAGCCATGTCCGACTTTCAACAAGGGATGGAACTGTTGCTCTCAGGTGACGCGTCTAAAGTTTTGCTGTATCCGAATGGAAAACCCAATGCAAAATTATGAATTGAAAATTAATAAACCCGCGCGAATACTCGATGGGTTTCATTCACTATTCGTAATTCACCATTTTTAATTTCCGACTGACATGCCCAAAGCCCAATTGCAGTACCTGACCGACGAACTGAACAAACTGCGCGATCAGCACCTTTTCCAAAAGCTGCGCATTCTGGAAGGTGAGCAGCGCCCGATATCGCGCATCGACGGCCACGAGGTCATCAACCTTTCGTCCAACAATTACCTGGGATTAACGACGCATCCCAAACTTCGCCAGCGCGCTTTGGAGGCCATCGAAAAATACGGCGTGGGCTCGGGCGCGGTGCGCACCATTTGCGGCACCATGTCGCTGCACATGGAGTTGGAGGAACGCATCGCCCGGTTCAAACATGTGGAAGCTTCGGTGGTTTTTCAATCGGGCTTCACGGCCAACGCCGGCACGGTCTCCGCGATTCTCACCAAGGAAGACATCATCATTTCCGACGAGCTGAACCACGCCTCCATTATCGATGGTTGCCGCCTGTCGCGCGCCGAAATCAAAGTCTTTCCTCACAAGGACGTGGAGGCCTGCGAGAAAATCCTGAAGGAGATCGCGCCGCGCACGTGCCACAAGCTGCTGATCACTGACGGTGTGTTTTCCATGGACGGAGACATTGCGCCCCTGCCCGCTCTGGTGGAGCTCGCGGAAAAGTACGGCTGCATCATGATGATTGATGACGCGCACTCTTCCGGCGTGCTGGGCAAGAACGGGCGCGGTACCGTGGACCACTTTAACCTGCACGGGCGCGTGGATATTCAGGTGGGCACACTGTCCAAAGCCATCGGCGCGCTGGGCGGGTACGTCTGCGCCACGCGGGACACGGTCGATTTCCTGTACCACCGTGCGCGGCCGTTCCTCTTTTCCACCTCCCACCCGCCTTCGGTGGCCGCCACGTGCATTGCGGCGTTCGAGGTATTGGAAGAAGAGCCGCAGTTGATCGAAAAGCTTTGGGCCAACACGAAATTTTTCAAAGAGGGATTGAAAAAACTCGGATTCAACACCGGCATGAGCGAAACGCCCATCACGCCGGTGATGGTGGGCGACGCCGTACTGGCTCACCAGTTCTCGCGCGAGCTCTTTGCCGCCGGCCTGCTGGCTCTCGGCATTGGCTTTCCCACCGTGCCCGTCGGGAAAGCCCGCCTGCGCACCATCGTCACCGCCACCCACACCCAGGATGAGCTGTCGCGTGCCCTTCAGATTTTTGAGACGGTGGGCAAGAAATTGAAGATCATCTGAGAAGATATACGGGCCGCCTGCCTCCGGATGCATTTCACAAATGAAATCCAGGGCATCCTTCTTCAGTGCACGACTTCGGGGACTGGAGGCGCGTCGTCGGCGGGGCGCGGGCTTTGTTGCAGGCGGTAAAGGTGATTTAAAGGGATGAGGCCGGGGCCAATTGAATAAGCTTTCCGGATGGCTTCGGTGACGTACGCTTTGGCGAGGACCACGGAGTCTTCAAGTTGGCGGCCCAGCGCCAGGTTGGCGGCGACGGCGGAGGAAAAAGTGCAGCCCGCTCCGTGCAGATTGTCAACTTTCAAGCGGTCGCCGCTGAAAGTTTGCAGGTTGGTTCCTTCACAATAAATGTCGATGGCCTTGTCCAGGTGGCCTCCGGTCACCACCACGTTGCGCGCGCCCATTTCGATCAGCTTGCGCGCGGCCGTTTTCATCTCCTCCAGATTTTCGACTTTCAGGCCGGTGAGCGCCGCCGCCTCTTCCATGTTAGGGGTCACCACGGTGACGCGGCTCAGCAGGTTTTTGCGCAAAAACTCGAACCCGCTCGCGTCCACCAGTTCCCGCCCGCGGGTGGACCGATTGATCGGATCGAGCACCGAGGGCAGAGACGGGTTCGCCTCCAGAACCTCGCGCACCACTTCCGCGTTTTGGCGATTGGCCAGCATGCCGATCTTGATGGCCCGGATGCGTCCATCCGCAAGCAGAGCGTTGATGCTCTCCTTGAGAATTTTGGCCTCCACCGCCTGGTAGCTGAGCACGCTCTGGGTATTCTGAATGGTCAGCGCGGTAATGGCGGCCACACCGTAACAGTTGTTGGCGGCAAACGTTTTGAGGTCGGCAAGGATTCCCGCCCCAC
This sequence comes from Terriglobia bacterium, assembly GCA_041481635.1. Lineage (GTDB taxonomy): Bacteria > Acidobacteriota > Terriglobia > UBA7540 > UBA7540 > DASYXZ01. The sequence goes on along the minus strand of JBGPCF010000046.1, from coordinate 34,353 downwards.
CACAGGGATCGAATCCCGCAATGGTCAAGACCACCGTGGCCGGCGGATTAGTAGGAAAGGTCATTAATGTTCGTGCGTTACGCAGCGCCCTTTAAAACTGAGGGGATTATAAAATCCTCTGCCCCAATGTCAATAACGATTTTGAGGAATTTTGCGGCCACCGTCCAGAAGCGCGACCAGCAGCCCCGGGTGGAGGGCCCCGACCTCTTTTTGTCGGGGCGCAAATTTTGGCTGCTCGTTGCCAACTCACCCTCGTCAGGTCGTCAACCGATTGTTCGAAATCGGTTGGATTTGCCAGAGATCAAGGGAGAGTAATGCGGAGAGATCTTCGAAGTTGACGTGCAAGGGACCGGCGGGCAGGTTGTAGACGCGGACCGTTATCACCGCAGTATGGTTGGCAAAAACTTCGAGAACCGACCCATCCAAAAACAGGCGAAGTTGAATGGGCTGCTCTTGGGCCACAGACAATGGGGCGGTCAGGCCGTTAACATGCACCTCCCAGCGCCCACTCCGATCAGTGCAGCGAACCGTGACCACGGCCTCTCCCTTGTCGGAAAGCAGCGAGAGGATGCCCTCGTTTCTCTCATGGGGCAAGACCTCCACACTCATTTCAGCGGCCAGATTGTGTATTCGCATGGCGGCGAGAGATTGCTTTTGAGCTTCCACTCCCAATCCCTTAGCAAGGCGCGCGTGAGAGCGGCGCAAGACCGTCATCGCCGGGGCGACGTCCATTTTCAGTTCATTCCTTTTGTTGAGCAAGAGGACTCGCGGCAGCGCCATCACGCCTGCCCAGCCCGCCGCACTGTATTCCTTCTCTGGGCGGGTTTCCGGAATCCATCCCCAAAGTATGCGATTGCCGTGATGATCCACCATCGACTTCGCCGCGTAGTACGCACCCGCATCCACCAAACCTTCTGCTTCGGGAATGAATCGTTGGTCTTTGTACTCACCCACTTTCCAGTGGACTTTCCCCATCGTCGAGATGAGCAGAACGTGTTTGCTTCCCAGTGGGAAGAAATCCGGGCATTCCCACATGTCTCCAGTGCCCACCGGGTTCGAGGATTTCTTTCCACTTCCCGGCCCTTCGATGAGAGGGTGAAGGTAAGTCCATTGGCGCAGATCTGTAGAGCGGTAGAGAAGAATCGCGGGGCCCTTTCCTCGAAATCCTGAGCCCAGAATCAGCATCCAGGCTTCCCCTTCGCGCCATAAGCAAGGATCGCGAAAGCCTGTCACTTCGAGCCCCTCCGGTGGGTAAGCAATAACAGGCTCGGAGAGCTTCTGCCACGTGCGAAGGTCTTTGTCATGAGATACGGCGAGGCACTGGACTTCCCGCCAGACGTGCACGCCATCGCGCAGTGTCGCCTCCGTTTCTTTGGCTGGGGGCAAGACGCCGGTGTAAATCACCGTGGGTGTGCCACGGTCCAGCACGGCGCTGCCTGAGAAAACGCCGTCACGGTCGTAGCCGTCGGGTGTGGGCGCGAGGGCAATCGGTTCGTGCCGCCAGTGCACGAGGTCGGGGCTCGTCACGTGAGCCCAATGCATGTCGCCCCAAACGGCTGCGTTGGGGTTGTACTGGTGGAACATGTGGTACTGCCCGCGAAAGTAGATGGGACCGTTAGGATCGTTCATCCAATTGGCCGCGGGCAGCAAGTGGAACTGCGGTCGCAAACGGTCTGCAGCGAGCTCCGCTTGGATGTTTTCTTTTTCAGCGGGAAGGCTTGGAGCGGAGAGCGCATTCTGGCGCATCAGCGCGGCGTATGCTGCTCCGCTCAGACGAGCCATAAATGAACGACGGGAGAGAGTGTTGATCAAAATCCTTCAGGAGACGATTAGCCGTGGCGTCACCAAAATCAAATTCACGGGGCGAGGGAGGCGGACTCCTGCCTCCAAGTTTCGCCCGGACTAAGTCCCGGTATTCACTTTGTCCCAATCCGCACGCGCGACCGGGTGGATAGTCTCCATCTTCTTCTTAGTGAGCGACTGGTTGGCGTCTTTCAGGTCTTTTTCAGTAAAGATATCGAACTCCCTGGCTACGTCCTCGAGTTCGCGTTTCAGGGAATCGATGCGCGCCACCTGATAATCGCCGGGGCGGCCTTCGTAACTCAGGAAGTCGCCGTAGAGTTGTCCCGACTTTTCACGAATGCGTTCCTCGCCCGTCACATCGCCACCTTCCTTGGTGGCAACGATTTTCTTGCGAATTTCGTCAGCTTTGTCGGAGAGGCTGGCCAGTTGTTTGCGCAAGGGGTCATCCGCGCCGAGCATGGCGGCCCGCTGCGCCAGCGCGTCTCTGACACTGTTGATGCGGTCCACCTGGTAGGTCATCTCGCCGAGCAGGTTGTAGACCCGCATCGCAGCGTCGAGTTGCTGCTTCCGGTCGGCCATGTTGTATTTGGCCCGCGCGTCCAAACCTACTTCGATCTGCGTGGTGTACGTCTCCTTACCCCGCGTCATCTTGACGGTGTAAGTTCCCGGCAACACGCGGGGGCCGATGGGGGAGACGGCGATTGACGCCCCGCGCGGCACGCGGGGAGCTTTGACGCGCATTCCCCACTGCACTCGGCTCAGCCCGCGCCGGCTGTTGGCGGGCAGTTTTTCCACCAGTTTGCCGTGGTCATCGAGCACCTCAATCTTCATTCTTCCGAAGATGTGGCGCTTCTTTTGGTAATAGGTGATCAGTGCAGCGCCGGGCGGATTGGCGCCGGTGAACGTCGCGTCGCCCTCCGACCATCCGCCAAAAGCGCTGAAGCGCTGCTGCGTGGGACGGCCCGGAATAAAGGTGGCCTCCTGCGCCATGACTTCGGGCGTGAGTTTGCGCAGCGGCGAGATGTCGTCCACAATCCAAATGCCGCGTCCGTGCGTGGCGATCACCAGGTCCGACTCGCGCGCTTGCACAACAATGTCGTCCACGGGAACGCATGGGAAGTCGTTGCCCTTATACTGCGCCCACTGCTTGCCGCCATCCAGCGAGATCCAGAGCCCGAATTCGGTGCCGAGGAAAAGTATGTTGGGGCTGACCGTGTCTTCCTTAATCACGTGCGCAAAGCCGCGCACCCCGCTGCTTCCGGCCACAATCGGAGTCCACGTCTCGCCGTAATCGGTGGTCTTGAAGACGTGTGGGTCAATATCGCCGAAGGTGTGGCGGTCGAAGGCGGCGTAAGCGGTGGCCGCATCGTAGCGGCTCGCTTCCACCCATGCCACCCATGAAGCTTTGGGGAGGCCGGGCACATGGCCCACCACGTTGGTCCATTTCTTGCCGCTGTCCCGTGTGAGCTGCAAGTTGCCATCGTCCGTGCCCACCCAGATGGTCTGCCCGTCGCGGGGCGACTCACTGATGGAAAAAATGGAGGTGTGCATTTCGGCTTCCGAGTTATCCACAGTGACGCCGCCCGATTCCTCCTGCTTCTGTTTTTCAGGATCGTTGGTGGTGAGGTCGGGCGAGATGCGGTCCCAGGTTTGCCCGTGGTCTCGGGAGCGGAAAAGAAACTGCGCGCCTATGTAGATTGTTCCAGGCTCGTTGGGGCTCATATGGATGGGCGTATTCCAATTGAAGTGCAGTTTGCCCTCGCCGTAGTTGGGCTGCGGCTTGATGCCGCGGATTTCATGGGTGAAGCGGTTCACACGCGCGATCTCGCCGCCTTGCGACTCGACGTAAGCGTAGCTCGGGTCGCTGGGATCAGCGAAGGCCCAGAATCCGTCACCGCCGCCCAGGTTTTCCCACCGGCTGTTGGTGATGCCGCCCGGATAGGCGGAATCGCCAATCCACGCGCTGTTGTCCTGCAAGCCGCCGTAAACGTGGTAGGGGTCAGCGTTGTCCACGCTTACGTGGTAGAACTGCGAGATGGGCAGGTTGTTGCCTTTCCACCAGGTATTGCCGCTGTCAAAGGAATACCACACGCCGCCATCATCGCCCGTAATGATGTGCTCGGTATTGTCCGGGTTTACCCAAACATCGTGGAAATCGCCGTGCGCGCCGCCGGAAATTCCGGCAAAGCTGCGCCCGCCGTCCGTGCTCATAATCAAGCCGCCGTCGGGCTTGTACACTTTGTTTTCGTTCTTCGGATCGACAGTCAGGTTGGCAAAATAAAACGGCCGCCACACCATCATCTGGCTGGCGTCGCGTTTCTCCCAGGTCTTGCCGCCGTCAACGGAGCGGAACAGCGCGCTGTGCCGCGATTCGATCATGGAGTAGACCACGTCAGGATTTGACGGCGCCGCAGTCACGGCAATGCGCCCCCACGGCTTGGCCGGGAGCCCCTGGGCGCTCTTTTCGTCGAGGTCAATCCAGGTGACGCCGCCGTCGGTGGTCTTGAAGAATCCGCTGCCGCTAAACGCGGTCGGACCATCTCCGCCCGAGCGAAACGTCCAACCCTTGCGCCGGAAATCCCACATGCCCGCGTAAAGGGCCTTCGAATCGCGCGAGCTCATGGTGATCATGGAGCAGCCAGTGGAGAGGTTGGCGCCCTTCAAAATTTTCGTCCACGATTTCCCGCCATCGGTGGTTTTGTAGAGCCCGCGGTCTTCGCTGTCGCTCCAGAGTTTGCCCGGCACACAGGCGTAAACCGTGTTGCTGTCTTTGGGGTCAACCAGGATCTTGGCGATGCGCTCAGACTCTTTCAGACCCATGTTGGTCCAGTTATCACCGCCATCCGTGGACTTGTAGATGCCGTCGCCGACGGAGGTGCTGTTGCGCGTCCACGCTTCGCCGGTGCCCACCCAAATAGTTTTGGAGTTGGAAGGATCGATGGTGATGGCGCCAATCGATTGCACGGGCTGCTTGTCAAAAACCGGCTTGAAGGTGGTGCCGCCGTTGGTGGACTTCCACACGCCCCCGCTCGCCGCGCCCACGTACACGGTGAGCCGGCCGTCTTCCTTTACCGCGGTCACTGCGGCCACGCGTCCGCTCATGGCGGCCGAACCGATGTTCCGCGCCCCCAGCCCGGAAATCGTGTCTGAATCGAACTTCGCGTCCTGCGCCGCGAGGCGGGGCGCCAACATCAACCCGCAAATCAGAAACGCGAGCGCAATTGAACGTGGTCTCATTTTGTGCATGGCAAAGAGATCCTTCCTTATATTATTAATGGCGGCCGTTGGATATCCGGGAGGGGCCCAATCTATCCATCGCTCCCCACTGCAAGGGGCAGGCTTCGGGCGCCGCCCCATCAAGTTCTGTTTACTTGCCTCCGCCCGTCTTTGCTTCCGGCTTGGCGGGCATGGTAAAGAGACTGTCGTCGAGAGGTACATTCAGCTCCACCTTCTCGACGGTAAACTTCACCCGGTCGGGATCACCCTTGCGCCCGCTCTCCAGGGCGAAGGGATAATAAATGCCGTCCACTTGGTCGTAATCCCCGTAATATGTCTCACTTTCCTGCTGCGCGCCGCGAATCATGGTCTGCGTCTCGAGTTTTAATTCCAGGTATGAGTCTGTGTCCAAGTAATAGGTGCGGATGTCGCCGTTTTTCAGGGTCAGTTTGATTTTGTAGCAGTCGGTGCCTTCCACGGAGTCGTGGCCCATCAGCTCGGCCTTGCTGCCCTTCTCTTTGTAATCCACCAGTGGGCCGTCAATGTCCGCGTCTATCACCAGGTCTTTCATGTCGTCTTGCGAGAGCATCTCGGCGTCCCGGCGTCCCTGAAACGGGTTAATTTGCCACCCATCTTTGCCGTCATAAGCGCGCACCTGCGCCATGCCCTGGATCACAAATTCCTCGCGCACCTTGGCCGGACGCTTCCCTTCTTGCACCACTTTCGCCCGAAAAGAGCCGGCGCTGAACTCCGCCGTATTCCGAATTGATTTCACGGACTCTAGCTTTTCCAGCCCGCCGTGCGCCTGAATGTTCTTGGCGATGATTTCATCCACCATCTGAGCGCCAGCCGCCAGAGGCAGCAGGACAATCGCAGCAATCGTCAGAATCCTTCGCAACATAAAAGTTGACTCCTTCTAAGGAATTTGGCGGGACAACTCAGTCCCTATCTTCATCTTGTTAATTCTTGGCGCCCGGCCCGCAGGCTCTGCGATTGGGAGTCTTAAGCCGGGCAGAGTATACACCAAACAGGCCGGATTTTGCCTTGACCCGTTCTACTGTGCCTTTTCGAGGAGACCCTTCCAACGTGCCCAGGAATCATCGCGAGCTTTGCGATTGGCTTCGCTCGCGTCGGGGGCTTCGCCGGCGCGCATGAAGCCGTGCCCGGCGCCATCGTAAGTGACGGGGTCAAAAGTTTTGCTCGCCGCCTTCATCTGCTCGCGCGTGTCCGGAAGCGTTGCGCCAATGCGCGCGTCGTTGCCCGCATAGAAGCCGTACACCGGAACTTTAATGCGCGCCATCGCTTCGGCCTGCGGTGGCGGTCCATAGAAGACGAACGCGGCCGAAAGATCTCCGCGATTGGTGGCGAAGCGGAAGGACTGTCCGCCTCCCCAGCAGAAGCCCGCCACAGAAAGCTTGCCATTGGCCGCAGGAATCTTAAGGGCGTAGTCCGCCGCTGCGTTGAGGTCTGCCGCGACCTGATCGGGATTGAGGTGGCTCACAGCCTCCATGGTCTTGCCCTGGGCAAAATCGGAACTACGCCCGCCATTGGGTCCCATGCCGGATAGGAGATCGGGGGCGACAGCGATGTAGCCGGCCTCGGCTAACTGGTCAGCGAGGTCTTGCACCCAATCCGTCATACCGAAGATTTCGTGAATCACCAGCACCACGGGCCGCTTGTCTTTGGACTCGGGATAAACCACGAATGTTTCCACAGCGCGGCCATCGTGCTTTACCGTGACCCACTCTCGATGTCGCGGGGATTTCTCCAAACGTTCCTTCGCCCAGTCCTGCGCCGAAACAGCTTGGGCTACAAGAATAACCAAGGTCGAAAGGATGAAGATGGATTTGCGTTTCATGTGACCTCTTTATCGGTCGGTGGCGAGAGTCGTTGGCCGCCGCTCTGATTAATCTCTATCCGACAAGCGGCTGAGATAATAAACACAGTGTGCGATTGATGGCAAGCGCGAGGCTGCACCGGCCATGGTCAGGAGGTTTTAATTGCAAGTGGTCAGGACAAAACGCGAGTTTGCGGCGCGAGGGGGAACGTGTTTACCCCGAGTGCTCAGTGCATTTTGAGGATTACTGTGTCGCCTTTGTCGCCAATCACCTTGGCAGGGGTTTGCCCTTCGACAGCCCGAAGGTAATTCACCACGTCCCATCTTTGTCTTTCGGGCAGTTTCCTGTGCTGCCCCGGCATTTTTTCCGAGCCCGTGCCGATAATGTAGAATAGCTCTCCATCGGTACGCTGGCGGAGTTGCTCCGGGTCAGTAAAGTCGGGCGGGTGGACGCCGTAGACCCCAGTGAAGTCGCCTTTCCCGTCCGCGTTGATTCCATGGCAGAGCACGCAATGGTTCTGGAACATCTTCCTGCCGCGATCGACGGACAGCTCGGTGAAGCGCACCGGGTTCTTTCTCTCTTTTTCCTCAACCGGGACGTTATATTTGTGATGCGCCTGCTCCGCCGTGAAGGTGTTGGGCGGTGGCGTCGGCAGCACTTGCTTCTGTGGGCGTTTTTCTTGAGCCCAACTGCTTCCGACTACAGATCCGATTATCAAGAGCGACCACAAGATTCTTGTCTTCATAACTGAGCACCTCTGGGAACGGCTTTTCCGGCCGGTGCGATTCGCGGAGCGACTTTCAGACGCTAAAAAAGTTTCACGCATATCTGGACCCGGGCCAAAGCGCTGACGGCCATCAGGTCAACCGAGGTCCAAGGTCCTTACACTTCCTTTTGAATCACCTTCCACGTTCCTATTTAGCCCGAACTCACCTAAGCGTCAGTGCTCGCCGTCACCTTTGTTTGTGACCGTTCCAGAGTCTGCCCACCCCCAGAAGCTATTCAGACGGCCATGCCCTGCGTTGGCGCGAATCGAAGCCCCCATCTGGCGCTGCCCCACCATGCCGGCAGGCGGAGTACGGTTCACCCTTTCTGCCGTCACAACCATGAGTGATACAGGTCACTGAATGACTAAAGACTGTGGCGGATACTGCGTGGAGAAGACAGGGCCCCTGGGGCCGGCAGTTGTAACGTAAGGCAGCGACGCAGCCGGTAAGCAAGGTACGTAAACTCTGGGGGCCCTTTACCAAAAGCCGGGATCACATGGGTGGTGGCCCGGATTGCCAAACAAATTTTTAAGGCGTCGCGAAAAGAGCAAAAGAGTTTGCGATTGAGACCAAGGCGGCCTGAGGACTTTTAATAGACCGGGAGCAAGCATCAACCCGGCGCAATATGAACGACCCTCCCTGATCTGCCTCGCCTGCACATCCCGATTGTGCAGGCGAGCTTTTTTTGGGGCTGGAATTATTTCGATGTATGAAGTGAGATAGAAGAATACCTGAACCAAGGTGAGGTTAATTGCTTCCCGAATTCACTTCGGCGTGTCCGGCCCGTGCCTGCCCACCAACGAAGTTTCGTGGCTCCAAGCCAGCTCGAGCAGATCCCTTACATCGTCGTCAGTGACTTGATCGAAGTCCTCATACCACTCTCCGACGGATTGGAAGGGTTCAGGCTGGGCAACGCAGATCAGCTCATCGGCCAGCGCCTTGAGATTTTCACAGGCCGAGGCTGCAGCCACGGGAATGGCGACGACAATCTTGGATGGTAGATGGAGGCGGAGTCCCTTGACGGCCGCCCGCATGGTGGAACCGGTTGCCATGCCGTCGTCCACCAGAATGGCCGTCTGATCAGAAATGACATGTTGGGGATGGCCGCCCCGGTAAAGGCGCTCTCGCCGTTCCAGTTCCAAAGTACCCCTGGCAGTGAGTGTGCGAATGTATTGGTCGGGAACCCCAAGGGCCTGCATAAGGTGATCGTCCAGAATGCGGACTCCCCCGGTAGCCAGAGCGCCCATGGCGAATTCCGCCGCCCCCGGGACACCCAACTTGCGCACCATGAAGATGTCCATGCGCACGTTTAGGGCACGGGCAACTTCGTATCCGACAGAAACACCACCGCGCGGCAAAGCGAGAACCTGGACGTTGGGTCGTCCCGCGTAGTCCACCAGTTCAGCGCCCAGTCTTTGTCCTGCCTCTGTTCGGTCTTTGAAAAGCGGAAACTTGATCATGGAGGTCGCCCTCCTTGTCGCGCGGTGTAGCGCGCGAGGTCGATTCAGTTTAGCCTAGTTGCCATTTCAACATTTCGGGGTACAAAGCGCAGTGATGATTGTCACGCAATAGTGTGATGGGTTGGGGCAGGGAGGTTTTCGGGAGGTTGGGCTGACTTGTGACGCCAGTCACAGCTTTCTTGATGCCACGTGGGTAGATTAACTGCAGTGCGGGACCAAGGTGGATCTCAGTCTCGCGAGGGGCCTTATGAACCAGCCGGACCTAATGGAAAGACCACCCTCAGTTGGGTTGGTCAGTCTGGACAATATTCTTTTCGCCACCGATTTTTCAGCTTCCTCTTTTGCCGCCCTGCCCCACGCCGTCGCGGTGGCTCGGCGGTATGGATCGAAGGTCTTTCTCGCCCACGCGGTCCAGCCGCATCCCTACCCGCTGGTGTCCGGGGAAACCATTACGTATTTGGACGAGCTGATGCAGGGTGCCCAGAAAGAACTCAAGCACTTGTCCCAATCTCCGCTGCTGAAGGACATCGAACACGAGACCCTTCTGGGCCACGGTGAAATCATCGAGGTTCTGGCCAAGTTCCTCGCGGGGCGCCATGTTGACCTGGTCATTACGGGGACGCACGGTCGCCGCGGCTTCAGGCGCTTTTTCCTGGGTTCGGTGGCGGAAGAAATCTTTCGCACATCGCCCTGCCCGGTGCTGACTGTGGGACCCCACGTTCCTCATGAGGCCCCGCAGAAAATGGCCCTTCATCATGTGCTCTTTCCCACCGATCTCTCTCCGGAGTCTCTAGCCGCGGTCCGCTACGCCCTTTCATTTGCCGTGGAATACGCGGCGCGCCTCACCATCCTTCACGTGATGCAGGATGCCGTTCGGGGTCCCGCCTGGCAGGCCGCGAAAATTTGTTACGACAAGATGCAGGCGCTAATTCCGGAGGAAGTCCGCCCGTGGTGTGAGGCAGACTGCCTGGTTGAAACAGGCGATCGCGCGGAAACCATTTTGAAGGCCGCGAAAGAGCGGCAAGCCGACCTGATTGCCCTGGGGCTGCAAAAGGCCTCGGCGTTAGCCACCCACCGCATGAGCAATATTGCCTACCGGGTAGTGACCGAGGCAACGTGCCCCGTGTTGACGGTTCGGGACGAATTCAGCCAGTCGTCAAGCGTGGAGAAGGCGGCCCAGAACTGAATTCCCGGGCCTGGGACTTGAAGATTGTTTGGGCCATTCGCCGATCTCCCGCGGATGAATAGCATTTCTCAATCTACTCTCGGAAACACTGCGAATCCGCCGGAACTCCCTTTCCTCCGCAATCGCAAGCCTTGGCCACTCGAGGTTTGATACACAGCTCAATCGTCACTGGAGCTTTCTCCAACGCGGGCCGCACTTATCCAGCCGTGCCCCATGCCCCACCGCCCTGTGTGACGCAGATCACACCCGCCCCTTGTGACGTGGGTCACTGCCAGAAAGTCACGTTGCGACTAGGCTTTACATGGAGGCTCGATCTACATGGAAACGCAAACAATGCCCGCACCTTCCCCGCTGGACGACCAGGAACCCGCCACCCAACATCACGTCACCATTGACGGCAATGAAGCTGCAGCATCCGTGGCTTACCGGGTCAGCGAAGTAGCTGCAATTTATCCCATCACGCCGTCATCCCCCATGGGAGAGCTGGCCGATCAATGGTCAAGCGAAGGCAAGCCCAACATCTGGGGGAGCGTCCCTCGCGTGGTGGAGATGCAGAGTGAAGGCGGCGCCGCCGGCGTGTTGCACGGAGCACTGCAAGCGGGTTGTCTCGCCACAACCTTCACGTCTTCGCAAGGCCTGCTCCTGATGATTCCGAACATGTTTAAAATTGCCGGTGAACTCACGCCCACCGTCATCCACGTTGCCGCCCGGACCGTGGCCACGCACGCGCTCTCCATCTTCGGGGATCACAGTGACGTCATGGCGACGCGCTCAACGGGATTTGGCATGTTGGCCTCGGGGTCGGTTCAGGAAGTGATGGACATGGCCATCATTGCCCACGCAGCAGCACTCGAATCGCGCGTTCCTTTCATCCACTTTTTTGATGGTTTTCGCACCTCGCATGAAGTGGCGAAAGTCGAGGAGCTGACGGATGCCGAGCTCCGCGTCATGATCAATGACAACAAGGTGCGGTCGCACCGGAGGCGCGCATTATCACCCGATCATCCCGTGATGCGTGGGAGCGCTCAGAACCCGGATGTTTTCTTTCAGGCGCGTGAGGCTGCCAATTCCTATTACCTCGCCTGCCCCACGATTGTGCAAAGCGCCATGGACCATTTCGCCTGCGTGACGGGAAGGCAGTATCACCTTTTTGATTATGTGGGCACCCCCGATGCCGAGCGTGTGATTGTCCTGATGGGCTCGGGAGGCGAGGCGGTCCAGGAAACCGTTGAATATCTTGCCGGGCGCGGCGAGAAGGTCGGCGTTTTGAAGGTACGCCTCTATCGCCCGTTCTCCATCGAGCGCCTGATGGCCGCCCTCCCAGCCACCACCAAGACTCTGGCTGCGCTCGATCGGACCAAGGAGCCGGGCGCCGCCGGGGATCCTCTCTATCTCGACCTGGTCACAGCCATCAACGAAGGCACGGTGAATGGACAATCCAGGTTTCGTGCGATTCCCCGCGTCATCGGCGGGCGCTATGGGCTTTCCTCAAAGGAATTTACTCCGGCCATGGTCAAGAGCATCTTCGACGAAATGCTCCAAGCCGTCCCTCTCAACCACTTCACTATCGGTATTCACGACGACGTCACTCACGACAGCCTGGATTTCGATTCGAGATTCTCCACGGAAGATCCCGAGACGGTGCGCGCCATTTTTTACGGATTGGGTTCGGATGGCACGGTCAGCGCCAACAAGAATTCCATCAAGATTATCGGGGAGGATACGGATAATTACGTCCAAGGCTACTTTGTTTATGACTCAAAAAAATCCGGGGCGGTCACCGTTTCTCACCTACGCTTCGGCCCCCGGCCGATTCACTCCACTTACCTGATCAGCCAGGCGAATTTTGTGGCCTGCCACCAGTTCACTTTCCTGGATCATTTCGATATTTTGAAGAGCGCCCAGCCTGGGGCGATCTTTTTGTTGAACGCTCCGTATGGCCCCAATGAAATCTGGGACCACCTGCCGCGCTCGGCGCAGGAACATATCATCGGCAAGAAGCTCCGCTTTTTCGTGATCGACGCCGCGAAAGTGGCGCGCGACCTGGGCATGAGCGGGCGCATCAACACCATCATGCAGACCTGCTTCTTCGCCATCAGCGGCGTTTTGCCGCGCGACGAAGCGATTGCCGCCATCAAGCGCTCCATCCAAAAAACCTACGGCAAGCGGGGGGAGGCGGTGGTGCAGAAAAACATCGCCGCCGTCGATCAGACCCTCGATCGCCTTGCGGAGGTTCAGGTCTTGAAAGAGGTGACGAGTACGTTTGACGTTCGCTCTCCCGTCCCCGAGGAGGCGCCGGAGTTTGTCCGCGACGTGACGGCGATGATCATCGCCGGCGAGGGGGACCGTTTGCCGGTGAGCGCCATGCCGCCCGATGGGACTTTCCCGACTGGAACGGCCAAGTGGGAGAAGCGAAATATCGCGCCGGACATTCCCGTGTGGGATGAAGCAATCTGCATCCAGTGCGGCAAGTGCGTCCTGGTTTGCCCGCACGCGGCAATCCGAGCCAAAGTGTACGATCCCGCCTTGCTGGCCGGCGCGCCGTCCACTTTCAAAGCTGTCCCCGCGCGGTGGAAGGACTACAAACAATTTCGCTACACCCTGCAAGTGGCCCCCGAGGATTGCACCGGATGCACTTTGTGCGTGGACGCCTGCCCGGTGGTCAGCAAGACAGACGCCCAACATCGGGCTGTCAACATGGTGCCCCAACCACCGCTGCGCGAACAGGAGCGCAAGAATTGGGACTTCTTCCTGCAATTGCCAGGACCCGGCGGACTGCGACTCAGCCGCAGCCAGGTGAAAGACGTTCAATTGCTTGAGCCGCTGTTTGAGTTCTCCGGTGCATGCTCGGGGTGTGGCGAGACGCCTTACATCAAATTGCTCACCCAGTTGTTTGGAGACCGGACGCTGATCGCCAACGCCACGGGTTGCTCATCAATCTTTGGCGGGAACCTGCCCACCACGCCTTACACCACGAATGCAGAAGGCCGCGGCCCGGCTTGGTCCAATTCCCTGTTTGAAGACAACGCGGAATTCGGACTCGGGATGCGTGTGGCTCTTGACCAACAATCCAAATACGCCAAGGAACTCCTGGCGCAAAGCTCATCGACCCTGAGCCCCGAGCTCATTCAGGCATTGCTCGGCGCCGATCAAAGCACCCCGGAAGGGATTCTGGCCCAGCGCGAACGGGTGAGATCGCTCAAATTAATGCTTGAAGATGACGAGAGCGAGAAAGCGCGAGACCTCAAAGTCCTCGCCGACGCGCTGGTGAAAAAAGACGTGTGGATCGTGGGTGGAGACGGCTGGGCCTACGACATTGGTTACGGCGGGCTCGACCACGTCTTGGCCTCGGGGCTCGACGTGAACATCCTTGTCCTGGACACCGAGGTCTACTCCAACACCGGCGGACAAATGTCCAAATCAACGCCGCGCGGCGCGGTGGCCAAGTTCGCCGCCGGAGGTAAATCCTCGGCCAAGAAAGACCTGGCGGTCCTGGCCATGACCTACGGCAATGTTTATGTAGCGCGCGTTTCTCTGGGTGGCAGCGATACCCAAACCATCAAGGCCATGCTCGAAGCCGAGGCCTATCCCGGGCCTTCCCTCATCATTGCCTACGGAAATTGCATTGCCCACGGATACGAGATGGCCGTCGGCATGGAGCACCAGAAAGCTGCAGTCCAAAGCGGGTACTGGCCGCTGCTTCGTTACAATCCCTTGCTCCTGCATGAAGGCAAGAATCCGCTCCAGCTCGACTCCCGCGCGCCGTCGGTCCCGCTTGAGAAATACATGTACAGCGAAAACCGCTTCAACATGCTCGCGAAGAGCGACCCGGACACGGCGAAGAACTTGCTTCACCTCGCCCAGGAAGACGTTTGGAATCGCTGGCGGCTTTATGAGAACTGGGCCGCCATGAAAGTAAATGGCGAAGCAAAGAAACAAGGAGGATAATGCCTGGGTAAGCCCAGGCAGTGCTCGTTCGAAGGTTTCGGACAACGCCCCCGCGGCGTGTGCAGGACAGCTTCCGCCTGATTGAAAGCGGGAGCTGCAGGCGTCCCAGAGGCAATCCAGTTGTCCGGCCGGAATGAGAATTTGGAGTTGAACCATGAAAAAGGCATCTAGTTGGATTGCGTTATGCTTGCTCTTCTTGACTGCGGGTATGTTCCGGGCACAGGAAGAGAAGAAACCGGGGAACAAACCGTCCTCCGGCAGCCAGACCGCAACCGCGCCCGCCGGACAGTTTCCGCATAACTACAACATCACTCCGGAGCAAGCGGCCAAAAAGAACCCGGTCCGCTTCACGGACTTCTCTGTGGAAAGAGGGAAGAAGATGTTTTCAACCCAGTGCTCCATGTGCCACGGTAAAAACGCGGATGGCAAGGGCGACCCGGAATTTCTTGCGGAAATAAAGGCCACGCCACCTGATTTCACCAAAGAAGAAACGCTCAAAAAGCGGACGGATGGCGAATTGTTCGCCATCATTACCGCCGGATCTGACATCATGCCCGCTCAATCCGACCGCATGAAGGATAGGCACAAGTGGGATCTCATCAATTACTTGCGCTCCGCAACGGGGAAGGCGCCGGAGAAGGCGACAGAGCAGGAGCGGCAGGTCGATACAACCACTGTCCCCACTAAATAGGGACTTGAAGGCGAGACCATACGGGAGATAGGCGGAGACTGGGACTGCAATCTAAGGATGGGGTTTGGCCCATCGTAAGGCCATCGGACCGTGCAGAATGAGGGGTCGCGGGTTCGGTGGAAGGAAGGGGGGCGGAGATGGTCATTGGCTCCGCCCCTTTATGGAATGAGCTCGCGGTGAAGCGAGCCGTGGGTGGAAACTCAAAATGAGGCCTTTAAGAGCTCTATTGCCGCGTACCTCTTCTCCTTGTTGCTCATCAAAAGCCGTCCTGGCACTCGATGCCGAAAACCCGTGACAGCCTAAGTCAACTGACGTCTCCCATACTTATGCGTACGAAGTATTAGAAGCGCGAGATGCCAATCTGTCGCCTCGATTTTTGTCAAAAAATTGTAATTACTCGGTCCCCGGCTCCATTGCCCAAGGGGGTGGTTTCGATCCTCCTTTCTACTTCTCTCTAAAGAACGTGCCAGGAATCTTTTCTTGCAACAAAAACTGCTCAATAAGGCGCTGACTCCAAAAAGCGTTGTGGGGCACACAAAAAAAGAGGGGATGGCTTTTGCCACCCCCGTCCTCGTCCATAGTTAGTAGTTGGGATACGACCGGAAATATTGCAGCGAGCCGCTGGAAGTTCTACAGGGAAGGAAGGCAACCCTTCCCGCATGAGACTTCGGCGCCATTGAGCAAGGAGCAGTATTTCACGTCCACCACGCGGAGATTGCCGAATTCCGACTCGCACTGCTCGGCCAGAACACGTGCGCTTCGCCTCATGACTGGGCACATCACCGAAAGTTTCCTCAGGCCCGGGCCCCACTGCCAGATCGCGTAGCCCACCGCGACGAAAGCCACCAGCAATACACCGACGCCCCACATTAAAGAGAGAGACATTGTCGCGCCCTCCTTTTGCGGACTTTTTCCTAGCCCGCCCGCATCCACTTATCTTTTTCCACTGCCGTTCAGCCAGTCGCCTGAAACCAAAGACCTGACCCGAATACAACTGCGATCGGCTACTCCAGGACAAAGATGTTTTTCGCCTTGCACATGTCCTTGAGCACTTTCGGCCACACCGTTACGCTGACTTCGCCCAGGTGTGCTTTCCGAAGCAACAGCATCAGCGTGCGCGATTGCCCGATGCCTCCGCCGATGCTGAGTGGGATCTTGTTGTTCAGAATCGCCTGATGGTAGGGGAACTTGAGAAAATCGAGTTGGCCGGACATTTCCAACTGCTTCATGAGCGATCCGGAGTTGACGCGGATGCCCATGGAACTCAACTCGTGCCGGCGCTTGGTGACCGGATTCCAAACCAGGATGTCGCCGTTCAGGCCGTGCATGGGCCGGCCGTCTTCCGTCTTGGTTTCAGTCACCCAGTCGTCGTAATCGGCGGCGCGCATCTCGTGCGGGTAACCGTCCTGCAGCGGCCATCCGATCCCTGTTATGAAAATCGCGGGAAATTTCTGCAACACCGCTGTCTCGCGCTGCTTGCGCGGGAGGTCAGGGTACATGGCTAGAATGTCCTCCGCGTGTAGAAAAGTGAGTTCTCCGGGCAGCCGGGGAAATTCCTTCGTCTCCAGTTGCGGGAACAGTCGCAGCACATAACTCTCCGCCCCAACAATCACTTTCCAAATCTTGCCCACCACTTCTTGCAAGAATTTCAAATTGCGCTGGTCGGCGCTGATGGCGCGCTCCCAGTCCCATTGGTCCACGTAGGCGCTGTGGTCGTGATCCAGGAAATAGTCCTTGCGCACCGCACGCATATCCGTGCACAGACCTTCGCCCATGCTCATCCCAAATTGGCGCAGCGCCATCCTCTTCCATTTGGTCGCGGCCTGCACCACTTGCGCGTCAATGGGGTGCCGGTCAATGTCGTTCGAGATGTGAAACTGAACCGGGGTACGTGATCCGTCCCGGTCCAGATAGTCGTTCACTCCACTTTCCGCATCGACGATCAACGGCACGGTGACCATCGTTAGGGAGAGTTCCTTGCACAGATTCTCTTCAATGTAGTTCTTGGCGGCGAAAATCGCCTTTTGCGTTTCTTTGGGGGTCAAGAGAGACCGGTAGTTTTCCGGAAGTATTTTGTCCAGGGTGTCGTAATCCCCGATTCCCGGCCCGGCGAGGTCCGCTCTCTTGTCCAGTGATACAACTGCGGTGTCAATCATGATTTTATTCTCCCTTGGGCAATGATGGCCATTGACGCCTTCACGCTAGCAGTCTTTTTTGGAATTGTTGGTGACCGGGGTCACAGTTATTGGTGACCTCAGGCGAATGTGGATGGCATCCTGCGTTGTAGCCTACATGGCGCGGCTTCAAGTGTTTGCCTTGGGTTCTTCGTTTGGACATCGAAATCCGTATGCCGACCGGCACTTAGGTTTTGATTCAAGCGACCGCGTGCCAGCAGCTTTGTGCTGCCTCGCGTGACATAGTGATGCGCGTTCCAGCCAGGTCGTGCAGCGCTTCGGGTATGCTTTCCGGCGACGTGATGATGACGAGTTTGCCGCCGCGGTCCAGGTATTCGAGCGCCGCCTCGATTTTCGGCCCCATACTCCCCGCCGGAAACTCTCCCTTGCGCAGGTATTTGCGGGCATCATCCGCGGTCAGGTGCCCGAGAGGTTGGGCCTGGTTCGTCCCGTAATGGAGCGCCACCTGGTCAACTCCAGTGGAGATGAGGAGCAAGCGCGCCTCCAATTCCCAGGCCAACAGGCTGGAGACCAGGTCCTTGTCAATTACGGCTTCAACGCCCACGAGTTTCTCCCGTTGAAAGATCACGGGAATGCCGCCCCCGCCGCAGGCAATCACCAGCGCGCCACTCAGTAGCGCGGCTTGGATGACGGGGAGTTCCATAATCTCTTCCGGGCGCGGCGAGGGTACTACGCGGCGATACCCCCGGTGCGCGTCTTCAATCATGTGCCAGCCGAATTGGGCGCGCCGCTGCTCGGCTTCCTTCCGGGTGTAGAAAGGCCCCACGGGTTTGGTGGGCTTGCGGAAGGCAGGGTCGCGCGCCGAAACGAGAACTTGAGTGACCAGGGTGACCACGGGCCGCCGCAGGCCACGCCGTTGTAAAGTTTCCTGCAAGGTCTGCTGCAAGAGGTATCCGATGCTTCCTTGCGTTTCGGCGACGCAAGCGTCCAATGGAAGCGGCGCCGCCTGGCCAGCCCCCAGTTCCGAGCGCAGCAGAGCGTCACCCACTTGCGGGCCGTTCCCGTGGGTGACCACCACCTGATAGCCCGCGTGCATCACCGCGGCAATCCCCTCGCAGGTGGCCAACAGATTCTTGCGCTGTTCTTCGAGCGTTCCATGATCGCCCGGATGCCTCAGTGAGTTTCCGCCTATCGCCACTACCGCTGTGGGCATTGATAATCCTTAAGGAATAGTCGAAAAGTCGAGAGTCGAAAGTTAAAAGTAGAAGAGAATATCGCGCTCCGCCTTTTACCTTCGACTCTCGACTATCAACTACCGACTTCTCTTCACGACAAAAGCGCAAGAAGAATTGCCTTCTGAATGTGCAGCCGGTTTTCCGCCTGGTCGTACACAACGGATTGGGGTGAGTCGATCACCTCATCGGTGACCTCCATCCCGCGGCGGGCGGGCAGGCAATGCATGAACACGGCTCCCGGCTTGGCTTTTCGCATCAGTTCGGTGTTTACCTGGTACGAAAGGAAAATCCGCTGGCGCATTTCCGCCTCCGCTTCCTGACCCATGCTGGTCCAAACGTCGGTATAGACCGCGTCCGCGCCAGCCACCGCGTCGGCGGGATCGTGCGTCATGTAAATGTCGCAGCCCTCAAGCTTCGCCTTATCCACCACGTCGGAGTCCGGCTCGTGGCCGGGCGGTGTGGCCACGCGAATGCTTACCCCCAGGCGGGCGGCGCCATAGATCAATGAGTGGGCCACATTGTTCCCATCGCCCACCCAGGCCAGAGTCAGCCCCGGCAAATGGCCGTAGTGTTCGAGCAGAGTCAGATAATCCCCCAGTGCCTGGCACGGGTGCTCGAAATCAGATAGGCCATTGATCACCGGCACGGTGGCATTTTCCGCCAGCTCCCTTAAAGATTGGTGGGACAAGACGCGCGCCATGATGCAATCCACCCAGCGCGACAAGTTCAGTGCCACATCTTTTACGGACTCGCGCTTGCCCATGCCCACTTCCTGCGGGCCCAGGGAGATCACTCGTCCGCCCGATTCGGTCATGGCCAACTCAAAGGTGGCGCGGGTGCGCAGGCTTGGCTTTTCAAACAGCAAGGCCAGTTCCCTCCCCAGCAGGGCGTTCTTATACCGGTTGGGTTGGGCTTTGGCGCGCTCCGCGAGGTGCAAAATAAATTCAACTTCGTCAGGATTCAGATCGTGGACCGAAAGCAAGTCGCGGCCGCCCAGATTGGGAGTTTTCGGGTGCGGCCATGCCTTGTGGGCAGGGTGGGGAATGACGTTAAGGGCGCGCATGGCGGTCCTCCTTTTTCTTCAGGCAACTTTTAAGCCGGTCGGGACTCCGTGGAGGGACGTGAAGTGCTCCAGGATTTTCCTGAACCCGGGCTGGCTGCGTTCTTCAATCTCATACTCGACGCGCAGGCTGGGCTTGTTCAAATGCAACAAGTGCGCAAGGTCGGTGGGCGTGGCCACCAGCACCAGGTCGCACGGAGTGCGGTTGATGGTCTCTTCCAGTTCGTGGCACTGCGTATCGCCGTAGCCCATGGCGGGCAGAAGATTTTTCAGGTGAGGGAAGCGCGCGAAGGTGGTCTCGATTGACCCAACGGCAAAGGGACGCGGGTCCACTTGGGCCGAGGCGCCAAACCTTTCCGCGGCCACGCCACCCGCGCCAAAGGACATCTCCCCGTGGGTGAGCGTTGGGCCGTCTTCCACCACCAACACGCGCTTGCCTCGAATGGCTTCCGGGTCCTTCACGATCACGCGAGACTCGGTCTCGATGATGGTGGCCGACGGGTTCACCCGGACAGAGTTTCGCCGGATGGCATCCACCGCTTCCGGCGGCGCCGTGTCTACTTTGTTGATCACCAGCACATCGGCCCGTCGGAAATTCACCTCGCCGGGGTAATAAGACAGTTCGTGGCCCACTCGATGCGGGTCGGCCACCACTATCTCCAAGTCGGAATGGTAGAACGGCGTGTCGTTGTTGCCGCCATCCCAGAGTACGAGGGTGGCCTCCTGCTCGGCCTGGCGCAGGATAGCTTCATAGTCCACGCCCGCATAGAGCACCGTGCCTTCGCGAAGGTGCGGCTCGTAGTCTTCCCGCTCCTCAATCGTGCACTTGTGCCGGTCCAGATCCTCCAGAGTGGCAAAGCGCTGAACTTTTTGTTCAACCAGATTGCCATAAGGCATTGGGTGTCGGACCACCACCACGTTCCAACCCTCACGGCGCAACTCCTTGGCTACCAGCCGCGACAGAGGGCTCTTGCCACACCCTGTTCGAACTGCGCTGATGGAGATCACCGGAACGCGGGAGGTTATTTGCGTCCGTTCGGCTCCCAGAAGCCAGAAATCCGCCCCCGACGCCACCACCCGGGAGGCCAGGTGCATCACCGCCTGGTGGGAGAGGTCGCTGTAAGAAAACACCACCGCGTCAATGTCTTGCTCGCGAATCAAGAACTCCAATTCCTTTTCGGCCACGATGGGAATGCCCTGCGGGTAGTGGTCCCCGGCGAGCTCCGCCGGGTAGACGCGATTCTCAATGTTCGGGATCTGCGTGGCAGTAAAGGCCACAACTTCAATTGTGGGGTCTTTGCGGAAAACCGTGTTGAAATTGTGGAAATCCCGCCCCGCAGCACCCAGAATCAGAATTCTTTTTCGCATAGCTTCCCCTCCCTAACGAGTGTTTGATCAATGGACCAAGCCTAGCAATCGGAGGGGCAAACCGCTGTGACGCTTGTCACCTCAAACTGTGACCGCTCTCACTTGGAGCACGGGTGATGAAAATATTTACGCCTCGAGTGGGGTTTCGCGAAGTGGCTGTGCAAGCACAATTTGGTGATTCAAAGGGCAGTCGGAATAAGTGGCGAACCAAGGGTGTGCAAAGCCTCTCGGGTCTGTGGTTTGAGGGTGTTTTCGCCCTGCCCCGGGGGCCTTAGACAACCGGCGTTTCGGGTCAAAGGCTGGTGCCGGACCTGATGAAACGGAAGGCCTCAGCGAACCTGACAGGAACGGTGATTGCATCCCTGCCAAACTGCCAACCTTCGGTCATTGCGACCCTCCAGGAAGAGGCTCGTCCTTGGCATTGGCGGGGCGATCTTCTCGTGTGAACCGGATCACGCCTGACTCATCCGTGTAGAAACTCAGGTGCTCGTCCAAACACCAGCAGCGAGCCGTGATGGCGTAACTCATAATCCGACCGTTTGAGTCCAGCGAGCTCGGGGAATAATTGAAGGCGTACCCTTGTTTCGTGCCGCTCGCCAGCGAGCTATCAATTAAGGAGGCAGCCGAGGCATTAGGCTGAGCAGAGCCCGAACTCGGTCCAAGAGCCTTTAGGCTCGGGCTGAAGCTTTTGGCGTACTCTGAAGCATATTGACCTTCGGCCTTGTTAATGTCTCGAAGCGCCCTTACGGTCGAAGCATGTCTCGCGACGCTTTGGCTGCCATATGCGAACACCGGCAGGTAAACCAGGGAAAGCAAGAGGAAACTGGCAAGGAACCATCCCAATTTCTCATACAAGAACTTCATGACATGCGGCTCCGTCTCAATCGAATAGTATGTCTTGGTGGCGCTAACCATGAGCGCCACCAGCCCAAGTCCAACCAACGCCCATGAAATCCCTTCTAATATTTCACGGGAAGAAAGCTTTTGGATTGTTATGAGAATGGCAACCAGCGAGAAAAATAACCCTGTCTTTGCAGCCCAGGTCAGCCCAATCTTGTAGGGTGTTCCTGAGAACCCGACAAGGTAAAGCATAATAGAATTAAATAATGTCCAAGGTATCGCCGGAACGATCCACGCGTCCGGAGAGGGACCGCAGGGGTTGATCACACTCACTGCATACATCGCCCAAGGAAGGGATATGCAAACCACAGAGGCAATTCGAACCCCCCACGCCCAGCGCCTGTCATAAGGCCGCGGTGAAGGAGTCGGTTCTGCGACGCTTGACATAGCCAATTACCTCCCGGGCTGAAACGTGTTATCGATTGTGATCAGCGGGGAAGATTCAACGAGCATCGAAACATGGATCGCATCCCGGCCAAACTGCCAACCTTCGGTCATTGCGGCCCTCCAGGAAGAGGCTCGTCCTTGGCATTGGCGGGGCGATCTTCTCGTGTGAACCGGATCACGCCTGACTCATCCATGTAATAATGCTTGGCTGCCGGGAAGTCAAGGAAAGCGCGCTTTCTTACTGTCGCGCATTTGACTTGGGCGGGGAAAGGGTCTAGCTTGGGCGAAGATCGCTCATTACCATCGCTATGAAAAAATGTCCATACTGCGCCGAGGAGGTCCAAGATGGCGCGAAAGTTTGTGGACGATGCCATGCTGACCTTGCGGTTGCTCCGACTCCAGGTGGGCCCGTCAAGCCCTGGATAAGCGGAAAGGCCATCCTGAGCTTCGTCCTTGGCATCTTCTCGTCGGTCTATTTCTTCCCAGGGATTCTGGCCATCGTTCTCGGGCATATATCCCGGAAAGAGATTCGTCAAAGCGCAGGGCGAATGAGAGGTGCGCGGATCGCTCTCGCAGGGCTGATCCTCGCCTACGGCGGTTTGTTCGTTTTCATTAATATTGGCAATTTTTTGAAGTCCTGGCTGGCCCAGAAAAATGCTTCCGCGGTGGGGTCGTTGCGAACTCTGAACGCTGTTGCCGGAACCTATGCCGCGGCGCATGGGGGTGGTTATCCAACCAATCTTGATGATTTGTTGCCGCCGGCAAACCAAAACCCCGACGCGCAGACAGCCCGCATGTTGATGGACGGGGTGCCGGCATCAGGCTGGATGCCGGGTTATATTTTTACTTATGTTCCCTCAGATGAAAATGAGAAAGGAATTCCCAAAAGCTACTCGATTCGGGCTGACCCTGTAGAGGGAATAATCTTGCACCTAATTATTATTGGGCATTTCGGGTTTGCAGAGGCAGTAGGGTCCGCTTACTTTTTCACCGACCAGACCGGAGTAATCCGGATTGGGGACGATAAGCCAGCCGACAAGGACAGCCGGCCCATAGTTGGGTAAGGCCATTCCTTGCGATTGGGAAAGGCGCCGCTCGTTTGACCTGGCCGGAGAATGGCTTTGGTGGGGGAAAAGCCCCTGAGGAGCCTTGCCTTGGAAAGGTGGACTGAATGCGTAACGTTCGCCCCGCAAAATCATTCGTTCGGAGAGCGGCGTTTCAATCTGCCGGCGAGACATCCATGCTTAAATAAAGGATAAATTATAAACACGCGCCAGTATTCATGGTGCCTCGTTTTGTCCTTCATCCTTCACTAATCATCCTTTACCTTTTCTCGCCAATGAACTCTTTCCAGTGGTCCCAATATTCCTTCCCTCCCATAACATATGGATCGTCATGTCCACTCTGGGTGGCGAGGAAAGTTTTTGGCTCGTGCGCCGCCGCATAAAGCCTCTCGCCCATCGAAAAAGGAATCAACTTGTCCTCTCTCCCATGAATAATCATCACAGGCGCCCGAATCTTCGCAATCTTGGCGATGGAGTCGAACCGGCTCTTGGTGACGTATTCCATGAAAGGTATTTTCATGACGTGTCGAGCCATCTCGCGCATCGAGGTAAACGAACTTTCCACAATCAGCCCGCCGCACTCGTGCCGGAAAGCAATCTCCGTGGCCACGGCACCGCCGAGCGAATGGCCATAGATAAAGATATTGCGGGGTGCAAAGTGCCGGGTTTCCATAAGGTAACGGTAGGCTGCCTCACCGTCGCGAAAGACGCCCGCCTCATTGGGAGAGCCTTCGCTTTTGCCGTAGCCGCGATAATCAATGGCCAAAATGTTCGTGCCCAGGAGCGACAAGGCCTTCATCTGTTCCAGCCCCATCCCGATGTTTTCGGCGTTCCCATGGAACCAAAGGAGAACCTTCGGGCTGGCGGAACTCGCCAGGAACCACGCATTGATCCGAACCCGGTCCTCGGCGGTGAGCCAAACGTCCTCAACCGCCAAACGGTAAACGGACGGGGAAGTCCATCCTTCCGGATAGCGAGGCGGAAAATAGATGAACCGATTTTCGAAAACTCGAGCGAGGATGCCAACCACCAGGAGAGCCGCGCCTATTATCAGGAGTCGATTCACAATGAACTTTCTGATGCGGACAGCGTCCATCGGAATTCTCCTTTGGTCACTGTGATGTCTTTTTGGCAGCCGCTACTCATCATTACCCTGCTTGATGATTCAGTCTTCATCACTTTCACTCCAAATACAAGTCGGGTTGGGAAATAAAGGCTGGCGCAGATCGGAGGAGGAGGCGGGAGGCAGAAAGCAGTAGGCGGTCAAAGGGTGACCGCGCGCACAGCGTCGTGTGGCTGAAACGGTTTACCCTTCATACGGAATCGCGCCGAGTGGCCGTTACCTTGACACTGGCACGTCGATTCGGCACTCTAAGCTTGTCGCGATATCCGTTTAGTAAATTCCGCAAGCGCCCGTTGGGGCGTACGCCGCCAGGATACAGACCATGCCTATTCGAACCATCATTGAGCCTTTCAGAATCAAGACCGTAGAGCCCATTCGCTGGACCACGCGGGCGGAGCGCGAGCGCTTGCTGGCGGCTGCGTTCTACAACCTTTTTCTCTTGCCGTCCAACGACGTCCTGATTGACCTGCTCACCGACTCCGGCACCGGCGCCATGAGCACCCACCAGTGGGCGGCCATCATGGAAGGTGACGAGAGCTATGCGGGCAGCCCCAGTTTTGACCGGCTGAAGCGCGTGGTGCAGAGCATCTACGGCTACAAGCACGTGATTCCCACCCACCAGGGCCGGGCGGCTGAGCGCATCCTGTTCCACGTGATGTGCAAGCCGGGTGACGTAGTCCCTAACAACACCCACTTTGACACCACGCGCGCCAACATCGAGTTCACCCGCGCCCAAGCCGTGGACTTGCCCATCGCGGAGGGCCTCCATCCTTCGAGCACTTATCCCTTCAAGGGCAACATGGATTTGTCGGGTCTGGAGGCGTTGATCGTCCGCGTGGGCCGCGACCACGTCCCGCTGGTGATGTTGACCGTCACCAACAATTCCGGCGGCGGCCAGCCCGTCTCCATGGAGAATATCCGCGCGGTGAGCGGTCTCTGCCGCAGTTACGGCATCCCGCTTTATTTTGACGCCTGCCGCTTCGCCGAGAATTCCTACTTCATCAAGCTTCGCGAGCCGGGCTACGCGAACAAATCGCCGCGCGCCATCGCGCAGGAAATGTTTGCCCTGGGAGATGGTTGCACCATGTCCGCCAAGAAAGACGGCATGGCGAACATCGGCGGCTTTCTTTGCACCAATGACGATATCCTGGCGCAGCAGGAGAAAGATTTGCTCATCCTCACCGAGGGCTACCCCACTTACGGCGGCTTGGCGGGGCGCGATTTGGAGGCCATCGCTGTGGGCCTGGACGAGGCGCTTGATGAGGACTACTTGCGCTACCGAATCGTCTCCACCGGCTACCTCGGCAAACATATTTCCGACGCAGGCGTGCCCATCGTGCAGCCCCCCGGCGGCCACGCTATCTATATTGACGCTCGCGCTTTCCTGGCCCACATCCCGCCCTCAGATTTTCCCGGCGTGGCTCTCGCAAACGAGCTCTACCTGGAAGGCGGGATACGGTCCGTAGAGATTGGCACGCTCATGTTCGCCGACGCCGCCAAGATGGACTTGGTGCGCCTCGCCATCCCCCGGCGCGTCTACACTCAAAGCCATATCGATTACGTGGTGGAAGTAATCCTGGATGTTTGGAAACGCCGCGAGCAGATTCGCGGCCTGAAACTCACCTACCAGGCCCCCTTCCTCCGCCACTTCACCGCGCGCTTCGAGCCGAAATGATTGGAATCGCGGCGCGGGGAGAAGGCCTTGGAGCTTCTTCAATGGTGCGGCCGTGAACATTGCGTCGTAGCGCTAGGCGCCGTCCGTGCGGTCTGCGGTTCCCGTTTGGGAGCGCGGGCTCTCCGCGGCAACCCCGCTTGCTTTCTTATTTTAAGGTTTTAGGCTGCAGCATGGAATGAAGGCACAAGGAATAAGCCAAGAGCAGGCAGGATGCCTGCACCCCCAGGGGGCCGTGCTACTCTTGTTTTGACTTCTACAATGCCGAATGCATTTTCCACGCGCAGAACTTAGGAGAGAATGCCAGATATGACAAAAGAGGAGATCTACCAGTTTATTGCCGAACAAAAGCTGGGAGTGCTGGGAAGCAATTCTCCCGAGGGTAAACCGCAATCGGCCCTCGTAGGAATTGCCGTGACTCCTGAATTTGAAATCATTTTTGACACCGTCCAAAGTTCGCGCAAATTTAGAAATCTCGTGGCGAATCCCAAGTGCTCGTTTGTGGTGGGATGGGCCGGCGAAGTTACCGTCCAGTATGAGGGCGAAGCGTACCAACCCGAGGGAGCCGAGCTGCTGCGCTACCAACATGTGTATTTCAGACGATGGCCGGATGGCCCAAGCCGGCTCAGTTGGCTTGGCATTAGGTATTTTGTCGTCCGGCCGAGGTGGATCCGCTACAGCGACTTTGACCGGAATCCACCTTACATTCTGGAGTTCGAATTCTAATCAAATCACCAACAAACAATAGCCCCACTTGCGGGAAACCGGATCACCCCCCACCATTCCCTCTCTGGCAAAATCCGTGGCTTGCGGTGGGGGGCGCGCGCGTTGTAGACTTGAGCTTTAGAAATGACCTGGCACCCTTGGCATCGCGTATTAACGTGTGTGCCCGGCGAGGCTGGTTTTTCGATGGATATGGTCAGCGGGCTTCTCAAAAATCCACAATGGTCCCGCAGCAAACGGAGTTGAACCATGTTGCCCCCGATTCGCAGTGAGTGGGTGAAAAAACGCACCGGCCCGAACGTGACGCAGATGCATTACGCGCGCCAGGGCATCATCACCGAAGAGATGGAGTATGTGGCGAAGCGCGAGCATCTGGAGCCGGAGCTGGTCCGGTCTGAAGTGGCGCGCGGGCGCATGATTATTCCCGCCAACATCCGCCATCTGGAGCTCGAGCCGATGGCCATCGGCGTTGCGGCCAAGTGCAAAATCAATTCCAACATCGGCAACTCCGCCACCACCTCGAACCTGGAAGAAGAGCTGGAAAAACTGCACGTCTCGGTACACTACGGCGCCGACACGGTGATGGACCTCTCCACCGGCGGCGACATCCACGCCATTCGCGAATCCAACCTGCGCCACAGCCCGGTGCCCGTCGGCACAGTGCCGATATATGAGGCCCTGAGCCGCGTGAACCACGTTCGCGAGCTCACCCCTGCGCTCATGCTGGAAGTGATCGAAGAGCAGGCCGAGCAGGGCGTCGATTACATGACCATCCACGCCGGAGTGTTGCGCGAATACATTCCGCTCACCAGCAAGCGCATCACCGGCATCGTGAGCCGCGGCGGCGCGCTGATGGCCCAGTGGTCGGTGGAGAACAATCAGCAGAATTTTCTCTATACGCACTTTGAAGACATCTGCAAAATTTTCCAGAAATATGACGTCTCGTTTTCGCTGGGCGATGGATTGCGTCCCGGCTGCCTGGCCGATGCCAGCGATGCCGCGCAGTTTGCCGAGCTCAAGACGCTGGGTGAGTTGACGCGCAAAGCCTGGGAATTCGACGTTCAGGTGATGATCGAAGGGCCGGGGCACATTCCCATGGACCAGATCAAACTCCAGGTGGACAAGGAAATGGAGTTGTGCAGCGAAGCGCCCTTCTACACGCTGGGCCCGCTGGTCACCGACATCGCTCCGGGCTACGACCACATCACCTCTGCCATCGGCGCGGCGATGATTGGCTGGCACGGCGCGTCCATGCTTTGCTACGTCACGCCCAAGGAGCACCTGGGGCTGCCCAACAAGGATGACGTCCGTCAGGGCATCATCGCCTACAAGATTGCGGCGCACGCGGCCGATGTTGCTCGCCACCGCCCCGGCGCGCGCGATCGCGACGACGCACTTTCCTACGCTCGCTTCCTGTTTGATTGGAATAAACAATTTGAGTTGTCGCTGGACCCGGAAACCGCGCGCTCCATGCACGACGAAACGCTGCCCGACGAATTCTATAAGGAAGCGAAATTCTGCGCCATGTGCGGCCCGAAATTCTGCTCCATGAATACCACTCAGGTGATGGAGAAACATCTCGGCATCAATCAGTCCGAGCGCGAAGAGAAATTTGTGGAGTTGCTTGGAAAAGTGGAAAGATAGGAAGGGCAGTCCACAGTTGACAGTCGACAGTCAAGAGTCGGCACGCGAACCGCAGCATGATGGAATTAAAGTATTCCCTGACGATCGAAGCGACCGATGATCCGAGATTCTTTGGGTTTTACTCACCCGACCTTGAGGGCTTTACCGGTGTCGGGAATTCTATCGAAGACTGCCTTTACAAGGCCCGGTGGGGCATGGAAGAACACGTAGCCTTGTTGCTCGAACAGGGTCTGCCCGTTCCTCCTTCGGCCGAAGATCCAAGAGTGATCATTCAGAATGTCAAGCCAGCGCAGGTCTCAAGATAGATTCACGAATGGGTTAACAGTTCTGATCCAATGTGGACGGGCTGTGCCGGCGGGCACTGCGCCAATCACGCACCCCAAGGCAGGTTATGGAACAATTCGAACAAAGGCATGACCATAATTTCATTCTCACGACCGTAGACTACGTTTTCAATTGGGCACGGAAGTCGGCGCTTTGGCCGATGACCTTTGGGCTGGCGTGCTGCGCCATCGAGATGATCGCCAGCACCACCTCCCGGTTTGACATGGCGCGCTTCGGCGCTGAAGTCTTCCGCCCCAGCCCGCGGCAATCCGACTTGATGATTGTGGCCGGCACTGTGACCCTGAAGATGTCGCCGGTGATCCAGCGCATCTGGGAGCAGATGCCGGACCCCAAGTGGTGCATCTCCATGGGCGCGTGCTCGAGTGTGGGCGGCCCGTTCAATACTTACTCGGTGCTGCAAGGCGTCGATAAGATTGTGCCGGTGGACGTTTACGTGGTGGGCTGCCCGCCGCGCCCGGAAAATCTTTTCTACGCGCTCCTGAAACTTCAGGAAAAAATCGACGACATGTGCATCAAGGATAATTTCCGGCCCCGGCCCACCACTGTGCGCCTGGATCAGACCATGATCGACGAATTCAAGAAGTCGATTCGCATCGGCAAGGCGGGCACGCCCGAGTTTGTCCAGATCGGGTAGTAGAAGAACAGTCCACATTCGACAGTTTACAGTCGAGAGTTCAATGCAAGTTTCCTAAATAATTTTCCTGACTATCGACTGACAACTCTCGACTCTTAACTTTCCTGGAGGTTTCATGGCTGAGTTTTTGAAGGTTTGCAGCACCGCGGATTTGCCCGAGGGGCAGTGCAAGGCCGTTGAGGCGGGCGGGAAGACCATCGCTCTGTTTAATGTGAGTGGCACCGTCTTCGCCCTCGACAATACCTGCGCGCACCGCGGCGGCCCGCTGGGTGAAGGCATCCTCGAAGGTGATGTCGTCACGTGCCCCTGGCATATGTGGGAGTACAACGTACGTACAGGAGAAAAAGTGGGAATGCCTTCCATCAAGGTGGCCACCTATCCCGTGCAGGTCGAGGGCAGCGACATTCAAGTCGCATTGTAGATTCAATTATAGTGGTCCGTCGTTCGTTCGCCAGTCTAATTCCTGCCTGATCCTGACGACCCACCTCTCCCGCGAAGAGAGTTTTGAGGCGCCTCATGCGGAAAAACCGTCGACCGATGCTATTGCTCGGAACACTTGCACTTGCACTCGGCGCGGGTTCTGCCCGCGCACAGCAGGACGATTCCCTGGCCAAAGTTTTTGGTGGCATTCAGTCAGGTCAAATTGAAGTGGTGGATCTGACGCATCCTCTGGATGACCAGGCGCCCTATTGGCCTGAAGGCAGCGGACCGTCACCGTTCCACGCCAAGGTGGCGGCGTCGTTTGATAAGGGCGGCTATTTTGGGCGCGACCTCGAAATGCCGGAGCACTTCGGCACGCACATGGATGCGCCCGCCCATTTTGATCCCAGGGGAATAACGCTCGATCAGATTCCTGTGACGCAGTTCTTGAGGGCGGCGATGGTGATTGATGTGAGCGAGAGCGCAAAGTCCAACGTCGATTACCGGGTCACCGCGCAGGACCTGAAGAATTGGGAAAAGCACAACGGTGCGATTCCGTCCGGAGCCGTCGTTTTCTTCCTGACCGGCTGGGCGCAGCGCTGGCCCTCACAAAAGGATTACATGAATCAAGACATCCAGGGCACACTGCATTTTCCCGGCCTCTCGGTGGAGGCGGCGCGTTATTTGCTGGACCACTCCCATCCGGTTGCGATTGGCATCGATACGGCCAGCATCGATTATGGCCCGTCACAGAATTTTGAAGTGCATCACCTCACTATGCCTTCGGGGCTGTATCATCTGGAGAATGTGGCGAACCTGGATCGTCTGCCGGCGCGTGGCGCATACGTTGTGGCGCTTCCGATGATGTTGCGGGGCGGATCGGGAAGTCCCACGCGCGTGCTGGCGCTGATGCCAAAGCCGGAAATTCGAAACTCGAAACTTGAAAATCGGAAGTGACCACTCTCACTTTTGCCGTCGCTCGTCACTGGTCACTTGTCACTGTTCTTATGCCTGAGCTCCCCGAAGTCGAAACAGTTTTGCGCGGCCTGCGCCAGCGCGTCCTTGGCCGGTGGCTGGGCGTTGCGGAGGTGCGGCACCCCCAGATCATCGGAGGCTCGCCCGGCGATTTTGTTCGGGAAGTCAGCGGGCGGCGAATCGCCAGTGCGCGGCGAAAGGGTAAGGCGATCGCGGTGGAGCTCGGTCCGCGCAATGGAGAGGAAACCCCGCCACGTTACCTGCTGATTCGCCTGGGCATGACCGGCCAACTGACCGTGAATCCGGTTGCGGAGCCGCTTGAGCCGCACACACACGTGCGGCTGGAGCTGGAAGGCGGGCAGGAAGAAATCCGCTATGTGGACGCGCGCCGCTTTGGACGGCTGCGCTGCCTGGCGCGCGAAGAACTCGACGCGATTTTTGGCGGCATGGGCCCGGACGCCCGCGAAATCACTGACGAGGAATTCCTGGGGTCGTTGCAGGGCCGGCGCGTGCCGTTGAAGAGTTGGCTGATGAACCAGCAGATGCTCGCCGGCGTGGGCAATATTTATGCCGACGAGGCTTTGTACCTCGCCCGGCTTAACCCGCTGGCGCAAGCGGGTCGCATTTCGCCTGACGACGCTCGCCGCCTACTGCGCGCCCTCAAGCGTGTGCTCGATCGTGCCGTCGAACTTCAGGGCACCAGCTTCCGCGACTACATTGACATCGAAGGCCGTCCGGGAAATTTTCTTCCCCAACTGCGAGTGTACCAACGGACGGGCAAACCCTGCCGGCGCTGCCGTACACTCATCGCGCGTGTGGTGATCGCAGGACGCAGCAGCCATTATTGCCCGCAGTGCCAGCCGCGCCCGCGGCGGTCATCTGCCCACCGCAAGGGGAAAGGCCAGACTCGAAAAAGGCGTTAGAAGTACACTTCGCTAATGGGATTTAGGTGGCAGGAGATTACACATTTCATTATTTGCGGCTTGAAAGGCGCATTTGGTGTAGTCTAACTAAGCAACGT
Organism: Terriglobia bacterium; assembly: GCA_041481635.1. Taxonomy (GTDB): domain Bacteria; phylum Acidobacteriota; class Terriglobia; order UBA7540; family UBA7540; genus DASYXZ01. The sequence continues at coordinate 2,738 of JBGPCF010000046.1, read as the reverse complement.
AGGACTCTGTCAGTCTGTTGGGCCGCGGGCGATTGCGGCTGATGACAACGCCAACCACCCACCTCATCGAGTCCCGCAAGAATCGAGCGCTGTGCTGTTCAAGACCCAAAGCGCGGCCGTTTTTGGAATTGACGCCTACCTTGTTGAGGCGGAAGTCGACATTTCTGCGGGCAACGCTCACTTCATGACGGTGGGCCTCCCCGATGCGGCCGTGCGCGAAAGCAGCGAGCGCATTCGCTCCGCCATACGTAATTGCGGACTCGAATTCCCTTTTCAAAACATCACCGTCAACCTGGCTCCGGCCGACGTGAAAAAAGAGGGCTCGGGATTTGACCTGCCCATCGCTCTGGGAATTGTAGGCACTACCGGAGCGTTGCTCCGGCCCGAGCTTAAGCAATACCTGTTCATGGGCGAGTTGTCGTTGGATGGCGGGCTGCGGCCCATCAAGGGCGCGCTCTCCATCGCGTCCTTGGCGCGGCAGAAAGGGATCCGCAAACTTGTGGTGCCGATGGAAAACGCCAACGAAGCCGCGGTGGTCCAGGAAGTGGAAGTCTATGGGATGAGGTCGCTGCCGGAAGTTTTGGATCTGGTGAACGAGACGCGCGAGTTCACGCCAGCCAAGGTGAAGGTGTCGGAAATGCTGGCCGCGGCGAGCCAGTACCCGGTGGATTTTCATGATGTGAAGGGCCAACTCCACGCCAAGCGCGCCATTGAAGTTTCCACGGCGGGCGGCCACAACATTCTGATGATCGGCCCACCGGGCGCGGGCAAAACGATGCTAGCCAAACGCATCCCCACCATCCTTCCACCGCTCACGTTTGACGAAGCGATCCAGACCACCAAGATCCACAGCGTGGCGGGCGTGCTCGAGCCCGGGGTTGGACTGATGGGCACGCGTCCGTTTCGCTCGCCGCATCACACCATTTCCGACGCGGGGCTGATTGGCGGCGGCGCCATTCCCCGACCCGGCGAGGTGAGCCTGGCCAACAATGGCCTGCTGTTCCTCGACGAGCTTCCGGAATTCCAGCGCAATGTATTGGAAGTGCTGCGCCAGCCGCTCGAAGACGGCACGGTGACCATCGCGCGTGCCGCCATGTCACTCACTTTTCCCGCGCGCTTTATGCTGGCGGCAGCGATGAATCCCTGCCCCTGCGGATTTTTCAACGACCCCTCGCGGGATTGCACCTGCACCCCGCCGATGATCCAGCGCTACATCTCCAAGATTTCCGGGCCGCTGCTCGACCGCATCGATATTCACATCGATATGCCGGCGGTCAAATACCGCGAGTTGCGAGAAGATAAAGGCGGCGAAACCTCCACCCAGATTCGCGAGCGCGTGATGAAAGCGCGCGATCGCCAGTTGGAACGCTACCAGGGCGAAAAGATTTATTCCAACGCCCAGATGAGTTCGCGCCAGATCCGCAAGTACTGCAATATTTCCGCCGAGTGCGAGCGCCTGCTGGAAAGCGCTATGACGCGCCTTGGGCTCAGCGCCCGCGCCCATGATCGTATCCTGAAGGTCTCGCGCACCATTGCTGACCTCGATGCCGCCGAGGACATCAGCCCCACCCATATTTCCGAGGCTATCCAGTATCGGTCCCTTGACCGAAGCTACTGGACGTGACCGGAAAAGATAAAATTAGTTGAGCGATCGAATCAAAACCTGCACACTATAGGGCGTGGGAAAAAGGGTACCTAGCAAGACTCGCAAACACTCGAAGCGAATGACAAGTAAGGACACCTGCGAGTTATCGCAGGCGGGGAAAAGATCCAACGAGGCTTGCCCCACCCACAGCGAAGACGGCGTGGACCTAACGCTGATCCGGTGGATGCTTTCACTGACCCCGGCAGAACGACTGCAAGTGCTTCAGCAGACCATACGTTCTATAATTAAATTGCGTGAAAAGAACCGAACTTGATTTCCTGGCAATTCTTCAGCATCTCGCCAAGCACGAAGTCGATTTCATCGTGGTGGGTGGGATTGGCGCGGTCCTGCAAGGGGCACCCATTGCCACTTTCGACCTGGATGTAGTCCATTCCCGGGAGCCGCGTAATATCGACAAACTGCTTGCCGCTCTCGACACTCTAGGCGCGACCTATCGAAGGCCTTCGGCAAGGAAAATCAAGCCTAATCACTGGCATTTATCCACTATCGGCCACCAACTTCTGATGACCAGTTTTGGCCCGCTCGACGTGCTTGGGATGATTGGCGCGGGACACGAATACCAAGACCTGATTGGTCAGACAATTGAGATGCAAGTGGCACCTCACTTAAAAGTGCGAGTCCTGAACCTGCCGGCGTTAATTAAGACCAAGGAAGAGACCGGCGGAAAAAAAAGACCGGGCAGTTTTGCATACGCTGAGGCGTACTCTGGAAGAGAAGTCGAAAACTTAAGATTTGGGTCAACAACGGTTGAATACAACTATTCAGCCGCGTGAAATTCACCTCTGCAGTTGATGTCGCGTTCTGTCAACTTTTGACTGTTAACTGTAAACTTCTTCCGATGAAGCCCGACCAACTCGCTCTTGCTCCGATGTGGTACGTGGTTTTCCTGCTGTCGCTCACATGTCACGAGGGAGCGCACGCGCTCGCGGCTAAACTCGGCGGGGACTTGACGGCTTTTGAAGGCGGCCAGGTTACGCTCAATCCGATCCCGCACATGAGGCGCGAGCCTTTCGGGACCATCCTGTTTCCCATTTTGTCTTACTTTATGAGCGGGTGGATGATGGGATGGGCC
>JBGPCF010000045.1:0-43701 GCA_041481635.1 Terriglobia bacterium | reverse complement strand
CAAAACCGAAGAGGGTATAAACAATTAGAGCTAAGGGACAAAGAATACTCTATGTCCGACCCTGGGCCGGATGAGACGCCCCTACTCGGCCCTTTCTTTTGTGAATAGTTTCGGTCAATCGGACTGATCCTGGGCAGCTACTACATACTGCCAATTGCAGATGTTCGAAATAGATATGTCGATCGATAGCAAAGGAGATATCTATAATGCCTATTTTTCGCAAGCTCCGCCACCGTTGGCTGGTCGCACTAGTGATCGCGACGATTGTGTCACTCGGATCGGTGAAGGCCACTGATCTGAATCCAGCCGCAATCTCCATCAAGCTTCCTAAAGATATCGTCTGGGTTGAAGACCCTAGTGGTATCGCCAGAGCAACTTTGCGCGGGGATCCAACGACGACAGGTCAGTACATCATGCTGGCCAAGTGGCACGCGCATCATATGAGCCGTCCACACTTTCATCCGAATGATCGGTTTATCACTGTCATCTCTGGAACCTGGTGGGTAGGAACTGGCACGAAATACCTCCCAGACAGCACAGTTCCAATGCCGCCCGGTAGCTTTATCACACATTATGGCAAACAGGTCCACTTTGACGGCGCCAAGGATGAGGATTGCATCCTGGAAATCATTGGGGAAGGACCGGGAACCTCTATTCCTGCTGAAGAGAAGTGAGTACCACCCTCCCCCTCGCCGGGCGACTCTATCGGATGTGCGAGCCACGGAGTGCTAACTGACCGGATCCGGAACAGGGCAGATCATGCACACGAGGTTTTGAGCATTCGTTGGGCGTAATGAACAGTACTACGTTACTTTAAGATACTATCTGGTTCTGTTGACATCCTCGTTGCGACAATGAGAATTCGAGATACCCCATCTGTTGAAGTTGTTGTTTCCTACGTGGGCAGGGGGGACGATGGCCGAAGTCGGGCTCCTGCCTTTTGCTCGTATGGCCTTGCAAGTCTTCCGGGCGGTTCTCCCATCTTACCGAACCCGTTTCAGCGAGCACCAATTCACGCAGCCGCAGTTGCTGGCCATGCTCTGCCTGATGCGTTTCAAGGACTGGACTTTTCGCGAAGCCGAAGTGTGGCTGGGCGAGCATCGCGAATTAAGCCAAGCGCTGGGGCTAGTGAGCATGCGCGATTTCACGACTCTGTATCGCTTCCTGCAACGTTTGAACGAAAATTCTATTGACCGAGCGGTCGGCACGACGGTGCGGCGGCCGCACAGTACGTGCAGAAAAGAACGCCGGCGTCGATGCAACGAGTTTCGCGCAGGTGCGCGGTCATCACCTCTTTTGTGCCGCGGATGCATCATCGCGGGCAAAAACCACTGCCCTGGAGATATAGTTGAAGTGGGTGGTCGTGGCGGATCTAGATCAGCAGTCTCTGTTGTCGCACATCGCGCTACGCGGTCCGTAGAACGATTGTGGCCAATCTGCCTGCGGCGAGCCAGCCCGAAAAGTGGCTGCCATGACCGTCCCACAGCCCAATTGTCCGCCTCATAATTTAGGTCGAGTTGGAAATGCGGAGTTATGCTCGCCAGCCCGATCAAAGGAGCTTTGATGACGGAAGAAGCTGGAACCACACAATCCCCTGCTTTCCCGGCGGGCAGGAATGCTCGCAAGAAGCCTTTTTATACGAGCCTCTCCTGGCAGGTACTGATCGCAATCGGGATCGCGATTGTGTTTGGATTTCTGAAACCCGACCTCGCGGCCAAGATGAAGCCGCTGGGGGATGGCTTTATCCGGCTGATCACCATGATTATCGCGGTGATCGTATTTTATACCGTCGTCACGGGCATCGCCGGCATGGAGGATATAAAGAAAGTAGGGCGGGTGGGTCGCAAGGCACTGCTCTACTTCGAGGTGATATCCACACTCGCCCTTTTGATGGGACTGGTCGTGGGCAACCTGTTGCATCCCGGCTCGGGATTCAATGTGGATCCGGCCACACTCGATGCCAAGTCCGTATCCGATTATGCCGGGCAGGCAAAAACGCAAACCGTGGCCGACTTTATCCTGCACATCATTCCAAGCACGATCGTGGACGCGTTTACGAGGGGAGATATCCTTCAAGTTCTTCTGGTCGCCGTACTGTTTGGATTTGCTCTTTCCGCCGTAGGGCCTCGTTGCTGACCGGTGGTCGAATTATTTGACGCGTTCATGCACGCGGTGTTTGGCGTCGTCAGCATCGTCATGCGCCTCGCTCCCATCGGAGCATTTGGAGCGATGGCGTTTACCGTCGGCAGATACGGCATCACTTCGCTCGGCCCGTTATTGAATCTCATCCTGACGTTCTACGTGATGTGCGTCGTGTTTGTTTTTGTAATTCTCGGCGGCGTCGCCTGGGCTATGGGCTTCAACATCGTGAAATTCCTCATTTATATCAAGGAAGAGATATTGCTCGTCGTCGCCACCAGTTCATCAGAACCGGCTTTACCCACGTTGATGGCCAAGCTCGAAAAGCTCGGTTGTTCGAAACCGCTGGTAGGCCTGGTGGTGCCCACTGGCTATACCTTCAATACCGACGGCAGCAGCTTGTATATGACGCTGGCGGCCTTGTTCGTCGCCCAGGCCACAGGAACGCACTTGACGCTGGGACAGCAGCTTACGATTTTCGTGGTGGCTGTGCTGACACAAAAGGGGCAAGCGGCGTGCAAGGAGCCGCATTCATCGCGCTGGTGGGAACTCTGATCGTAATCCCTACGATTCCGGTTGCAGGCATGGCACTGCTGCTTGGAATCGACCGATTCATGAGCATGGCCCGCGCGGTCGTGAACATGGTGGGCAATGGAGTTGCGACGCTCGTAGTTTCTCGATGGGAACGGGAAATGGACAGGAAAACGTTGCAGCGCAATCTTGATTGAATTGACGCGATCTGTTACCCGCGCGGGGTCCGACCGAGCTCTGGTTTCAGCGCGTCCAGTCAGTGTTATCAGTTCCCCACCACCCACGGTGGGGGCAGCATGGATACAGCGTCACACAAGGTTTATCTACTCCGAAGAGCACGAGTGGCACGGTATACCCGGAGTGATTACGCGAATCTTATATATCGATCCACGAGCTGGGATGTAAAGGGTCTTATAGTCAGGGTCGCCAAACGTAACGTTTGCAGCTTTCTCGGGAACGCGAATCGTGCCCAGGTGTTTACCCTCCGGAGATATAATCCAGACGCCCTCTGGACCAGCTGAATAGATGTTCCCCTTCGAATCAACCCTCATACCGTCGACGCCCCATGCGTTCCGTTGTCCGCCCTCACGGCTGTTAACCTCATCCAGATCTATTAGCAGTTGGCCATTCTTGACTGTGTCGTCGGGTTGCACCTCATAACGCCTGATCTGGCCAGCACTCCCTTTCGCGGTGTTTTCACCAGTAGCGTCACCCCTGCCATTTGTCACATAGAGGTATTTTTCATCCGGGGAAAGGGCTAGACCATTCGAATAAGACAGGTCATGGATAACTCTTGACACCTTACTATCTTTAATCATGTAGATAGCCTTGGAGTCCAAATCCCTCGAGGGATCTTTTTCTCCCTCTCGCATGCCTGTTACGGTATCTGTAAAATAAATCGCCCCGTCCTTCTTAACCACAAGGTCGTTCGGGCCGCTGAACCGTTTCCCTTCCCAACGATCAGCTAAGAGGGTACGCTTGCCGTCCTTCTCAATCCGAATGACGGACCGGCCACAATACGTAGCGGCAAGGACTCGGCCTTCTCGGTCTGTTGTGAGCCCGTCTGCCCCGACCATAACGAACTGCAGGTAATCCGGACTGCTTGGATGTTTCCTATTGCTGTTTATAGAGCATATCGCCCTCGGACCTAAAAATTCAAAGCCCGTAATGGGGCCATCATACCCGGCACGTTCCAAGAATACGGAAACTTTGCCGTCAGGCGTCATTTTATTGATCACATTCATGGGTATATCAGTGAACAGCAGATATCCGTCTTTTCCGTTTTGTACCCAGTGCGATCCCTCGGTGAACCCAAACTCGCCGTAGCTCACCAGTTCCAGCTTGGCGTCGGGAGAAACGAGAGAATTTAGCGCCGGATCGAAACTGACGACAGACTTGGAGCCCCACCCCAGTGGGCGCTGTGGGAATGGGCGCTGTGCGCACAACGGGAGGGAGATCACCAAACAAAGCGCGATAGCACACAGAAAAAATGCAAATTTGATCGCTTTCGGATTCATTCGAACTCCTACTTTTCCTTCATACTAAGATTTCTTCCTCTTAAGATTCGAACCCAAATTGCCACAGGACATCAAGCCCGATTGCAGCTCCTTGCACAATAAACTGCGGCATGAGTAGGATCAGTGCAGAATCCAATCATTGCGGTGCGCTGCACGAGTGGCATGGTATGCCCGGAATAAGCACGCGAATCTTGTATATCGACGTCATACCCGCGGCATAGAGGGTCTTGAAATCAGCGTCGCCAAACGTAAGGTTCGAGGTTTTCTCAGGAATGCGAATCGAACCTATGTGCTTGCCCTCTGGAGATATGATCCAAATTCCGCCGGGTCCGGTTGGATAAACATTCCCCTTTGAATCAACTCTCATGCCATCGGTATACCCAAAACTCTTGTCTGGGTCCTTTCTCAAGTCGAAGAATAGTTGACCATTCTTGACCGTACCATCCGGTTGCACCTCATAGCGCCTGATGCTATTCCCTGAGCCACCTGTATTCACATAGAGGTATTTTTCATCTGGTGAAAAGGCGAGACCATTTACCGACGGCATGTCGTCCACAACCCTCGTCAACCTGCCATCTTTAATCATGAAAACGGCCGGGTTGTCCACCTCTTTCAAGGGATCCTTTGCTCCGTACCGCAAACCGCCGTATGAGTCTGTAAAATAGATCGCCCCGTCTTTCTTCACCACGACATCATTTGTACCGTTGAACCGTTTCCCTTCGTAGCGGTCGGCCAAAAGGGTACGTTTGCCGTCCTTTTCAATGCGAATCATCGACCGGCCCGCGTATGTACAAACAATCACCCTTCCTTCTAAGTCCACTGCCAACCCGTCCGCCCCAATATTAACGAACTGCCGATACAGCGGATCCGGTCCGCGACGCCCGGGTTCACCTCGATCTTTATGATTGTCATTAATTGAACCCACACTCTCCATCTCAACCCCTGTTATCGGGCCAACATAACCGGCACGGTCCAAGAACACGGAAACCTTACCATCGGGAGTCATCTTGTTGATTACATTTGCGGGGATATCTGTAAATAACAGGTATCCTTCCTTTCCGTGTTGTACCCAGACTGTCCCCTCAGTAAATCCAAAACCTCGTTTCACCACTTCCACCTTAGCATTAGTCGAGATGATGGAATCCAACGCCGGATCCAGTCGGATCACCGGCTTGTCGATGGGTGTCGGTATGTAGAGTGTTTGCGTTTCCGCCATCCTGACTCCTGTGGTCACCAGGAATAAAACACCAAACACCAAACACAATTTCTTCATAAAATGTCTCCCTCAAAAAAGATTCCACTACCCGTCGCGGCTTCGGTCGATACGGCCTGAACGACTCGTCACGTCGTTCTGATTTACCTCACATAAACATCGGCCCACGTCCACAAACTGCCCGGTAGAACATGCGAGCTTTAAGTCACTAGTTCGACGTGCATGAATTGCAGGGTATACCCGGAGTAATCACACGGATTTTGTATATACTCGTCTTACCCCCAAGGTACAGCGTCTTGTAGTCAGCATCGCCAAACGCAAAGTTTGCAACTGACTCGGGTGTAAGAATCGTGCCTAGATGCTTACCTTCCGGAGAGATTATCCACACTCCATTCGGGCCGGTTGAGTAGAGGTTTCCCTTCGAGTCCACCCTCAGCCCATCAGGACCTCCACCCCATCGAACGGTAGGTGTTCCCTCCTGCTTGTGAACTTTGTTGACGTCAATTATGAGTTGCGCATTCTTGTTGACCGTGCCATCGGGTTGCACCTCATACCGACTGATCTGACCACTCTTGCCTGTGTTATTCGCATACAGGTATTTCTCATCCGGCGAAAAGGCCAGACCATTAGCGTATGCCAGATTCTCGAGTATGCGCGTCACCTTCCCATCTTTGATCATGTATATGCCCATGGAGTCCATTTCCCTGGAGGGGTCATTCTCATAGAGTCGCATGCCAGAAGTTGTATCTGTAAAGTAAATCGTCCCGTCTCTCCGGACAGCAACGTCGTTTGTACCGTCGAACCGCTTGCCATTCCAGCGATCAGCCAAAAGAGTGCGTTTGCCATCCTTTTCAATCCGTATCATCGACCGGCCAACATACGTGCAGACAATGACTCGGCCTTGCGGGTCCATTCCAAGTCCGTCCGGCCCCGCATTGCTGAATTCACGATACAGCGGATCTGTTGGTTCCAATCGATTGTTCTTTATTGAACCGATAGTCAACATCTCATAGCCCGTCATCGGACCGTCATAGCCAGCATGGTCCAAGAAAACGGAAAGCTCATTCTTATCGGGTATCAACTTATAGATCGCATTGCCGGGGATGTCGGTAAACAGCAGGTATCCTTCTTTCCCGTGTTGTACCCAGATCTGTCCCTCAGTGAAATTAAAGCCGCTTTTCACCACTTCCACCTTGGCGTCCGGCGATATGATGGAATCGAGCGCCGGATCCAGTCGAAAAACTGGCTTATCGACGGGCGTTTGCGCCCGCCCCAGGCCAACTCCCATGCTCATGAGAAACACTACAGCGAAAAACGCACACTCTCTCTTCATCGCTAGCCTCCGTCCACTGTGTTTCTTTCACGGCGCGCAGCTCATGGTACGCCGAAGCCCATAATGCAAGTTTCTCCTAATTCGAAGTGCACGTATGGCACGGTATACCCGGAGTATTCACTCGAATTTTATAAATACCTGTTCTACCTCCGAGGTAGACAGTTTTCCAGTCCGGGTCGCCAAACCCAAAGTTTGCAATCTTCTCGCCGGGAGCCAGAATCGTGCCCAGATGCTTGCCCTCCGGAGAGATGATCCAGATTCCCCCAGGGCCGGTGACCCAGACGTTCCCCTTTGAGTCCACCCTCATACCATCTGTGTAGCCCCAAGCCGGATCTGCGGTCAAATCAATAAAGGGTTGGCTATTCGTAACCGTGTCGTCAGGTTGTACATCATAGCGCCTGATCTTATTCGCACCATTCACATAGAGGTATTTTTCGTCTGCCGAAAGGGCAAGACCATTCACCGAGGGCATATCCATGACAACGTAGGTCACCTTGCCGTCTTTGATCATATAGACGCCAGCATTCTCTACCCCTCTAGTAGGATCCTTCGCTCCCCCGCGCAAACCGCCGTTTGTATCTGTGAAGTAGATTGTGCCGTTCTTCTTGATAGTGACGTCGTTGGGACCGTTGAATCGTTTCCCTTCATAGCGATCGGCTAAAATGGTACGCTTGCCATCCTTTTCAATGCGCATCATCGAGCGGCCCACATACGTACAGACAACGATTCGGCCTTGCGGGTCCACTCCCAGCCCATCCGGCCCGATATTAACCATTACATTGGTCTTGTAAAGCGGGTCTTTTGGAGATAGCCCGTTGTCTTTGATACTCCCCACCGTCAACATCTCAAAACCCGTTATCGGGCCCGGATAACCAGCATGGTCCAAGAACACGGAAACCTTGCCGTCCGGCGTGAGCTTATTGATCACATTGTTCGGGATATCGACGAACAGCAGGTATCCTTCCTTGGCGTGTTGTATCCAGATCTGTCCCTCAGTAAACCCAAACCCTCTCTTCACCACCTCTATCTTGGCGTCCGGCGATATGATGGAATCTAACGCTGGATCCAATCGAACGACCGGCTTATCGACAGGCATTTGCGCCCACCCCAAGCCAGTTCCTAGGCTCATAACGAGCACAACATTAAAAAACAAGCACAGTCTCTTCATGGGACCCTTCATTAAACAAGATGCCTGTAACCGACACGTACTGAGGGGAGACCTAATTACCCGGCATCCCCCCAAAGCATATCCGTCTTCTCATACTGATGCCAATTACCAAATCAATTTCAGCGCAAATTGGATTTCCCGAGACGTAGTAACTGTCGACGCTAGAACACCTCCCGAGGAACTCGTTGTTCCGTTCGAATTAAAGATGTCGGATTGGAACACTGCGGTCAGGGGTGGGCTGAAGTTGGGATGATTTGTAACGTTGAAGAACTCTGCCCGGAACTGCAAATTCGCAGTCTCGGATATGCCTTTGACGAAGTTGTCTTTATATACGGAGAGGCTCGCCTGCCTTATTCCCGGGCCGCTCATAATATTCCTCCCGGCATTGCCCCTCATGTTGAAACAATACGGGAACGGAATTGTTGTTTTTGCGCTGCCAAAAACTAGGGAGGTGTGGTCGCAGTTAGCGTTCCAGAAGGCCAGACTGGGCGCCGTTGGAAGTGCGAAGCACTCCTTCTTAATGTAGTTATCCGGATTTCCAGGATTGACAAGCGTCTCACACCCGGACCCGGTCAAACGATCCGGGAAGGAATAAGGTGTGTTGGACTTATTCCCGACCACGTCGTTTTGGACCCCGAAAGTCGCGCTAAACGGCTGTCCATCACTAATGGAAATGATCGTGCCCACTCGCCAGCCATTGACCACGCGGCCCGCAAATCCGCTGAGGGACTTGATACTTGGAATGTCATACATGGCACTGATTTGCAGGTTCTTACTCTGGTTAAAATCCGTGGGGCCACGAGTCAAGTTCTGCAGATCAAACCAGTCCAAGGCGCCGATGGCGTTCGCGAATGTATCGCCAAAGGAGCTCGTCGAGCCAATATCAATATTCTTGCTCCAAGTAAACGAGGTCTGGAACATCAATCCGTGACTTAGCTTCTTGGTAAGTGAAGTAATGAGCGCGTGATAGTTGGATTTGCCTACGAAAAGGTCTCCCGTAATGCTGGCGAAATTAGGGTTGATCTTGGTTCCGCTGCCAATCGGGTTCGGATACACGTAACGGCCCTCAATCAGCCTCGGTACGACGGTGTTCACCGTGTCTTCAGTAATTGGTAAGTGAACACCGCTTGAGCCAATGTAGCCGATCGTAGTTGTCAGGCTCGAGGTAATTTGCCGCTGCACACTCAGGTTCCATTGCATCGTGTAGCTTCGGGGAGGTTGCTGATCGGCGAGAATTGCACTAATGATCCCCAGGGAGCTCGGTTGCAACAGAGAGATTGCACCGGTATAGAACTTTCCTTTGAGCGCGCTGGCGGAGCTAATGGTTCCGTTCCCACTCTGTGGCCATGTCACGGCTTGCCGTGCGTTCCACAAATAGGCCATGTTCAATGAGTCAAACAGGCCGAATCCACTTCGAATGGAGGTCTTGCCATTTCCAAAGGGATCCCAAGCAAACCCTATGCGGGGCTGGAAGTTGCGAAGGTTCGCGTTGCCCTGGAAGGTACGGCCCTGCACAAAAGTTGGATCGGTAATGTTGTGAATGACAGAGGTGTGGCCCTGATTCTCAGCGAGTACGGTCATCGGTTCATAGCGTAAGCCAAGGTTCACTGTTAGGTTCGGCCGGGCCCTCCAATCGTCCTGAATATACAAGCCAAACAGGGTCTGCCGCCACGCTAGGCGGTCATTATCGCCAGGTATGGGAGCCCCAAGATAACCTTTCATGGGAGCCGCAAACCTGGACGGCGAGTTGGTGAGGAAGGCCTCGAAACTAGGGAAAGTGAAGGTTCCCTGGGAGCTAACGACCGTATGGTTCAATCGCATGTTCTCGACAGAACCGCCAAATCTTATCGAGTGTTTTCCGCGCGTCCAAGACGCGTCATTATAGAGCTGATATGAATTCCAATAGTCATACGTGTTTATCGAGACACCCAACCCCCCTGGGTAGCCTCTTATGCCCCCCCCAATCGTCAAAGCTCCAGCATTAATGCCGGGCCGGATCCCGAGGGAGGGGTCCGCCGCCAGTGGGTTGACCGCGTGATCGCCGAAGTTCGAACCCATCCTCATTCGGTTATAACCCACGCGCACGGTGTTGACGAAGGTGTTGCTAAAAGTGTGAGTTTCCTCAACGGTGTACAACTGCCGGAATGTAAACTGCTTGTTCACGATGCTGTTAAACACGTCGGGTATAAAGTATGGCGTCCGATCAAACATATAGCTTCCAAAGAGGCTGTCTTTGTCTGAGATCTTATGGTCGGCTCGGATCGTAAAAAAGTTCTCAGAAGCGATATTGTTCGTCGTATTCAACAGCCTACCTTGGTCCCCGTTCGAGCCCGACACCACTCCCGCATTGGGAAGCGGATACAGAGGAATATATTTAGCGGCCGCAGGGTCTACGATCACCGTGTGCGGCACGCAACCAGAGCTACTGGGGGTTGAGCAAAGATTCCCCGCGCGCGCCGCTGCACTAGGTACGAAGCTGAGTTGTGAGATGCCCTTGAATTGTCGAATCCCTTCGTAGTCTCCGAAGATAAGCGTGCGATCCTTTATGATCGGAAGACTTGCCGACCCACCGAATTGATTCCGCCGGAAGGGGGGGATCTTGGGTCCATCGAAGAAGTTTCGCGCGTCTAATGCGCTGTTGCGCATGAATTCGTAAACGCTCCCATGGAACTGATTCGTTCCGCTTCGCGAAATCGCATTGACTACCCCTCCAGCCGTTTTCCCGTATTCGGCGGAGTAATTGGTGCTAATGACGGAAAACTCCGCAATGGCATCAACACCCAGGTTCCCGCCCATCACGCTGCCTGGACCGGCATTTGCGTAATCGTTCATGCTGATGCCATCCAGTCGGAAATTGCTCTGGTTCGGACGCGCACCTGCGATGCTGACCTCGTTTCCAAAGCCCCGGTTCGCACGAGTTTGGCCACCTCCGCCCGAGTCAAGGGACATTTGGGTATTGAGGGCATTAACACCCGGTTGGAGGCTGACAAGATCGGTCCAACTTCGACCGTTGAGCGGCAATTCGCGGACGGTCACTCCAGACACCTCTGCGCTGATGCTAGAAGAGGTGAGTTCCACAATAGGTGCCGCACCAGTGACTTCGACCACCTGGGAAACTTCTCCCACCTTCAGGCTAAAGTTTAGCTGTTGACGTGCCCCCACGGTTAGGACTAGGCCGGCCTGTTGCACAGACGCAAAGCCTGTGGCCGAAGCCACGACCTCATAGGGTCCCGGAATCAAATTCGTTGCGGTGTAAAAGCCGTCCGCATTCGTCTCAACGGACGCAGTAATACCCGTCGCCGTATTCCGGATGGCAATTTTCGCCTGAGGAACAGCCGCGTTTGAGGCATCCGTCACCGTGCCCGCAAGAGTGGCTCCCGCCACTTGAGCCTTGGCAGGTACGGAAAGCAAGAGGCTCATTCCCCACACCACTAGTCCCATGATAAAGAAACTAAACTTTCTCCAGGCGCATGATTCCATGGTTCTCACCCCTCTCCAAAGAATGAACTTGTCCAGTTTGCTAAGTTGGTTGCATAAAACCCAGTGCGTAATCTTTACGCCAATGCCTGCAAATCGTCTGTGATCTAGATCATGATAGCGTGTGATCTAGATCACGATAGTGTGTGATCACGGTCACTGAATATGTAAATCATTTTGTACGTCACATCTACAGATTTCAGAAGTCACTACGAGAATCCTGGGCTTTCCTGAGTTAGAGCTGACGGAGTCTAAATATGTCAGACACGATAGCCGAGTCCAATACCTTGCCTGTTTGCTTCCTTGGTCCGTTGCTCCGCCGTACCCCGCTTGTTACAGAACCGTATCACCGGACAGGTTCAGATTCGTGACAACAAAGCCGACTCGCGGGAACAGCTCTCCGAAGTGGAACTCCACCTTCGCCACCACCCGCCTGGCTCTGGACAAGGCACACCAATAGAGCGCAAATCCCAGTCTGTGCCATCGTACAACGGTCTCAGGACTCACGATAATGAGAGCCTGTTCCCATCCGGAACAGAACTTTTGCGCCAAGACCCAGAAGAGCCTATTGAACGCCGCTAGTCTCGGCCTCGGATGCCTTCGCTTCAGTGCCGCGAGTTGCTGGCGAAGAGCGAGGTTTTCAAGAAGGAGCCCACGACGAGAGCGGAAGAGGCGAAGAATCGCACCTACCAGGAGCCCGATCGTCTCTATCATGAGAGGGTGCTATCGCATTTCGCTGATGGAAGGCAACGCTGTATCCTGTTGAAATCAGAGGCGGCCAGAGTTTTGGCGAACGACAGGTGCGATGTAGAGATTGAATCCAGATGATCAGGCTAGAAATGATCGAAAGACTCAACGCTCAAAAAGCTTGAGCGTTGGCACCCCTCAAGTTCAACCCCGCACCAAGGGCGCGGCCACTCGCCCTATTGGATCACTGAGTCGACTTTTCTTGCGACAGCCGAACTTGCACAACTCCAGCACACCGCCAAGTTCCTTTAATACGTACATCGGCCATGCCGCTCACCTGTTTCTCTCCCGTCTGCAGTACCCAGACTTCCAAGAACGTATTATCATGGGAACCGTCAGCGGTCACGATGTGATAACGGCCTGTGACAGTTGCGACGTGTGGCTCTCTTATATTGCCAAAAAAATGGACCGTTTGATTGCTGACTTCGAATGCTTTAAATGAGCTTTTGCCGGTCCTAATACTTTCCATGTACTCTGCTTTCGACTGTATGCGACCGCTCGAATGAGTGTGACTGTAATTGTCTTCGAATAGGCGGTCCAACGTCGCTAGATCTTGATGTACTTTCGCATTGGCAATTTCGCGCCCAGCCTCTAATATGGCGTCCTTAGCGTCCATGCTGCGGGGGGCGCCGGCCTGCCCGAAAGAACGCATCGGCAAAACGAGTGGTAAACAAGCAAGACCCCAAACCACTGCGTTTCTAGCTGACATACGTTTCCTCCTTGTGACTCAAGAATCGCGTTGATATTAGCACACCGCTGGGTGATTTTGGTGTGGGAGCCTCCCCACCGATCATCGGCGGGGAAGTTCCGGGCATCACGATTCCACTATTCAGAGGACTAACCTCGAAACGCGACGACTCCCGCGATGCAACATAACTAACTTCGTTCCCTGCTGAAAGCGCAACTCAACCGATTCACTTCTGAACTCAGCATCGGTCTCAGCAAAACTTGCGAAACTTCGTACGAGAGATGCTGTTCAGTATCCAAGCCCGAACACCATTACAATCGATGTCGTTTGCATTCGGCACTAGGTTAGCGGCCTTGCTGATCCACTCGTCGCTCTTGCGTTCTTTTTCAGGGAGACGGACAAGAACCTGGGCGTTGCGCGTCCCAATCTTTTCAAGCTTCGACTCGGGAACGCCATCAAGGGCCTTTACAGCGCGCATTGATTGATAAGCTGAAGCCATCTGTTCACCGAGACGTGACCCCATCCATGCGCGCATGGATTTGAAGCCGAGTTGCTCGTAGGCCCGGGATTCGCTCACCCTTTTCATGACCAGACCGAGCGATAGCCAACTCCTTTTCATTTCTTTAATGATCTGGGTTGCCTCGCGGTCGAGGTCCTTGGCTTCTTCTTTGGTGGCGAAATGTGGCCTCGAGTGCTGTAATGTTACAGCGGTTGTGTCTTGTGTCTTCGTGCTCATCGTTCACCTCACACCGTGTCTGTGGCCCATCCTGCTATCCCCATAGCCAAACCCCGAAATCGCGTCTGTAACTCCTGTCTTTTGTATGGGCGTGTTAACGATATTTGCACTGTTGCGGACTTGCTTTCGGACCGTCCGCATTCGACAGGTCCGATCGCAGTAAATTGCTCCCCGTCTCTTGCCAATTAGGGAGGTACCGCATCCACGGCAGAGGGACGGACTGTTGTCTACACCATCGCGGCAGGCACGCGAGCACCACTCGCCTGGTTGATTTCTTCGCGTGTAACGAACATGGCCGAGGATCTGTCCGCATCGCTCGCAAGCCTCGGTGACGTACACGCCATGCGTTTGCATGAGCTCGCGGCTCTGTGCTTCAGTGATCTGCATGGCACACCTCCACGCGGCGCACTTCAGCGTTTCTGGCGTCTCGCTTAGTTTTGTCAGAGCAGCGATGTAGTGACTTTTGCAGGGACCCTAGGGCCAGTCGGGCACATCCAGGTACACCCAGACACAGGCCAGCAGCGCGGCTAAGTCTCGCCTTTTCAATTGGGCGATTGAAAACAAAATGTTTTCTGAGGTTAGGACTGCTGCCTGTCACGTAGGAGGTCGCGAGTTCGAGTCTCGTCGGCCCCGCCATATTATCCAGTGACTTAACCTGCAGTTCGTCGGTCGGACCTTGCGGACTAATGTCTCAACTTACCCATGATATCTGCCGACATGGACCTCTCCCTCGACAATGACTTGATCTGTCGCGCGGGTAAGGCTAGCTTGGGCTTGATTCAACCCACATTTCCATTTTGCAACCTACCTACGAACTTTTGGACGTTCGTCTTTGGTTTATGCAGATTTGAACGCGATAAAGACGGTTTGGAGGTAGAAACCCAGTGGGAGCGAGTTTCCAGTCAAATTAGACCTCAATAGCTGATCCTGACAGTGCAGTGCATTCGGAAGCGACGCAGGCCGCCGTTGTTGGCAGCACGACCGGGGTTGGCGACATGAGAACTGGTGTTTCTACCCTTTGAGCGTTTGGCGCATGGGAGTGCCGCCCATCAATGGAAGACCCCCCCGGTAACGCGCCAGGTCAATCACCTGCAGGCGATCGCTGGCTCCGACACGCCGCAATATCCGGTGGATGTGGTTCTTTACGGTTTGCTCAGAGAGGTTCAAGTGGGAAGCAATTTCTTTGTTCGTTAGCCCCTGCGCAATCAAGGGAACAAGTTGCTGCTGTCTGCGTGTCAACCCGAGTTCGACTCTAATTCGCGCGCTTGGAACAGACGTCCATTGCCGCGCTACAGTCCGGAACAAGGACATGGAAAGCTGGGAAGGGCAGACGGCTTGCCCTTGCGCCGCAGAGCGCACGCCGGAGATGACATCAGCGGAAGAGGCGTCTCTTAGTAGATACCCCACCGCGCCCGCTCGAACGCAATCGAGAAAGATCTCTGGATCGTCGTCCATATCGATGAGGACGACCTTGACGTCCGGAGCCTGCTTCGCAATCTCGGGTATCAATGCGTAGTCCGACAGTTGGACCGTGATCGAATCCAACACCAGAACGTCCGTGCCCAGCGTAGCGATGGAGGATGTTATTTCAGGCACGCAGGGCGACACGCCACATACATCGAAATCGCCCTTCTTGCTTAGAAGTCTCGCAAGAGCTTCACGAAGGAGCCGATTGCCAGCCACCAGGAAAACAGAGATCTTAGTACTCATCATCATGACTTAGGGGATCCGCCAGACCATGACCTAGGTTCATAAGTCATACAGAAATGTTCTCTCTCAATCGCATTTACAGAAAGTTATTCGGATTTACGTACTTACTGCAGATCTGTGAACCTGGTGCCCTCAATCCTGCAGAAGTACGCGGCGTTCATTCGGAAGGGGGGGAATGAAATCGCTAGAGTGCCTAAAGACCAATGGGACTGTATCATGAACTCTCTTTGGCAGGATAATGTTTTCGACTGCAGTAAGCGACATGTGCTCAATTCAGAACGGGTCCCAAGCCACCGCATGTTCGAAAGATCAAATCCCCCTCATTTCCAAGTGAGTACGTTTGTGGTGTGGGGAAGTTCGTCATTACCTGTAAACTTGACATCGGTGAGAGCGGGGCGTACCGTGCACCACAAGCAGGGCTCAAATCTTTCTTAGTAGAGCCGAGAGGAGAACAGTCATGGATAGGATGATTTCCCAATTCAGTTACTGGCTAGGCCTGGCGTGTGTGGCCATCGCCCTGGTAATGCGAGGATTTAACGCGCTTGGCGTCTGGATGCCAGGGAGTATAATTCAAGGAGTCACAATTGGGTATATGAGCTTCTACAAGGGCGCCCTGCTCTTTTTGCTCGTGGCGATCGCCGCCGCAAACTTTGAGTGGCTCAAGAGCCGAAGGCCGTAAGGCCAGCTCCAAATTGGTTGGAGCCTCCTTGCCGATCAGGTGGGACAATATTCCGCAGTCTGTTAGATGGAATTCTTGGGTCGATTGCGCCCTTTCTGCGCGATCTGGCCATGTTTGACCGTATTTGCAGCACGCATATCGATCGAACCTTCCTTGACACTTCTTCGCACGGGACAGTACACTGCTCTCCCTAAATTGTCAGGGATAGGACACGATGCTGCTATCGCGGGATTATGTGGCGTACATGGCAGGTGAGATCGTCAAGCGGCTGCTGGCGTCGAAAATGATCGAGACGCCTTCTGCCGATGCGTTGACCCAGAGGCTGCGAGCCGCGATGCAGGAAGAAATCAGCATTGAGGACCGCTTGAACGAGGAGGTCCGCCAGATTCTGACGCAGTATGCCGACGACATGCGCCGCGCGGGTGCTTCTTACCAGGAAATGTACAAGAAAGTGAAAGGCGAACTGGCGCGTCAAAGGAAACTAATCCTCCGATGAAACCAGGCATATGCCGGCGGCTCTTGTTTCGTGGAGCGGGACGAAAGGGAAGAGCCAAGACCAACCGATGCGACTGACCCGCGAAAAAACAATTCGTCTCTCCCATATCGTCACCGACGTGCTGGTATCGTGCGACGAAGTGGAATTCGTCGAAGACCGCGACACCATCCGGCAAAAAACCGTTCAGATTCTTCAAGAACTATTGAAAGAAGAAGAAGCTGTGGACGCCGAAGTCCGCAAGAAAATCAGCTCGCAGAAAAAAGAAATCCTCGAAGGAAGCGAAGAGTGGGACCTGCTCTACCGCAAGTATTATGCGGAAGAGATGCGTCGCATGGGTGTCGCTCACCAGCCGAGTTCGCAGCACTCCGGTTAGTACGCCACGCCGGCAAGGGCACCCACACTTTGTCGCCACAGCCCGAGCTACCACGTTCAGGCGAGAAACAAAGCTGTCGGATTTTCTCGTCCCACCCGAGCCAGTCAATGTTGGCATCTCCTCGTGAAATCCTCCGAAGAGATGTCTTACCCTGGAAATTGAAACCGATCTCGCAGTTACGAATACGCGTGCGTGTGTAGCCCTCACCAGAAGGTATCCACCTACGAAGTCGAGACGAAGGCTTCAACATCCTCGTCGCCGCCTAGTGGCAGAAGTAGTGGTAGCCACGGCGAGCGTTCTCCTCGCCGTAGGTCTTTCTCACCCTCCGCTCACTGAAGGCAGGATCGTAATCTCGCAGCCGTTCATTACTGCCGTCGCCAGCCCGTTACAGTCCCGGATATTCTCCTCCCCCACAAAGATGTTGAGATGCTGGCGCACCTCGTCTTGCTCCGTCACAACGCGGTCGCGCAGTCCGGGACAAACCTTCCAAAGGGCCGTCAAGGCCTCGCCCACCGTTTGCCCTGCAATGTTAATGGGAACTTCGTTGCGGCCATCCGTATAAGCCCGCAGGTAGGCAGGAATGTAGAAAATGACCGCCATCAATCTCTGCACCTATGGTGTCTCACGGTCAGAGAAACGTCTTCCAGCGACGAGCCCAGGGCAAGAGGCATGTGCGGTGCTCATCGCCCTTTTCGTCTCCGTTGGCTCATTCTTTTTCCTGAGTTTCCTGGCTTCCGCGCGGCGCGTGACTTGCCGGAACTTCGAGGCTCCCCCACCACAGCCGCCCTCACGCACGTAACGGGCGGAAGACCTTCGAGGATCAACTGCCACGACCCGCCCTCATTCGCCGAGCCGAAGAGCTTCCCGCTGCGAGTTCCAAAGTAAATCCCCGCCGGGTCGAGCGAGTCGGCTCCCATCGCGTCCCGCAACACCGTCTCGTACGCGTTCCTCTGCGGCAGCCCTCGCGTGAGCGGCTCCCAAGAAGCACCCGCGTTGCGCGTCCGGTACACCCGCACCTTGGCGTCCGGCCCACAGCGCATCTCCCGCTCTAGAGGAAAGACGTAGGCCACACTGGGATCGTGCGGGTGCACGACCATCGGAAACCCGAAATCGGACGGGACTCCACGCGCGATTTCTTGCCAGTTATCGCCGCCGTCATCGCTTCGGTAAAGACCCCCGTGGTTCTGGAGGAACAATCGTTCCGGGCGCGCAGGATGCCGGGCAATCTTGTGGACGCACTGGCCGAACTCGGGGTACCGGTTCGGCTGGAACTCCGCGCTTATGCCCTTGTTCCGTGCCTGCCATGTTTTCCCGCCGTCGTCGGTGCGATAGACCCCGCCCGCAGAAATCCCGACAAGCACTCGTTTCGGGTTCGACGGATCGGGCAACACCGTGTGCAGGCACAGCCCGCCGTTTCCCGGGCTCCATTGAGGCCGGTGCGCGTGATCGAACAGGCCCCGGACCAGCGACCAGCTCTGGCCCGCATCGCGCGACTCGAACAACGCGGACGGTTCCACGCCGCAATAGAGCTGGTCCGGCTCATCCTCGAACCCCGGTGTGATCTGCCAGATTTGCTTGAGCGCCTGCCCGGTGTCTAGCGGAAACTTGATGGGATGACTCTCGGGGTCGGTCCACGCCTCTCCAAAATTGTCTGAAGCGCGCAGCGTCGTCCCGAAAGCAAAGTGCGTGGAGGAGAACCAGATTCGGCGGCGTCCCGCGCGTCCGTCGTAAGCCAGCGAGTAGACTACGTGGCCGGGAAAATGCGGCCCCGAGACCTGCCACCGCCTCCGCCCTCTGTTGGAGGTTAGCAAGAAGGCCCCCTTGGTGGTTCCGACCAGCAGGACGGCATCGCCTGCCTTCGGTTTGATAAGCATAGCCGCTTCCATGATCCCTCCTTTGATTTCAATTCAATCGCAGTCGCGACTGCACTGACGAGAGATATTAGTGGGAATTTCCGACTTCAACTCGATCTTTGCATATAATATAGGCCAGCACTCTCTCGTGTAAAGCTCACATCGTCCTGGCCACAGTTGGATAACAATCGCGCCTTGTTTTGCCGTTCTGCTGCGTGGCTTGGTCTGTTCCTCGCCTCCAACCAGCCTCCCCGCTAACACTTCCCCTCACTGGATGGCCTCTGAGCGTTATCTTCTACTTCCTCGTCACTGAGTTTGAAATCGAAAGTCCGGGGTTAGGTCTGTTGAAGAATCCGGCGCCATCAGCCGTCAGCGGAAAAATAAAATGGGCCGTCCAAAATTATCGGACGGCCCTTAATCGTTCAAAGTCAATTGCCGTAAGCCGAGTTACTGTCCATCGTCAGTCCGCTTCTTGAGTACCGGACGGTCAGGATCGGAGTCGTCGCCCGTTTGCGTTTGCTGCTTGTCGGCCTTGTCCTGCTGTTGTTTTTCGGTTCGCGTACGCAGCGTGGGCTTGTCCCCGCCCGACTTCTTCTCCTCCAGCTTGTTTCGATTTTCGATCTTGGTTAACCGGACCTTGACCAGATCGAACTCCGAGGTCGTGACGATGTACTCATCCCGCGCCGGCAGGATCGTCGCAATTTCCTGCTGGGCTTTTTGGACGCGTTCCGGCGTGGGCGGATGCGTAGAGAAGAGTTTGGGAATGCTGCCTGGATGCCGTCTCTCTTCCGCCTCGATCTTTTCGAAGAAGCTAACGAACGCGTTCGGGTCATAGCCCGCCTTATACATGTATTGCAGGCCCAGGTAGTCAGCCTCGCGCTCGGCGTCCCGCGAGAATTTGAGGTAGCCCATGGGAACTGCGAGGTTGAGGCCCTCGTAGAGACCGTAGCCTGCCCAGCCGCCCGGCCCGAGCAGGATCAATGGGATCGACGCCCATTGCATGATCTCTCCCTTGGTCGCGTTCTTGGTGCCGTGCCGCGCAGCGACGTGCGCGATTTCATGCGCCATCACACCAGCCAGTTCCGCTTCTTCGTCGGCGCGCATTATCAATCCGCTGTTCACATAGAAAAAGCCGCCCGGCAGGGCAAACGCATTGATTTCATCTGAATCGATCACCTTGATGGTGAAAGGCACCTTGGCGTCCGAATTCCGCACGAGGTTTTGGCCGACGCGGTTCACGTATTCGGTGACCACGGGGTCACTGACCATCTTGGCGGATTTTTCGACTTCCTGGGCGGCCTGCTTCCCAAGCGCGATCTCGCGCTCAAGGGAGTAGAGGTTCACGCCATGCCCGACATTGCGGTTCCCGACGGAGTTGACGTCCTTTTCCGAACCGGGTTTGACGTCTTTCGGCAACTGCTGCTGGTCAGACGAAGGCGGCTGTTGTTGGTCCTGCGTTTGTGACTGTTGGGACGGATCCGCGGGGGCAGTCTGCGGCTGTTGCGATTGTGTCTGTGCCTTTTGCGGGGCCGCAAAGCCAACCGAAACGGCCAGCGAGAAACCCAGAACCACTACGATGACTGCGTCGAAGAGGCGTTTCATCGCTCCTCCCTCAAACCTTCTGTAGAGCCATTATACACCCGCCCGCACAGAGCATACCCACTTTGTGGTCAGATGAGGTCTGATGGAAATAGGTTTCCTTGGGTGGCATGGAAAGCTCTGCCCGGCATGTGATTGACACCCGCCGGAGTTCTCACTACCCTCGAAGACGCACATAAATGGCAACTCACCGTATCCAAATCGGTCAGGTGTGGAAGAAAGTCGACACCGGCGAGACCTTCCTCGTTACCAAACTCTATAATGAGGCCTTGGCGACGATCGCGGTGCTGCGGCCCACCGGCGCGGCAACCGAGTCGATGATACGCGTCCGCGTCGAGCGGCAGGGAACCAGTCAGCGTCTACCCGGGTTTGCCATGGCTCAGGAGAATGAGGGCGCATAAGGCCGTCAGCCTTTACCTTCATACCGATCGCACCGGGAGTGCCACAACATCTTCAACTTGCATGACTTCCTTCACCAGGAACGGCTCGGCGTATTCGACTCCCGCCATTTGTCCATAGTAGCGTGCAATCAGATTCACCTCATGGTGCAGGCGGTCGAGCGGGATATCCACCTTCGATTTCTTGGCCTTGGCATCGGGGCGGAACTGTGAGTCATACGCCAGAATGGCGCGGTACCGCCGCGCAAAGTATCGTGAAATGTCTACGACGAAGGTGGGGCGCACTTCACGATAATAGACGGTGGAATACAAGATTTTGAAGGGGCGAAACGCTTCGCCATCGATCGGCAACTGTTTCAACCCTGCCAGGAAACAGCCCTCATAGCCCAGCCGTGCGGACGTGTAGTGGTCCGGGTGCCGCCCTTCCCAGTAGGGAAGTATCACGGTGTGGGGTCTGAGCGCCCGGATGCGCCGCGCAACGGCCAGCTTATACTCCTCGTTGACCTCCAGGCGCGCGTCCGGCAGCCGCAGGTTTTCTCGATGCGCCACACGCAAGATCCGGGCAGCTCTGGCGGACTCCTTCAAGCGCGTTTCGAGTGTACCCCGAGTTCCCATTTCTCCGGCGGTCAGGTCCAAAATGCCCGTCTTGTAGCCCTGTCCGGCGGCCTTGAGCAGCGTGCCGCCGCAGGTCAACTCGACGTCGTCCGGGTGCGCCGCAATCGCCAGCAGGTCCAGTTTCATTGCCCCTCCCGAAGCCTCTCCGAAACATCGAAGAGTAGCACAATGTCTTCCCCCCTTAGGCTCTGATGACGAATTGCGGTAGGAAGTGCGATAGGATGTCCGGCAGCCCGGCTAGGAGAGGGAACTCGTGTCTCGATCACCATTCGCGGGAAAAGTAGCACTGGTTACGGGGGCAGCTAAACGCATTGGCCGGAGCGTGGCGTTGCGTCTGGCCTCGGAGGGGGCGGACGTCGTCGTCAATTACCGCAGTTCGAAAGCGCAGGCTGAAGAAGTCGTCGCGCAAATTTCGGCAACGGGCAGGCGCGCGATGGCCATCCAGGCGGATGTCGCAAACCGGGCGGATGTACTCGCGCTTTTCGCCGCCATAGAAAGGGAATTCGGCCGGCTGGATATCCTGGTCAACAATGCCGGAATGTTTTTCCCTGCAAAATTTGAAGACCTTACCGAGGAACAGTGGGACAGAATTCTTGACACAAATCTTAAATCACAGTTTCTGTGCTCGCAGGCGGCGGCGCCGATGCTTCGTAGCGGCGGCCACGGCCGGATCATCAACTTCGCTTCGCTCGGCGGGCTGCACGCCTGGCCCGCCTACACGCATTACTGTGTCTCCAAGGCCGGTGTGATCATGCTGACGCGCTGCCTGGCGCGCGCTTTCGCGCCGGAGATTACCGTAAATGCCGTCGCTCCCGGCACGATTTCGTTCCCCGGCGACGCTCCTGAAATCGCCGAAGCCTTCATCCGGCGCGCACCGCTGCACCGAACCGGCGGCCCCGGGGATATCGACGACGCTGTCATCTTCCTCGCACAGTCGCCGTTCATCACAGGGCAAGTCATCGTGGTCGACGGTGGCCGCAGCCTCACGTAGACGGGGCGCCGGTCAATCCATCCGAATAGACCCTGAAGCGAGCAAATCGATCAGTTCCTTGTCGGCTGGAAGAAAGTCGTAGCTCGACAGCGCCGAGGGACCGGCCCATTCGAATCGCTCAAACGCCAGGTTCTGGAGCAAGGCAGAATCGCCGATATTGGCCCAGAAGAAAATCAGGATAAGATCATCCCGCAGCTCTTTGTATCGATGCCGCGTGCGGAAAACTTCGCTGCCAATTGTGGCCGCCACACCGAGTTCTTCGCGCAATTCGCGCGCGAGAGCTTCCGCGGGTGACTCTCCCGCTTCGACCTTGCCGCCGGGAAACTCCCACCGCAATCCGTGCGAGTCATTACGCTTCCGCTGACAGACCAGCAGCTTCGAATCCCGGCTGATCAATGCTACGACAACGGTTCGCACGACACGTATGCCTTATCCTGGTCCAACAATTTCCAGAACAACTCAATGGGTGCGTCATTCTGAGGAGCGGGGCGACGAAGAATCCCTCTTCTTTTTGGCCCCTTTCGAAGAGAGATTCCTCGCGGAGTTTATCCCGGCCCCTGCCAGGGCTCGGAATGACAGCACCGGGAGCCTTTTCCCGCAGCCTGCTAAAAGGATCGAATTGCACGACACCGCAATACTTTATGCCAGGAGCGGGTTCGGCTTCTCGGTGTCGATTCCGAGATCCTTGATCGCCTTTTCCACGACGCCGGATTCGATCTTTCCGTCTTGGAGCAGCTCACAAAGAGTGGCCAGGGTGATGAAGCGCGCATCCACCTCGAAAAAGTTGCGCAGCGCCTCGCGGCCGTCGCTACGTCCGAAGCCATCGGTTCCGAGCGCAGCAAGCCGGCGCGGCACCCACTTGCTGATGAGATTGGGAAGGGTTTTCAGGTAGTCCGTCGCGGCGACAAAAACGCCAGGCTCATCGTTGAGACATTGAGAAACATAAGGGACACACGGCTTTTCCGTGGGATGCAGCAGATTCCACCGCTCGGTGTTGATGCCGTCGTGGTATAGCGCTTTGTAGCTGGTGACGCTCCAGACGTCGGCGGCGACGCCATATTTCTCCCCGAGGATTTCCTGCGCACGCAGTGCTTCGCGGAGAATCGCGCCGCTGCCGAAGAGCTGCGCGCGAAGTCTGGATTTCTTGTTTTCCGAGGCCTGGTACTTGTACATTCCCTTTAGAATTCCGTCATGGACTCCGGGCGGCATGGCAGGCATTGCATAAGGCTCATTCATCACGGTGATGTAATAGAAGATGCTCTCGCCGTCCTTGTACATGCGCCGGATGCCGTCCTGGACGATGACGGCAATCTCGTACGCAAACGCGGGGTCATACGCCCGGAGCGTGGGAATCGGCAATGCAAGAACGTGGCTGTTGCCATCCTGGTGTTGGAGGCCTTCGCCCGCCAAAGTCGTGCGGCCGGCGGTCCCGCCGAGAAGAAATCCGCGGCACCGCATGTCCGCCGCGGCCCAGATGAAGTCGCTGATTCGCTGCAGGCCGAACATCGAGTAGTAAATGAAGAAGGGAATCGTATTGATTCCATGCGTGGCGTAAGCGGAACCGGCGGCGATGAACGACGCCATGGATCCCGCCTCCGTGATTCCTTCCTCAAGAATCTGGCCGTCCTTCGCTTCCTTGTAGTAGAGCAGCGTGTGAAGGTCGACAGGTTCGTAGAGCTGCCCCTGGCTGCTGTAGATGCCGACCTGCCGGAACAGCGATTCCATCCCGAATGTGCGGGCCTCGTCGGGCACGATCGGAACAACGAGCTTGCCAATTTCAGGGTCTCGCAACATCTGCCTCAGCATGCCGACGAAAGCCATCGTCGTGGAGACTTCGCGGCCCTCACTCCCCGTCAAAAACTCCCGGAATAATGCGTCATGGTCTGCGACAAGCGGCTTGGACCGCACTTTGCGGCTCGGTACATAGCCGCCGAGCTCCTGCCGGCGCGCACGAATGTATTGGAATTCGCGGCTGTCTTCGGGCGGACGGTAGAATGGCATGTCGGCGATCTGTTCGTCATTGATGGGAACGCCAAAACGCGATCGGAATTCGCGCAGCTCTTCCTCATTGAGCTTTTTCTGCTGGTGAGTGATGTTCCTTCCCTCACCGCTTTCCCCGAGACCATAACCCTTGATCGTGCGCGCGAGGATGACGGTTGGCGAACCCGTATGCTCCGCGGCCGCCTTATAAGCGGCATACACTTTTCGCGGATCGTGCCCGCCCTGCCGCAACGTGCGCAATGCCTCATCGGGGATATCCTCAACCATTTTCAGCAGCCGCGGATCTGTCCCAAAGACCTGCTGGCGCACGTAGGCGCCAGACTCGACGACGAGTTTCTGCGACTCACCGTCCACCATTTCCCCCAAGCGCTTGACCAACAGCCCGTCGACATCGCGTTCGAACAGAGGGTCCCAGTCGCTTCCCCACAGCACCTTTATGACATTCCAACCGGCTCCTCGGAATGCCGCCTCCAGTTCCTGGACGATCTTTCCGTTCCCGCGAACCGGGCCGTCCAGCCTCTGCAGGTTGCAATTGATGACAAAAATGAGGTTGTCGAGATTCTCGCGCGACGCAAGAGTGATGGCGCCCAGGCTTTCCGGTTCGTCTGTCTCACCGTCGCCCAGGAAGGCCCAAACCTTGGCATTCGTGACGGGCTTGAGGCCCCGGTCTTCGAGATAGCGATTGAAGCGGGCTTGATAGATGGCCATGAGCGGACTGAGGCCCATCGATACCGTGGGAAATTCCCAGAAGTCTGGCATGAGCCAAGGATGGGGATAGGACGAGAGACCACCGTCCGGCCTCAGTTCCCGGCGGAAATTTTCGAGTTGCTTTACGGAAAGGCGGCCTTCGAGAAACGCGCGTGCATAGACACCAGGAGAGGCATGTCCTTGAAAATAAATTGTGTCGCCCTCGAACTCTTCCGTGCGTCCCCGGAAGAAATGGTTGAAGCCCACTTCGAATAACGTAGCGGCCGAGGCATAGGTAGAAATATGGCCGCCGATGCTGTGATCGACTCGATTGGCGCGGACCACCATGGCGAGGGCGTTCCACCGGATCAGGCTCTTGATCCTGCGCTCGATCTCCTGGTCGCCGGGAAAGACTGCCTGTTTGTCCACAGGAATGGTGTTTACGTATGGCGTATTCGCAGTGAATGCGGGTCCGGCGCCCAACAATTGCGCGCGAGCACGGAGCTGGTCGAGGAGGAGCGCCGCGGATTCCTGGCCCTCACCTTTCAGTACCGCATCGAAGGATTCGATCCATTCCTGCATTTCCTGAGGGTCAATGCCCAGAGCTCTTGTGACAGAATTGTTATCTGGCATTTCTTCCCCCTGCCTTCAGCTGTCTGATGAAATACAAAAAGTTGCGCCCGATCAACGACACAAATATTGAATAATACCCGCTCAAGCGGCTTGACTTCGGCTGACAAGTCGACTTGGCTTGTTACCGGGCGACGCGATACGTCCGCGCCGGATTGGCTGGCGCCTGATGGAGTGAATTCAGGTACTCAACCTGAGCACAAGCCGCAGCATTCGAGGCTGCCATCGAAATAAAAACGCTTGCGCGACAGAACCATATAATAATATCAGTTCCGGGCAGTCCTGCCATTGTCTTTCGAAAATTCGAGCCGCTAGCTGGTTCAGTTCTGTCCGGAACTGAGAGCCGGCGCGGGGTAATCCGGCAGCTTCTCCTTAGTATTGTCCGCGCGTTTCACTTCCAGCTCGTCGAACAGGACTGAAGGACTCACGATGGTCGTGAAGGGGATGCCCGAGCGGTTGCTGACAAGCGGATCGCTCCCTGCGGCAGTCAAATCGCTGCGGAGCGCGCGCGTATCGAGTTCATTGAAGATGGCGCCCCGGACCAGCTCTTCGTGACCGTCGTCGGTCCAGACCCGGTAAAGCACGCGTGGCGTAAGGCGCGGACCGAGCGTATCCACAAAATAGCCATACTTCAATCCGCGGTTGCGGCACAGGTCGAGCATCTGCTTCTTGAGTTCCTCATGCGTGCTTGTCTTCGCTGCGCGAATGAACAGATTTCCGGGAGCAGGTGCCGTGGTCCCGTTGCCCGCGGCCCGCCCGTGTCCATTCGAAGCGGGGAAATCACGGATCGGTTGCCGTCCAATCAGGAAATTCACCAGCTCGCCGTTGTTCACCACTGTTACAGGAGCGACCCGCACGCCTTCATCGTCCACCTTATAGCTCCCGATCAGGCTGTGACCTTCGAACGTCTCCAGTGTCGGGTCGTCCACAACCGAAAGGAAGCCGGGCAGCACCCGGCCCTTGAGACTGCTGGCAAAGGCCCCTGTGGTCCGCGCAGGGCGTCCCGGCGCAGGCCTTCGCCCGAGCACGTTGGGAACAATCAAATCGAAAAACATGTCGGCGGCAGCATCATTCGAAAAAAGGACTGGGCCGCGGTATTCTTCGTCCACGACGGGAGCTTCGCGCAATTTCTTCATCTGCTCTACGAGTTTTAGCGCGTCGGAATGGAATAGCTCAGGCGTGGGCATTTCTTCGATGCGGCTTGATGCGTATTGCGGCGACCTGTCGAGGCGCATCCCGTCCGGAGCCTGTTCGCTGGCGCTCAGGGTCATCAGGTAATGCGTTGAGCCCTGGCGCGTGACGGTCCCTTCCGTGTTTACAAAATATTCGGTCAGGGCGATAAAACTCAATGAGGAGAAAAGAGATTGAATCCCCGGGTCGGTCTTGTAAACCGAAGTCGCTGATTCCAGCGTCTTGGTCCATTTCCCGGGATCTACATCTAGTTTCGCGACAGGGCCGATGGATTGCACCGCCTCGGCTCTTGCGAAATCGTCCACCGGCTCCTCGACATTGAACTGTTTCAGCAGGGATTGTTTCCCTGCGAGCGCCTCCCCGGCCCCTTTGTATGCCTGGTCGGTCGCGAGCCAAATTTGGTGCCGGAGCGCCAGCTCGTCGCCATCGAGGGGAAGGATGTCGCTGATTCCCTGACCGGACCCATAATAGCTATCGACCTTGTAATCGCCGATACGCACCAGCGCGCGCAGCAAACGCAGCCGCGTACGGTTCTGTTCCCGCAGCGCGCCAAACGCGGCGCTCGCCTCAAATTGCTCCACATCGAAGACGCGGTACTCGATGTAAAACGGAGCGCCGACATTGTCCATCTTGAGTTGCGCTTTCGATCGTGCGAGTTCCGTCTGGAGCGCGCGCAGGACCGGGTCCGGCGCGGCCTCGGTCCGGGTGCGCTTTTCTTGCGCGCGCAGGGTGAACGCGGGAGTCAGAGCCAAAGTCCAGAAGAGTACGGCTATCGCCACCGTAGCGAGGCCCGAGCGCGTGGGTCGGAGCCGCATCACCATGTCCCGCCGGTGGAGGTCGATGCTGCCGCACCGCCCGGTGAATTTTCGAATCCCGGGGATGGCAGGATGGGAGGCCGCTCGCGCGATGCTGCGCGCTTTTGCACTTCCATTTCACTGAACAACATGGCCGGCGCTGAGGCGGAAACCGGCACGCTGCCGGATTCAGCCCCGCAGATGCCGTTGAATACCTGTGTGGTGTTCCCCGTGAGCAAAATCCGGTTCAAAGACGCAAGCGGAGTGCCCACGATATCCACGCCTCGCACGAGCTGGTCAGGGCGTCCGTCGGCGTAAACGCGCCAGACGATCACCGGAAGCACCTGGAAGGCTTGCGGAAGTTCCCGCGTGGTTAGCGTAAATCCACCTTGCACGTCTTCGAAGTACAGACCATAGGTTTTCCCGGCCTTCTTGATCTCTTCGATCAACTTCCCACGCAGTTCAGAATCCTTCACGGTCTTGGACGATTCAACGATCAAGTTGCCCTGGCGTCCCGTGGGCATAAAACCCGCCTGCCGCCTGCCGTGGCCATTCGACTTGGCAAAACTGGTGATCGGCATGCGCGACATCAGGAAATTTTTCAGGATTCCATCCTGGATCAGCGGCACACGCTGCGCGGGCACGCCTTCATCATCATGCGAATACGAGCCTGCGAGCGGAACGCCATTCAGGGCGTGCAGCGTCGGGTCATCGTAGACGCTCAGAAAATCGGGCAGCACGTCCTGGTTCACTTTTTTGGTGAACGTCTGTCCTTCGGTTTCTCCACGTTGACGATGTCCTTCGAGGCGGTGCCCCAGGACTTCGTGGAAGAATACGGCCGCCGCACGTCCCGAGAGCAGTGCGGGCCCGTCGAATGGCTCGGCCAGCGGCGCCGCGCGAAGCGCCTTCAGGTCTGCGGCCATCTTTTCTGCTTTTGCGGCCAGTTCCTGCTCGGACGGAAGTCCCTCGGGCTTCGCGGATTCGAAAGTTTCTACGCGTACCAGGTCCATTCCATCGTCAGCGCGTGTGCTGGCTTCCATGACCAGGCGCGCCATGATGCCCGGCGTCTCCACTTTGCTTCCTTCGCTCGAAACGAAATGCGAGGTGGACTGTTGGATCTGCAGTGTCACCGATGAACTGTAGATTTCGGGATATTTCCGGAACGCTGCCGAATATTTCCGGATCTTGGCTTCCCACTCTTTTTGATTGAACGTGATCGGAAGGCTGGGCTGATCCACTTGGGTCTGGGACGCTTCCCTTGAAAAATCCGGAGACCTGTCCTCTTCCGCCGCCTGCACCGCCGTATTGCTCATGACCTTCGCGTAGGCAGGCGACGCCCGGCGATACTCACGATTGGTCAGGTCCCACAGGGTGCGCGAGATGGCATCGCGGTCGTCAGCTAATGGGAGCGGACCGGAAGTAATCCCCGACGCGCGGTTCTCGTTGTGCGTATTGTCGAGCACCGGGCTGCCGACACGCATGGTGACGTCGGCCCAGCGGCGGTTCGATGCGGTAGATGTGACGATCGTTCCGTAGGTTCCCGCGACCAGGAAATTATGCTGGTCGTAAACCTCGTAACTTATGAAGTAAGGCGCAGGGTCGGACTTTGACAGGGAGTCCTTCGCTCGTTCCAACTCTGCCTGCATGGTTGCGAGCAGAATGCCCGAATCCATTTCCGGCTGCGGCGCGCCCCAACTGAGGGCTCCGCCGGCCGCGAGAGCTGCCAGAAAAAAGGACCGCAAGGAAATAGAGAGAAAGGATGGCTTCATAGAAGTACCTGCCACTGCCTCCTGAATGGGTAGACGCCGGGTGTCTTAATTGTGTTCCCGCCGCGTCTTCAACCTGTGCGTGCTTGCAGGCGATCCACGACCCGTGCGTTCTTGTCCAATGCTGATAATGCCCCGAATCGCAACGCCGGGCAAACGCTTTTCCCCGGTAGCGCCGCCACGTTGGGCAATTCGGCCTTTCACCAAAGGCTGCGGCAAAGATTCTTGGCGGGCGTTGAACTTTGAGGCCGCTCGCGCGATACTCCTGCCATGTACAGCCAGGCCGTGCTCGATCATTTCCAGAATCCGCGTAACGCGGGGACACTTGACGCTGCCACGGCCACCGTTTCTGTTGAGAATCCGGTTTGCGGCGACATCCTCGAACTCTCCGTCCGCGTGGAAGCGGAGCGCATCACCGAAGCACGATTCCGAACGCGCGGATGCGTGACGGCGATGGCGTGTTCGTCCTTACTGACGGAATTGCTGCGCGGCAAAGCTCCGGCCGAGATTCGCGGCATCACTCCCGAACAAATGTCGGAAGCGTTAGGCGGCCTCTCGCCGGCGACGTTCCACGCCGCGCAGCTCGCGCGCGACGCCGTCCAAGCGCTTATTGCCAAGCTAAAGTAGACAGCAAGGTTAAACACAGAGGACATAAAGAACACGGAGAAGCGTATGAATTTTGCCGGTTTTCTCCGTGCCCTGGGTGTTCCCTGTGTCTAATTCTTATCCGTTTCGATCGAGTGCCGTAGCATATCCGGGTCGTTAATGTTGAGCACGACGCCCTCTTCGTCGGTCGGGACTTCGAAAACATCGGCGGAGTGGGCCCAGACGACCGCACGCGCGCCTTTGTCGGCGGGGGCAGCGAGCAATTCGCCGTACAACGCGCTTGAGAAAATCATCGGATGGCCGCGCCGGCCGTTGTAGGTCGGAAGGACGATAAACTTGCGATTTGAATAAAATTGTCCAACCAAATCGCCGACCAATCTTGCACTCACGAGAGGGTGATCGACCGGGCAGAGAACGATTCCATCGGTCTCTATACCTTCCAGGCTCCGTATTCCCTCGCAGATGGACGACAGTTGGCCGTGTTCCCAATTGGGGTTCAGAACGACCACGGCGGGGTCGAGCTTCGCGATGGTACGGATCCCGTCGGCGCCGGCGCCAAGCACGACGCGAGTCACTCCGATGCGCGGGTGGCGCGTGACCTGAATCAAGTGTTCCAGGAACGTGCCTTCTCGATAGGGAAGTAGCGCTTTCGGTCGCCCCATCCGGCTGGAAGCGCCTGCGGAGAGAATGACGGCGGCGAGCAAACAGGTCCCCTCATCCCACCGAGGCGGGTGTGGCGTTCACGAGACTCACAGCCTTGTGGGGGAGATTTGTGGCGCCGCGGCGGATGGCAATGAGCTCCGCCGTAATGCTGATGGCGATTTCTTCCGGAGTGAGCGCGCCAATGTCGAGGCCCACGGGCGCGTGTACATTCGTGAACTTGTCCGGGGCGATGCCGTCTTTCCCAAGCGCGCGGTAAACGGACAGCACCTTGCGCTTGCTGCCGATCATTCCAATGTAGCGTGGCGACGTCCCGACAGCCCAACGAAGCACGTGCATGTCGTCCTTGTGGCCCCGCGTGACGATCACCATGTAGGTTGCGGCGCTGGGCTCGATCTTCGCGAACGATTCCTCAAAGCTGGTGTAGATTTCCCGCGCCATCGGGAAGCGCTCCCGATTGGCAAACGATTCGCGGTCGTCGATGACGCCGATGGCGAATCCCGCCGTGTGCGCCGCGTTCGCCAGCGCGATTGAGACGTGCCCGCCGCCGAAAATATAGAGCACCGGCTGCGGCAGGATCGGCTCGACGAATATCTCGAGCGTGCCGCCGCAGATCAGTCCGTTGTCGTAGTTGGCTTCGTTGTTCAGGCTGAAGGTCATCTTGCGAGGTGCTTCGGCCTGCATCACTTCTTTCGCGGCGGCCCACACTTCAGCCTCGACGCAGCCCCCGCCGATCGTTCCGGCGATCGAGCCGTCTTCACGGACGAGCATGCGCGAGCTTTCGTAGCTCGGAATCGAGCCGTTGGTGTGAACGATGGTGGCCAACGCTCCGCGCTTTCCTTCACGGCGGAGCTTGACGACTTCTTCGAAGAGATCCATAGGGGAGCGCCTGAAATTAGAGTACGGCGCGCGGTCCCCCGTGTCAACCGCAGGAGGCAATCTAGCCACCATCTTGGCCCGACGCTTCTTGCGGATTGGTTTGTTCCTAATTTTGTCTTGCAGCCTTAGCGAAGAACGCGTCCTGCCGTCGTTTCATCTCTTCTGGGGATACGTCTTCCTTGTGGGTGGCGACGCCCCACTGCTGGCCGAATGGGTCGGTGAACGTGCCGAACCGGTCTCCCCAGAACATGTCCTACAATGGCATGTCCACGCGGGCGCCCGCCGCGACTGCCCGGCTGAAGACACTATCTGCGTCCTCCACGTATAGGTGTATGGACATAGGGTTGCTGGTGCCGGGTCCCGGAGCAGGGGCTGGCGTCCTGGCCATCGGTTCCGCCAAGAAGAAAATGGAATCGCCAATCTTCAACTCGGCATGCATGATTTTTCCGTCCGGGCCCGGCATGCGCATGAGTTCCGTTGCCCCAAACACCGTCTTGTAATAATCGATGGCCTGCACTGCATTGCGGCAAACCAGATTTGGTGTAATGGAGTGATAGTTGTCCGGGATCGGTTTCACTGGATTCGGCATGATGTCCTCCTGTGTCTATCGTTGGCCGGAGCCGCGGTTCCTGGCTTGGGCCAGAAAGTGAACGCGGTGAATGGGATTGTGCGACTCTCCCCGCGAACGTGTCAATACGCACTCGAAAAAACGACGGGTACTTGTGGAAGAGGACCTTGGACAAAGATCCGGCGTAGGCGTATTCAGCAGCGGAGCAGATGGCCCGGTTTCTGCCTCCGGCGGGAAAGAAGTGAGTCTTTATCCACCGGAAGAGCCGCTGCGTCGCGCAGCCTTCATGTGTTCTTGGCGCCAGACTGGCCCGATAGAAGGCAACCGGGTGTACAATACCGCCTTCTTGGAGGTGCAAAACAGAAATCCCGGCGAAATCGTAATCGTGAGCGTCGGAGTTTCTGCTTGCTTGCAACAACATGTCAAACCGAGGGCCGGCTCGATAACGGTGGCATCGGCATTGGCGATTTCGTGGCTTGTCATCAATCTATGCGTCGCGCTAATTGTTTGACTGAGGCGAAACCGCCTGGCAAGCCGTACAAGCCCAGAGAGGAAAAAACCATGGAGAATCCTTGCAGGTGGGGTCTGGTTATGGCACTGGTGTTCATGGTGCTGATGGTGCTGGCTGCCACGCCGGGCAGGGCGCAAACCTTCCGCGGCACGATTCTGGGAACGGTCACGGACGCGTCGGGGGCTACAGTGCCCGGCGCCAGCGTGACGATTCACAACCTGGACACGGGGCTCCTCCGCAAGACGGAAACGCAGGCGGACGGCAGCTACAGCGTCCCCGAGCTGCCGATTGGAACCTACTCCGTATCAGTCGAGAAAAATGGATTTCAGGCCTCGGTCACAAGCGGTGTGAAGGTGGACGTCGCGGCCGAGCGGCGCGTGGACGCCGCGCTGAAGCCCGGCGAGGTGAAAGAACAAATCATTGTTTCGGGCGAAGCGCTTCCCCAGATCGAGACGACGAGTAACACGCTGGGCGGCACGCTTACGCAGGATACCGTCAGGGACTTGCCAATCAATGGGCGCGACTACACGAAGCTAATCTATTTGAATCCGGGCGTGGCGGGCTCTCCCGACCAGATTACGGATTCGCCGGGGTCGTTCGGCGAGTTTTCGATGAACGGGGCGCGCGGGCGGTCCAACAACTATCTGCTCGACGGCACGGACATGAACGACGGCTACCGCAACGACCCGGCCATCAACCAGGGGGGCGTGTTCGCCACGCCGTCGGCAGTTTTGCCAATTGACGCCGTTAGCGAGATGCGCGTGCTTTCGAACTTTGAGGCGGAGTACGGACGGAACGGCGGCGCGGTGGTCAACATCGTGACCAAGAGTGGATCGAACCAGTTCCACGGCACTGCGTTCGAGTATTTCCGCAACAACGCGCTCGACGCCCGGAATTTTTTTGACGTGGCGCCGGCTCCGAAGGCGCCATTTCACAACAATCAGTTCGGCGGTTCGCTTGGCGGACCCATCGTGAAGGATAAGACGTTTTTCTTCCTGGATTATGAGGGCCAGCGGGAGAGGGTGGGCGTTGTGACTCAAGCTTGCGTACCGACGCAGGCCCAGATCGCTCAAGCCAAGACAGACGTTGGTGGCGCAATCAGCCCGACGGGCCTCGCTCTCCTGAATTTCTGGCCGCATGACGCGGCGAACTATATTCCCGGAATCACATCAACCGATTCCGGGTGCTTCAATCCGAGCGACCTAACTACTAGTGTTCCCGACTATACGGCGATTGCCCCTTCGTTCAACAATCTGACAAGCATGATCGCGAAGATCGACCATTCCTTTAACCAGAACAATACGGTGACGGGCCGTTATTTCTTCGGCGACAGCACCCAGCAATTCCCGCTGGCTCTCAATGCCACCGGCGGCGAGCTTCCGGGCTTTGACACGGTGACGCCAACACGCGTTCAGCTGGTTTCTCTTTCTTACGTGCGTGTTTTCTCCTCGACGAAATTGAACGAATTGCGCTATGGCTGGAACCGCTTCGCGGAGGGATTCTTCCCGCAGGACCAGAATTTTGACCCGAGTACAATCGGCCTCTGTAATGTTCCATCGGGGGCCCCTTCGTGCCACTCCTCGGGCCTTCCGATCCTCCTTCTTTCGCCGACACCGACAGGAGCCACTGCTTTTTTTGCCCAGCCCGGCGCTACCTCTGGTGACCCGCGAAGCCGCGTGGACACCAACAATCAGCTCATTGACAGCTTTTCCTGGAAGATCAACAAACACGACGTGAAATTCGGCGGTGAGTTTCACCGCACAAGCATTCAACAGCACTTCGACAAGTACTCGCGCGGGAGACTCTCATTCGTCAGCCTGACGACCTTGCTCGAAGCGGCGCCGAGCAAGGGTTTCAGTTATTCTGGGAACACGGTGCGTCACACCTATGAGAATGGCTACGGCCTCTATTTCCAGGATAGCTACCGCGTGAATTCGCGGGTTACGCTGAACTTCGGCCTGCGTTGGGACTACAGTGGTGTGGTCGCGGAAAAGGACCACCTCTTTTCCAATTTTGTCACCACAAGCGCGACAGCTGGCCAGCTCGTTCAGGTGGGAGTGCCAGGGGGCCTGTCGAAACTATACAATCCCGACCATAAAAATTTTGCGCCCCGCGCCAGCATTGCCTGGGACGTGTTCGGAACAGGCAAGACGGTCGTCCGCAGTGGATACGGTGTCTTCTTCGACGCTTTCTCGCAGGATATGTTTCTGGGCCATCTGCCTTATCCGACGTTTTACGCCCCCGGACCTGCGTATAACAACATCGGGCCAAACCCCATCCAGCAGGCCTTGCTCAATCAACCCAAAATGCCGGTCCAAGCCGGTGTGCCCATTTATGGAGCACCAAGCTGCAGCGGCAGTGCGGAGTGCGACATCTTCGCCTTCGACCGGAACATCAAGACGCCCTACATGGAGAATTACAACCTGAACATCCAGCAGCAGATTTCCAGCAAGGTCGTGCTGCAGGTCGGCTACGTGGGATCGCAGGGTCACCGGCTATTTCGGTTCTTCGACATCAACCAGCCAAGCCAGGCGCAAATTACCGCTGCTGACTGCCCGAGCGGAATCGCGACCTGCGCAACCACAGGAGCCATCCAAGACCTTTCCGTACCCCGAATCTTTGGTAACCCCGCGGGCTCGATTTATATTTTCCAGGAGAATTCTAGCGGGAAATCAAATTACAATTCGTTGCAGGCGAGCCTGCGAGTGAACGGCTGGCACGGGGTGAACTCCGTTGTGAACTACGTGTGGTCGCGGTCGCTGGACAATTCGAGCGACGGCGAGGATTTCGTTGTAAACGCGGCCCAGCCCCAGGACAGCAATAATCCAAACGCCGAATATGGGCGATCGAACTTCGACATTCCGCAACGGCTGACATGGGTCTTCAGCTACGAACTTCCTACGATGGGCGGTGGACGCCAAAAGTTGAAGAACGGCTGGGGGCTGGATAGCACGGTCTCCGTGCAGAGCGGTCAGCCGTTCACGCTTAACTATAATTTCGAAGACGATTACAGCGGCGGCGGCGACGGCTTCGACCGACCGGATGTGGTCGGACCCATTGTTTACAACTACCACGACCCTGCAAATTTCCTCCAGCTCAGCTCCTTTGCCATGCCGTGCACCATCCAGGCTGGTATAACGAGCGCAAACTTGAGCGGGTTCGCCGGTGATTGCGTCCCAGGGACGCGGCATTACGGAAACTTGGGGCGCAACGCTCTACAAGGCCCCCCTTTCAAACAGTGGGACCTCGCGATTTACAAGAACACAAAGATGACCGAGCGGTTGAACTTGCAACTCCGCGCGGAGTTCTTCAACCTCCTGAACCACCCGAACTTTTCCAATCCGCTCCTCCCAGCCTTCATTGCCGATCCTGCCTCAAATATCAATCAACAAACTTGCGGGTGCGGGTTCTTCATGCCTAGCGGCGGAAACCGCGAAGTGGGCAATGGCGCCTATCACATTGTCGCAACAGGTGACGTTGGAATCGGCAACCCGTTCCTCGGAGGCGGAGGCCCGCGCGGCATCCAGCTTGCGGTGAAGTTTTTGTTCTAACCGGCGAACCCGGCAGATCGCCTGAAAGAGGAAAGAGAGACGAGCAACACAGAATTAGGCCAGTACGAGAACGCGGGGTGTCCTGGCACACCGTGCGAGACTATGAGAAAATAGCTGTGGAGATTGACGCTGCATGAGTACATCCATCGGGAAAAATGTGACGCTCGAAAAGCCGGATGATTTCGGCAAGCTGCTGCAGGACGAAGGGATCATCTTCACACAGCTTGATAAGGCCGTGAACTGGGCGCGCAAGAGCTCGATATGGCCGCTCGGGTTTGGCCTGGCTTGTTGCGCGATTGAGATGATGTCGATGGCCGCCGCCCGGTTCGACGTTGCGCGGTTCGGCTCGGAAGTGTTTCGCCCTTCGCCACGCCAGGCGGACTTGATGATCATCGCGGGCCGCGTGTCTCAAAAAATGGCGCCTGTGATCAAACAACTCCATGCGCAGATGCCCGAACCCAAGTGGGTGATCTCGATGGGTGCGTGCGCAACGTCCGGCGGAGTGTTCAACAATTACGCGATCGTCCAGGGCGTCAACCAGGTGATTCCTGTCGACATTTACGTTCCCGGCTGCCCGCCCCGGCCCGAAGCTCTGCTGTATGCGATTCTGCAACTGCAGGAAAAGATCACGAACGAACGCGGCAGCTTCAAGCGCGCGCTGAATATCGCCTAAGTAGAAAT
Source organism: Terriglobia bacterium (assembly GCA_041481635.1). Taxonomy (GTDB): domain Bacteria; phylum Acidobacteriota; class Terriglobia; order UBA7540; family UBA7540; genus DASYXZ01. Next base: position 6,913 of record JBGPCF010000045.1, on the reverse strand, counting down.
CCATCCCATCTGCATTGTGAATTCCCCTGGAAGAACCGGGTGAAGAGAGAATCCGTCAGCGTTCGTTGCTGCGTCCCCGCGTAAACAATCCGACGCCGAGGCGCAACTGCAGCGTGTTGACCCCCGGATTGGACGAAGACAGGCTCGCATTGGAGATGTGCATGAAGCGAACTTCCGCGCTCCAGTTGAATTTCCCGCCGAGGATGTGCATCCCCAGGGCGCCGCTGGTTGTGAAATTCATGTGGGAAGTCCCCGGGGGCACCTGGCTGCTGGTAAGCAACGCGCCGCCGTCCAGATCGGAGTAGGGCACGATACGGCCGCGCGTATCGAAATTCCATTTGACTGCAAAAGGATCAACGGCTACCCCGTAAGCCGTGTTCGCTGGGTGAAACACCCAAAAGATGGGGACAACATCCACGGCGTATTCGAATTTGCCGCGCAGAAAGCTCGGGCCACGCGGACCCGTCAGCACCCAGCCATAACGCGCGCCGGCAGCCCACACTCCGGTGTCCAATGTGATTCCATTCGTACCATGCCCTCCGCCGGTCCATAATGCCAACTCGTGTCCGCCCTTTTCCGGACCAGCCTGCGCGTGAACCGCAGAAGCGCCGCCAATCACAAACAATCCGCACAACAGCAACCACACGAAAATCGGCTTCATGAAGGCGATACTCCCCGCTTACCGCTTGAAATCACTACTAGAGAGTTCGAGGACGAACGATACAAGAATGCCCGCGATTTGACAAACGCGCGAGGGGGTCGATTTCAGACAGAGGTTTGTTTCTCCGGCAGAGGAAGCGAGATCACTTCGGCTGCAATGCCGGAGGCATCGAGGCGCGTCCCAATGGTCGAATGCTCCCGTCGCACATAGCCCAGGCCAATTTGCCGGCCAAGCAATGGAGAGAAGCCTGCACTGGTGACGTGGCCGGCTTCGTTTCCAGCCGGATCCCCGGGAAGGAACAGTTTTGTCTCCGCCACGGGCGCTTTCCCGGCAAGAAACTGCAGCCCCGTGAGCCTCCGGTTTGCGTGGCCGCGTGAGCGGACCCGCTCCACAATTTCCTGCCCGGTATAGCAGCCCTTCTCATAACTGATGTGGGACTGTTCGAGGCCCGCTTCGTGCGGGATATTCTTTTCATTGTAGTCCTGTCCAAACCACGCGATTCCGGACTCCAGACGAATCGAATTGAGAGCTTCCATTCCGGCGGTTGCGCCGCCTTGAGCGCGGACGCGGCGTTCAAGCTCCTGCCACAGGGGGCTGAGCTGTTCATGCGGCACAACCAGCATCGCGGCGGGATGGCCCACCCAAGTGTGGCGGACGATGCGGCAGGGAATCGAGCCGATCTTCACTTCGACGTGCGCCGACTCGGGCATGGCCGAAATGTCCACCCGGACCAACTCCGATATCAACTCGGCAGCGCGTGGTCCCAGGAGATCAAGCGTTCCCGTCGAAGAGGTCACATCCTCGAGCGTCACGTCGTCCATGATGATGAATTTGTCGAGCGTGGAAAACGTGCGGTCGCGCACCATGGCATGGGAAGAAGCAAGAGTGCGGCCAGCCAGCGCAAGTGTTTCGACTTCGGCGAGAATGTGTCCCTGGGGGGTTAGCAGGAGACCGGCAGCGCCTTGCCCCGCTTCGAGGTCGCGGACATTCGAAGTCAGAACCGCATTCAGGTAGCGCTGCCGGTCGGGCCCGGAAAGAGAAAAGAACGCCCGGAAATTCGAGTCTGCCAGAGCAACTGCACTGCGAACGGCCCGGTATTCGGCTCCAAAATCGCCAAAACGCGCCGGCAGGAGAGTGCCAAAATATTCACCAATCTCCGCGCCTGCGGATTTGTGCAGAGCAAGCAAAGGCGTTTCAAGCGGCATAGTCAGCTTCGGATTCTCCGGGAGTGCAATTTCATTTTAGCAGAACGCGGTTTTGCAAGGGGCGCGATGGTGGAAACGGCGCGGCCCCAAGCGTGGGGGATCGATATATATTATAAAGAGGTTGGGATTTGTATGGGAAATTTCGGACCTTTCCCGCTAGAACGCAGACCGCTGCGTGGCATGGTTGTTGGCGGAGGATCGGATGGAATTTACAACTACTTTGCGCATGGCTTTCCGCGCTCTCGGACGCAACAAAATGAGGACGGCGCTGACCATGCTCGGCGTCATCATTGGCGTCGCTGCGGTGATCTGCACGGTAGCGATCGGTGAAGGCGCGACGCAGAGGATCCAGACCGCCATTGCGAACATGGGCGCCAACATGGTGTGGATCGAGGCCGGTGGCATGAACCTGAATGGCGTTCGTACAGGAAACGGCGCAACGAAGACGCTCACGCTGGAGGACCTCAAGGCAATCGTTGGTCAGATTCGGCTCGTCTCGCACGTTACGCCACAGGTAGATACCCGTGCACAGGTCGTTTTTTCAAATCAGAACTGGTACACCTCGATGAGAGGGATTTCGCCGGACTACCTCTTTGTGAGAAAACTGGCGGTGGATCGCGGAACATTCTTCGGCCAGGACGAAATTGATAGGGCGGAGAACGTATGTGTTCTTGGCCACACCGTGGCGAATATCCTCTTCTTGAACGATGATCCCATGGGTCAGACGATCCGCGTCGCCAACCAACCCTGCAAAGTGATCGGCCTTGTGGAAGCGAAGGGACAGTCTGCGACGGGCCAGGATCAGGACGACCTGATTCTGATGCCTTATACGACGGTGCAGAAAAAAATCAAGGGTATCAATTGGCTCGATGATATTTGGGCGTCGGCCATCTCTCCTGAAGTGGTACCGGAGGCAGAACGCGAAATCACTGATCTACTTCGGGAGCGTCACCACATCCGGCCCGGGCAGCCCGACGATTTCAATATCCGACATCCGGTCGAGATTGCGAATGCTATGGCCGACTCCGCGCGGATAATGGAAATCTTGCTGGCAAGCATCGCATCCATCGCGCTGCTGGTGGGCGGCATCGGGATCATGAACATCATGCTCGTGTCCGTTACCGAGCGCACGCGGGAAATTGGCGTGCGCATGGCTGTCGGCGCCAGCGAGAAGGCCGTGCAGATGCAGTTCCTCAGCGAGGCGATCGTCATGAGCCTGATGGGCGGAGCCATCGGCCTTGTATTCGGCCTGGTCGGCTCCGTTCTTGTCGCAAGAATTCTGCAATGGCCCACAACCGTGCCTCTTTCTGCAATTTTGATTGCATTTATGGTTTCCGCCGGTGTCGGCATTTTTTTCGGTTACTATCCGGCCCGGAAAGCCGTCAATCTCGATCCCATTGAAGCGCTCCGGTACGAATAGCCCCATCTCCAAGCTTCGAACGTGAGGCATTCGTTTCTTGCGAGGCCTCCGATGCTATATTGGGATCCATGTTAGAAGCATCCAAACTCATTCATGAAATCCTTCCGGTCGGGATGCTGCAGTGCAATTGCCATATTATCGGCGATCCAAAAACTCGCGACGCTCTGGTGATTGATCCTGGCGACGACGCTGAGCGAATCCTCGACGTCATCGCCCGCCACAAGTTACGCGTTTCCGCCATTGTTATCACGCACACCCATATCGATCACGTCGGAGGACTGCGGCGCATCCATGAAGCCACGGGCGCGCCGGTTCGCATCCACCCTGACGACCTGGAACTTTACCGCATGCTCGATGTACAAGCCGCCTGGATCGGCTGGAAGACGCCGGAAAAGGTCGAAGTCGACGAGCTATTGCGGGAGGGAGACGCCATCCGCTGGGGACGCTTCGAAGCGCAAGTGTTGCACACGCCGGGTCATACGCAAGGCAGCGTCTGCCTCTATATGCCCTCGGATATGCCGGAGGGCCGCGCAGGCGCCGTTGCTGCGAAATCGACCGGACATGAGCCTGGCCGGCTTTTTGCCGGAGACACTTTGTTTTCCGGCAGCATTGGCCGCACGGACCTTTGGGGCGGGTCGTTCGAAGCGATCATCCGTTCGCTGAAGGACAAGGTGCTTGAACTTCCCGATGACACGATTGTGTATCCGGGCCACGGTCCCTCTACAACGATCGGTGAGGAACGAGAGACAAATCCGTTTCTCGCAGGGAATTGACAGATATTCGAATGTGATTTTGGATTTCCACTTTCCGTAGCCCGCTAGTCGGTTTGCAATCGGTTTTCGCGTTCCGCGCGTAGATCTTCCATGACGCTCTGGATAAGCTCCTTGGCTTTGCGCAGTTCGTCTGTGATGATCTGAATGTCCATGGTTGGCTTGGTGGGGTCGCGATGGCTGTGGCAATAGACTCCGTGCTGGCCCACGAGCACCATCGCGTTCGTCACGCGGTCGAGCGTCACAGCGAGACGCCCGCGATGCGCCCCCAGCATCTGCTCGTAGTGCTCGATTTCTTCCTTGTGGTCCTCAAATGCGGACATTGGGCGGCTCCTGCGTTTCGCAATGTCTAGTTTCCATGCATCCAAAGTACGCGCATATCCCAATGTCCGCAATCTCGCAAGGGCGTACATTGGCTATTGTTGGACCCCGCCGCCCAGAATCGTGTTGCGCGTCTGGAACCTTAACGGCTCCGGAATCTTTACTCCCCGGAGGCACGGTCCGATAATCCATGATGACTTACGAGCCGCTCTACGAACGGTTCGAGGTTGTGGGGCCAGACGGTATCCGTCTCGGCGTGCAATTTGTCCGGTCAGGATTTTTGGCGCAGGGGGATAGGCCTGAACTTTTCTTCTTTCGAGTCAATGGAGAAGAAGCAGTGGTTGGAATTTCAGGCGCGAGCTTGTCGCGGTTTGAAGAGGCGCGGCGGCGCTTGTCGCGCGAGGAGAAGATTGACGTAGCCGGACGATGGCTGAAACGGCAGATCGAAGCCGGTATGCCACTTGATTCAGGGAGCCTGTACATCCGAGACGATGAGCTGGCATATCTGGCAAACGAACTCAATTTTACTGAGTGAGGTAGCAATGAGACGCTCCGATTTGGTGCAGACGCCGACCAAAGGTTCGACGCCGCGTACTACGCAGATCGTTTTCGGGGAACGGCAGCACCTTCTTCGCGTACTCGATTCGCTCGAGACAACACAGGTACCGCAAGTGCGCCTGAACACGGAGCGCCGCGTGATCGAGGAATTGATCCACGAGCGCACGAAGGAACTGAACCACATCAATTCGTCGTGGGATGAGAAGGTCGGACTGGTCCTGAACGCCGACTCGAAAGCGGAAATGCTCGACAAGCTGGCGCGTGAGGCGCCGGAATCAGATTATTACCTGCTTCGTCTGATCAGCGAGCACCCTAAGGTCCCTTCGAAGACACTCGGCCGCCTGGCGAAGCACCCCTACGCGGCGATACGCGAAAACGTTGCGCGGCATCCCAACGCGGACCCTGTCACTCTGGCATGGCTTTCGCGGGATCGCAGCCAGCCGCTGTGGTATCTGGTGGCATTCAATCCCAACACGCCCGCCGTCCTGCGCCGCAAACTGCAGGATCGTTTGCGGAAGCTAGGCCAAAGCACCTCCAGCAAGTAAGAAATTGGAAACTGAAGTTGTGGCCCAGTTTCCGGTAATCCGACCTACCAGGATTTGCCCTCTACGATCGGGAATCTGTCAATTTTGTTACAGGATTTGTCGAGAGCTACCAACTCAATAGTTTGTGTGCCGAAGACTCGCATCTGAGCCGACAGGTAATTGTGTTTCAGTTGAGGTGCTGAAAGACGACGACACCCGCGATCACATCATTCCAGCGCGGGGGGCTGCCCCTTATCTCAATGTTCGATGCCCTACAGAATGGATTGATGTAAGGAAATACAGTGTTTCCCGACACCATATTTCTGGGGTAGGCTCTTGCCGCGACCGATGGCGCGGAGGCCATATCTGCGAGGTGTCTCCGGCGTTCCATCCCAGTAGAGCGGAGGATTATCTTGGCACGAAGAGACGTGCAACCGGTGCAGTCTGGTGAACGAACCAATACGGATGGGAAGCCTGTAAGCAACAAGATCCTCCTGGCCCTTCCCGATAGTGAATATCTCTCCGTCCGCGCACACTTGGAATTCGTCGAGTTGCCGCCTCACCTCATCCTTCACGAGCCGGACGAAAGCCTACATTTCGTCTATTTTCCGAACGGAGGCTTACTCTCTCTTGTCGTCGTGATGGAAAGCGGACAGACAGTTGAAGTGGGCATTGTGGGGAAAGAAGGAATAGCGGGGATACCATCGGCGGTCGGTTTGAGGAGAAACCCGTTTCGCGAGGTCGTACAAATCGCGGGGGACGGGTTCAAGATAAAAGTTGACGTGTTGCAAGATACTCTGCAGTCAAGTCCACAGCTTCAAATGATGCTAAGCCGATATACAGTGCTTCACTGCTTGCAAGTTTCACAAACGGCTGCGTGTAACCGACTGCACGGCGCGGAGCAGCGTCTTGCGCGGTGGCTTTTGATGACTCAGGATCGGTTGGATTCTGGGGTGTTGTCGATCACCCATGATTTCCTTGCAACGATGCTCGGGACAGACCGGCCGACCATTAGCTTGGCAGCGGGTATTTTGCAGAAAAAGAAGCTGATCGAGTACCCTCGTGGGGCAGTGAAGATCCTGAACCGCAAGAAACTAGAACGCTCCGCATGCGAGTGCTATGGAATAATCCAGCAGCTTAACGGAGAGCTCGGATTGAAGTAAGATTCTGGGTCAATGTTCGACGGCCTACAGACAGAAACCTTCCCAGATAGTTACACTAGGTTTCTATAAGATCCGGCGGTTATGTGGTCAAGAGGTGTAGCCGAATCGAACGGACGAATGGTATAGGATTCTGGCACTGGTCTCCCGGATAGGCTTGAAGCGATACGAAAATGCCAGACCAAGAGTGGATCAAAACACTTGAAGACGGCAGAAAAGTGAAATTCGTCTATCAAGAACTGCCGGAAGACAGCGCGTTTATCACCGCGCAGCTTGCAGGCAATGAAGTCGTCT
>JBGPCF010000044.1:0-44584 GCA_041481635.1 Terriglobia bacterium | reverse complement strand
GGGGTGAACTTAACTGTGATGGTGCAACTACCCCCCGCCGCCACTGAACCACCGCAAGTATTGGTCTGGGAATAGTTCCCGGTCGCCACAATGCTGCTGATCGTTAGAGAGGCCGTGCCTGTGTTGCTGAGCACGGCAGGCTGCGTTGCGCTGGAAGTGCCCACCAATTGATTTCCAAAGCCCAGGCTGGCGGGCAGAAGGCCGGCCACCGGAGCGATTCCCGTGCCTGAGAGGCTTACCGTTTGGGGGCTATCCGCGGCGTTGTCGGTAACGCTCAGCGTCCCAATCTTGCTTCCCAAAGCCTTCGGGGAAAAGGTGATGCTCAAGGTGCAGGAGGTCACCGCCACCAGCGAGCTGGGGCAATTGTTCGTCTGCGCGTAGTCCCCGCTGATGCTGATGGCAGTGATGCTTAGTAACCAAATGCTCGTGTTGCTCAGGGTTGCGGTGAGCGTCGGGCTTGTCGTCCCCACCAACTGATTCCCAAAACTCAGGCTGATTGGGGACAAGCTCACAGTGGGGATATTTCCCGGGCCGGCCAGGGGGAAGACCTGTGGGATACTGCTGGCGCTGTCAATCAGCATGAGGGCTCCGGTTCGCGTGCCCTTGGCCGTCGGCGCAAAACTCACGCCAATGGTGCAGCTCTCGCCGATGGCCACCGAAGCGCCGCAGGTGTTCGATTGGACGAAATCGCCGTTGGTCAGAATCGCAGCGATGCTCATCGGCGCAGTACCGGTATTCGTGAGTGTCACGGTTTGAACGGGGCTCATCCTGCCGACTGGTTGGGAATCGAACACCAAACTCGTTGGCGAAAAACGCGCGACCGGATGAGCGGGGACATAGTTTGGATCCCTGGAAATGTCGAGGATGGCCCAGGCCGCAGCGTCGGAAACCAACATATGCTTTCCATCGCGGTCGAACCACACATCTCCGGGGTTACTCAGATTGGAAGCGAATGTCACCGGGTGCTCCGCCGGACCATCTGTGTGGGGAACTGGCATTAGGGTCTGCAAAATGTTGTTGCCATTAACGGGGGCGAAGAATTGGTTCCCAAAGTCTCCGGCTTCCGGGACAAAGGCCCCTCTTGCATGAGCGCCACCGTCGCCGCGAGGCGTCATTGAGCAATCTGTCAGGTCGAAAGTGCGGGAACCGCCCTGCTCAGCCGGCCCGCTGACGAGGAACTTACCTGTCAACGGGTCCAAATGAAATGCATCGGGCCTGTAAGGGATTGGACAATCCTTTATGAGGTCGCCGTTGGGATCAAACTCCAGGAAGTCACCATTCTCCGAGCCTGCCGTCCCGACAACAGCCACAAGATTCCCCGCCGAGTCTGTTCCAATCGGGCCCAGGCTCCTCGCCTCTGTCTTCAATAACGGGCGACCCTGCAGAGTCGCGACATCAACTTCGGTAATCATTTTCCCGCCACTCATGCTGGTGGCCGAGGGATCTTCCGTAACGAGGCGGAGTTTTCCAGGCCGGCTGGGAAGCATCGTAACGCCTTCCACCAAGCCCCCCCCGCCGGAAGCCTCGAAATTCGTGAGCAATCCTTTGAACGCTCCATAATTGTCTGGGCTGAGGTCAAAAGCCGAAATCCAGTAAGGAGGGTTCCGTGTGGCGTCCCCTTTACTCAGGACGTAGAGGGTATTCTTCTCGTCCACAAAAATCGCCTTGGGCTGTCGAATGCGGTTCAGGTCAGTATATGCCGCAAATAACTTCGCCGTGTAACCGTTGGGCAGGTAAAGCGTGCGATCTGCCACCGTGGGTGAATTGATGTGGACTACCACGCGGTGAACCGGCGGCCCGAAATCGATCCCAAGACCGCGCTCGGCCACCAAGGTGTAATTGCCTGCGGTAACGTGTAAGGAGCGGGTTCCCGGAATTGCCTCGTTGATGACTGAGACAGGTGCTTGGAGCGAGCCGTCAGGCTGGAGCGTCACGGGTCCAACCGCGACATCGGGCCCTAGATCGAGTGAGAACAACGTCTGCCCCTGGAAGAGCGGATGTGGAGCGATGTTCAGCATTGCCGAGCCGCCCAAGGACAGGACTGAGGGCGTTGGGTTGGGGAGGACACCGTCCACGATCATCAAGGCGTCGGCCAGGCTGTGGGTCAGGTTGTCGTCGGTCACCCGAAGGGTTTGCCGACCGGATTGGGTTTCTGGAGGGATAGTGATGGAAACGGTCAAGTCCTGTGGATTTGTGACTTGAACAAAGTTCACCGTGACGGGGCCTGGGGAGAAACTCACGACCGGAGTACTACCGGATGAAACAAGATCCTCAGTGCCTCGAATGCGAAGTATGCGGGAAGTCCCGGCGGGTACCCAGGTATCCCGCCCCCAAATGGACATCCGTGTACCGCCTTTTTGGGGCTGAAGGGCGGCAGGCACGGCGCCGAGGCTGGCAACTAATAAGAGAAAGAGAAATACCATGCCCCGATTGGGGATTCGAAACTGGGTTGGAGTACGCAATTCATCTTGAATAGTATCCGAGAGGTGAGACAGCTTTTTGTTAACAGCGGGCATCGGCAGCAGTCCCTTTCATCGTGGTCCCTCTGATGGAGGTCTCTGCTGGAAACCGCTGTCTTGACATCCCCACGGAAAACTCCGCCAACGGGAAAGTGGAAATTGTGGCCGGACTGCTTGAGGGGAATTTGATCTGCGGGGGCTCAACAAGAATTCCCGCACCGTTCGTACGGCTGAAGGCTGAGACCACGATCGAACCCAGGGAACTTCCGTTCGCAAGGGAAGGGGCAAATCCTGCCGCACCGGCGGAATCGGAAGGCGTGACCCTGCCGGCGTAACGCCCTTCTTGCCGACTGGGGGATGTCGCAGCAAAATTTGCAGTTATAAGTCTAAATTGGCCCACACCCGTCCTATGTCTTCACTGGCGTCATCGCCAGTTCAAATGGATACTGCCAGTGAAACGTAGATTCGCACCCATGCGCACCAACGAAGTTGAAATTTCTTTCCTGCCCTTTGTGTGACCAAGGCAGGCATCTCAGTTAAACTTTGCATGTTCCTGAAGAGTTCTTTCTTTGGAATAACATCCTTGCATACCGCCACGCAGCCCGCAGCAACCCTCATGATGTATTCCTGTGCTGCAAAATGGTAGCCGGTCGCTGTGATTCGGTCCGCGAGTTTGCGGTTTCAAAACAGCGAAAATCCGCGAGTACCTCAACATCGTTTTAAAACATGGGGCTAGCCGATTTTGCTTTATCTGCCGTTAGAGACAAGAATTTAGTCTCACTCGGGCGGACGGACAGACAGACAGTCTTAAAGGATCTATTCTTTTGAAGCGATTACTTCAACAGCCCTCGGGCACGTCAATTGCCAAACAGGTTTAACGGCAACGCATTGAAAGACAAGCAGTATAACCCATAAAGACATCACGCGCGATGAAATACTTACATGCCCGGTGTAGATTTTTCCGGGTTTTCCTGCTGAAAAAAAACCAAATAGACTTCAGTGCCGCTTGATTCTCTTTTCCAGCGAAGCGAGAGATCTCGGCAAAAGTGCATTACCCCCGCAGTGGATGAAGTGCCTTGCCGCCACTGTGTCCACCGACAGACACGCCACCCCGTAGCGGCAAATGTCCTTAGTCTTGGACATTCGGAACCGCGATCCTCGTGCGATCGCGCCACTCGCCCGAGGCATTTCATCCGGCAGAGGGACCGGTTCCGTTAAATCTTGTTCCCGTGGAATTGAAAGGGAGGGCATCATCAATTCTTTCAGGCTTGTTCTTTCAATGCCAAACCAAGTTAGTGAGGAAGTTGTTTTTCGCCAGTGATCCGGAAATTCGTCTCGACTCCCTTTGCGCTTTCGGAAGGCTGGCTGTCGGCAACAAAAATGGTGTAGTTGCCCGGCTCGACCCAGCGTTCGCCCTTTTCAGTGACCACGCTCAGGTCTCGCGGGTCAAGTGTGAACGTCACGTGCCGCGTTTCACCGGGCGAAAGGTGGATGCGTTCGAATCCCTTGAGAGTGTGAATCGGAGCACCGGGCGATGTTGGGTACTTGAGATATAATTCCGCTACTTCATCTCCGGCAATTGGGGAGGTGTTCCGAACATCAACTTCCACGGTTAATGAATTCCCTGCCTCCACCGAATCCGATGACAGCTTGATGTTGCTAAAAGCGAATGTCGAATAGCTCAAACCATACCCAAAGCTGTAGAGCGGCTGGCCATGGAAATATCGGTAGGTCCGATTTTCCATCGAATAATCGTCGAAGGGAGGAAGTTGGCTGAGCGAGGTGTAAAACGTGATGGGCAACCGTCCAGCCGGGTTGTTCACGCCCGCCAAAGTCTCGGCAATGGCCGTGCCGCCCTCTTCGCCGGGATACCAGGCCTCCAGGATGGCAGCGGAATGTTGTTGGGCCCAATTCACGGCGAGCGCGCTGCCATTCATCAAAACCGTGACGAGCGGCTTGCCCGTTGCGCCCAGAGCTTCCAGCAAGTCTTCCTGAACCTTGGGCAGAACAATATCCGTTCGGTCTCCGCCCTTAAACCCTTCCACCTGGATGGGCATCTCCTCGCCTTCCAGATTCGGCGAGAGTCCGACGAAAGCCACAATCACGTCGGCCTGTCGAGCCACGCCTACGGCTTCCTCACGCAGAATTTCCGCGGGCGGCTGCCAGTCGAGTGTTAGTCCGGCCCCAAACAACTTCGCGTTATGCGAGTACTCCAGGCGGAAGGCGTGGGGCTGAGTGTCCTCGAAGTGCATTGAGAAGGATGGCGCCTGGGGGCGGCGGGTGTATCCGCTGCGGTTGGCGACGGCGGGAACTTGCGGGGCGGTGGTGTGCTCGCTACTGTCGATCATTAGTTTGCCATCGAGGTAAACGCGCACGCCTTCGCTGGATTCGCATCGGTAACAATGGAACCTGCGGACGCTGAACGTGTAGTCCCCCGGTCCGGGCGGGGTCAGCGTGCCACTCCAACGAATCGAAAACGTCTGCATGGGAATGCCGGGAGCGGGCGAAGCGGCGTTCAGGTCAATCTGAATTTGTGGGTCGATGCGCGTCAGGGCGGGACTGCCTGAAAAATCCGAGTTGGCATAATACACGCCCTTCAACCCCTGGTCCGTCGAGCCCTGAGCAGGGTGAAACAGCGTACGGGGCGCGGGCACGGCCAGCTCAACCACGTAGGGCGAGCCCTGCGCATAGAGCACTTGTGCCTTCCCCGAGAACTGCTTGAGCATTCCATCAATCGGAAGGATGGGACGTGAAGGTATGCCGTTGTAATTTCCTTCCAACGCCGGTAGCGACTCGGCATTCGGCCCAATCACCGCAATCGTCTTTACATTCGAGGTGAGCGGAAGGGTCCCATCCTGGTTCTTGAGCAGCACCATCGATTCGCGCGCCGCCTCCAGGGCCAACTGGCAGTGAGCCGGCGAATCGTTTTCCGTCATGGGAATCTTGTTGAAGGGAACCCGGTCTGGCGGATCGAACATGCCCAAACGCATGCGCGCCGTAAAAAGATGCTTCACCGCCGTGTCAATCTCACTTTCTTTGATCAGGCCGTCCTTCACCGCTTTGACAAGGGTGACGTATTCATTTCCGCACGTGGTATCCGTCCCGGCGCGCACGGCCACTGCCGATCCGTGCTCTTCATCGGGAGAGTAGTGATGGCCCGTGGCAATGTCGCCCACCGCACCGCAGTCGGAAGTCACGAAGCCCTCGAAATGCCACTCATCGCGCAAAATCTTTTGCAGCAGATCAGGGTTGGCGCAGGCTGGAACTCCATCCACGGCGTTGTAGGCGCACATGATGGAATCCGCGTGGGCGTCCACAATGGTGGCGCGAAAGGCGGGCATATAAGTGGCCTCGAAGTCGCGGGGCAAAACGTTCACGTTGAAGCCGTGGCGCGAGGGCTCCGGCCCGCTGTGCACGGCATAGTGCTTGGGCGTTGCCACCACTTCCAGGTAATTTGGGTTGTCCCCTTGCAGCCCTTCCACAAATGCTACGCCGAGCTTGCTGGTCAGGAAAGGGTCTTCTCCGTATGTTTCCTGGCCGCGCCCCCAGCGAGGATCGCGAAAAATGTTAATGTTGGGCGACCAGAAAGTCAGGCCGTAGAAAATGCTGTGGTTTCCATCGCGCTGCGCCTGGTTGTATTTAGCCCGAGCTTCGGTGGCGATCACAACGGCCTCGCGATTCACGAGCTTCGAGTCCCAAGTGGAAGCCATTCCGATGGCCTGCGGAAACACGGTGGCATAGCCGGCGCGGGCCACCCCGTGCAGCGCCTCGTTCCACCAGTCATAAGATGGAATCCCAAGCCTGGGAATGGCCGGAGAGGTGTGCTGCATTTGCAGAACCTTTTCTTCCAGGGTCATCCTCGAGACGAGGTCGTCCACGCGCCGGTCCGTCGGAAGCAAAGGGTTTTCGTATGGAGCGGCTTTCACCTGCTGTGGGGGGGCCGCTTCTGTAATGCGTTCCGCCCAGAGAACTGGCAGCGTTAAGAAAACGATTGCAGCCTTTAAGAAATATTTTCGGTGAAACATTCCTGCTTCCCTCCGTGTACCTGTGATGTTTTTCAGGCGTGAGTTTTTGCTTCCGGGTCACTCCAACGCTTCGTGAAAGACTTCTTAGGGACGAGATATTTCCGGGACCTTCGTCTCTGTGTTATTGCCCGGAATTGCGGCCCAAGACCCGTGCTGGAAACTTTTCCGCCTTCCCGGCCCGCCCATTTTGATTTTTGAATCGTGGGCGGCAGACCGGTTCAGGCGGGGCCCGGGCGTAAGGATACCTCGAACACGGGACAGTGCGGTACTTGCTGATTGATTATTCCAGGTACCTCACATCCGGATTTCCTTTGTGACTCTATTTGTCCTTTGGAAAATCGAACGTATCATCCACTGATTGCTTGGGACGCCGGCGGTCAAACAGGTCGTTTATTTTGGCAGGGGAGCCCTCCGCGCTCCCGCTTTTGGTGGTGGGGGGCGCTACCGCTAGTCGCGATGATCACGTCCCGGAAAAATTGGGAGCCTAGAGACCTCCCCTACCATGAATCAGCGGAGTTCGGCTTTTGTGAGCCGAAAAAAATGTAGCGCAACACCCGCTCTGCGGTGTTGCGGCTTTTCCACTTCCTTATTTGGCTTGGCGTTTTTATTTTGGGGGAGGGCACGGAAAAGATGTGGAATAGCCGCAGATCCACACCACGGGCCCCGCGCTGCAATTTCATGGCTGCTTCTACCGGCGGCTCTCCAGCTGGGTGAGCACGAATCGCACACATGCCAAACAACGGCACGTGTGCGCCACCCGCGGCGCGCGTCCGACCGTAAGCTCACCACTCTACTCGTTGGGCCGGAATGCCCCCGGAAATTTTTTGCCAAACTCGAACCGCGCCACTTCACTTAAAGAGCAAACCCTTTCACTTGCAATGCCTTAGTCTATTCGGACCTGTCGGCGAAGGCTCAGCGCCATCCATAAGCAGTTGAAATGTAAAGACTTATAGGACCATCAAAAAAATGCGGAAATCCAACTTTGGTTATTTCCGTGCTGGTCAAAACTCTTACCTCAAATATGCATCAGAGTTAAGTTGGCACTCACGCAAGCGAAATACTTGCGGATAACTTGGCATTTAGCTTAGGGCCTATGCCTGAATTCAACCAGAGGAGTTGCGCAAGTTCTTGCCACTCCGGATCGATGAGCCGCTCGGGCGGCCGGTTTGGCTTGCGGGATGAGAGCGAGGCCAGCGGTGTGTCTTGCCGTCGACAACAAGTAGAGCCGCCCTTGAGGGCGGCACGTGCCGGACTCTCGATAGGATCGGGACAAGTACCGTCCGCCACTACACGACCAAGATGCATGACAGTTAGGACAGAAGATGCCGAGCTAAAGCTCGGCGCTACAAAAGCAAAATGCCCCGCCGACAGGCCTGCCCTTCGCTTGACTTCCCTGATTCACGGCTCTAGCATGGGCTTAAGGGAGGGATTTGCGTGGGCGCGCCATGGTTTATCAACCTTCAACCCTCTGGAAGAAAACAAACGGCCTAACCAGTGTGGCAACTTTTTCCTGCAAAGCGGGCGTTGTTGCTTGCGCGCACATGAGAACCCCGGCTCCGGCGCCATGCTCCTCCAAACTCCTTGCGATTCTCTTGCAGCGAGTGGACAAGGAAGTGCCGCATGAAGATTAAATTTTGGGGTGTACGCGGCTCCACTCCCACTCCCGAACATCGGAATGGCCGATACGGCGGCAACACGGCGTGCGTTGAAGTCCGGCTGGCCAACGACACGCTCATCATCCTGGATTGTGGGAGTGGGCTCAGACCATTGGGAAAAAGTTTGCAGCGCGAGTTTGGCGAGCGTCCCATTCGCGGTTATGTCTTTCTGACGCATTTCCACTGGGACCACATCCAGGGGATTCCCTTTTTCCAGCCTCTGTACGAGAGTGGCAACATTTTCGCCTTTCACGCGGTGCTTCGCGGCGAGCAGGAACTGAAAGGCGCTCTGGAAGGCCAGATCACCACGCCCTATTTCCCCGTGGACATGAGCGTTCTGCAATCCACGCGCACATTCTACGATCGCGACTACTCGCCGATTAATGTTGAAGGCGCCGTCCTCAGCGCCGCGCCCATGAACCATCCCCAGGGATGCGCGGCATACAAAATCGAGGCCGATGGTTGCGTGTTCGTGTTTGCGACGGATACGGAACCGGGTTCGGAGCTTCACGATCGCGCCGTGCGTCAGCTCGCCAAGGGAGCGGACGTCCTGGTTTATGACGCGCAATACACGCCGGCCCAATTGCGCGGCGAGAAAAAAGGGTGGGGCCACAGCTCGTGGCTGGAAGGTACGCGCATCGCCAATGAGTGCGGCGTGAAACGCCTGATTCTTTTCCACCATGACCCGGACCACGACGATGCTTTTGTCGACGGGTTGGTGGAGAGGGCGTCGGCGGAGTTCTCGCAAGTGGCCGGCGCCACGGAGGGGATGGAGATTTTTCTTCCTCAGCAGGAAGTGGTGCGAGAGTACAAGCCTTCCCAGCCGCGGCAGGGGAAACGCTACCAGGTCGAGGTTCCCGTCCGGGTCACCTGGACCAGTAAAGAAGGGCCACTGGTGCACGCCGAGGGCATGGCGCGCGACATATCGAGGTCCGGAATCTATTTTGTGATTCCCCAGGATATTCGCATCGATCAGCCCATCGAAGTGGAACTCGTGATTCCCAACGAAATTACGGGCCAGGGGAATCTCGCTTTCCGTTTTCTGGCCCAGCCCCTTCGGCAGGAATTGGTGAATAGCACGGGCGAAGGTGAATCAATGAACGTAGGCGTGGCGGCGCGCCGAATTGATCCTCTGAGCGAGACCGAAGAAGAAGTTCTCTTAAAGTAAGCGACATCGACCCGTCCCGCAGAGTCGCCCCATGAGTGGTGCTTGTCTCCTCGAATCGTCGCCCCATCGCCTCCGGACTCGCAAGCCTTGCTTCACTCCCTGACCATGGATTTCCCCTCTCGAACTGTTCATCCCAGGAAGGGCGGTGGGGGTGTCATTGGGAATCGGATCCCATTCGCATCACTTGTCATTCCAGCGAATCCAGTTCGTAATCGCATTTCCAATGGCAAGACTCCCGCTTTCGTTGGAAGGACTGAACTTGGGGGCGCCCGTGCCCCGCAAATGGCACCACTATCGGAAAGGCGCAAGAATTGGGGGGAAACTTCTGAGCGTGATATCATCCAAAAGATACCGGCTTAACTATTTGGTGGAGAATGGAGCATGAAGAAATCATCATCCCAAGCGCAGGCTGGCAAGGCTGCGACGCGCCGCCAGGCCGAACGATTAACTATTGAACTGCCGATCGCGGTGATCCCCTCCGGGCGGGGCACAGCGCGCAAAGAGATGACCAGGACCTTGGATCTCTCCCGGGGTGGAACTTCCTTCGTTACCCGCCGTCCATATCGCGTTGGCGCCAAACTCAGGCTGGCTTTCCTCGACCTGCAACACCTTGCGCGTGAAATTCGGGAGATTCCTGCCCAGGTGGTTCGGGCCGTTCCAATGATCTCAGGAAAACAAACGGCCGTGGCGGTGAGCTTTCGGGGCGCGGAACTCGCCAATTTGATTTTCAGTGAGTTGCTGCGCGTCAAGATCCGCACTTCTTCGGCTTTGCTCGGGATCATCCAGGCCCTCTCGGCTGGAGTGGAAATCGGAGCCGTGACCCAGCAAATCTGCAAGACCACGGAACGCGCCATGGACGCGGAGAAAGCCATTCTATTTTTGCGCGACCCGCAACAGCCTGTCCTGCGCGCGCGCACGGAAATCGCCGGGCGCATTGAGGAATTCGAAATCAAGGTGGGCGAAGGTTTGGTGGGCCGGGCGGCAGAGGCTCACGGTATTACCAATATTCCGTCATTTTCCGCCGATTTGCGCCATCCGCCTGGCGCTGAAAAATATTTTGATGAAGGCACACGGTCAGTCCTTTGCGTCCCCCTGAGCAAAGAAAACGGTGTTTCACCGGGTGTGCTCGTACTGTTGAATAAGCGGTACACCGCCTTCAATCGGGAAGATGAAGGGTTGGGCACCGCCGTCGCCAACCAAATTGCACTCGTCTTGCGCGAAGCCCGGCTGTTTGAAGATATCCGCGGCATGAAGGACTACTACGAAAGGATTCTGGAGAGCATCGCCACCGGCATCCTCACCTTCGACAAGCAGGGGAAACTGATTACCGTCAACAAGGCCGGATCGCATATCTTCGGCTTTCAGTCGAGCACGGAGGTGGGCAAAGATTTTGCAATGCTCTTCAGTGGCACGGCCAACGCCCGGATCGCCTCGCTCACCGGGGACGTTCTGGCCAAACAGGCCGGCGCCACAGGGTACGACATTCGATTCCTGCGGGGCGATGGCGCTAGCCTCAGCCTCAATCTAAATGCCTTGCCCCTCCAGGGCATGCACGGGAAGCCCTTGGGTGGCGTCCTCGTCGCCGAAGATATCACTCACGAACAGCGGCTGATGAACACGCTCTGCCGGTATATGGCGCGCGAAGTGGCGGAACAGGTCCTGCAGGATAAGGACAAACACAAGCTCGGCGGAACGCGGATGGACGTCACCATCCTGCTGACCGACATTCGAAATTTCACTTCGATTTCCGAACAGTTGGATCCCTGGGACGTGGTCGAGCTCCTGAATGGTTATTTTCCTCGAATGATCAATACTATTTTCAGCCACCAGGGCATGGTTGATAAATTCATTGGAGATTCCATCCTGGCGGTATTTGGCGTCCCCATCCCGCGCGAGGATGATGCTTTGCGAGCCGTGCGCGCCGCTCTCGAAATGCGCAAGGGACTCCACGCCATCAACAAGGATAGGGCTCGCAAGGGACAGTCCACCCTCGAAATCGGTATTGGCATCACGAGCGGCACTGTGATCTCCGGTAACATCGGTTCGGAGCGCCGGATGGATTACACGGTGATTGGTGATCCTGTGAATTTGGCGGCGCGCTTGGAAGGCCTGACGAAGCAGGTGGAGCGCAGGATTCTCATCAACGACCGCGTCCACGCCGCCATCGCCAAAGAAATCCCGTGTGACTCGCTTGGAATGTTCGCGATCAAAGGCAAGCGGGAAAAAGTGCCGGTCTTTGCCGTGCAGATTCCGGACCAGGATACCTAGGCGTTGCCTGAGAGAAATGAAACGAGCTTTGCTTGCGTGGCGGTGAAGCTGGTATGGAGCGGGAATTCGAAGAACGTGAAGACACGCGTTGGCCCGCCAATTACTGGAGCGTTAATGGGCGTGAGAATGCGAGGCCGCACAAATGGTAGCGGTCAGAAACCGTGACTGAAATCACTCTGGCCTTCAAGTTCCGAGTTTTGGAGGTTTGAGCGGAGATCTGCTTGGGCAAGGCCGGCGGAGGGATTTCCACCGAGATCTTGGAAGCGCTGGGAAGGTAGCGGCGGGTAACCAGGAGGGCGCCACCGGCGCTGATGTTTATGGCTGTGCTAAATTCCAGAAATCCTTTGCCTTGCTCATCCACACCTCGAATAAACATGGGCACAGGAACAGGGAGTCTCTGCCAGCGGCGCCTTTCAGCGGCGGAACTCGTTTCGGGCACTGATCAACTCCTTTGAGACTGCAAAAAACCTACAAACTTCTAGCATCCATTGGGCCAAACATTGCTGGCTAAACGTGTTTTCTTGATATCAAATAAAGTCAATGATTGCAGTGGCTTGCGTTTTGACGGGGGGCATTGATTTCGCAGTTGGAAGGCTTCCATCACCCTAGCCCCACTCTACAAAGCGCAAGCTTTTGCCTCGGATGGGTAAATGTTTTTCATTTTCTCGTGTTGACTTCCCCTTTCTGGATTTGTACAATCTATCGAACACCTTCATGACACCATAGCTCTCAGGGGTGTGTGCTTGGCGCCAGAATCGTTCATTCTGGCATCAGGGGGTTTCTTGTCTGACTAGGTTAGATTTTGCCTGGAAATAAACCCTCGATGCCTCCCGGAGGTATTGTCTTGGCCGACCGCCACGAACATAAGAAGGAAGGCGAAGTGGCGGTGGCGCAGAAGAAGACCTCTGATCCCCCAATGCCATCCTCGGGATCGCATCTTCCGCCCGACTCCGTCGTCATGCCGTCGCTTTACAAGGAAATGCTGGAGGCCTTCGCACGCCTTCAGGAGCAAGTGCAACAGCGCACGGTGGGATTGGCGTCGGCAGCCCATGAGTTGAAAACACCCCTGGCGATAATCGCGGGATATGTCGAGCACCTTTTGAGTGGAAAGCCCGGGCCCCTGAATGATGCGCAGCGCCGGGCCCTCAAGGATGCGGACTCGAATTGCAAACGCCTGCAAAAATTCATTCAAGATTTCCTGGCATACAGCGCGCTGGAGACGGGCAAAATCACCATGCGGTTTGAGTCCGGAGATATTCGCACCTGCCTGTCCGAGGTCAATGAAATCTGGCTCCCTCTTTTCCAGGAGAAGGGCATTGCGCTATATTTTCTCTGCCCTGATAACCTGGAGCCGTTTTCCTTCGATTGTTTCAAAGTTCAGCAGATCGTTTCAGACTTTCTCGAGAACGCGCGCAAGTTCACGCCTTCGGGGGGCACGGTGTGGATTTCGGTGGAAATGTATCATTGGGATCGCCGAGCACACGAAGATTCCCGTTCGAATGCTCCGCGCCCGTCCACCGCTCGTGACGAGCCGAATTCCGTACGCGTCACGGTGGCGGACACGGGGCCGGGTATTGCCGCCGAATACCTGCAGGAGGTTTTCGATGATTTCTTCCGCGTGCCGCAGGCGGGCGATGATTCGGGAGGCGCGGGGTTGGGCCTGGCGATCGCGCGCCGCCTGGTTCACGCGCATGGTGGTAAGATATGGGTGGAAAGCGAGCCGGGTGCGGGAAGCAAATTCTCCTTCCTATTGCCCTTGACACCACAATGAAACGTCCGGTGTAATGGTCTCTTTTTGACGATGAGCGAAAAAGCCAGAATCCTGGTAGTTGACGACGAACCCAGCATGCTGCAGTATTTGCGCACCGTTCTGGAGGCCGGCTCCTATCAAGTCGACACGGTCGAATCCGGCGAGGAAGCGGTGGCTCGAGTTCAAGATGAGCCCGGGCCCGACGTGGTCTTGCTCGATGTCCTGATTCCCGATCAGGACGGTATCAAAACGTTGGAGCTGCTCAAGCAAGTCCGTCCCAGCCTCAAAGTGATCATGCTCTCCTGCTCCACAGACCCGCGTAATGTGGTCCAAGCGATTCGCTTGGGCGCTGTTGACTACCTGACTAAACCATTTCAGCTCGACGACCTGGAGGCTGTCCTTCAACACTCCCTGAAATTAAAGGATTCGCCCACCGAGCCTGCCGATGTGGAGAACGCCATCGAAGAGTTGGGCGACGACCTCTGTTTTATTTCCGCTTGCCCGGCGATGCGAAAAATTCGCGCCCAGGCGGAGCAAATGGCTAGCGTGAATGTGCCCGTGCTGCTCTTGGGAGAAAGCGGGACGGGAAAAGAAATTGTCGCGCGGCTGATTCACCAAATATCGTCCCGCGCGGCGCGCACATTCCTGAAAGTAAATTGCGCGGCACTACCCGCTGACCTCTTGGAAAGCGAGTTATTCGGATATGAAGTGGGCGCGTTTACCGGCGCGACGCGGCCCAAGCCCGGCAAATTCGAAATCTGCGACAAAGGTACGATCCTGCTGGACGAAATCGGCGAGATGCCCATCGGGCTGCAGGCCAAATTATTGCACGTCCTTCAAGACCAGGAGTTTTCCCGCCTGGGCAGCCGGACCACCATCAAAGTCGACGTCCGCATTCTCGCCGCAACCAACGTGGACATTGGGGCGGCCATCGCGGCGAAAAAGCTCCGGGAAGATTTGTACTACCGCTTGAACGCGTTCACGCTGAACCTGCCCCCGTTGCGCGAGCGGCGCGAGGAAATCCCGCTCCTGCTCCGGCAATTTATGGCGCGCTATGCGGGCCGCTACGCGCGCACGCCGCTTCCTTTGTCACCTGGCTTGGTGGATGCCTGTGTCCGTTATTCATGGCCGGGCAATCTTCGCGAATTGGAGAACTTTGTTAAACGCTACTTGATCCTCGGCGATGAGTCCCTGGTGCGCACCGAACTCGAAGTGAAAGTGAAAGAGAGAGAACTCACGCCCGAACAGCCTAGAGCGCATAGCGGGGCCGCACCCGGCGGACTAAAATCGCTGGTGCGGGGCCTCAAAGATGAAGCTGAAATGGATGCCATCAGCAAAGCATTGGAAGAAACCAAATGGAACCGCAAGCAGGCGGCAAAACTCCTGAGCATCAGCTACAAAGCTTTGCTTTACAAAATCCGACAGTACGGCATCGAGCGCTGAAAGCTCGAGCTGGACCCTCGCTCGACGATAGATTAATTTCCCTCTCAGAAGAGAAAAGTTTTTCCCATATAGGAAAACTTTTTCCTATATGGCTCCCTCGCCTTTCCACTTCTTATTATCGACGTTCCAACGCTCATATACCTTCGTGACCTCTAAGACCTAGATTAGATTCAATCTAGCGTGTCGACCCAAGCTATGGTTTTCCGTAGAGGGAGAATGAGCCAAGTGAAACAGATTGGCAATTCGTGTGCAATATAGTTGGCTTGGCACAATCCAAACGGGACGTTTAGGAGAGGGACATGGCAACCACGATGAATACCTCGAAGCCGGTGGTGTCTGTAGATGATGTGATGGCTCCGCCAGATCACATTGTTTTTGGGCAATCCCCCGAGATGCAGGCCGTGCGCCAGATGGTAGAGCGAGTAGCGGCCGCCGACATTCCTGTGCTGATCCAGGGAGAAAGTGGGACGGGGAAGGAAGTGGTGGCCAAGCTCATCCACAAGATGTCCAATTGGGCGGAGGGCCCTCTCGTCAAAGTCAATTGCCCAGCCATTCCCGGAACTCTAATCGAAAGTGAACTTTTTGGATACGAGCGCGGTGCATTCACGGGTGCCTACGGCTCCAAGCCGGGCCGCATGGAGTTGGCCGATCGAGGCACGCTGTTCCTCGACGAAATATCCGAGCTCGAAATTGGCTTGCAGGCGAAA
The DNA here is from genome assembly GCA_041481635.1 of Terriglobia bacterium. Lineage (GTDB taxonomy): Bacteria > Acidobacteriota > Terriglobia > UBA7540 > UBA7540 > DASYXZ01. The sequence continues at coordinate 29,109 of JBGPCF010000044.1, read as the reverse complement.
TTGCTACAATTCTTGCAGGACGGCCGCTTTTGCCGGATTGGCGGGAAGGAAGACACCCGCGTCGAGGCGCGCGTGATTTGCGCCACCAACCGACAGCTTGAACGCGAAGTCGAGGCGGGAACCTTCCGCGAAGACCTCTTTTACCGCATCAATGTAGTGAGCATCCAGCTTCCTCGTCTGGCGCAGAGGCGTCATGATATTCCCGCGCTCACCCAGTTCTTCCTCGAATACTACAGCCAAAAATTCAATCGCCAGGTGCCCCAGCTTTCTCCCCAGGTCGCGCACGTTTTGCTGAATTACGAATGGCCGGGCAATATCCGCCAGCTCGAAAACATCCTGAAGCGCTATGTCGTCCTGGGCTCCGAAGAATCTATCGTCAACAATCTGAACGTGTCGAGCCGCGGCCGGGTGGATCTTCACACCGAAATCGGAGCCGGCGGATCGATTTCTTTGAAGAAGGTGACTCGCGAGGCCGTACGAACGCTCGAAAAGGAGATTATCCTGAAAGCACTGCAGGCACACCACTGGAACCGGAAGCAGGTGGCCAAAGCTTTGAGCATTTCGTACCGGGCTCTGCTGTATAAAATCCGTCAAGCTGATTTGCCTTCCGCAAGAACTCGCAGCAATTCCATGGAGCTTTCTCATACTGGGGTCGGCCAAGCCTGAAAAGGCCTCGGGAACTCCCCAAGCGGGGACTCAGCCTGACTGTTTGTTGTACCTAACCTGATTTTTTACTTACAGTTAAGACCTGAGTCACTGTGCCCCAGCATTCCTGTCCCAATCTCCATCGGACTTGAAAAACCCCTTGACAAACTAATCCGCTAACAACACAATATATGCAGGGGATTGCTCACTCTGATACTTCCTGCCTGCCGGAGCTATTGAGCCCGGTCTGGAATCAGCTAATTCAAGCGCCAATTGAAGGAGGCTGTAATGAATAGGACCGTGGCCGTATTGTCTTTTGTGTTGGCCCTTGGTGTGAGTACATCCCTGCTTTTTGCGCAAGGCCAAAGTGCAGCGCATCACCGTGTAGTCGTCCCGGATTCATCAGTTGAACAGCCGGGTGACCGCGGGATGAAAGCCCATACCAACCATGTGATTCTACTACCCGGCGACTCGGATGGCCGGCAAGCCATCCAACCCAACCACGAGACCCCTGGTTCACTGGCCTGCGTCTATCAACTCGTCCCCACGCTAGTGCCGGGGTGCCCCATTGCCACCAGCAACGCCGTTCCTTTGGGTGGGAACGGAATCATCGCAATAGTTGACGCTTACGACTATCCGACTGCCTACAAAGATCTCTCGACCTTTTCAAGGCAATTCAATCTGCCTGTCCTCCCCCAGTGTTCGAAGCACAAAACCACTTCCTGTTTCCAGAAAGTGTATGCCACCGGCGTAACCCCCCCCTCAAACTGTGGCTGGGCTCAAGAAGCGGCCATCGACATAGAGTGGGCCCACACCATGGCACCTAACGCCTCAATTGTCCTGGTGGAAGCGGCCTCGAATGATCTGCTCGACCTGCTGGCGGCCGTTGATGTGGCCAACGCCTTTCTGAATCCCACCGGAATCGCTGCGGGTACTGGCCTGGGGCAGGTGTCCATGAGCTGGGGGGCCACAGAGTTTCCTTCCGAGGTGGATTTCGATTCACACTTTAAGACCCCTGGAGTGGTCTATTTCGCCGCCAGCGGCGACGTGGGCGGGAGCACGATCTACCCTGGAGCATCTCCCTTTGTGGTGAGCGCCGGTGGCACTTCGATCATGCGGAGTGGAGGGAGTTTCCTCGGTGAGATCGCATGGGCTGGTGGCGGTGGCGGGCTTAGCCCTTTTGAGGCCATCCCTTCCTATCAGAATGCAATTGCCGGAATAGCGGGCAGCCAGCGCGCTGTGCCTGATCTGTCCTTCGATGCAGACCCCAACTCCGGCGTCCCCATCTTTGACAACACACCTTGTCAGGCCAGTGTTAATGGCCCGATTCAGGTTGGATGGCAGGTATTTGGCGGAACCAGCGTAGCTACACCATCGTTGGCGGGCATCGTTAATTCTGCAGGCAGCAAATACAGCAGCACAGATACCGAATTGAGCACCATCTACGCGTGCCAAGCCACTTCCACGTGCTACACTTTTGGCTTCCGCGACATTCTTACGGGTAGTACCTCAACCAGTTTCAGCGCGGGTCCTGGCTGGGATTTCACCACCGGTGTGGGAAGCCCTATCGGGCTCAACAACAAGTAGCTTTCCTCGGATCCATGAATTCCAGGGCCTCCGAAAATGGAGGCCCATTTCTCTTCCCCGACAGTTTCCAGTGTACAGCCAGCCTCGAATCGACCAGAGGGGATGGTCTCGGTGGAAAATTGACCTCCCTATTCTCTCCGAACAGCAATAAATTATCCACTCTTAAAATACTCATTTTAAATAAGTTGTAACTCAAATACGGGTTGGGTAAGGATCTACCAAGAGAGTTACGAAAACCAATGGGAACTTTGTGCAATCACTTTCACACCGATTGGGAAGCAGATTCGAATGTTGTTTGTAAATCATTGAAAACAAGTATTAAATCTAGGGCTGTATTTTGGCATGCCAAGTGCTATTAGGTATGCCGCAGGCCTAAATATAGACTTAAGGTAAAATCCCAGGAGGCGTTATCGTGAAGAAACTATTGGTGCTGGTCACATTTTGCTTGTTCTTGATGCCGGCAGCAGCGCTGGCGGACAATGTTGATTTTTCTACCCTCAACGTGGGCGGAGGGACAGGGACTTGGAGCTGGGGGGGGACGGGCTTCACTCTGTCTGGCAATTCCGGAGGCCTCGATATCTTCGTGTCCTCGACTGGTGGTGGAGGAGTTTTGTTTGACTCGGTTCTGTCTTGGACGTCAGGTGCGTCTTCCGCTGGAAGTGGAAGCATTCTCGCCAATTTTGCCCCCGGCGGATTCATCGGCGTTTCACAGGACACCTCAGTTTGTTCAGCGGACTGCTTCGTAGGGTCATTTCTTGGTGGCCAGTTGCTGGACAGTGGAGCGGGTGGCTTAGTTTTCGAATCGACCTTTGTCAGTGGTGACTTGAATCCAGACCTCTTGGCAGGGCTTGGCCTGCCCACTGTGCCTACAACATACAATGGCGTGTTCTCGGTGAACTTGATCGTAGGTACCTGCCCCACGACCGTTGGTGTGGACTCAGTACAACCACCGCCTAATCAGATGTGCGGCACGTTCACAAGCGCCGACCTGAGTTTGAATCCCGCCCCGGTTCCTGAGCCAGGCAGCCTTGCATTGTTTGGAACGGGTCTTTTGGGCATGGCGGGCTTTTTGCGCCGCAAGCTCATGTCTCGATAACGCTGTAGATTCACACAGTATCTCGCATGGCAAACCCCGCTTTCCTGGGAAGCGGGGTTTTGCTTTTTGCAGGTCAGGTCCCAGCTCACTTCGCCCCGCTAGCGATTCTCCCGTGAAAGGGGCTTTTCCTTTTGGCCTCGCCCTACTGGTGAGCGCCTCTGTTTGTCCGAGCCATCCCATCGAGTTAAACGAAGGAATGTCGTGGCATAGTCCACTCGCCCCGCAGTACGGCTTTGCCTACCTGTGCGCCCTCACGCTTATCTCCGGGAGCTTTGTCAGGACGAGCGTAATCATCCCGAGCTCGAAATGGCAGCGTCGATAAGACCGTGAGTGGCCCGGCCCACCCCATGCATCCCGAAAGAGCCGGCATCATTTTCTGTCAGGGTTTTAACGCGTAGGCTGCTTAAGGTTGTTTCCTGATCTTGGGTCTGGAGTCTTCACTGCGAAATCAAGGCGGTGTGTTTGGCGCCGCTAAAATGAAAATCCGAACCCGGCAATCGAAACTGTCAGTCAACTCAGGTTGTCATGCAATCTCGCGAAGTCTACCCGCCGGTGAGGCTGGAGAGCGCCTTGCGAATTTCATCCGCGTGCGGGTACTTGGGGTCAATTTGGAGCGCGCGTTCCAAATGCGCCTTGGCCTGCGCGCGGTCGCTGGCGCCCTGGTAGGCCATTCCCAGGTGGTACTGGTACGTGGGACTATTGGGCTGCGTTTTGATTGCCTCCTCCAACAGATCGATGGCCAGCCGGTAAGACCCTTTCTGGTAATACGCCCAAGCCAACGTGTCGGCCGAGCTGGGAGATTCCGGCATGCCGCGGCGGGCCACTTGGGCGTAACTGAGCGCGACATCGCTATTGCCCCCGTGCTCGAGCAGCAGGTAAGCCAGATTATTGGCCGCCAGGGGGTAGTCCGGAACCACCTGCAGCGCCTTTTGATACAGGGTCTGCGCCTTCTGCCAGTTGCCGCGCGATTCTTCCAGCATGCCCAGCAACATCACAGGGCGGACATCGCGTGGGTTTCTTTGGATCATTGTCTCGTAATCAGCGGCCGCTTTGTCCACCGATCCGCGCGTTATCTGGACGCGAGCAAGCAACATAAAGGCATTTGAATTGTTTTTATCGAGCTCTACCGCTTTTTGCAGCGCCGCTTCTGCTTTGTCCGGCTCATTATTGCCCATCAGGAGGGTACCGAGCAAGGCGTAGAATGGACTGTTGTCGGGGGACTTGGCGATTTGCGCGTTCACTCGAGCCATAGCTTTGGCAATCTCTTTCTGTTGGATATAGAGCGCCACCAAATCCTTTAGCGCTTCTGAAGAATTTGGGTCATGCTCCAGGGATTGCTCGAAAAGTTTTTCGGCCTCAGGATAACGTTTCTGCGCGAAGCGCAGGGCGCCCAGTCGCGCGTAGGCTATCGGGGATTGTGGCGCGACTTCGATCGCCTTCTTGAGGTCGGCTTCGCCTCCGGTCTGGTCCTTCTTGGCGATCCGTGCAGCCGAGTGGAGGATGTAGCCATCCGCTGAGCCGGGCGCGGCATCGATTATTTTTTGGCTGAGCTGTTCCAGAGTATCCGCATCGCCTTTGCGCATTGCGACTCGCGCCAAAGCCTCCAGCGCGCCCGTTAAGTTGGGGCGCAGTTTGACAGCGGTTTGCCACTCTGTTGTGGCCTGTCCTATATCTCCGGACTGGGCGAAAGCTATGCCAAGCTGATAGTGGCTGATCGCATTATTCGGATCCGCTTTGAGAGCTGCCTGCAGGATCGGGATGGCATCATTGGATTTGCCTTGCCGGTTGAAGAGCTCCGCGCGATAGATTTGTCCCTCCAAATCCTTGGAATTGTCTTTCAGTATTTCGTCATTGAGCTTCGCCGCTTCGTCCAGGCGGTTCTTCAAGATCAGGAGCTGGACGTAATTCTTTTTCACCTTTAGGTCTTTGGGATGCGCCTGATAAAGCGATGTGTACTCGGCCAGTGCCTTGTCCATTTCACCAAAAGCGAAATAGTAGTCGCCCAGCATCCGGTAAGCCTCAGAATTGTCCGGCAACTTGTTTTTGGCGTCCTTCAATACTTGCTCGGCCTTGTCCTGTTGCTTTTGTGCGAGATAAAGTCGCGCCAGGGATTCGTAGGGAGAGGCGTTCTTGGGGTCGATTTCCATGGCGTGGCGCAATTGCTGCTCGGCTTCCGGCCAACGCTTTTGCTGAGAGTAAAAACTGGCCAGGGCCATTACGGCCTGCACAGACTTGGGATCGAGCTGCGCGGCTTTCTTAAAACTTTCTATGGCTTGGGCCGTCTGCTTGTTGGCCATCTGCAGGATGCCCAAGTTCAGAAGGGACTGGGCTCGTGCGGGGTCAAGTTGGACCGCCGCATTCATTTGCTTCAGCGAATCCTCCCCCTTCCCTTCGATGGCGAGGGCATTGGCCAGCAAGGTGTGGGCCTCAATGTTATTCGGCTCGGCCGCCAGCACGATGTTGGCTTGATCCTCGGCTTTCTTGAGATCCCGCGCTGCAAGTTGGAGATTCCCCAGATCGATGCGCGCTTTATAGTTTTTCGGCGCCAGGTCCACCGAGCGCATCAACTCTGCGTAAGCTTGGTTCCAGATCTTCAATTTGGTGTAGCACTGCGCCAGTTGATAATGCGCGTCAGCATATGACGGATCCACCTTGATGGCATTCTGGAACTGGATGGCCGCTTCGCGGTACTTCTCGCTTTGGAAGTAGCGCGTGCCGCTGTCAAAGTAGGCCTTTTTTTCCTTGTTGGGATCGTGCGAGCATCCCGTCACAAATACCGCCATCAGGACGGAGGCCAGCCCATAGCGCAAAGCATATCGGTTTCTCATAACGCCATTCTCCAACGCAGTGCGGCAGCTTGCCGCCGCTCTTTATGCCGGAGCTTGCTTCCGGCGAAGTCAGATTCTACCTGGTCGATTTATCTCGGGACATTTGCATCGCGAGCAGGATCGCCACGAAGTACAGCGGTCCGCCGCGGCGGTCCGCCCTCCACGCTCACCAATGCTTAGATTATCAGATTCTCGAAACAAAATGGAGGAATACTGGCAGGGCGTGCGCTCATGCTAGGAGCGTCCCTGGCGGGCGCCCACGAGTCCATAGGGCAGGCAGTCGCCGCGGCGATTCCTCCCATTGATGTAGCGCTCTCCATTTGGGTCTTGATATGGGAATTGATTTATTAGTTTGTAGGGGAAAGGAACGAAGCAGAAATTGAAAAGGCCCTGGGGCGTTTTGTGCGCCCCAAGGCCGAATCAGGGTGGATTCAATTATCGATGATCGATCTTCTTACGCAAACAGCTTGCGTCGCAGGTAACCGGCAAGGCCAAGCGCTCCGGTTCCAAACAGAGCCAGCGAGCCGGGCTCGGGAACTTGGGATGATCCCCCGGTCAAGTCGTTCGAAACCGCAAACACTTTATTACCGCCCTGCTGGGTCCCTGCCGAGGTGCCGTATCCGGTCGCCTGGACGTGAAGCAACCCACCCGCCCCGTCATTATTAGGGAGGTTGGCGGTGAAGGTGAGAACGTTATTGAGACCTAGTTGGACCGTCAAAGGCACCTCGCCCGCATCCCAACAGAGGGCTGACCCAATTTGAGTAGAATTGCAGCCGCCACCAGTCCCGACCGCATTATTGTCTTGCCCGCCTGGTATGAGGGTGTACCCAGATGGTGCCGAACCGAGCGTGGGTGTGCCCGTGTAGGTGAATCCCTTGAGGGTAACATCCCCAAGGTACCAGTTCTGGCAAGCGGCCTCCACGCACTCAATTGTTAAGGTCACAGTCGAAGCGGTCACAGACCCCGTGAATATGATCTCGGGGTTATTCAGCGAGTCCAGCAAAGTGAACGAGTCCGCCTTTGCCGTTGAACCCAGAGCGAGCACGAGAACAGCCGCTGAGAGTAAACTTAAAGCCTTGATCTTCATTGAATTCCCTCCACCCTTTTACTTTTTCGGAGGCCCGATCGTTTGGGCCTTCCATTTTATGCCCTTTGATAAGAATGCAGACTACCCATCACATAAGGGTATATTTTCTTAGACGCCCTTCTTAGAGCAATCGTCCTGCCAATCGTCGGGAATCTGATTCGTCCGCACAATCTCAACTAAGCGATTTATTTTCAATTTGTTAAACTAAAGATAGCAAATATTGATTTTGAAATCTTATGCAAGAGGGAAACTAATGTGAAGTTTGCTTCACTTAAGTGGCCAACTTGTTCAATCAGTCCAAAGGGCACCCGTGCGCCAAACTCCCACCTCACCAATTCTTATTTAACTGCTTTTTAATGTGTATGTTGCAAGGAAGGAAGGTGATGTTTATACGAGCCGATAAAGTAGGAATCCAACAAAGGGCCCCAAAGTGGGTTGACCACCTTGGGGGCGGGGCAGTGTCGATTTATATAAACTATTTATATTCTATAAGTTATGCAGGAATCTTACCACGCAGTTCACTTGCGATACTAAGAATTCCAGGGCCACACAGGGTGGACCTGTTTGGCTCAGGAATTTGCATTCTTCATGGGGCTTATCCCAGAGCTGTTAATCGTTAAAAGAGGATAAATTGCACCAAAGGAATTTATTCAGGTACGTACTTATGGATAAGGGGGAAGACATCCTGCACTAAAGCGGTTCCCCTTTGCTGGGCGCTTGCCATGCTCTCATTCTGGGTGATTGGGGTCATAATGCGGACCAGAGCGCCATCGCTCCGATTCATTCCTATGGCATCGGTCACCAGGTAGAACTTTGCCCAGTACTCGCTGGCCACCACTCTCCCGTGCTCTTGGTACCAATAAAGGACTAGCAAGCGATCGAGGCCTTTGGCGAGTACGTACCGGTTCACTCTGATGTTGCCGCGACCGCTGAGCGGTAATTCCACTCGAGCGAAATCCACTGGAGTCCACCCCGATCCTGGCAGACAATTCTGGGGTGAGTGCATGGTGCTTCCGGTCCGCTGGGTGGGAAAATAGGCCAGGAAGAAATCAACCGGAAGTTCATCGGGATTACGGCTGAAGCTGCGCTCCACAAACTCTCCGTCACCCAGAACGTCAAGCGCCCACTGCGGAATGGGGACGTCTCTCCCTTTCCAGGATCCCACATCAATTGGAAACGAAGCCGGTGGCTCGGAGGGAATCCGGACTTCGGCCTGGCTTCTCGAATGCAGAAGGATGCCAGCGCCGGCGATCAAGGCGACGGCAATAGAGAAACGAACCCAATTGGTCTTTTGGTGCGTCACGCCTATTCCCCTTTTTTCCTAGCGCCTCGGCTTGTCAGCCAGTGCAGTACAGTATGGAAGGCAAAGAGCATGGCGAGGGAGATGACGAAGATGACCCATCCCTGGAACTCATGAAAGAAACCCTCCGCCTTATCTGGGTCCCAATAGTATCCAAGCAAGCCTGTCCCCATAATACGCAGCCCATTCGCAGCCACGGCGATTGGAATTGAAGCCAGAGCCAGGAGGACGCGGGGAAGGATTCGATTTTCCGCAAAATACCCGAAGATAACGGCCAGCGCCCCAAGGGACATCAGGGAGCGAATACCACTGCACGCTTGCGCCACCTCAAGGGACATGGTTGGAAGTTGAATGACATTGCCATCCCTCAGCACCGGGACGCCGACAAAGGACAAGAGCGAGTTCGCAAATTGTGCGGCAAGAAACTGGAGCGGAAAGGCCACCTGATTAAAGACAATTACAGGGATCGGGATCATGAAGAAAAGAAATGCCCACGGAAATAGAAGCGCCCGGAAGTGGCCCCATCCAAAAAAATAAATCACCAGGCCGGCCAGGAGGAACACCAATGAGGAGCGCGATAGGAAAAATTCAGCGCCCAGAACTCCCACAATGAGGAGCGCAAGAGCACCCGCGATGATCACCAGCCCAAACCAAGAGGGCTTGGGCTGTAGGGCTCCCAAACGCTTGCGATTTTGCCACGCCACAAACGCTGAAAAAACGGGGATCAGGAATCCATGTGAGAAGTTGGGGTCGGTCCACCAATCCAAGACCAATCCTGCCAAAATCTGATAGTAAAGGAAGCCGATCAAGGTTACCAATATTGCGATCTGAACCCAAAAGTAACTGCTTAGATTTCTTTCCATAGATGGAATCCGCTCAATTGGTTTTGCCTCTACTGGGCTCATACGTCAAATACCCGTTGAGGATAAAAGTAACTGAATTCATGGGCGGATGCAATCAAGATGCACAAAACGAGAAGAAAACGCCGGCAATCTGCATGCCTTTTTGGGTCTTTGATCCTTCGGGCATCTTTATGAGAGGCCCCAATCAACACGGGGGTGTCGCATATGGCAAGGAGGTTTGCGTGACGGTGCCGAGTCATTCTTGAATGACGATCGATGAAGCCCATGAGGCACGCCTAATTGCCGGATGAAACTAGTCAACAGCCAACTCAGGAGTGCCGAACTGTTCTGATATACTCCGCCAGACCCTCGCTGTAGGGACGACAAGGCTCGGCGGGGGAAGAAAGTCTTCCAGTATCCTCTATACCAAACAGTGAAATTCCGGTCAAATCCATTCCAAATCCGATCCCACCACCTTTAGAAATTGGACAGATTGCGATATTACCGTTTTGGATTGGTGTTAAATCATCAATCCTACCGGGTGTAATTCAGCGGATCACGAAGCTCACTGCGGTACGATCTGAATCCCGTTGAGCGGAGCCCGTGGATTTGGATCGGAGGCCGCCCCGGGTGTGGCGGTGAGGGTGAAACCTGTGGCGTTGATGGTGAACACTGCGTAGTTGCCACTGGAGTTGTTCGCTTGGGTGAAGGTGCCGCCGAAGTTCGTATTGGCCGCATCGGTCAGGCTGATGTTTGTGGTAGTTATTCCCGCTCCGCTAATCTGATAGACTCCGCTTCGAGTGGCGGTCCCGTTGTCCCCATCGGCATAGGCGTAAACTTTGTAGCCATTGATGCGGGAAGGGAGTCCGGCTACGGTAACAGTGGATGCGTGGCCGCTCCCGGTATCTAAATAGCCTTTCATCATGCGCAGGTTGCCCAACTGGTCCACGATGGGCAGTGCCCAGAGGTTATCCCCGTTCCAGGTGAATGTGGCCGTGGTGGCGCTGCCGGTTTCATCCACCAGCGCCAGCGCGGAGGCGCTGCTGTTGCCGTTGGCATTGTTCCAATTGTTCTTGGCCACCACTCCGGCCATTTCACTTGCGCCCATCGCGGTTCCTGACCCGACGAAATCTATGCTAATCACTTTGCCCGGAGTGACATTCAACGTTACGGTGGTGGAGTGAACGAGTGACGCGCTGGTACCGGTGATGGTGAGGGTCACGCTACCTGTGGGTGTCGCCACCCCTGCCGTCACGGTGAGTGTCGAATTGCCCGATCCGCTCACGGAGGTGGGATTGAATAAGGCAGTGGCGCCGGTGGGCAGACCAGTAGCACTCAGGTTTACTGACCCACTGAACCCGTTCAGTGCTCCCACCGACACCGTGTAGGGCACGTTGCCGCCTTGAGGGACGGAAGCTGTGCTCGGGGTGGCCGAGATGCTGAAGTCAGGAGTGGGTGAAGCGATAGGTACAATCTGAATCCCGTTGAGCGGCGCCCGCGGATTTGGATCCGAAGCCGCCCCGGGTGTGGCGGTGAGCGTGAAGCCTGTGGCGTTGATGGTGAACACTATGTAGTTGCCACTGGAATTGTTCGCCTGGGTGAAGGTCCCGCTGAAGTTCGCATTGGCCGCATCGGTCAGGCTGACGCTGGTGGTGGTGATGCCAGTTCCGCTGATCTGATAATTTCCGGTCCGCGTGGCAGTGCCGTTGTCCCCATCGGCGTGGACATAGACTTGATAGCCGTTGGCATTCGAGGGCAGTCCGGCTACGGTTACAGTGGAGGCGTGGCCGCTCGCGGTGTCAATATAGCCTTTCATCATACGCACGTTGCCCGCCTGGTCCACGATCGGCAAGGCCCAAAGGTTATCCGCCTTCCAAGTGACGGTGGCCGTGGTGGCGCTGCCGGTTTCATCCACCAGCGCCTGCGCAGAGGCGCTGCTAATGCCGCTGGCATTGTTCCAATTGCTCTTGGCCACCACGCCGGCCACATCGCTGGTGCCCATTGCGGTCCCTGTCCCGACGAAGTCAATGCTAATCACCTTGGGCGAGGTTCCCCCGCTGGGTATAACGTTCAGCGTTACGGTGGTGGAGTGTGTTAGTGATATGCTGGTGCCGGTGATGGTGAGGGTTGCGATGCCGGTCGGTGTGGTGGGGGCGGCGGTCACGGTGAGGGTCGAGTTGCCCGACCCGGTCACCGATGCGGGATTGAAAGATGCCGTCGCTCCGGTGGGCAATCCGCTCACGCCCAAGTTCACCGAACCTGTGAATCCGTTCAACGCTCCCACCGTCACCGTGTACGGCACGCTGCTGCCTTGCAACACTGAGGCAGTCGGGGGCGTCGCCGAGATGGTGAAGTCAGGTGGCGGCGTCACCGTCAACGTTACGGTGGTGGAGTGAACGAGAGCCAAACTGGTCCCAGTGATGGTGAGGGTCACACTACCAGTCGGTGTCGCAGCCCCCGCCGTCACAGTGAGTGTCGAGGTGCCCGACCCGCTCACTGAAGTTGGGTTGAAAGAGGCGGTGGCCCCGGTGGGTAAGCCGGTCACTCCCAGCCCCACCGACCCACTGAACCCGTTCAGCGCTCCCACCGTCACCGTGTAGGGCACGCTGCTCCCTTGCACCACTGAGGCAGTCGGCGGCGTCGCCGAGATAGTGAAGTCAGGTGGCGGCGTCACCGTCAATGCTACGGTGGTGGAGTGAACGAGTGCCGCACTGGTGCCGGTGATTGTGAGGGTTACGCTACCCGTGGGTGTCGCCGCCCCTGCCGTCACAGTGATTGTCGAGGTGCCCGCCCCGGTCACGGACGCGGGATTGAAAGATGCCGTCGCTCCGGTGGGCAGTCCACTCACACTCAAGTTCACTGAACCTGTGAACCCGTTCAGCGCTCCCACGGTCACCGTGTAGGGCACGTTGCCGCCTTGAGGGACGGAAGCTGTGCCTGGGGCGGCCGAGATTGTGAAGTCAGGACTCGGCGGAGCGACGGGCACAATCTGAATTCCGTTAAGCGGCGCACGTGGAACTCCATCCGAGGCCGCGCCCGCTGTCGCCGTAAGCGTGAAGCCGGTGGCGTTGATGGCAAACAGCACGTAGTTCCCATTGGAATTGTTCGCTTGGGTGAAGGTCCCGCTAAAGTTGGTATTGGCCGCGTCAGTCAGGCTGATGCTGGTGGTGGTGATGCCAGGTCCGCTGATCTGAAAGTTTCCACTCCGTGTTGCGGTGCCATTGTCCCCGTCGGCGTAGACATAGACTTGATAGCCGTTGGCATTCGCGGGCAACCCACTTACCGTTACCGTGGTTGGATTCCCGGAATGATCGTCCAAGTAGCCCTTCATCATGCGGACGTTGCCCGCCTGGTCCAAGATGGGCGAGGCCCAGAGGTTATCCCCCTTCCAGGTGACCGTGGCCGCAGTGGTGCTGCCGGTTTCATCGACCAAGGCGAGTGGGGAAGAACTGCTGATGCCGCCGGCATTGTTCCAATTGCTCTTGGCCAACACTCCGGCCACCTCGCTGGAGCCCATCGCGGTCCCTGTCCCAACAAAGTCAATGCTGATCACCGCGGGCGACGTTCCTCCGCTGGGCATAATGCTCAGCGTAACGGTAGTGGAGTGAGTCAGTGATGTACTTGTGCCGGTGATGGTGAGGGTCGCGATGCCGGTCGGTGTGGTGGGGGCGGCCATCACAGTGAGTGTCGAGGTACCCGACCCGGTCACCGATGCGGGATTGAAAGATGCCGTCGCTCCGGTGGGCAATCCACTCACGCCCAAGTTCACCGAACCACTGAACCCATTCAGTGCTCCCACGGTCGCCGTGTAGGGTACGCCGCTGCCTTGAGTGACGGAAGCTGTCCCCGGGGCGGCCGAGATGCTGAAATCCGGAGTCACCTGTGTGACAGGGACAATCTGAATGCCATTGACGGGTGCGCGCACGATTCCACTCGATGACGTGCCGGGCGTCACCGTCAGGGTGAAGCCGGTGGCGTTGATGGTGAACAGCACGTAGTTTCCGTTGGAGTTGTTCGCCTGGGTGAAGGTGCCGCTGAAGTTGGTATTGGCCGCGTCAGTCAGGCTGACGCTCGTGGTGGTGATGCCGGTTCCGCTGATCTGATAATTTCCACTCCGTGTTGCCGTGCCATTGTCCCCATCGGCGTAGACATACACCTGATAGCCGTTCGCATTCGTCGTCAACCCACTCACCGTTATGGTGGTCGGGTTCCCGAAGTGGTCGTCCAGGTAGCCCTTCATCATGCGCACATTGCCCGGCTGGTCCAAGGTTGGGACGACCCAGGGATTGTCTGCGGTCCAGATGACAGTGGCATTTGTGGGGTTGCCATTTTCATCCATCAGGGCGAGAGGCGAAGATCTCGCGAACCCGCTGGCGCTGTTCCAGTTGCTTTTGGCCACTACCCCGGCGACTTCGTTGGCGGCCATGGGCGTGCCCTGCCCGACAAAATCAACGCTGATTACTTTGGCCGGCGCCAGCCCGTTGGTGGTGACTGCCAGCGTCACTGTGGCCGTATGGGTCAGCGAACCGCTGGTGCCCGTGATGGTGAGGGTAGAATTGCCGGTCGGAGTGCCGGCCGTGGTGGTCACGGTGAGCGTCGAACTCGCACCCGCCGCGATGGATGCCGGATTGAATGAGGCGGTGGCCCCGGTGGGCAATCCAGTGACGCTCAAGTTCACCGTGCCACTGAACCCGTTGAGCACTCCGGTGCTCACGGTGTAGGGAGTGCTGCCACCGGGAGCGAGGTATTGAGTTTTTGGGGAGCCTGAAATTGTAAAGTCGGGGCCAGTGGAAAATTGACCGTAGACGTTCACCGCATTGGAAAACGTGGCCATGTAGACTTTCCCGTTGACCACGGTAGGAGGATTGAATTTGGCCCAATTTCCCAAGCTGTCCCGGGCTGAATTCTGATTCGAATCCCACAACTCCACGGTCAGGTCATTGGCATCGAAGGCGCGGAGCGTTCCAGCCACCACTCCTCCGCCGGCATCCTGGCTGGTGGGCACCGATGCCCAGACAATTCCCGTGCCGGGTGTACTGCCGTTGGCACTGAGAGCTAATACTCCCCCCGCATGGATCTTGGGATCCTGAAAGAGGCTTTGTGAAATCGGCGTGGCATTGAAGGTGGTGCCGTTGAAGCGGTAAGCCTTGAGATAATCGATTTCCGCCCAGTTATACATGGTCGGGCCCGCGCCGCTGGTGCGATTCCAGAAGACGGGGCCGGTCATTATTTGAAAGCCATTATTGTTGAGGGTTTGAACGATCTGGCCGTTTCCAGACTGTTCGTGACCCAGATTGGCCGAATGCATCACATAGAACAGGCTCTGTTTCTCACCGGAAACCAGCAGGTCTGTGCCGGGGATGAGCATGGGCCCGCTTGAGCCGAGATCCCAATCGTTGGCTTGGAGGATAGCCCAATCATCCGGAGTGAACCAATCCACGAGGGAGAGGGTGTTGTTCGCTGTGCTGAGCTTCAAAATGCTATCGCTGAAATTCTGCGTCCCATCCCAGGTCCCGTTGCCTGTGGCATAGTACACATTCCCGCTGGCGTCCACCGCAGGGGCTCGGCCCGATTGCCATATCCCGCCTTCACTTCCCGAAGGCGTATCACAGTAAATTGCCAATTGGCTCAGGTTCTGCGCGCTGTATACCATCACCCAGCCGTGATAAAAGTGGAGGTCTTCGTGCGATCCCCAGGCGATCAGGATCATGCCGTTGACAAGGGCCAGGCTGGGGCGCTGATTGTGGATCAGGGGGTCAAAAGTGAGAGTTCCGCCGATGCTGCCGTCTCCGGTGCCCGGCACTGAGCCTTGAATGACCACCGGGCCGCTGAATTTTTCCGCCCCGGTGGTGATGTCGAGGGCGTGCAGGCGCTGGAAGTAGACGCCGTTCTCCTTGGTGCGCGCCACCAGGTACATCGTCCTGGTGGCCGGGTCGATAACGGGAGTTCCTTCGATACCTACGTTGCCCACAATGTTGCCACCGGCGCCCCCGGTGATATCGCTGATGGGGACCGGTGTAATCCCCGCCCCCGGATTGGTGAAATCATCCATCCAGAGCGGAGCAGCGTTCGTGTCCGCGTCGAATGCGTAAACTTTGTCGTTCATCGTCGCCACATACAGGACGTTATGTGGTTGTCCCGAAATGGTGACCGCGGGAACGTAGAGCGGCTGAGCGTAGATCGAGCCGTCCACGTTGTAAGCCCAGAGTTTTCCAAACTGGTTGACGTTGACGTTGGAAGTGTTGAGCTGGGTCTCGTTCAGGTTGGCGCCGGTGCGAGCGTTGTCGTAGAGCTGCGTCAGCACGCTCTGCTGCCCTGGGGCTGAGGACACCGCCGCAAGGATGCAAGGAATCGACAGAACGAGTGCCTTGAGGAATCGAGTCATTCTTTGTCTATGCCGACGAGAGCCCTTGAGATACTCCCACGATGACAAGCTCTTGGGATCACAACGCAGCCCTCTCAGTGAAAACACCAACCCTAACTCCTACGTGGGTATCATTGCGCCTGGGTCAGCGAGCCAATAAATAGGTGCAAGCATTATGCCAAACTGCATCAAAAGCGTCAACCTTGTCCCGATCGACGGCGGGAATCCGTAGATCTATGAAAATGAATGGTTTTTCAGACGACGGCTGCACTGTTAGGGGCTTTCCAGAGTACCAATTGGATAAATGCGGTACTCTGGAAACATTCTTTCCAGACTAATCCTCATATATCGCTTCCTTGATGGTGAAAGCGTTTTCACAATCATGGCAATTATGTGGAGAATGTTTTGATCCCGGATTTCCAACCTGAACTTCCTTTTTAACTCTTCGGGAGTTCATCTTTATCCGTATTTATGCGGGTGCGAATGCGATGAAACCGCTCCTAAGGAGTTGGTCGGAAAAGCAGCAGTTTCGAGTTTTGGGATTCTCCTGAGAGGTAAAGCTGACCTCTTCCGGGGTCCATCGAAGCACCCAGCACTGAAAACTCGACTGGACCCTTGCATTTAGAGGCGGTCGGGTATATGTTCCCGGTCGACTGGAAAATAAGAACGGAAATCCCAGATGACATGGAACGCCGCCCTCGTCGTGCTGTTTACGCTTGGTTTCCTAGTGAAGGGATCTGCGGCGGACAACACTGCGGTCACTTTCAACAAGCAAGTGGCGCCGATTCTATTCACGCACTGCGCGGGGTGTCATCGGCCGGGAGGGATAGCTTCCACTATGCCGCTCCTGTCCTACGCTGACACGCGACCCATGGCTAAGTTAATCCAACAAAAGGTTTTGGCGCGCGAGATGCCGCCCTGGCCGGCCGATCCCAATAGGAGCCTAAAGTTCCTCAACGATGCACGACTCAGCCAGCACGACATCGACACGTTGGTGGCTTGGGTCAACGAGGGCGCCCCTAAAGGGAACGACGCCGACCTTCCGCCGGTGCCCACGTATGCGGGAGGATGGCTGCATCCGCAAGGCCTCGAGCCGGATCTTGTCCTTTCCTTGCCCGGGGAGTTCCATGCACCAGCTAATGGCGAAATACCGTACCTCAGGTTTCTGTCAAAGGTGCCGTTCTTGGAGGACAAGTGGATCGCCGCCAGCCAGGCTCGCCCTAGTAATCCTGCTCTCGTGCACCACATGGCAATCACCGAGATGGCGCTGCCCGATTGGATGAGCGAGGCAGATGTTGGCCAGTTCATCAAGTTTGCCCGGCAACTAGGCTTTCGGGACGATTTGATGGGGGCTCGACCCGCAGTAACGGCTCCAACCGATCCGCATGTGCTCGACATGCTGGGTATGTACACGCCGGGCACCTCTTTCGAGATGTATGGGAAAGACGCCGCCAAACTTCTGAAAGGCGGCAAGAACATGTACCTCAACTTTAACATCCACTACCAGACCACAGGGAAGCCTGAGACAGACCGGTCGATGATTGGTTTCTGGTTCCGGCCGGGACCGCCAAAACACCAGTTGTTCCGTGTGCCCGGCGCCAGCGAGACAATCATAGCCAACGGCAAGGAGTTAATGACTGATGCTCCGGGGACAAAGGCTGAAGGCACCCGCGTGGCGATCCCTCCCATTCCGCCATACGCAGAGAACTACGAATTGATAGGGGTATCGGGCTACACGGAGCCGATTACTATTTATCAACTTCAACCGCACGCCCACTACCGCGGCAAAGATTTCAATTACACTGTCGTGTATCCCGACGGGCGCGAGGAGACTGTGCTCAGCGTGCCAAAATACAGCCACCATTGGCAGTTGGCCTACGAACTGGAGACGCCTCTCAAGCTGCCGGCAGGCTGCAAACTGGTAATCACAGCACACTACGACAATTCGATTAAGAACATGCACAACCCGGGGCCAGAGAAGGAAGTATACTTTCGGGACCAAAACCAGAGTTGGGATGAGATGTTCTCCCCGTTTATCCAGTATACTATCGATAGCCAGGATCTCACCAAGCCGCCGGACACAGCGCAGCCGCACGAGCAAGAAGAGATGACGAATACCTCGCAACACCAGAAACAGCCAGAGCCGAGCATTCCTGAAATCGCTGAGGCCGTGGGTTGTTTAGAGGGGAGTCCCCCTGGAAAGTGGATGCTAACCGATGCCGGTGACCCCGTCGAGTCCGAGACACAGTCAACATCGTCGGTGGCCTTAAAGGCGGCGGAGGCCAAACCGTTGGGCAATCGGCGATACCGACTATTGGGTGTAAGTGTCTTCAACCCGTCGAGCCATCAAGGAGAAAAAGTAGCGGTGAAGGGGATTCTGATCAAGGACACCAAAGAGAGCCGCCTAAACGTCACCTCCCTCCAAGCGGTCGCCGCCAGCTGCATCAAATGATTCTCTCCGCTCAGGCCCAAGCTGATGCATTTCGATGTCCCCGTTTTGCCAGTGGCATACACGCCGGGTGCGCAGTTGTACGCCGTGGCTCCTGCTCCCTCACAAAATGACCCCGACCTATAACAGGTTCTCGATGGTCACCTGCCCAAAGGGAACAGATTGATAGCTAATGGCCGGGCGCAAGAGAGGAAAATGGAAAACTTGTTCCACTTTGTGGAAGTATGTTAGAATTTCTTGAGTCATTTGGTTCGCGGTTTGCATTCAAGTCACGCTCGTAACTGGCTCGAAATAAGGCGATTGTCTAACTCAAGACTTGCGGTATCGGCCTTGGTCAGGATGGCATCTCCCGTGCACCAGCCTTTAGGAAACGAAAAACCGTTTTGCCTGAACTAGAGTAAACGACCCGGGAGAAGGGAAACATGAACTGGACGGCTGCTCAAACTTTAGACAGCTCCAAGACTGCCGGGTGGACCAATAGTGATGAACACTATTTTGTCGACACTCTCAGCCCCGCCATGCGCGACGTTGAGCAGGTCATCGCGCATGTGGCTCCCACGGATTTCCCCATACTTCTCATCGGCGAAAGCGGAGTGGGCAAAGAGGCCATCGCATCACACATTCACCGCCACTCTCGTCAGAACCAAAAAGCTTTTGCAAAAATAGTTTGTGGTGCGCTCACACCAGAGCTCTTCGAAATGCTTCGACGGGATTCCGAGGATGATAACGGCCACGGTGGCGGGTCAAGAATCGGGACCCTGTTTCTGGATGAGCTGACCGATTTAGCTTCTTCCTGCCAAGTGAGTTTGCTGCAGGCCTTTCCTGATGGTGAAGTTAATCCCCTGGGACGTTTCCTGAGTGCGCGCATCATATCCACTACCAGCAAAACATCTGAAGAACTGGAAAGGGCGTTGGACCGAGGCAGCATGCGGAGAGATCTTTTCTACCGCCTCAATGGAGTTTGTCTGCGACTTCCACCCCTTCGCGAGCGCAAAGAAGATATTCCCCCCTTGGTGGAATTTCTCCTGCGCAAGAATTCCTTACAGCTTGGCCGACCCCAACCGTCCCTTAGCAAGCGAGCTCTTCAGATCATACAAGAGTACCCGTGGCCGGGGAATATCCGGGAACTGGAGAATGTGGTCAAGAAGATCGTAGCATTGGGGAGTGATTCGGCGGTTTCGGATTTAGGGCCTTCGGTCACAGCGACTCAAAACTCAAACGGAAACGTTGAAAATCTATCACTGAAACAAGCCGCGCGCGCCGCCTCACGGCAAGTCGAAAAAGAATTGATCCTGAAAGTCCTCACCAGGACCCACTGGAACCGCAAGCGCGCCGCACAACACTTGCAAATCAGCTACAAGGCTCTGCTGTACAAACTGAGACAAATAGGATTGGACGAGCCGGGAACCTTGTAGCATACGGAGGAGATGCGATATGAGGAGAAACAATTTGAGGAGCCTCGGTGCTGTTCTTGTGCTGGCTTGGATGGCAGGGTTCGCGCAGGCGGGAAGCGCCCAAAAAAAATCGGACAACAAGGCGTCCTCGAAGCCCGCTGAGGCCAAACAAGAGCAAAAAGCCCCGGATGTCGATGCAGCAACCTACATCATTGGCCCTGAAGATATGCTCGACATTAACGTCTGGAAGGAACCTGACAATTCCAAGACTGTCCCTGTTCGGCCAGATGGCAAGATTTCCGTTCCGCTTCTAAACGATGTTATGGCGGCTGGACTCACGCCGATGCAACTGCAGGCAGTCTTGACGGAAGGATTGAAGAAGTTCATATCGGAGCCCCAGGTTACGGTGATCGTCACGGCGGTCAACAGCCGTCGAGTGTATGTTCTGGGGGAGGTTGCGCGCACAGGCGCGCTGCCCATGCTTCCCAACATGACCGTGCTGCAAGCCTTGTCTGCCGCCGGCGGGCTTTCTCAATATGCCAAGATGAATGGGATCTATGTACTGCGGACTGAAAATGGACGGCAAGTAACTCTTCCCTTTAATTACAAAGAGGTGGTTCGCGGGAAACGTCCGGAGCAAAACATTCTTCTCAAACCAGGTGACACGATCGTTGTCCCATAGGGGTGACATTGAATGCGCTTGAGGAATGAAATTTTGATCTTGGTTTCAGCGTTTCTGTTGGGCCTTCCTGCGACGGGGGCAGGGCAGCAGGCAGGGCAACAGACCGGCCAACAACAGACGGGCCAGGGAGGGCAGCAGGGGCAGCCGCTCACACCGGTATCTGCCGAGGAGCCCACTCAGACGACTCACGAAGGTAAAACACCTTCGACCAATGAAGACGCCCGTTCTTTTGGAGGGGCGGAAGGATTCTCTGTCAAACCCTCGGGGCGGTTTCGAGGCTACTTCTTGCCCAGCTTTCAGTTTTCCGAAATGGGCGACTCGAATTTTTCCATTTCTACCGGACATCCCGGATTCGAAACCAGCGACACGCTGGTCGGTCGCATCAACTTTATGAAGGTGGGAAGGCGCAATCAAACCACGGTCGAGTATCTTGGGGGTGCGGCAATTTACAACCACCACTCAGAACTCAACTCGACTATGCAGCAGTTTGGAATTACCGAGTCTTATCAAGGGCGCCGATGGAGCTTACTATTGGATGATCGAGCCACCTACTTGCCGGAGTCTTCATTCGGATTCGGCGGGTTCGGGTTTGGGGGCGCTCTGGGATTGGATTTGGGTGGCGCCGCCGGCTCGAATCTTTCCAATCTCAGCCCGACCTTGAATCCGAACGCAGCTCTTTTGACCGGCCGGGGCTCGCGCACTGTAAACACTTCGGTCGTGCAGGTCCAATATCTTGCCGGGGCGCGGTCCTCCTTGACCGTTGCTGTCTCATACGGGTTCCTCCACTTCAACCAGGGCGGGCTGATTGGGTCCAGAAACGGTACTGCCATGCTGGGGTACAGCCACTCGCTTACGGCACGCGATTATGTCGGCCTCAACTATGCCTATGGGGTGTTCCGATTCCCAGGCAACGGATCTTCTTTTAACACTCAAGTCTTGCAAGCCAGCTATGGCCATCGCATCTCAGGGCGAATGTCAATGGAAGTAGGGGCCGGACCTCAAGTCAACGTCATTAAGAAACCCGTTGCGGGCTCTACTACGCCTGTCTCGTGGTCGGCTCGAAGCTCCGTGAATTACCGCGCCCGAAAGGGCGAAATGACAGCCAATTATTATCGGATTACCACAAACGGCGGAGGCGTGTTAACCGGGGCATCGTCCGATGTCGTTTCGATGGCTTGGAGCATGAATTTGGCACGCCATTGGTCCGGGTCCTTGAGCCCGGGCTATTCTCACAACCGGAGTATTCCTCATACTGCTACAGGCGGCACAAAGAGCACTTATAATGCGGAATACGTAAGCGCCAGCCTGAGCAGGATGATTGGCCGCTACACTTCTATGTTTGTTACCTACACGTATCAAACTCAAAGCTCGAATTCCACTCCTTGCCCGGTGGGGAGTTGCGGGACGAGCCTTCAACGGAACGTTGTGGGATTTGGCTTCGACTTTCATCCGCGCCAGATATCGGTCGATTAGCCGTAGTTCGGGACACGTAAATGGGCAGGAGGGCAGCATGCTAGGTCATCGACAATTGGGTTTTGACGACTATCTTGAGATTCTTCGCAAACGTTGGTGGATCATTCTCATTCCAGCTATTTTGGGATGCTCCGGCGTGTATCTATATTCCCTCAGTCTAGCCAACCAGTACACATCCCGGACATTAGTGATTGTCGAACAACAAAAGGTTCCTGATAGCTACGTAAAATCCGTGGACTCGGGCGATATCGGCGAACGATTGGGGACCATGCAGGAACAGATTTTGAGCCGCACACGCCTACAGCCCATCATTGAGAAGTTCGATCTCTTCAAGACGCAAAAAGGCAAGGTTCCCATGGAAGATCTGGTTGATGGGTTGCGGAAGTCAATTATTGTTATGCCCATCAAATCCCTGGTCTCAACCAGGGAGGGCGATCTTCCCGGGTTTTCCATCAGTTTCACGGGCAACGATCCCCGGCTGACTCAGCAGGTCTGCTCCGAGATTCTGTCAATGTTCGTTGAGGAAAACCTTCAGCTTCGCGAGCAGCGCGCTGAGGGAACAACAGATTTCATGAAGAGCCAACTCACCCTGGCCAAAAAGGATCTCGATGCGCAGGACGCAAAGCTGGCCGATTTCAAGCGTAAGTACATAGGGTCCTTGCCCGGGAACGAACAGGCGGATATTAACATGGTGTCGGCTTATGGCAGTCAGCTTGACGCCGTAACCAGCCAACTGACGCGGTTACAGCAGGATAAATCCTATATGGAATCGATGTTGGCCCAGCAGCTCTTGGCCTGGCAAACGTCACAAAAAACTTCGGGCGGGATTGGAGAGCCACACCAGGACGCCTTGGAAAGACAGTTGGCGGACTTGCAAAGCCAGCTCGTTTCATTAAAGGCGCGCTACACAGACGACCACCCCGATGTGGTGAAGATGGAAGATGCCATTGCCGCGCTCAAGAAAAAGATCGAGGACAATCAAGCCCGTGCCCAGGATAAAACGCCCAAGGGGTCTGAGACGGCCACGACTACCACCGAGCCCCAGTCGCTTCAGCAGTTGCGCCTGCAGATCCACCAAGCAGATGTTTTGATCAAGGAAAAGACTCGTGAACAAGCGAGGGTCAGGGGACAGCTCAGTATGGCGCAGGGGCGGTTGTCCATGAGTCCGGGGGTGGAGGAGCAATACAAGCAACTCACCAGAGATTACCAGACAGCGTTGAATCTTTATAACGACTTGCTTGCAAAGAAGAATCAGTCTGAAATGGCAACGAGCTTGGAGCGCGCACAGCAAGGGGAGCAATTCCGTGTGATGGATCCCCCTAACTTACCGGAAAAACCCTCCTTCCCCAATCGACCTGCCTTTGCCGGAGCTGGGTTGGGAGCTGGACTGGCCTTGGGTGTTGGGCTGACCCTCCTTATCGAATTGCGGGATAAGAACCTTCGCACGGAAAATGATGTGGAGCAATTCCTGGGATTGCCGGCGCTGGCGCTGATTCCCGTCATTGGCGATGGGAAGGGTAAAAAGGACCGCACAGGCCGGGCCATGAGTGACGATGGGCCCAAACTCCCTGAAGCCGCGCGCGTCTAGGAACACTGATGTATAAGAAATTTTTTGGATTAAGAGAAAACCCGTTCAACGTCAACCCGGATCCGCGATATCTCTTCTTAACGCGGCACACCCAGGAAACGTTGGCGTGTTTGACTTATGGAATCCAGCACCGGCGTGGATTCATTTTGTTGACCGGCGAAGTTGGTACCGGCAAGACCACTCTTCTGAATAAGCTGCTGGGTTGGCTGCGACGGCAAAGAGTGGCCACTTCGTTTGTCTTCAACCCCGGACTCGATTCCACCCAGTTTTTTGATTACATGCTGGCTGATTTCGGTTTGAATATTGAGTCGCAGCAGAAGGGCCAGATGCTCTTGAAGTTGAACAAATGGCTTTTGGAGCGCTACCTGGTGGGTGGAACCGCTGTCTTAATCGTGGATGAGGCACAAAACCTTTCCGCGGAAGTTCTTGAGGAGATCCGGCTGCTTACCAACCTGGAGACTTCGACAGAGAAACTCTTGCAAATCGTCCTGTCGGGTCAGCCGGAACTCGAGGCCAAACTCAGCCGGCCCGAACTAAGACAGCTGCGCCAGAGGATCACGCTGCGATGCAAGACTGAGCCGCTTACTTTGGAAGAAACGGAGCAGTACATCACCACTCGCCTGCGGATTGCGGGAGCTGACAGCCGGCCGATCTTCGCACAGGATGCCATCGAGGCGGTGCACGTCTATTCGCGAGGCATCCCTCGCGTCATCAACCTGCTTTGCGAACATGGGTTGGTGGGCGCTTATGCTGAACAGAAGAGACCCGTGCCCGTGGAGATAATTCAGGAAGTGGCGAGTGAATTCAAGCTCGATGTCATTGAAACGCCTCCGTCCGCAGGAGCAGACTCAGACGAAAGCTTGCGATTGATGGAAGCATTCCAGACTCTCGCGACATTGATGGATAAGTTGCGCCGGCCTCGGTAGGCCTCGGCGATTCAGGATCGGGAAGAGGAAATCATGAGCCGAATTCATGACGCATTAAAGAAGGCCGAGGAAGAACGGGCCAAGAAGCCAGTCTCCTCACGGGACTCACAGATCTCCGACATCACCGATGACGGAGTGTCCGCGCAACTGGATGAGCTTTCCAAAGTCGTGGATGACGCTGAAGCTTCGTTTTCCTCCGAACCAGTCGTCGCCGCCGACCAGTTGACCGTCGAAGTTCTCAAAACCCAGGTTCGCAGGACCAAGTGGAACCCCAATCAGAAGACCATGCTTTTCTTTGGCTCTGATTCCTACGCCATTGGGACGGAAGAGTTCCGCACGTTGCGATCGCGGCTTTATGGCATGCGCGATATGCAGCCTTTGCGGACGGTGTTAGTGACCAGCGCATCTCCTGGAGAAGGGAAGTCGTTCGTCTCGGCCAACCTGGCACTGATCTTAGTTAAGCAACCCGGCCGCCGAGTTTTACTCATCGACGGCGACCTCCGTTGGTCGCGACTTCATCTTTCACTGGGAACTCCCGATTCACCCGGACTCACCGAATACCTCGCCGGGCAAGCTGACGCACTGTCGGTGATGCAGCGGGGGCCGTTGGAGGATTTGTACTTCATTCCTGGGGGCAAGCACTCAGAGAATCCTGCCGAGCTTTTATCCAACGGCCGTTTGGAGCATCTCCTGCAGCTTGCTTCGCCACTTTTCGACTGGGTGATCGTCGATTCCCCACCGGCAATGGCCGTTTCAGACCCTCGTGTAATGAGCGGCATATGTGACGGAGTCTTGTTGGTGGTCGCGGCGGACATGGGGCCGTACGAGATCATTCAAAAGTCCCGCCAACAGTTTAACGATAAACGCGTGCTGGGCGTCGTCCTGAATCGCGCAGAGCCCCGGAATAGCTACAGCTACAAGTACTACGGCTACTACCAGGGTGAGGACAAGAAAAAACGCCGAAAGGGCAAGGGCTAAAAGGGTTGGTTCGCCTCTTCAATGTCTACTATCCGAAGCGCACTCTGATCCTGCTGGCCGGAGAAACGCTGATTGTTTGCGCCTCATTTCTGGCCGCGGCGTTGGTCCGGTTTGGGAGAGACTTCGCTTTAGTGCTGAACTACGAAATCGGCGCGGGAAGAATCGCGTTGGTTTCCGGCGTCTGCCTCCTTTGCCTTTATTATTTTGACCTGTACGACACCGGAATCATCACCAACGCGTTTGAGGTGCTGACCCGCCTTATCCAGGTACTGGGCGCCACATGCTTGATCACGGCCTTCCTGTACTACGTCTTTCCCCTGGTTCGGCTTGAACTTGGCTTTCTGGCATTGGGCCTCCTGTTTATAGGAATATGTCTGGCGGGATCGCGAAAGCTATTCTTTGCCCTAAACCGGTCCATGCTCCTCGCCGATCGAGCGCTGATTCTGGGCGGAGGACCTTTAGCCATTTCCATTGCAGAAGAAATCCAAAATCGTCCTGAGTTGGGTGTGCGTCTGATTGGCTGCGTGGGTTCAGGAGCGATTTCTCCACTTAACGGGATTGCCCTGCCCCACCTCGGAGAGGTCGAGGAATTAGCCGCATTGGTCGAGCAATCTAAGATCGATCAAGTAATCGTCGCCATGACCGAACGCCGCGGGCGCTTGCCAGTGGAATCGCTGATCCAGCTCAAGGCCAAAGGGGTGAGAATCGAGAATGGGGAGGACTTTTACGAAAATCTGGCCGGCAAGGTTCCTGTCGATTCGTTTCGATTGAGCTGGTTGCTTTACTCGCCCGGTCCGACCGTTTCGAAAGGCGTCTTGTTCTACAAACGTATCGCATCCGTGGCCATTTCAGGCCTCGGCCTGCTTCTCGCCCTTCCCTTCATGGGTTTGATTGCGCTGGCGATCAAACTTGATTCTGTGGGACCCGTATTGTTTTGCCAGGATCGAGTGGGCAAGGACGGCAAGACATTTACCCTTTTCAAGTTTCGTTCCATGCGCGCAGGAAATGAGCCTGATGGGGTGTACAAGCCTGCCGAAAAGAATGACCCTCGATTTACGCGCGTCGGACGGTGGTTGCGCCGCGCGCGGCTGGACGAGCTCCCGCAGCTTTATAATATTTTGCGGGGCGACATTTACTTCGTCGGGCCGCGGCCGTTTGTTCCCAATCAGGAAAGAGAGTTGGTGGAGCAGATACCATTTTACCGCCAGCGCTGGATCGTCAGGCCGGGAGCCACGGGATGGGCGCAAATCAATCAGGGCTATTGTGCTACGGTTGAAGACAACAGGGCAAAGCTCGCCTACGACCTGTTCTATATTAAGAATATGTCGATCGGGCTGGATCTCATGATCGCGTTTCGTACCGTGAAAGTCCTGCTGCTGGGGCGGGGAGGACGCTGAGGTTTTCCTCCAGGGACAAACGTTTAACCATGCCAGACCTTCGCACGATTGCCAATACAAACGCGGCTGAGCACCGCCCATCTGAATCGGCGCCTATCGTGTCCCCTCCGCTCCCCGGTCGAACCGGAGAGCGCCGGCCGATGAAATGCATCTTTTCAGTCGATGTGGAAGATTGGTTTCATATTCTGGATCTTCCCTCAACTCCACCGATTTCGGAATGGGATGCCCTCCCCTCGCGCGTTGAAAAAAACTTCTTAATATTGCTCGATATTTTCGCCGAAAAGAACGCCCATGTTACTTGCTTCTTTCTCGGGTGGGTGGCCCAGAAGTTCCCTCATCTGGTCAGAGAAGCTATGAAGCGGGGGCACGAGATTGCGTCCCACGGGTACGGCCATCGGCTGGTTTACCGTATGACTCGCGAAGAATTTTTCGACGACGCCAAAAAATCAAAAACGATTATCGAAGACGCGGCGGGACGGCCCGTCCTGGGATACCGTTCAGCGGGATTCTCGGTCACCAAAGACACTCCGTGGTTTTTTGAAATGCTGATGGAAGCCGGCTATCAATACGACTCCTCAGTCTTCCCGGCCCCCCGAGGGCACGGTGGGCTCGAGGGGGGGCAACTTGCGCCCTTCCTGCATCGCGGTTCAAGCGGCTCGCTCGTCGAATTCCCAATCACAGTGAAGAAGGTCTTCGGTAAGCCCATCTGTTTCTACGGTGGGGGCTATTTGCGCCTTTTTCCTTATTTCCTGATTCAGCGAATGACGCGCCAGGTTCTTGCAGATGGGCGCCCTGTCAATTTCTATATTCATCCGCGGGAGATTGATCCCCATCACCCGCGGCTTTCCATGGGATTCATGCGAAGATTCAAGTCGTATGTCAATTTGCGCAGCACGGAAGTTAAAATCCGGCGACTCCTATCTGAATTTGAACTCACGACCTTTGAAAATTTTATCAAGGAAGATGCGGAGTTGAGCGGGGTTAACGCCCATGCCGGGAAACACGGGGAAAATGGTTAACGGCCGTTCAACACTTTCCTCGGTTGTGAGTTCTGCCGGGAATGAGTGCCGGCGCAACAATTAGGTGTGCCCGCTTGGAGGCTGTGCAGGTGCACCCGACGCCCGAGTTCCCGCGGGGGGCGCCTTACTTTGGCAGTGTGCTAGGAGAGTCAGTTCATGCTGAGGTTCGTGCCTCCGGCTGGATTTCCCCTTACGACCAGGCAAATCCTCCGAGCTCTGAGGCTCTCTTTTGGGTTGCGACAGGGAGCGGACCAAAATCTGACTTCCATCGCCACCGGCTTGAGGGCGCGGTATGTGTTCGGCACTTCCTCAGGACGAGCTGCACTCTGCCTTGTCCTCAGGAGTCTTAGCCGCTTAAAGCCCGGCCGGAATATCGTAGCCCTTCCCGCTTATACGTGTTTTACAGTTGCGGCTTCCATAGTGCGTTCAGACCTAAAAATGTTTCCGGTTGAAATTGAAACGCAAACACTGGATTTTGATTTTTCACAGCTCGAGGCAGTGCCTGCGGAGAAGTTGCTCTGCATCGTGACCTCAAACCTTTTTGGCCTCGTCAACAACCTGGGTCGAACTTGGGAAATAGCCCGAAACAAAGGTGCGTTTTTCGTGGACGATGCGGCGCAGGCCCTTGGCGCGAGTCGCAACGGATATTCTTCAGGAATCTATGGAGACGTTGGCATCTACAGTCTGGGACGGGGCAAAGCACTGCCCGCCATGGAAGGCGGCCTCGTCGTCACCAATTCTGAAGAAATTGCGGGCGCCATCCAAACCGAACTGAAACAAGTGCCTCAGGCATCGCGAGCGCATTCAGCCCGGATATTTGTCGAGATGCTTGCTTATTCGGTCCTGTTAAATCCAAGCCTCTACTGGATTCCGAATTCATTGCCGTTTCTTAAGTTGGGGACGACAGAATTTGCACCCGACTTTCCCATCTCCGGATTGACGGCCATCTCCCAAGCTCTTTTGTCCGATCAATTGGGACGCTTGGAGAATGTGAATAGTATTCGCCGGAAGAATGCCACCACAATTTCGAATTCTCTCGAAGGTAATGAGCGGTTCTCGACGCCCAAGCCTTCTCCGGATTCCCAGCCGGCCTACATTCGGTTTCCCGTCATCGCCCGGGACCGGGCCGCGCGCGATGAAGCTGTTTCCCGGATGCGTGGCGCGGGAATTGGGGCCGGCCCGTTCTATCCGGAGGCGGTTTGCGACATCGCCGGCATCGGACCGCACATGGCAACTGATGATTTTCACCGCCCGCGCGCGGAAGACCTTGCGCGGAGATTGTTCACGCTTCCAACGCACCCATTAGTCGGGAGGGGCGATTTGGATCGGATGATTGCAATTTTGAATGAATCTTAGTTCACTGCCGCGGCGCGCGAGCGTTCTATAATGGTGAAAATGGTTTCCGAGCTCGTTCAATATCGTGACCTCCTCTATATGCTCACGTGGAGGGACAT